>DASSMJ010000056.1:0-62403 GCA_035688955.1 Solirubrobacterales bacterium | reverse complement strand
CGCCGCAGCAGGACAAAGGAACCACGAAACTCTGGGAGGGGGGAGAGTTTGAGTTGCGCGGTTCCTTAGTCCTGTATGTCGGGACAAAAGAACCACACAACTACTGGGGCCACGCCGAACAGCCGAATTGCGGAGACGGCTACGACCCAGGGCGGCGTCGTTGCGCTTGACCAGCTGAGACAGGAGGGAGTTTCCCGCCGACGAGCTGCGGAACGCGCTCGGGATGGGCGGCTGCACCGCATTCACCGAGGGGTTTACACGGTGGGGCATCGGTCGATCACTCGGCGGACGCATCTGCGGGCATCGTTGTTGGCCTGTGGGGAGGGAGCGGTGCTTTCGCATGGGACGGCCGCGGCGTACCACGAGCTCTGGGACAAGGCGCCACGGTTGATCGATGTCACCGTGCCGGTGGAGGCGGGGCGGAAGATCGACGGGGTTAGGTGCCGGCGGTGCCGGTATCCGCAGGCGGAGGAGATCGTGTTCGAGAGGGGGATCGCTTGCACGACCGTGGCCCGCACGCTGGTGGATCTCGCGGGCGTCGTGGGCCTAGGGACCCTCCGCAAGACGGTCGGGCGGGCAGCGATTCGCCGGAAGCTCGATCTTCAGGCCGCCGACATCGCGATCCACAACGCGAAGCGCAGACGGGGGCTGAAGGCACTTGAGCTGGCGCTGATCCCCTATCGGACCAAAGACGGGAAGGTGCCGGACGTGCGCAGCGACTTCGAGACGCTGGTGCTTCCGGACCTCATTGAGATGGGCCTCTCCCGGCCGCAGGTCAACCCCTGGCTGCACCTCGACGGAGAGCGCTTCCTCGTCGATTTCCTTTGGGAGCGGGAGATGGTGATCGTCGAAACCGACGGCCGCGAGACGCACGAGACCCCGACCGCCTTCCAGAGCGACCGCCGCCGCGACCAGTTCCTCGCCGCCGCTGGCTACCGCGTCCTGCGCGTCACCTGGAACCAGCTCCATGGCGAACGCGAGGCGGTGCTGCGCCGGGTCGCGCAGGCGCTCGGCGCCCGCTGAGCCCTCAGTCTTCGGAGACGCCGCTGAGCTTGGCGCGCTTGCGGTAGGAGAGACGCGGCGGGACCAGCTCGCGGATCTCGGAGAGGAGGCGGGCGGAGAGCTCGCCGGGGTCCTCGTCGGGGCGCGGCTGGCCGCCGACCGGATTGAAGAAGCGGATGCGCAGCCGCGGGCGGCGGGGAAAGCCGGTGAGCTCGGTCGTGCCCTCGATCGCGACCAGGGTGATGTGGGCCTCCGGCACCTCGAGCGCCAGGCGGCCGACGCCGCTGCGCGCCCTCAAGACTTTGCCCTTGGAGCGGGTGCCCTCGGGGAAGACGCCGATGCAGACGCCCGCCCGCAGCGCCTCGATCGCTTTCGCCAGCGCGTCTTTGTCGCCCTTGCCGCGCTGGATCGGGATCTGCCCCATGCCGTTGAGGATCGGGGCGAGGCCGCGCACCTCCCAGAGCTCTGATTTGGCCAGGGCGCGGATCTGGCGCCGCTTGCGGGCGGCGATGCCGACCATCACCGGGTCCCAATGGCTGTCGTGGTTGCCGAGGATCAGCAGCGGCCCCGACTCCGGCACCGCCTCCAGCCCCTCGACCTGCAGCCGACCCCACCAGGCCACCGGGCGGTTGACGGCCATCGCCAGGGCGTAGGTGCGGGTTCGCTCGCGCATCGGGCCGTGAGTTCTACGCGTTTGCGCCGAGCGGCGCTCAGCCGCGCGAGGCGACGGCGCGACCGAGGATGTCCCGGAGCGCCTCCTGGTCCTCGGCGGAGAGAGCCGTCACCCAGGCCGGCGGCTTGGCGAAAGCACGGGCGAGCCGCGCGTGGACCCGGCGCCCCTGCGGCGTCAGCTCGATCAGCTTGACCCGGCGGTCCTGCTCGGAGGGTCGCCGCTGCACCAGCCCCTTGCCTTCCAGCGAATCGACGATCCCGGTCACGTTCGAGTTGTCGCACTGCAGCGCGGTGGCGACTTCGCTCATCGTCCGCGGCTCCCCCAGCATTCGCAGCGTCCCGAAGGCGGCGGGCCGCAGGTCGAGCTCACGGGCGATTGCGGCGAACGGCGGCGGATAGACGAGGCTCGAGAGGAGACCCCAGGCCGCGTGAGCCGCGCCGCCCGCGTTCGAGGCGCCGTTCCCCTTCCCTGGGGTTCGCACTTTACCAGAATCCGCCATAAATTTATTATACCTCAACCTTTGCTAGCCTCAACCATTCTGAGCTTCAACCAGTTGGAAAGGCACGCATGAGCAACGGCAGCCATCGCAGCGGCGGCATCGAAGTCGAAGCGCTCGTCCGCGAGTTCAAGAACGGGCCGCGCGCCGTCGACGGGATCGACCTCGAGGTCGCCCAGGGCGAGATCTACGGCTTCCTCGGGCCGAACGGCGCCGGCAAGTCGACCACGGTCCTGATGCTGACCACCCTGCTCCCCCCGACCGCGGGAACCGCCCGCGTCGGCGGCTTCGACGTGGTCAGCGAAGGTCCGCAGGTGCGGGCGACGATCGGCGCCGCCCTGCAGGAGGCGGCGCTCGACCCGCTGCTGACCGGCCGCGAGCACATGCGCCTGCAGACCGCCCTCCACGGCCTCGGCAAGGGCGAGCGCGAAGAGCGCGGCAGCGAACTGCTGGAGCGGGTCGGGCTCGCCTACGCGGCCGACCGCAAAGTCGGCGGCTACTCGGGCGGGATGAAACGCCGCCTCGACCTCGCCCTCGCCCTCGCCCACCAGCCCCGGATCCTCTTCCTCGACGAGCCGACGACCGGCCTCGACATCCAGAGCCGCACCGCGCTCTGGGAAGAGGTCGCGCGCCTCGCCGGCGAGGACGGCGTCACCGTCTTCCTCACCACCCAATACCTGGAGGAGGCCGACGCGCTCGCCAACCGGGTCGGGATCATCGACCACGGCCACCTCGTCGCCGAGGGGACGCCGGCGGAGCTGAAGGCCGAAATCGGCCGCCCGACGGTGGAGGCGGTCCCCCGGGACGCCGCCGAGCGCGAGCGCATGGCCGCCGTCCTCAGCCGCTTCGGCGAGCCGGCCAACTGCTCCCCCCGCGCCGCCGCCGTCCTCCTGCAGGGGGGCGAGTCGCAGCTGGCCGAGGTGGTGCGTGCACTCGACGCCGAGGGGATCGCGATCGAGCACCTGCAGCTGCACGCCCCCTCGCTCGACGACGTCTTCCTCGCCAAAACCGGCCGCTCGCTCGAGGGCGCCGGCGAGGAGGAGGCCGACCCCGAGCCGGAGACCGGCGAGACGCAGGCGGTCGGCGCGGCGTGAGCGGCAGCCTCCGAACCCAGGTCGGCCAGCTCGCCCGCCGCTCGGTGCTGCGCACCCTGCGCCAGCCGGCGCAGATCGTCCCCGCGCTCGTCTTCCCGATGTTCCTGCTGGCGGTCAACGCCGGCGGGCTCAAAGACGCGACCAACCTGCCCGGTTTCCCGACCGACTCCTACCTGACCTTCATCCTCGCCGTCCCCTTCATCCAGGGCGCGCTCTTCTCGGTGATGAACTCCGGGACCGACCTCGCCCGCGACATCGAGACCGGCTTCCTCAACCGCCTGGCGCTGACGCCGCTGCGCGGCGCCGCCCTGCTCAGCGGACTGCTGGCAGGCTCGTTCGTGCTCGGCGTCGTCCAGGCGGTCGTCTACCTCACCGTCGGGCTGATCGCCGGCGCCGAACTGGCAGCCGGCGCGGCCGGCGCCCTCGTCCTCGTCGTTCTCTCGGTGACGATCACCGTGGCCTTCGGCACGATCGGTCTCTTCGCGGCGCTGCGCTTCGGCTCCGGCGAGGCGGTCCAGGGCCTCTTCCCCGTCTTCTTCGTCTTTCTCTTCCTCTCGGCGATGGCGCTGCCGCTCGAACTGCTGACCGTCGACTGGTTCCACACGATCGCCAGCATCAACCCGGTCACCTACCTGCTGGAGGCGATCCGCTCGCTGCTGATCGAAGGCTGGAACCTCGGCCACCTCGCCCTCGGCTTCGCGATCGCCGCGGTGATCGGCGCGATCGGGATGACCGCCGCGAGCAGCGCCCTGAAGACGAGGCTGGTGCGGACGTGAGCGCCAACCAACCTGCCGGGGTCTCCGCGGTCGCCCGCGCGGTGGCCTGGCGCAGCATCCACAACTTCCTCAACAACCCGGCCTTCATCGTCCCGGCGCTGATGTTCCCGCTGTTCTTCTTCGTCTCCTTCGCCGGCGGGTTGGCGGCGATAGGCGAAGTCCCCGGCTTCGATTTCCCCAGCGGCTACACCGCCTTCCAGTTCGTCTTCGTGCTGCTGCAGTCGGCGGCCTTCGGCGGCGTCTTCACCGGCTTCGCGATGGCGCGGGACTTCGAGACCGGCTTCGGCCGCCGCTACATGCTCGCCGCCGGCCACCGCAGCGGCATCGTCCTCGGCTACGCCCTGGCGGCGCTCTTCCGCGCCCTCGTCACCTGGGCGGTGCTGACGACGGTGGCCGTGATCGCCGGGATGGAGGTCGGTGGCAGCGCCGGCGAAATCGTCGCCCTCTACGCGCTCGCGGTCCTCGTCAACGTCGCCGCCACCCTCTGGGCGGCGGGAGTGGCGCTGCGGGTGCGATCGATCCAGGGTGGCCCGCTGATGCAGTTCCCCACCTTCCTCGTCCTCTTCCTTGCCCCGGTCTACGTCCCCCTCGATCTGCTCAGCGGCTGGATCCACGCGATCGCCTCGATCAACCCGATCACCGCCCTGCTCGAGGCCGGCCGCGGCTTCATCTCCGGCGACCCGACCGTGGTCCTCCTCGCCTTCGCCTGCGCCCTCGGCCTGTCGCTCCTCTTCACCCTCTGGGCTCGCGGCGGCCTGCGCCGCGCCGAAGCCGCCGGCTGAGCGCACCGGTTCGTAACACCTAAGTGACGAAAGTCACTCCTTCGCAACGGTGATCCGGGGATGGTGGTCATCTTGGCTTCTGCAGCGGAAATTCCGGCAATTCACCTGCGGTAGGGACAGGAACTAAAGTGTCGTTTGTGACGCAGAGGCCGCTTGAGCTGATCCTTGCCCGCAACCTGATGTCGGCTCTCTCGACCCCTGCCTTCCTCGTCGACGAGGGCGGCCTGCTCGTCTTCTACAACGAGGCCGCCGGGCTGCTGCTGGGCAAACGCTTCGAGGAGCTGGGGACGGTCGGCCCGCAGGAGTGGGGCTCGCTCTTCGGCCCCTTCGACGAGAACGGCGAGCCGATCCCCTACGACGAACTGCCGCTCGTCACCGCCGTCCGCGCCGGGCGCCCCGCCCACTCCGAGTTGACAGTGCGCTCGACCGACGGCACCAACCACCACGTCGAGGTCTCCGCCTTCCCGATCCTCACCCCGCACGGCTCGCAGGGCGCGATCGCGGTCTTCTGGCCCTCGCTGAAAAACGGCAACGGAGCCGGGCCGGCGTGAAGGTCAAGCTCTGGGGGACGCGCGGCTCGATCCCGGCCCCCGGGCCGGAAACGATCCGCTACGGCGGCAACACCTCCTGCGTCGGCGTAACCCTCGCCGACGGCTCGATGCTGGCGCTAGACGCCGGTACCGGCATCCGCTGCCTCGGCCTCGCCCTGCCGGAGGAGCCGACCCGCCTCCACATCCTCCTCACCCACCTCCACCTCGACCACATCCAGGGCCTCGTCTTCTTCGCCCCCGTCTTCCGCCCGCAGACCGAGATCGTCATCTGGGGCCCGACCTCGCCCGAGGCCTCGCTGCGCGACCGCATCGCCCGCTACATCTCCGCCCCGCTCTCCCCCGTCGAGGTGCGCGAGCTGCCCTGCGACGTCTCCTTCCGCCACTGCCCGGAGACGGAGTGGGAGATCGGCTCGGCCCGGATCCGCGCGGCCTCGGTCTCCCACCGTGGCCCGACCCTGGGCTTCCGGATCGATGACGGCGACTCATCGCTCGCCTACATCCCCGACCACGAGCCGGCGCTGGGAGCCGACCTGGAGGAGCTCGAGGAGGACTGGATCTCCGGCTTCGCCCTCGCCAAGGACGCCTCGCTGCTGATTCACGACGGCCAGTACACCGACGCCGAGTACCCCTGCCACCTCGGCTGGGGCCATGCGGCGACCTCCCACGCGCTCAGCTTCGCCCGGCGCACCAACGCCCAGCGGACCCTGCTCTTCCACCATGACCCGCTGCACTCCGACGACTTCCTCGACGGCCTCGGCGCCGAAGCGCGCGAGCGCTGGATCGAGCTCGGCGGCGACCCGGCGGCGCTGGAGCTCGCGGTCGAGCGCAGCGAGTTCGAGCTGCCGGCGCGCGCGCCCAAAGCAGCCGCCACCGCCTAGGTAGGCTGCGGGGCGTGTCCCCGGCCGAGAGGATCGACGCCGCCGCCGAGCGCTCGCCGCTTGTGCGCAACGCCCTGGAGCAGGCCCGCTCCGCCCACGCCGGCCAGACCCGCAACGGCAGCGGCGGCATGCCCTACATCGAGCACCCGATCCGGGTCGCCGCGACACTGGACGAACTCGGCTACGGCGAGGCGGTGCTGGCTGCGGCGCTGCTCCACGATGTGGTCGAGGACTCGGATACCTCACTCGAGGACCTGCGTGCGCAGTTCGGCGGCGAGGTCGTCGGCCTGGTCGGCGCGATGACCGACGCCGAGGACATCGACGACTACCGCCAGCGCAAGGCCGAGCACCGCGAACGGATGGCCGCCGCGCCGGTCGAGGCGATGGCGATCTACGGCGCCGACAAGCTGACCAACTCCCGCACCCTCAACGCCGCCTACCGCGAGGAAGGCGACGCCGTGCGGGACGAGTTCAAGGTGCCGCTGGAGCTGAAGCTGGAGATTTGGGAAGCCGACCTGGCGCTGCTGCGCGAGCACGCGCCGGAGTTGCCGTTCCTCGACCGGCTCGAGGAGGAGCTCAGTCTTCTGCGGGCTTCTCTAGAGGCTCCTGCCCCGCCGAGAGCTTGAGCCGGCGCCGCAGCGGCAGCCCGAACCAGAAGAAGCCGATGACGAGGACCGTCGTCGTCGCCATCAGGAGCGTCGCCGCGGTGCCGAAGAGGTAGTCGGTGATCAGCATGATCGCGCCGGTCATCGCCAGCGCCAGGAAGAAGAGGCCGATGATCGAGAACCGGTTCGAGTAGTAGACGAGCCGGCGCTTCTGCTGGTAGCGGAAGGTGATCCGGTGGTAGGCGGTCGGCGAGATCAGCATCACCGCCGAGATCGCGGTGCAGACGAGGGTGCCGAAGTAGGCGCCCTTCTGGAACGGGGTGATCTTTTCGAAGCCCTGCTGGAACGGGACCGCGAGCAGGAAGGCGAAGAGGACCTGGACGCCGGGCAGGGCCACGCGCAGCTCCTGCAGGAGCTCGGCGAGGTTGCGATCGAGGCGTTCCTCCTCGGTCTCGTCGCGGCCGGACTCGCGCTGATCCGCCATGCGGTCCTCCCCGTTTCCCATTGCAGGACCATATGGCAATCGAGACGGCGCTAGTCCTCTTCAACCGCGACCTGCGGGTCCACGATCACCCGGCTCTGGCGGCGGCCGCGTCGGCGGAGCGGACGGTGCCGCTGTTCGTCTTCGACCAGCGGCTGCTGGGCTCGCGATTCGCCGCCCCCAACCGGGTCGCCTTCATGTTGGAGGCGCTGCGGGACCTCGACGAGGCGCTGCGCAAAGCCGGCGGGCGGCTGTTCGTGCGCGAAGGCGACCCGGTGCGGGAGGCGGTCGCGCTGGCGCGCGAGTGCGGGGCGACGCAGCTCCACGTCAGCGCCGACTGGAGCGGCTACGCGCGGGCGCGGGAGGAGCGGCTGGCGCGGGCCTGCGCCGAGGAGCGGATCGAGTTCACCGCCCACCCGGGGGTGACGATCGTCTCGCCCGGCGCGGTGACCCCGACCGGCGGCGATCACTTCAAGGTCTTCTCGCCCTACCACCGCGCCTGGAGCGCGCTGCCGCAGCGCGACCCGGCGCCGACGCCACGCAAGCTGGCGGTCCCGTCCAAGCCGTCGGCGGGGCGGCTGCCGAAGCTCGAGTCGCAGGTCGGCGGCAAGCCCTCACCCGGGCGGCTGCCGGGAGGCGAGGGCGAGGGGCGCAAACGGATGCGCGCCTTCCTCCGCGACGGCCTCGGCCGCTACGAGGAACAGCACGACGACCTGCCCGGCGACGACACTTCCCGCCTCAGCGCCTACATCCGTTGGGGCTGCGTCTCGCCGGCCGAGCTGGCGCGGGAGGCGGCCGAGCGGCGCGGCGGCGCGGCCTTCGTGCGGCAGCTCTGCTGGCGCGACTTCCACCACCAGGTGCTGGCGGCGACGCCGTCCCTCCCCCGCCGCGACTACCGGCCGCGTCGCGACCGCTGGTCGCGCTCCAAGCGCGCCTTCGAGGCCTGGCAGGAGGGCCGCACCGGCTACCCGCTGGTCGACGCGGCGATGCGGCAGCTGGTCGAGGAGGGCTTCATGCACAACCGGGCGCGGATGACCGTCGCCTCCTTCCTCTGCAAGGACCTCTACGTCGACTGGCGCCCGGGCGCCTGGCACTTCTGGGACCTGCTGACCGACGGGGAGATCGCCAACAACGCCGGCAACTGGCAGTGGGTCGCCGGCACCGGCAACGACACCCGGCCCAATCGCGTCCTCAACCCCGTGCGACAGGCCGAACGGTTCGATCCCGAGGGCCACTACGTGCGGCGATACCTGCCCGAGCTGGAGGGGGTCCGCGGCAGGGCGATCTTCCGCCCCTGGCAAATGGAAGGCTTCGAGCGCCTCGACTACCCCGAGCCGCTGGTCGACCACGAGGAGGCGGCAGCGGCTTTCAAAGCCCAGCGCGGCGCGTAGGATCTTTCGATGGGACGGCTGGCGGTGATCCTCGGCAGCAACGCGCTCGGGCCGGGCGGCGAGGAGATCGCGGCGGCAGCGGCCGAGCAGGGGGCGGCGATCGTGCAGCGCCACCTGGGGAGCGACGGGACCTTCGTCCTCCCGCACGCGATCGACCACGAGGCGACCCTGCGACCGCTGGCGGAGCAGGGCTGCGACCGGGTCCTGGCGATCGGCTCGGTGGGATCGTTGAAGCGCGAGCTCGATGTCGGCAGCCTCGTCTGCCCCGACGACTTCATCGCCATCAACCTCGGCGACTCGGTCTTCGGCGACGCCCGCGCCCATTCCGCCCCCGGCTTCGACCCGCGCTGGCGCGAGGAAGTGATCGCCGCCTGGAGCGAGGGTGGGCAGGCCCCGCGCGACGGCGGCGTCTACTGGCAGGCGCGGGGGCCCCGATTCGAGACGCCGGCCGAGATCCGCCTGATGGCAGCGCACGCCGACGTGGTCGGGATGACGATCGCCTCCGAGTGCGTCGTCGCCGGCGAGCTCGGCCTCGCCTACGCCGCCCTCTGCGTCGTCGACAACCTCGCCAACGGCCTCGCCGAGGAGGAGGTGAGCACGGCCGGGATGGAAGCCGACCGGCTGATCAACGCCGAGCGCCTGCGCGAGGGCCTGGCCGCGGTGCTGCCACGCCTCGGGGCGGTGGGCCGATGAAGCTCGCCTGTTCCTTTTCGTTCCTATGCGCCGAAAAGGAACAGGCGAATGGAGGGGGACCTTGGGGCTGACGGTCGAGAACGCACTGATCGGAGGGGAACGGATCGGCGTCCGCTGCGAGGACGGGGCGATCGCAGCGCTTGGGGCTGATGTCGTCGCCCAGCCGGGCGACGAGGTAATCGACGCCGGCGGAGCGCACCTGGTGCCGCCGCTGGTCAACGGCCACACCCACGCGGCGATGACGCTCTTCCGCGGCAGCGGCGGCGACCTGCCGCTGATGCCCTGGCTGGAAGAGAGGATCTGGCCGATCGAGGCGAAGCTCGAGGCCGAGGACGTCTACTGGGGCACTCGCCTCGCCTGCGCCGAGATGATCCGCAGCGGCACCACCCGCTTCTGGGACATGTACTGGCATCCGGAGGCGACGGCCCGGGCGGTCGAGGAGGCGGGGATCCGGGCGGCGATCGGGGCGCCGCTCTTCGACGCCGTCGGCAGCTTCGAGCAGCTGCGCGAGTCCGCCCGGCGCAGCCTCGACGCGCTCTCGCGGTTCGGGCCGCTCGTCACCCCCGCGCTCGCCCCCCACGCGATCTACACGGTCAGCGAAGAGTCGCTGCGCTGGATCGCCGAGCTCAGCGCCGAGCGCGGCCTCCCGGTCCAGATCCACCTCTCCGAGACCGAGCAGGAGGTGCAGGACTGCCTCGCCGCCCACGGCCAACGACCGGCGCACTACCTCGACCGGCTGGGCCTGCTGAGCGAGCGCACGGTCCTCGCCCACGGCGTCTGGCTCGACCCCGAGGAGCTGGCGCTGATCGCCGAGCGCGGCGCGACCGTGGTCAGCAACCCGGCGGCGAACATGAAGCTCGCCGTCGGGGGTGTCTTTCCCTTCCCCGCCGCGAAGGCCGCCGGGGTCGCGGTCGGCCTCGGCACCGACGGTGCCGGCTCCAACGACTCGCTCGACCTCTTCGCCGACCTCAAGCTCTTCGCCCTCGCCCAGAAGCACGCCGCCGCCGACCCGACCGCGATCGAGGCCGCCGAGGCATGGGCCGTCGCCACCGGCGCCCGGGCGCCGCTGCTCGGGGCGACGAAGCTCGAGTCCGGCGCCCCCGCCGACTTCCTCCTCCTCCGCCGCGACGCGCCCGAGCTCGGGATCGGCGACCTCACCTCCGACCTCGTCTACGCCGCCTCAGGCAGCATCGTCGACACCACCGTCGTCGCCGGCAAGGTCCTCATGCGTGGCGGCGAGGTCCCCGACCTCGATGAGATCGTCAGCGAGGCCGCCGAGCGCGCCCACCGCCTCGGCCTCTAGCTAGATCCTCTATACCCCCTAGGGGTATATGCTACAGTCGCTCCATGGTCGGATACCAGGAGGACAAAGAGAAACTGTTGAAACGACTGGCGCGGGTCGAGGGGCAGGTCCGCGGGGTCTCGAAGATGGTCGAGGAGGAGCGCTACTGCATCGACGTGCTGACGCAGATCGGCGCGATCCAGGCGGCGCTGGACAAGGTCGCGCTGGGCTTGCTCGACGAGCACACCCGCCACTGCGTGGTCGAGGCGGAAGCCGGCGAGCGGGTGGAGAAAGTGGATGAGCTGATGGCCGCCGTCGGCCGACTGGTGAAGCGATGAGCGACGTGCTCGGCAAGATCTGGGAGGGCCTGGAAATGGCTCTGCTCATGGCCTATGAGGTCTGGTGGGCGCTGGTGCTCGGCTTCGCGATCTCCGCGATCGTCCAGGCCTGGGTCCCCCGCCGGCGGATCGAAGGCGCGCTCGCCGGCGAAGGCTTCGCCCCGATCGCCAAGGCGACCGGGCTCGGCGCCGCCTCCTCCTCCTGCTCCTACGCGGCGATCGCGATCGCCAAGTCGCTCTTCCAGAAGGGCGCCTCGGCGGTCACCGCCCTTTCCTTCCAGTTCGCCTCGACCAATCTCGTCTGGGAGCTCGGGCTGGTCCTCTGGGTGTTGATGGGCTGGCAGTTCACCCTCGCCCAGTTCGTCGGCGGGTTCGTCCTCATCGCCCTGATGGCCGTGCTCCTGCGCTTCTTCGTCTCCCCCCGCCTCGAGCAGCAGGCGCGGCGCCACGCGCAAGAGGCGCAGGCGGGCCATCACCATGGCGAGAACGCCGAGGAGCAGCTGAGCTGGCACGAGCGCCTCACCTCCCGCTCCGCCTGGGCCGGCGTCGGCGGCAACTTCCGCGGCGACTGGCAGATGCTCTGGAAGGAGATCGGCCTCGGCTTCCTGCTCGCGGGCTTCGTCGCCCTGCTCGGCGACGACTTCTTCAACTTCCTCTTCGTCACCGACGCTCCGCCGCTGGTGCGGACGATCGAGAACGTGGTCGTCGGCCCGCTGATCGCCGTCCTCAGCTTCGTCTGCTCGGTCGGCAACGTGCCGCTGGCGGCGGTGCTCTGGTCGGGCGGGATCAGCTTCGCCGGCGTAATCGCCTTCATCTTCGCCGACCTGATCGTGATCCCGATCGTGCTCGCCTACCGCAAGTACTACGGCACCGCTTTCGCGCTGCGGATCACGGCGCTGATGCTGGTGACGATCGTGATCGCCGCGCTCGTCGTCGACGGCCTCTTCGGCCTTGCCGACCTGATCCCGACCGGCCCCCGCCCCACCCGCGAGGACGTCTTCGGCTCGATCGAGGTCGACTACAAGCTCTTCCTCAACATCCTCGGGCTGGCGATCTTCGCGGCGCTGTGGTGGGTCGGCCGTGAGCGGGGAGGCGCCCACGGCTGCGAGCACCACGCCCGCGACGCGCACGCCCACCACATGGAAAACCCAGCGAATAAGCAGGGGGCGGCCGGGGTATAGGCTCGCGGCAATGCCGTCTGGGGAAAGCGACGCGCAGTCCCAGCCCGGGGCCTCCTCCGTCCGCTACGAGGAGACGACCAAGCAGTACCCGGGGGCCGGCGCACCCGCGGTCGACAAGCTGACGCTCGAGATCCCGGCCGGCGAGATCTGCGTCCTCGTCGGCCCCTCCGGCTGCGGCAAGACGACGGCGATGCGGATGGTCAACCGCACGGTCGAGATCACCTCCGGCGACGTCCTGATCGGCGAGCGCTCGGTCCGCGACCGCGAGCCCGCCCAGCTGCGGCGGGAGATCGGCTACGTGATCCAGCAGATCGGCCTCTTCCCCCACCGCACGATCAGCGAGAACATCGGCGCCGTCCCGCAGCTACTGGGCTGGAAGAAGGACCGCATCCGCGAGCGCTCGGCCGAGCTGCTGGAGCTGATCGGGCTCGACCCCGAGCTCGGCGACCGCTACCCGGTGCAGCTCTCCGGCGGCCAGCAGCAGCGCGTCGGCGTCGCCCGGGCGCTCGCGGCCGACCCGCTGGTGATGCTGATGGACGAGCCCTTCGGCGCGATCGACCCGATCAACCGCGAGCGCCTGCAGAACGAGTTCCTCCGCCTGCAGGCGGAGATCCGCAAGACCGTCCTCTTCGTTACCCACGACATCGACGAGGCGATCAAGATGGGCGACCGGATCGCGGTCATGCGCGAGGGCGGCCGGGTCGAGCAGTACGCGACCCCGGCAGAGCTGCTGATGGCGCCGGCGACCGAGTTCGTCGAGGACTTCGTCGGCGCCGACCGGGCGCTGAAGCGGCTGGCGCTGATGCGGGTCGGCGACGTCAACCTCTGGGAGGCGCCGCTGGCCCACGTCGGCCAGGCGACCGCCGAGGTGCGGGCGAAGCTGGCCGCGCCCGACGTCGAAATCCCCTACCCGCTGCTGGTCGACGGCGAGCGGCGCCCGCTCGGCTGGCTGAGCGAGCGCGACCTGGCGCGCGAGGTCGTCCCGGCACAGGCGGACTCGCCGCTGGGACCGGTGCTCGAGCGCGACGACGTCATGCGCGACGCCCTCGCCGACCTCCTCCAGGGCGAGTCGCAGTACGCGCCGGTGGTCGACCACCAGGGCCGGATCGCCGGCGTCCTCTCGGTCGAGATCATCTCGATGTTCCTCGCCTCGCCGGAAGCCAAGAGCGACGAGCATTCGGCAGTGGAGCGGCCGCATGACTAGCCCGCTGGTGGTCGCGGCGGGGGAAGTCGGTGGCGACTTCTTCCGCGAACGGTCGTCGGACACGCTTCCCTGCCAGGCGCAGGAAACCCACCTCTTCTGCTGGGACTGGGCGAAGGAAAACCTTGATCGGTACGGCACGCCGACGCAGCAGCACCTCGAAATCGTCCTCATCTCGGTGCTCGTCGGGTTCGCTATTGCGTTCGCCCTAGCGTTGCTCGCCCACCGCACCCGCTGGCTGCAGCCGCCGCTGCTCACCGCCACCGGCGTCCTTTACACGATCCCCAGCATCGCCTTCTTCTTCCTCCTACTCCCCGTCACCGGGTTCGGGCGGGACACCGCGATCATCGTCCTCTCGGCCTACACGCTGCAGATCATCTACCGCAACACGATGCTGGGCCTCAACAACGTTCCCGACTCGGCGAAAGACGCAGCCCGCGGAATGGGATTCACCGAGCGTCAGATTCTCTGGAAAGTGGAGCTGCCACTGGCGATCCCCGAGATCATCGCCGGGCTACGGGTCGCCACCGCGAGCACGATCGCGATCGCGACCCTCGTAGTCCTGATCAGCGCTGGCGGCCTGGGGACGGAGATGTACGGGTCGAACTTCAATTTCCCGACGGCGATCATCATCGCCGCCGTGATCATCGGCTTGATGGTGCTCGCCTTCGACCTCTTGTTCCTGACCGCACAGCGGCTGATGACTCCCTGGCGGAAGGCGCGTCCCACGTGACCCCGGCCATGCCACTCGCCTCGTTCAGCGGCGCGTTCGAATTCATCTTCTCCGCCCAGGAATCGAACGTCACCGGCGGGAAGAAGGTCGGAGGCTTCGACAAGTCGCTGGAACTCTTGATCGGCCACATCGAGGTGACCATCCTGGCGCTGGCGATTGCGATGATCATCGCCCTACCCCTCGGTCTCTACCTCGGCCATATCGGCAAAGGGGAACTCTTCGCAGTCGGGATCGGCAATGCCGGACGGGCGATTCCCGAGCTCGCCGTGATCGCCCTGGTCGCCACCTTGATCGGCATCGGCATGAGGAACGTGGCGCCGGCGTTAGCCGTGCTCGGAATCGCGCCGATCCTGGTCAACACCTACGTCGGGGTTCGTCAGGTTGATCCCGCAGCCGTCGACGCCGCCCGTGGAATGGGCATGAGTGAGATGAAGATCATTCGCAAGGTCGAGCTGCCGCTGGCCATCCCGACCGTGATGGGGGGCGTGAGGGGCGCCGCGATCGTGATCGTGGCCACGGCCACCATCGCTCCCCTGGCCGGCGTCGAAACCCTCGGGGACTTCATCCTCAACCGCAACATCTACGGCGAAAACGGACTGCTTGCCGGCGCAATCCTGGTCGCCCTGCTCGCCCTGACCATCGAGGGTCTGCTCGCCCTGCTCCAGAACCGCCTGACTTCCGACGGGCTGAAGCTGAAGACTGTCTGACCCCCACCCCAGACTTACTAACACCCATCCACCCCAAGAGGAGGCATCAAGTGAGGAGCGACAAGACGAGAGTGCGAGTGCTGCTTGCAGCGCTGGCCGCGCTCGCGTTGACCCTCGGCATCGCCGCATGCGGCGGTGGCGACGACACGACCAGCGACACGAGTGAAGAAGGCGGTTCGGGCGCGGCGATCCAGTCGAACCCGGACAACGGCAAGGTCTCCCTGACGATCGGCTCGAAGAACTTCCCCGAACAAGAAATCCTCGGGGAAATCTACGCGCAGGCCCTGACCGCGGCCGGCTACAAGGTGAAGAGCGCACTCAACCTCGGCTCGGAAACGGTCGCTCTGAAAGCGGTGAAGACCGGCCAGATCTCCGGCTACCCGGAGTACGCCTCGACCGCCCTCACCTCGTTCTTCGGCCTCGAACCCGAAGAAGTGCCCGCCGACGCCAACGAAGCGTGGGAAAAAGCGAACGAAGAATTCGAACGGGAAGGTCTGCAGGCGTTCGAACCGACTCCGTTCGCCAGCGCCAACGCAGTCGGCACGACGACCGAGACGGCCGAAAAATACGACCTGAAGACGATCTCCGACCTCGAAGGCGTCTCGGAAAAACTGTCGCTCTACGGGTCGCCTGAGTGCCGCCAGCGGATCGACTGCCTGGCCGGGCTGGAAAAACTGTACGGGCTGAAATTCAAGTCCTTCACCCCGGTCGACATCGGCCTCCGCTACACGGTGCTGGAAAAGGGTCAGGCCGACCTCTCGATCCTCTTCACCACCGACCCGCAGCTCTCGGCGGAGAAGGACAAGTTCGTGATCCTCGAAGACGACAAGGAAGTCTTCCCGGCCGGCAACGTGATCTTCGTGACCACGAAGAAAGTCGCCGAAGAAGCCGGACCGGATTACGAAAAGACGATCCTGCAGGTGCAGGAAGGCCTCGACCTGAACGTTGTCCAGGAGCTCGACGCCCGGGTCGAACTCGAAAAGGAAACGCCGAAGCAGGCCGCCGCGGCGTACCTCGAAAGCGCCGGATACGTGGGTTCGTAGGTCGGTTGTTGCAGGACCGGCGGGGGAGGGTCGGCGGACTAACTGGGGAGGGTCCGGCGACCCTCCCCCGCCGGTCCTCCCACACGCTGCGCGCTACGGCAGGGCGTGCTCGCGGGTGTGGATCTCGTAGCGCTTGAAGGAGAAGCTGGCGATCCAGGCCGCTGAGATCCCCGAAACGGCAGCTAACAACAGAGCCACCCTCGGGTCGTAGTTTTGGGCCAGCCAGCCGGCCAAGGGGGCGCCGATGGGGGTGCTTCCTAGGAAGACGACGCTGTAGAGGGCCATCACGCGGCCTCGCATCTGGGGGGAGACGGCGAGCTGGAGGGTGGAGTTGATCGTCGCGGCGAAGGTGACCGAGGCGGCGCCGAGGAGCATCAGGGCGGGGATCTCGAAGGCGAGGGTCGGCATCGCTGCGGCGCCGAGGGCGGAGACGCCGAAGGCGAGGGCGCCGCCGGCGATCAGGCGCGGGCCGGTGCGCCCGCGGTGGCCGTTGACGAGGGCACCGACGATCGAGCCGACCGCCATCGCCGAGACCAGGGCGGCATAGGTCATCGCGCCGGATTCGAAGCTGAATTTGGCCAGCAGCGGCAGCACCACCTGGAAGTTGAACCCGAGGGTCCCGACCAGGGCCATCAGCGCCAGCGGCACCATCAGCTCCGGGGTGCGGAGGACGTAGCGCAGGCCGGCGCGGATCGCCCCCGGCTCGGGCTCGGCCAGCGGCGGCGCGTAAAGCCGCTCCGGGTCCATCCGCCTCAGCGCCAGGATCATCGCCACGAAGGTGAGGGCATTGAGCGCGAAGCAGAAGACGACGCCGACGGTGGCGATCAGGATGCCGGCGATCGCCGGGCCGACGATCCGCGCAGCCTGGACGATGACGCTGTTGAGGCTGACCGCGTTGACCACCCGGTCGGGCCCGACCATCTCGATCACGAAGCTCTGCCGGGTCGGGTTGTCGACCGCGTTGAGGGTGCCGAAGGCGAAGACGGCGAGGTAGACCATCCAGGGCGTGACCACGTCGGCAGCGGTGACCGCGAGGAGGCCGAGGGCCGGGATCGCCATCAGCGCCTGCGTCGTCACCAGCAGCCGGCGCTTGGGGATGCGGTCGGCGAGCAGCCCGCCCCAGGCGCCGATCAGCAGCATCGGCAGGAACTGCAGCGCGGTGGTGAGGCCGACGGCGACACCGCTGTCGGTGAGGCTGAGGATCACCCAGAGCGCGGCGACCGTCTGCATCCAGGTCCCAGACAGAGAGATCAGCTGGCCGGCGAAGTAGCGACGGTAGTTGGGGACCTCGAGCGAGTTGAACGAGTGGCGGATCGCAGCCGTCACAGCTGCTCGCCCTCCCGCATCCGTTCGAGGATCTCCGCCGCCCGCTCGAGCGTGTCCACCTCCTCCTCGCTGAGATCACGCATGCGGCGCGCCAGGTAGGCGTTCTTGCGCTTGCGCAGCCGACGCAGCCGCTCGCGGCCGGCGCCGTTGATGCTGACCAGGGCACTGCGGCGGTCGTCGGGGTCGGCGGCGCGGTCGATCAGCCCCTCCCGTTCCAGACAGCCGAGCGTGCGGGTGATCGTCGGCCGCTTGACCCGCTCGATCGCGGCGATCTCGCTCGGGGTCATCGGCCCGTGCCGCTCGATCGTCGCCAGCGCCGCGACCGAGGTCGGGGTCAGGCCGCTGGTCTCCCCCGCCGCCTCCTGGCGCAGGCGCCGGGCGGTGCGGACGATCGCCGTGCGCAGGTGCGCGGCGCGCTCGCTGAGGGGGATGTCGGTCTTTACGCTCATTTGATTAGCTTTGGTAATTAGTCTAGCGAACTACTTTCACCGGCACAAGGGGTACCCTGCGGGTATGGCGACGAGGGCCGACTACGACGTGGCGATCGTCGGGGCGAGCATCTCCGGCTGCACCGCCGCGATCCTGCTCGGCCGGGCCGGTGCCAAGGTCGCCCTGATCGAGAAGCGCCCCGACCCGAAGGCTTTCAAGCGGGTCTGCTCGCACTTCATCCAGGCCTCGGCGGTGCCGACGATCGAACGACTCGGCCAATACGAGCCGATCCTCGCCGCCGGCGGCCTGCGCTCCCGCTTCCATTCCCGCACCCCCTGGGGGTGGATCGAACCGACCGAGAAGCGCAGCGCCTACTGCCTCAACCTGCGCCGCGAGCTGCTCGACCCGATGCTGCGCGAGGCGGCTGCCGCCCAGCCCGGGGTCGACCTGATGCTCGGCCGCGGCGCCGAGCGGCTGCTGCGCGACAACGACGCTTTCGCCGGGGTCGGGGTGCGCGACCGCGAGGGCGCTGAGAGCGAGATCCGGGCGCGGCTGGTGATCGGCGCCGACGGCCGCGATTCCCATCTCGCCGAGCTGGCCGAAGTGAAGGAGAAGACCCTCCCCCACAACCGCCTCGCCTACGGCGGTTACTTCGAGGGCCCGAAGCCGCGGTTCTGGCCCGACGGCGCCGTCTGGCTGCTCGACCCCGACATGGCCGCCGCCTTCCCCACCGACGGCGGGCAGGTCTTCTACATCGCGATGACCCACAAGGATCGCGCCCCCGAGTTCAAGCGCGACCCCGAGCGGGCGCTGGTCGAGCACGTCGCCGGCGTCCCGGAGCCGCCGCCGATCCGCGCGTCCCGCTGCGTCGCCCCGGTGATCGGCAAGATCGAGATGCCCAATCGCATCCGCGGCCCGATCGCCCCGGGACTGGCCCTGATAGGGGACGCCGCCCTCGCCACCGACCCGATCTTCGGGGTCGGCTGCGGCTTCGCCTTCCAGTCCGGCGAATGGCTCGCCGACAGCGTCTCCCCCGCCCTCAACGGCGTCGAGTCCCTCGAGAACGGGCTACGCCGCTACCGCAAGCGCCACCGCCACCAGCTCGGGATGCACTCCAAGCTGATCCACGACTACTCGACCGGGCGCAAGTTCGACATCACCGAACGGCTGATGATCTCCACCGCCGTCCGCGACCCGCAGGCAGCGGCCCTGTTCGAGGCGGTCGGCACCCGCCGGGCGAGACCTCAGGACACCCTGCTGCCGATGGCGCGGCGGATCCTCGCGACCAACGCGCGCCGCCTAGCTGGATCGCGACCGAGCTAAGCCGCGAAGCGCGCTTCCGACCGCGCCTTCGCCTTGGCGGCCTCGACCTCGCGGTCCTTCGGCGGCGCCTTGGTGACGAGGCGGTCGAGCAGCTCGCGGGTGGCCTCGGCCACCGCCTCGACGGCCTCGTCGAAGGCCTCGACGTTCGCCTGCGAGGGCTTGGTCGAGCCGCTGATCTTGCGCACGTACTGCAGCGCCGAGGCCTGGATCTCCTCGTCGGTCGCGGGTGGATCGAAGTTGTGGAGGGTCCTGATGTTTCTGCACATAGTTCGATCATAGAAACAGCAGGATTCGAGAAGGGCCGGCGAAGCCGGTGTGAAATCCTCAGGCGCAGTGACCGACGCCGCCACGGCCCGCGACAAACGCTGGATCGCCCTGATCCTGCTCTGCAGCGCTCAGTTCGTGGTCGTCCTCGACGCCTCGATCGTCAACGTCGCCCTGCCGACGATCGGCGAAGCGCTCGACTTCAGCGAGAGCAGCCTGCCTTGGGTGGTCAACGCCTACGTCCTCACCTTCGGCGGCTTCCTCCTGCTCGGCGGCCGCCTCGCCGACCTGCTCGGCCGCCGCCGCGTCTTCATGTTCGGGCTCGTGCTCTTCGCGGTCGCCTCGCTCTTCGGCGGGCTGGCGAGCACCTCCGGCCAGCTGGTCGCCGCCCGCGCCGTGCAGGGGCTCGGTGCCGCGATCCTCTCCCCGGCCGCCCTCTCGATCGTCGCCACCACCTTCCGCGACGGCGCCGAGCGCAATAAAGCCCTGGGGATCTGGGGGGCGGTGGCCGGCTCCGGCGGCGCCGCCGGCGTCCTCCTCGGCGGCATCCTCACCGAATACGCCGGCTGGGAGTGGGTGCTCTGGGTCAACGTCCCGATCGGGATCGCCGCCGCGGCCCTGTCCCCGCGCCTGATCGCCGAATCCCGCGCCGAGCAGGAGGAGCGGCACTTCGACGTCGCCGGTGCCTTCACGATCACGGCCGGCCTCTCCGCCCTCGTCTTCGCCCTGCTCGACGCCGAAGACGCCGGCTGGGGATCGACCCAGACGATCGGCGTCCTCGCCGCCGCGGCGATCCTGCTGATCGCCTTCGTCGCGATCGAGCGCCGCTCCCGCGCCCCCCTCGTCCCCTTCTCGATCTTCCGCCTGCGGACGATCACCGGCGCCAACGTCGTCGGCATCCTCGTCGGCGCCTCGCTCTTCTCGATGTTCTTCTTCATCTCCCTCTATATGCAGCAGGTGCTCGGCTTCAGCGCGATCAAGGCCGGGCTCTCCTACCTGCCGCTGGCGGTCTCGATCATCCTCTCGGCCGGGATCGCCTCGAGCCTGGTGACCAAAGTCGGCTTCAAGCCGATCCTCGCCACGGGGATGGTCCTGATCGCCGCCGGCCTCCTCTGGTTCTCCCAGATCAGCCCCGACGGCACCTTCCTCGCCGACATCCTCGGCCCCTCCCTGCTCGCCGCCGTCGGCCTCGGCTTCGCCTTCGTCCCGGTCACGATCGCTGCAGTCTCCGGCGTGGAGGACCGCGAGCAGGGCCTCGCCAGCGGCCTGATCAACACCTCCCAGCAGGTCGGCGGCGCCCTCGGCCTCGCCGTCCTCGCCGCGATCGCCAACTCCGAGATCGGCACCTCCCGCGACTCCGCCGTCCTCACCGACGGCTTCTCCTCCGCCTTCCTCGTCGGCGCCGGCTTTGCCCTCCTCGGCCTTCTCGCCACCCTCTTCCTGATCCGCAGCGCCGACAGCAGGGCGCACGTGGAGCTGGGCGCGGAGCCGGCGGCCGAACGAGCCGGCTAGCCCGGAGGGGAGATCCAGTGCGAGGCGACGCCGAGGTGATCGCCCAGGCGCTCGAGGTGTTGGTCGAAGTGCAGGATGTCGATGCCCGCCGCCTGCGCAGCGGCTGCAACGGCGAGGTCGGTGAGCGGGAAACGGTGGGCGCCATGAGACCCACTTGCCGCGATCTCTCGCATCGTTGCGAAAAGGGTGCGCTGGACCGCGCGGTCGATGGGAATCTCACGTAGCCCTTCCAAAGTTTGATCGACAGCGGCGATTCCCTCGGGTCCACGTGCGTCGATCATCAGCTCGTAGCGCACAGGCCAGCACCACCACACTTCTCCCCGCTCGATTGCGCTCAGCAGGATTCGCTGCGCCCGCAGATCCCGCCGTGCCTGCATCCATGCGGAGGTGTCGGCGACCACCGGGCCCGCTCCATCCCAGATACGCGCCGGCATCAGCGCTGGGGCGGCTGATTCAACCGGTCGATCGCTTCGAGGTCCAGATCGAACCGCCCCGCATTCATCGCGTCAAACAGCGACTCGGCCGCGGCGCGACGATTGCCCCCGGCCTTGAGCTCGGCCTCTGCCCCCTCCACGGCGAGGCGCCGGAGAAGGGTCGCGTCGGCCTCCTGGGTACCGGTAGCCGCTCTTACCCGCGCCAAGGCCTCCCCCAGCTCGGGGTCGGCGGTCACGGCTATCCGGCGGTATCTCGACGGCATTTGCAAAGTGTAACTCCCAGGAGTGACACCAGAGGCAAGGGTCTCCAAGGTCGGGCGTCGAAACAGTCGCGGTGAGCGCTAACGCCGCCCAGCAAGCCGTGCGCTACGAGCCGGGGATGGATGCCCTCAGCACGCGGGTCGCCGAACGGTTGAAAACGCCGATGCTGATCGCGGCGGCGTTGACGCTGCCGACGGTGGCGATCACCGAGTCCGAGCCGGGCGGGCTGCTGCAGACGATCGCGATCGTCCTCAACTGGGTCACCTGGACCGCGTTCCTGATCGAGTTCGTGGTGATGCTGTCGGTCGTGCCGGATCGCCGCAGCTGGCTCCGCCACCACCCACTCGATTTCGTCATCGTCTTCTTCACGCCGCCGGTGCTGCCGCCTGGCCTGCAGAGCCTCCGGGTGCTGCGCCTGCTGAGGCTGCTGCGCCTGCTGCGGCTGGCGCAGCTGTCGCGCGAGGTCTTCTCGCTCGAGGGCGTCCGCTACGCGGCCCTGCTGGCCGTCCTCACCGTGGTCGGCGGCGCCGCCCTCTTCGACACCTTCGAGCAGCGCCAGGGTTTCGACTTCTGGGACGACATCTACTGGGCGATCACGACCATGACCACGCTGGGATCGAACATCCAGCCGACCACCACCGGCGGTGAGATCGTCTCCGTCGTCGTCCTCCTGGTCGGGATCGGCTTCGTCGCCCTCCTCACCGGCTCCTTCGCCCAGCGCTTCCTCGCCCCCGAAATCGCCGAGATCGAGGAAGAGCTGGAAGAGGAGAAGCTCAGCGCCGAGGCGCTGGCGCTGCGCGAACTGCACAGCGTCCAGGAGCAGCTGCAGGCGCTCTCGGTCGCGATCGAGCGGATTGCCCGACAACGGCATATAGGCTAGGAGCAGTTTCCACAAATCTCCAGCTGGATTTTTTGCAAATATCCAGCTGGAACCATTGCGATTTTCCAGCTGATAATCTGGCAACATCCCAGCTAGAGATTGTCTGGAGAGCTTATGAGCTACCTCCCCCGGGTTGCCGACGGGGAGCTCCAAAACCACCTCGCCTCTACTGGCGCGGTATTGGTCGAGGGTCCCAAAGCGTGCGGGAAGACGGAAACCGCAAGGCAACTCGCTGCCAGCGAGGTCTTGCTTGACGTAGACGTCGAAGCGCGTAAAGCGGCGACGCTGGATCCACGGCTTATTCTCGAAGGAGATATCCCCAGGCTGATCGACGAGTGGCAACTTGCACCGGAGATCTGGAACCACATTCGTCGAGCAGTGGATGCGCGGGTCGACCCGGGCCAGTTCATCCTTGCCGGCTCCGCCCATCCCACCGACGAGGAGACGCGACACACCGGAGCGGGCCGGATCAGTCGCCTCCGCATGCGGCCGATGTCGCTTTTCGAGCTGGAGGCGAGCACGGGGGGGGTCTCGATGTCGACGCTGCTGGCAGGGGATCCAGCCTCCGCACCCGAACCCGAACTGTCCATCCAAGACCTAGCGGCCCTGATCTGTCGCGGCGGTTGGCCGGCCCTTCGCAACCTGGATGATTCTCAGGCGCTCCGGCGGGTTCGCGCCTATCTCGGAGAGGTCCCCCGCGACACCGAACGCCTAGCGGGCAACCGCCCGGAGCGTGTGACGAGGCTGCTGGAAAGCCTGGCGCGCAACGTTTCCACGCTGGTCACCGCAAGCACCCTGGCTGCCGACGCCAGTCGTCCAGAGGATCCCGTCTCCGACGATGCCGTCGCCAGCTACATCAGCTCCCTCAGCCGACTCTTCGTCATCGAGGATCAGCCCGCCTGGCAGCCGCACCTGCGCTCCCGCTACCGGCTCCGCCGGTCCCCGAAGCGTCACTTCGTCGACCCGTCGCTTGCCGCTGCCGCGCTCCGCGCCGACGCTCCCGCCCTGATCCGGGACCTCAATTTCATGGGCTTCCTCTTCGAGTCCTTGGTGGTCCGAGACCTGCGTGTGTATGCCCAACCGCTGGACGGGGAGGTACAGCACTATCGAGACAGCAGCGGTCTCGAGGTCGATGCGATCGTGACGGCCGGAGATTCCTGGGGCGCTTTCGAGATCAAGCTGGGCGGCACTGAGGCCGTCGACGAAGCAGCGATTGCCCTGCGGAAGTTCGTCGACCGTATCGACACCTCCCGCACCGGCCCGCCAAGCGTGTTGGGAGTCATTGTCGGCAACGGCTACGGCTACGTCCGCGAGGACGGGGTCCAAGTCATCCCTATCGGATGCCTGGGTCCCTGACGGCAAGCGGCTTTACTTCTTCGCGTGACAGATGCGGGTCATCGTGACCCCCAGCTGACGGCCGTCTTCGAACCCGAATTCGGCTTTGGCGAAGTTGAAGGCGGCGGCGGTGAAGCCGGAGGGCGCTGGGCAACCGGCGGTGAACAGAGCATGCCGTTTGCCCTTGTATTTGAAGATCCGCCCGAGGGTCAGCGATAGCCCGGAGACGTAGCCCCAATCGGCCGCTACCTGCGGCAGTTCCCCGGTCAGGGTCGTCCGATAAGTCCCGCTGGTTCGGCCGATATTGAAGATCACCACCTGGGACTGCGGCAGCGGGGTCGTCCCGTAGACATGGACGAAGACGACGTGGCGGCCGTGGAAGATCCCGTTGAAGGCGGTGACTTCGCCGGCGGAGGGGAACGGCGACTGTTCGGGCAGGGCGACGTGGGCTGAGAAGGTGCCGGTGCCGATCACCGAGTCGGGGCAGGTCTCGATCGCTTCCCCGGTCGAGGCGGGATGGATCTGGTGGTAATGGCAGAGGGGCAGGCCCCGGTAGTCGAGCCTGCCGGAGCGGTTGATCGCCAGGGAGATCGTGCGCAGCTGCGGCGGCTGCACTCCGTCGATGGTCTTGATGTCGCCCCCGAAGCTGACCTTGACCGGAGCCGCCCCCTTGCGCGGCAGCGCATTGGGCGCGATGCCGCCCGTGAAGGAGACCCGCAGGTTCCCTTCCTGGGTCACCTCGGCCGAAGCGAGGGAGCCCGAGGCAAAGAGGCAGAGCGCCGCCGTAACCGCAGCGGCGCTCTTGATTCTCGATCCGCGCATTCCTACTTCTTGTGCTTCTTCTTCGACTTCTTGGCGCAGCCGTTCTGGACGATCGGGCGTTCGTTGTGGAGCTTGCCGTTCTGTCCTTCCATGTGGACGGTCGCCCGTGCCGCCTTGCCTTTACATAGGTTGCGGCTGTTGACCAGGAGGCTCTTTTTGCCGCCTTTCATCTTCAGCACGAACTTACTCACCGGCGCATCGGGGACCGTTTCGAACGTGTTGCGGATGCCGCCATTCTTGGAGTCGATCCGGCCGGAGAGCTCGATGTCGAACTGGCCCTTCAGGTCCGCCACGAGGTCGGGCAGCGGGTGGTTGGAGGAGCGCAGGTAGACCGGGCCTTCCAGCGGCTTGTCGAGCAGCGGCGTGATCGCCCTCGCGTAGCCGTAGACGGATTCCGCCGGGCACTTGTCGGCGGCGAACTGAACCCGCGTGCAGACGGTGCCGATATGGCCCTGTTCGAGGAACTCGGAGTGCGGCAGGGTGACCGAGACCTTCGAGATGTTCGCTTCCTTCTTGCCCGTGGTCAGGGTCGCGGTCAGCTGCTGGAAGTCACCGCGGTGGGTGCCTCCCTTCAGCTTGAACTTCAGCTTCGGGCCGAAGTTGAGCGCGCCGCAGTCGCCGACCTTGGTCGGGACCGACGGATGGGCCTCGGTGCCGTCGATCGAAGTGATCGTCGTCGTCACGTAGCGCTGTTCGCAACTGGTGGGGTTGACCGAGAAGTCCGGCTTCTTGACTTCGATGCGGACGTCGCGGTAGGAGATCGGCACCCCTTCGAGGATCTGCGGCAGCGGATCGGATTTGGCGATCACCTGCGCGGTGACCGGGTTGAGGTCGATCGCGGTCCGCACGACGATGTCGCCGAAGTCGAACGGGCCGGCCTGCGCCGGAACCGTGGTCACAAGCGAGTAGGGGGCGCCTTTATAAGGACCGGCGAGGTAGAGCGCGGTCGGCTCCTTGCCCGGCTGGGGAACGAACAGCGGGAAGGCGCCGGTGCCGATCGCAGTGGTGGCGATCCCGACCTGGCTGCCTTTCGGGCAGTTACCCGACGGCGCGACGTCGTTGCCGCAGACCTCGAGCCCTTTCAGGTTCGCGATCTCGCCCTTCGGCAGGGTGACTTCGATCCGGGAGAGATTCTGTTCGCCGTCCTGGCGGGTGACCCTGATCGTCAGCGGCGAGCGCGCGCCGGCAACCGGGTTGGCGACGCCGGCCTGCAGGCCCGGCTTGAACTCGCCACCGCCCTGACAGTTTTCGTTGATCGGCATCGGCACCTCGTCGACCACCGGCTTGTTCGGCCGCGCCCAGGGGAACACTTCCGTCTTGATCGAGTAGTTGCCGCAGGTGTTGGGGGTGACCAGCGGCGCGGTCGGGCCGCCGCGGAAGTCGAGATGGACGTTTTCGAACGGCAGCTTCGGAAGGTCGTCGAAGATCGCCTTCAGCTGGCCGTTCTCCTGGTTCAGGTTCAGTTCGCCCGGCAGCTTCAGGTAGAAGCCGGGGCCTTTGACCGCCAGGTAGACCGCGAAGACCGAGCCGAACGGGTTCTCCTTCTGCTTCGCCAGGAAGACGTCGCCCTGCAGCGGGTCCGGCAGCAGCTGAGTTTCGATCGTGACGTTGCCGAGCTTCGAGCCATCGGGGCAGGTCGGTGGCGCGTTGGACCCGACGCCGAGCTGCGCTTGCGAGCAGGATTCGAGACCCGCCACCGCTGAAGGCGAGACCGTCAGCCCCTGCGGGAAGGTGAGGACGGTCCGCTTCACCGCCGAGGCGGAGAAACCTTTCGGGGCTTCGTTGCTCGGCAGGTCGAGGTTGACGTCGAGGCCCGTCGGGGAGTGCGCCCGATGGGTGCCCGGAAGCGGCGTCATCGTCGGTTCGAACGGCAGGGTTTCGCATCCTTCCCAGAGGAACGGGGTTCCTTCTTTGTCCCCGATGATCGGCCGTTCGTCGAAGATCCCAGGGTGCTCCCAGGAGTCGCCCCTGACCGTGAAGGTCGAGGCACTGTCAGGGCATGCGGTCGGGTTTGAGAAGAACGGGACATTCGGCGCATTGCTGTGGTACGAGCCTTCGATTGGAAGCTCGGAGAAGAAGGGGGGCTGCCGTTCTTCGTCGTGGATCGGGTCCGCCGGGACTCCCCACATATGGATCCGCACCGACTTGATCGCTTCCGCCTGGCTGATTTCGAAGCTGCCGGCGGAGATGCCGTAGTCGCCTGGCCTCACCCGGGGAGTGATCGTCGCCAGCGCGCTCAAGTATTTGAACCCGAACAGAGCCGGCACGTCGGAGGGGTGCGGCATGTTGCGGATCGCGACGTTGACCACGCGGCTGCCGAGGGAGACCGTCGCGACCCCCACCTGGGTCTCGAACGGGCAGTTGCCGGTTAGTTCGGCAAACATTTCTTCAACGCTGCAGGTGGGGAACGGCGTCGGGTTGGCGACCAGGCCGGGAGGAAGGTCCAGGTCGACGGTGCGAATCGCCTCGGGCGGGCCAGGCGGGAGAGCGAATTCGAAGAAGAAGTCCGGGTGACCGCCCGCCGCGCGCGAGTAGGTGCCGTCCCTGCCGGTCAGATTGGTGCCCACTTCTTCGAATTTAAGGTCGGCCGTGGCGACCGGTGCCGCCAGAGCGGCGAGCGCGAGGCACCCCGAGACCGAGATCAGAGCTTTACGCAGAATCCTCTGGGCCCGGTTCATCGGTTGCCCCCCTTCTTGTTCTTGTCTGCTTTGTGTTTCGTGTGTTTCTTGACGCAGCGGACCTTGCCCTTGACCTTCTTGGCCCGCTTGCCCTTGCCGCACTTCTTGTGCTTCCTGGGCTTCACGTTCTCGGGGCCGCTGAGGGCTTCCGAGCCGCCGAAAGGCAGCTCAGGTCCGGCGCCCGGCGTGGCCTTGCAGTCGTCCCGCAGGCATTCCTGGGGAACCGGCGGACTCTGAGCCGGAAGACCCCCGTCGACGCGGGCGTCGTAGATGTCGACAGCCCCGTCGTTGTCACGGCCGACGAGCTTCTGGGAGGTGCTGAAGAAGGCGTCGTCGCCGTCTCTCGAGATGCCTAGGAAGAACGCTTCGAAAGGAGCGTTCCCGGGGCTGATCAACGACGCTTTGCCATCCTTGTATTCGTAGGCGTCACCCACCCCGTTGACATCCGCGGCGACGAGCCGGGCGGCGCTGGTGAAGAACACCTGACCCTTGTCGGTCACCACCTGGGCGACGTTTTCGCCGCTTATGCGTTCCTTACCTTTGGGAAATTCCCCGCCGCCCTGGGTCCCGTCCGACAGGCAGGTGATGCAGCGGACCTCTTCGGTTTCGCGGTCGAAGAGGCGCAGGCCCCCATCTGCGGCGAGAGCCTGAAAGGCGAAATACCGCCCGTTCGGACTGACCCAGCTGTACGCCCCTTCGGACGGAAGCGGGGACACCGGTTTCAGCACGCCATCGTGCCAGACCACGATGTCGCTTTCCGGTTCGGACTGCCAATAGACCGTTTCTCCGTCATCGCTGATCCCAAGGAACTTCCAGTAGTTCTGGCTGATTGCTTGGGGTTCGTTGAGGCGCCCGTCCAAGTACTCGAGATCGCCGGTCTCGGCGTCATATCGGTAAGCGTCGCCCCTCAGACCGGGGGCATCGGCGGTCAATTTCACCCCTTCTTCCAACAGGCTGAAGAACCCGTAGCGCCCGTCGTCGCTTGCTCCCCAGAAGACTCCTGCCCGGGGACCGTCTGGTTCACCGCTGACCGCGGATTCCGAGATCGCCCGCGTCTCGCCGTTTTCCCAGAGGTATACGCCGGCCGGACCCTCGCTCGTGAAGTAGACCCGCGAGCCGTCGTTTGACGCCAACATCCCGCTCCGGTCCGAGAACCCCGGGGTCCAGGTGCTGATCTGCGTTTTTTCGGGCCCGGGCTGAACCGAGATGACTTCGAGCCCGTCGCTCACGCTCCATTTGTAGAGCGCGCCGCCCGGCGCCCCAGGCTTCACCGGCCATTCACTTCTGAAGACGATCCAGCTGAAGTCCGGAGCCGAGGCCTGGAGCTGACCCCCGGCCCCGAGGCTGACGAAGAGGAAGAGCGGAAAGGTGCCCCAAAACGATTCGGCACTGGCGACATGGGTGTAAGTACCGGTGGCGAGATCCTTGATGTAGAGGTTGGTGCCGTTTTCTACTCCCTCGGGAGTGAGCTGGCGATTAGAGGCCACGAAGGACTTGGTGAAGTCACGTGAGATGCCGAGCGTGGTCTGCCAGACGACGCCCTGGTTGGTGAAGACGTTCATCGGCGGGTCGGTGTCGCCACTGCTGGCCCAGTCGTCGGCGCCGCGAAGGCTGACCGAGCCAGAGTTGAGCGGAGCCCCTTCGGAGCCCGCCTTGCGTACATAGAAGAGGCCTTCGCCGTCTTCCTTCGGTAGCGGCCCATACTTGGGATCGATCGCGTTCCCGTTCTTCTCCGGCGGAGTCACCTGCTCGTAGAACCGGTGGAGGATGTCGCTGGCGACGGGAGTGGTGAAAGTCTGATCGAGCCCTTCGGTCAGGCCGAACTCGTTCTCGGCCACGAGCCTGAAGTGGTAGGTCGTCCCAGGCTGGAGGTCTTCGATCGAGCGGCTGAAGATTTTGCTCACCCGGCCGCTCCCGGCAGCGCCCTCGACGTTGAGGGGAATCCTCGAGCCATAGGCGGTACTGGTGCCATACTCGAAGTGGTAGGTGGTCTGCACGCCGCCTGGGTTGATCGTGCCGTTGAGGACGGCGCCGGTCTCACTGACGTCGGTGGCGTCACCGGTGACCACCTCTGGAGCGATCTCGGGCGTGCTGAACGCCACAGGATCGGTGGTTTTGGAGACGCCGTCGTTGTAGGCAACCGCTCGAACTAGGTAGTCGAGGTTCGGCAGCAGGCCGGTCAGGTCGGCTTCGAAGGTGCCGGCCGCGTTGACCGACTGGTCCGGCGTGGAAATCCAGGTCTGACCGTTGTCGCTGGAGATTTCGAACCGCATCTTGCTCCCGGCCGGCGGGCCGGAGCCGGGATCGACTTCGGTCGAGAGGTGCGCGACGTGCGGGCCGACTGCGGAGACGATCGGCGCGGTCAGGTCGGGAACGATCACGGGGCTATAAGCGTTCTGGCTTTCCCTCGAGTGTTCGTAGAGCGCGCTCGAGACCGGAGCGACCGCGATGCCGACTCCATCGTTGATGAAGGCCGGCGATTTGGCCAGTGCCGCGCCTGCCAGAGAGTACGTCGTCAACACTCCTCCGGAGGAGACGACGACGACCGAACGCGCCTCGTCATAGGCAAGGCCCTGGATCGTCCCCACGCCGGCGATGGAACCCAAGGCGGCACCGGCACCGCTGAAGTGGGTCAGATCACCGCCCTCTCCCGGCGCCACGAAGAAACTGCCATCCGGCAGAGTCAAGATGAATGCCGAGGCAACCCCCGGCGTGGGAATGGTTCCGAGGAGTTTGCCGGTGGAGTCGTAGCGCCGCACCGCTTCGGCGCCGGCGTCGGTGACCAGCAGGTTGCCGGTCGTCTGATCCACGGCAAGACCTTGGCCCTCCGTGACGGCGAAGCCAGGATCGCGCGTGTAGGTCGGCGTGGGTTTGCCGTCGGATACGAAGCGGTTGATCGTGGTCCCGCCGAAACTGGAGACTTCGTCGACGTACACGGTGTCGTCATTGCGGTCGATCGCAATGTCCCGAGCACCGGTCGAAAACGCGCCTAGCAGCTCTTCCCCAGGTGCTTTTCCTGGGTCATAGAACCGGACCACGGATTGGTTTTGGTCCACGGTAAAGACGTAGCCATGGCTGTCGACGGCGATAGGCGAAGTCGTGGGATCGAAAAGATTGAAGGGGTAGGTGTCTTTGACCGCAAAGGTCTTCAGGTGCGTCCACCCCGGCCCGGCTTCCGGCGCGGCACTGGCCGCGGGCGCACCAATCCCCATGAAAGCCGCCGCGCAGACCAGCATCGCCGCGAAAACGCCGAGGGGGAACGTGCTGCCGTTCCCGCGCGTGGACGATTCAGCGGACGCTGCCTTCGCGAAAGCTCTCACCTGATGTTCTCCTTCGTAGCGGGCTCAACCGGAACTTTTTCCCTGGCGCCGGTCGGCCTCTTCCTGTGCAACTTCCCTGCCCACCCCCCTGGTGGACGAGGGCAACATACACGAAGTGAGATCAAACGTCTACAAAAAAAATATTTGTGCGACAGATTGGCTATCGTTTTATTCAAGGGGGGCGGTTATCCTGCCCGCCATGGCGCAGCTGCCTCCAGCCCTCAGCAACGGCTCCGTCGAGCAGGGGCGGATATCGCAGCGGACGATCGAGGAGGAGAGGCGGGAGCAGATCCTCGCCGCGATCACCGAGGTCTTCGCCAAGCGCGGCTACCCCTCCGCCACCGTCGAGCATCTGATCGCCGGCGGCAAGGTGAGCATGGGCGGCTTCTACAACTACTTCGAGGGCAAGGAAGACTGCTTCGTGCAGGCATACGAGCGGGTTATCGCTCAGATCTTCGACCGGATTCGGGAGGCCGTTCCGGCGGATGCCGAGTGGCAGACCCAAGTCACCTCCGGGCTGAGAGCGCTGGTCTCCTACCTCGTCGAGCAGCCGCTCGCGAGCAGGATCGTCCTGCTCGAGGCGCAGGCCGGCGGGCCCGAAGCAGTCCGGCGCTACAACGAGACGCTGAAGCAGGCGGCGGCGTTCCTGCGGCGCGGTCGGGCTGAGAGCCGGGAGGCGGAGAAGCTGCCCGAGTCTTTCGAGGACGCGACCGCCAGCGGCCTGGTCTGGCTGCTCCAGTCCCGCCTGGCCCGCGGCGAGCTCGGGGACGCAGCCGAGCTGTACCCACAGATGGGCAAGGTCGTACTTGAGCCGTACCTGGGCAGGGAGCGCGCCGAGCGAGCACTTCGCGACGCGAATGATGAACACGCGGCGTCCCGATAGAAACAAGCGGGAGCCGATCCCTATAACCTCGCCGCGTGGCCCAGGCGGGTGGCAAGGGAGAGCGTGAGACGCTGCGTCGGCTGCCGCCAGGCCGCCACGGGCTTTCGCGCGAGTTCGTCGCGCAGAACCAACAGGAACGTCTGATCGCGGGCACGCTCGTGGCGGTCGCCGATCATGGTTTTCGTGAGACCACGGTCACCCTGATCTCCAAGGAGTCCGGGGTCTCGCGCCGCACCTTCTACTCCTACTTCGACACGAAGGAGGAGTGCTTCCTCGCCACCTTCGACCTGCTGGAAGAGCACCTTCTGGTCGCCGTCAGGGAGGCTCCCGTTTCGAGGCCGAGCTGGACCGCACAGGTCCAGGCGCGGGTGGCGGCGCTGCTCGCCGTGCTTGGCGAGAACCCGGACCTGGTGCGCTTCGCTCTGATCGCTCCCCCCGCCGCGGGCGGCGCCGTGCTCGAAAGGAACCGGCGCCTGCTGGAACGGCTGGTCGATGCGGTCGTCGAGGGGGCGCCGCAGAGCCTGGCCAAGGGCGGCGTCTCAGAGGTCGAGCGGGAAGCGATGGCCGGGTCGCTGTCCGCGGTGCTCGCGGCCGCGGTTGAGGGCGACGGTGGAGATCAGCTGGACGGAGCCTTCCCGGAGGTCGTCGAACTCACGCTCGCTCCCTTCGTCGGCCGCCGACGAGCGATGGCCGCGGCCCAAAAGCGCTAGCCCAGGTAGGGCAGCAGCATCAGCTGGGGAAGCTCGGCTTCCAAGACCTCGGGACTCGGCCCCTGCTCGTAGACGATCGAGCGGCCGATCATGTAGACGGCTCCGCAGATCAGCGCCGTCTCGAGCATCTCGGGAAGGTTCCGTCGGTCGCTCTCGCCGCGGCCTGCCCGGAGCGCGGCGCTGAGCTCCTCCACCACCCGGTCGTGCCGCGTCCTGACCCGAGGGATACCGGTTGGCGCCTCGATCGCGCAGAGCACAGCAAGCCGCGGATCCTCTGCCAGCAGCCGCACCGTCATCTCGACGGCGACCTGGACCTTGGCCGACCATCCGACGGTCCCTGACACCTCTGTCGCCACCTGTTGGCGCAGCCAGACCAGCACCTCTTCGTGGAGGACCGCCAGGCAAGTCTCCTTGTCGGGGAAGATCTCGTAGAACGTGGCCCGGGAAACGTGGGCGACACGAAGCAGATCCTGGACCGTCGCGGCGGCGAAGCCGCGCTCGGCAAAGACCTCCAGGGCCGCCAGGAGTATCCGGCGTCGCTGGTTCTCCCGCACCAGCTCACGGGGCAGCCGGTGGGGACCCGGCGGCAGCTTTCCGAAAAGCCCAGGGTCGCCGTCCTTGCCCTGGCCCCACCGCGTCCCGCTCACGCGGCGAATCTATATCACCACGATATTTTTTTTGTAGACGGCTGATCTATCGCTTAGCTATGCTCCCGTTCGTCGTCTCTCTTCCCTGGGGGGCGGCGCTTTGGCGGTGGTTTGTGGACGGGTTCGTTTCCCGCGGGCCCGCCCCCACCATCGCCCCTTCGAGTTGCCGATGTTCAGGGGCGCGGAGCGGTCCACTCCGCCTCCGCGGCCTCGGCTCCGAGGTAGACGGTGACGATGCGATGCATGATTTCCGGAACCGCCTTGTGAGGGTTGATCCTCGCCCCTTCCTGCGCTTTGTGGGTGAGCAGCTGCGCGATCGAGCCGGTCGCGATGATCGGCGCGGCACTGGGCACAGAGTCCGGGTCCGGCGCCACTTCACGGCCCCGATCGACAAGTTCCGCGCAGAAGGACATCGCCTCCTCACGCCGCACCCGCGCCAGCTCGCTGCGCATTTTCAGCACCTCGGCTGTCCCGAACCTGATCATCCCCGGTCGCTCCATGAACCAGTCAGCGCACTCGTAGGCCGCGGCGCGAAGGGCCCTCGGCCACTCCCCCTGCCGGTTGAAGGCTAAGCCCAACCGCCGTTCGAAATCCGCGATCAGCCGTTCGTAGGTGTCGAGCGCGCAGGCGTCGAGGCTGTCGAAGCGGCGGTCGAACTCAGCGCGGGAGATCCCCGCCCTGCGGAGGACGCCGGAGATCGTCGCTCGCTCGTAGCCCTCCTCTGCCATCTCGGCGATGACCGCGGCTGCGAGCGGATCGGAATCCAGATGCGGCTGGGGCGGCGGCGGCAGCCTCACCGGCGCGATCTCCCCGACAGTCACGTGGTGATTCATTTCCAAAAGATCCTTCTTGTGGCAGCTAGCAAGGTGCGACTGGCTTGTAGCGCTGACACGCTAGAGGACCCAATGTTTCCATGTTTGCCAGCGCGGTCAAATTAAGCCGCGGCGGCGAGGCTACTCCTCCTTCGCCTGCTCCTCGGCGATCTTCGCCTCGAGTTCCCCCATCACGTCGGGGTCGCGCAGGGTGGTGACGTCGCCCAGAGCGCGGCCCTCGGCGATGTCGCGGAGGAGGCGGCGCATGATCTTGCCGGAGCGGGTCTTCGGCAGGTCGTCGGCCCAGACGATCCGCTTCGGGCGGGCGAATTTGCCGATGTGCTCGGCGACGGTGGCGCGGATGCCCTCGACCAGCTCCTCGCTTTCGTCCTTCTCGCCGCGGAGGGTGACGAAGGCGCAGATCGCCTGGCCGGTCTCCTCGTCGGACTGGCCGATCACCGCCGCCTCGGCAACGTCGGGGTGGGCGACGATCGCCGACTCGACCTCGGCGGTCGAGAGGCGGTGGCCGGAGACGTTGACGACGTCGTCGATCCGGCCGATCACCCAGAAGTAGCCGTCGGCGTCGCGGCGCGCGGCGTCGCCGACCAAGTAGCGCTCTTTCCCGAAGCGGGAGAAGTAGGTCTCGACGAAGCGCTCGTCCTCTTTGAAGAGGCCGCGCAGCATCGAGGGCCAGGGGCGCTCGAGCACCAGCAGGCCCTGACCTTCCTCCACCGGCTCGCCCTCGGACTCGTCGACCACCTGCGCCTCTACCCCGGGGAACGGCGTCGTCGCCGAGCCCGGCTTGGTCGCGGTGATCCCCGGCAGCGGGGTGATCATGATCGCGCCGGTCTCCGTCTGCCACCAGGTGTCGACGATCGGGCAGCGGCCGCCGCCGATCACCTCCCGGTACCAGAGCCACGCCTTCGGGTTGATCGGCTCCCCCACCGAGCCGAGCAGCCGCAGCGAGGAGAGGTCGTGTTCGGCCGGGATCTCGGCGCCCCACTTGATGAAGGTACGGATCGCAGTTGGCGCCGCGTAGAGGATCGTCGCCTTGTAGCGCTCGACCAGCTCCCACCAGATCCCCTTGTGCGGGTAGTCCGGCGCCCCCTCCCACATCACGCTGGTGGCGCCGTTGGCGAGCGGGCCGTAGACGATGTAGGAGTGGCCGGTGACCCAGCCGACGTCGGCGGCGCACCAGTAGACGTCGGACTCCGGCTTGAGGTCGAAGACGTAGCGGTGGGTGGCGGTGACCCCGGTCATGTAGCCGCCGGTGGTGTGGAGGATCCCCTTCGGCTTCGCGGTCGAGCCGGAGGTGTAGAGGATGTAGAGCGGGTGCTCGGCCTCCATCGGCTCCGCCGGACACTCGGGCGCGGCGGCGTCCATCACCTCGTCGTAGAAGACGTCGCGGCCCTCGCTCATCGGCACCTCGATGCCGGTGTGGCGGACGACGACGATCTTCTCCAGCGAGCCGATGCCGCCGAGGTGTTCGTCGACCTGGGGCTTGATCGGCGCCGTCTTGCCCTTGCGGCGGGCGCCGTCGACGGTGACCAGTGCCTTCGCCTGGCTGAACTCCATCCGCTCGGCCACCGCCTCGGCCGAGAAGCCGCCGAAGACGACGTTGTGGGGAGCGCCGATGCGGGCGCAGGCGAGCATCGCGACGACGACCTCGGGGATCATCGGCAGGTAGATCCCGACCACGTCCCCCTTCTCGACGCCGAGGTCCTTCAGCGCGTTGGCGAAGCGCTGGACGTCGCGGTGGAGGTCGGCGTAGGTGACGTCGCGCTCCTCCCCCTCCTCGCCGCGCCAGTGGTAGGCGACGCGGTCACCGTTGCCCGCCTCGATGTGGCGGTCGAGGCAGTTGTAGCTGGCGTTGAGCCGCCCGTCGGCGAACCACTTGTAGAAGGGTGGGTTCGAGTCGTCGAGACCCTGGCTGGGCTCGACGTCCCAGTCGACCAGCTCCTTCGCCTGCGCGCTCCACCAGGCCTCGGGGTCGGCCGCAGCCTGCTCGTAGATCCCTGGATCGCTCCAGCGCGCCGCCGCCCGGAACTCCTCCGGCGGCTCGAACCGCTCGACCTCCAGCATCTCCTCCAACCGCTGCTCAAGATCCATGGCGCAAACCTACCCCAGGCGCCGCGGAGGAATCAAAGACCGGCTGGATGCCTCGCGATGAACCCTTCGGGCGAGGAGGCCCAGGGGTCGTGCCAGCGGGGGCCGGCGCCGCCGCTGGTGTCGAAGGAGATGCCGGCGACGACCATCCAGGCGTGTCCGGCGTTGGCGTAGACGGTGATCCACTGGCCCGGGCCGGGTTCGCCCCAGGTCTCGAGGCCGGTCGAGTCGAGCGGGCTTTCCAGCAGGCCGGCGCCGTGCAGCGCGTAGCTGACCGAGCCCGAGCAGTCGTAGCCGGAGGATTCGAACGACCCGTGCCCGCCGCCCCATATGTAGGGCGTGGTGGCGATCGCGTTGGCGGCAGAGACCACTTCCTTGACGGCGTCCGGGGCCGAGGCCGGGGCACTGGCTTCGCTTTCGGTGATCAGCCGCGCTTCCTGGCCGGGGTTGAGCGGCGCCGGCAGAAGGCCGGTGGTCTGGTCGCCGCCTTCGGCCGCGACCTGTTCGGAGATCGAGGCGAGGTTGTCGCTGAGCGTTTCTTCGCGTGACTCGAGCGCGTCCATCGCTTCCTGGCGCTCGGCCTGGGCCGCCTTCAGTTCTTCGAAGCCGGCCTGGGCGTCGGCCCGGGCGGCGCTGACCTCGCGCTCCTTGGCGGCGACGGTGTCGCGGACTTCTTCGATCGCAGCCTGCCGCTGGTCGAGCCGCTCGACCGCCGAGCGGACTTCGTCGCGCAGCGTCTTCACGCGGTTGACGACCGCGTTGTCGTAGGCCTGGATCTGGCGCAGGTATTCGGTCTGCGCGGCCATCTCCGACCAGTCTTCGGATTCGAGGATCGCGTTCAGCACGTCGGGCGAGCCGGACTCGTAGATCGCGACGAGACGGTCGCCGAGCAGGCTGAGCGCCCGCCCCAGTTTCGCCCGCACCCGCTGCAGGTGCGCTTCTTCGGCTTCCAGCGCCTCGGTCGCCCGCTTCAGCTCAGCTTCCTTTTCGGCCAGTTCGGCCTCGATCGCTTCCTGTTCCTGGCGCAGCGCCGAGACTTCACCCAGCTTCGCGTCGATCGCCCGATTCTGTTCGGCGATCGTTTCGGCCAGGTCGCTCTCCTGCGCCCGCACCCCTTCCAACTTGTCCCGCGTCGCTTCCAGTTTTTCCCGCGGATCGGCCGGCGCCGACTGCGCCAGCAACCCGGCCAGCAAGCAGACGCCGGCGAAAAGCAGCGCGGCAAAGATCAGGGCACGGCGCCTAGCCGCGCTCGTAGAGGAGGCAAACAGCACGGCGGCGCAGGCTAGCGAAGCGGCCTTAACCCGCTCGAAGTGGTCGATAATCCGCAACTTCCCTTGCAAATTGCGGCTTTTGGAGGATTTCCGGCAGCCCCGCCGACCGCCTACCCGAGCTGGGCCGCGATGCCCTTGAGCATCTTCCGGATATGCGTCCGATCCGCTCGCTCCGGCAAGTCTGGGATGCGGCGAAGAAGCTCCTCAACCTCGACGAGCCGGTACGCGATGGTATCGCGGGCGAATTCCCAATCCCGCTCACGGCCGGCCACGCACTTCGCAAGGACGAGGTCATGAGCCTCGAGGCAGAACGCCACCGGTCCGACCTTCTGCCCCACCCGCGGTGGAATCTCCACCCGGACCAGCCTCGCCTCCCATCCGGTAGGAGCGACGGCGGTCTCCGGTCCGACCCCGTGTGCGTAGTAGCCGTAGGTGCTGTGAAAGAAAGAGCCGTCGCCAAGGCTGCCGTCGATCAGCTCTGCCTTGTCTGGATGGCGAAGCGGATAGACGTCGGCCTCGGCCGAGAAGAGCATCGACTCCGGCGGCTCCGCGAAGCTACCGAGGATTGCCTGGCTGCCGATCACAACGATCTCGCGCTCACCTGAGACCTCCGCCGCCGCGGCGATCACGTGCTCGAACTCGTCCCGCCGCATCCTGCTCAGGCCAGCTCGAGGACCCGGCGGCGCTCCTGGTCGCTGAGGAGCCCGGCCAGGGGTGAGTTTTGGCGCAGGTCGCGGCCCTGCGCGTCGTCGCGGACGATCGCCTCGCGGATCTCGGTCAGCGGTGAGTCGAGCACTTCCTCCCAAGCCTCCGCGTGGCGCCGATCCAACTTCCCTTCCTCGCGCCAGCGATCCACCTTCCGGCGCGCGCTTTCGACCATCGGCGGGCGCAACCGCGGAGCGACCGCCCGGTGGTAGGCGAGGCTGCGCAGCTCGGCGGTGCGGTGCGGTTCGGCTATGCCTCCCCCTTCGAGGATCGAGGGCACCGGGCTTATCCGTGCAGCCCGGGAGCGATTCTCGGCAATCGCCGGCCCGAGTGCGTGCAGTCGCTGCCCCCCCTGCTTGCGGTGCTCTTCGACCTGTTGCAGGAGGTCAAGCAGAGGCGGGATCGGAACCTCCTTGCGCCCCTCCTTGGTGATCACGACGGGGATGTCGCCCGAGCCGATCCACTTGTCGAGCGCCGTGTGGCTGACGCCGAGAAGGCGAGCGGCCCAGCTGCGCGGAACGGTGCCGCGCAGCTGGGCTTCCAGGTCCTCACGTACCGCCGTGACGTCGGAGCTGGACAGCTGCCCTTCCGCTCGCTTCAGGCGGACGATGTGCTCGAGAGTCTTTTCGCGCTCGCGAAGTGCCATGGCGGCATTGTAGCCGCCAAAGTTTCGAGAAACCTATATTTCTTGAAACTTAGGCCAGCAGTTTCGCCTTGGCGCGGTCGAACTCCTCGGGGCTGAGGGCGCCTTTGTCTTTCAGCTCGGCGAGTTTGTGGAGTTCGTCGGCGGGAGAGGCGGAACCGGCCTGCTCGCGCACGTATTCGTCGAAGTGCTTTTTGGCGTCGGCCTGGGCTTTGATCGTGCGGTCGCGCATGCCGGCGCCGCGGGCGATCAGGTAGATCAGGGCGGTTAAGAACGGGATGAAGACGAGGAAGAGCACCCATGCCGCCTTCCCCCACCCCGACAGCTCGTGGTCGCGGAAGAGGTCGGTGAGGATCGTGATCAGGATCCAGATCCAGATCACGAAGAAGAAGATCTCCAGCGTGACGAGGAGGATTTCCCCGAAGCTGATATCGGCGAGCGGCATAGCGCTCCTTTCGAGTGATTGGGGGTATGCGGCCTATGCCGCAGGTTGGGATGAAGCTGCTTACTGCTGTTACTGATTACTGCTTTCGCGAACCTAAGGCGTACCCCTGCCCGCGGTCAACCTCATGAAGAAGAGGACGATCGCGACCGAGGTGGCTAGGTTGAGACTAGAGACACCCTCCCGCATCGGGATCGAGACCCTCCCCTGCGCCCGCTCGAAGACCTCGGAGCTGAGCCCATGGCGCTCGGTGCCGAAGGCGAGGATCGCCCGCGGCGGCACCAACCCCGGCGCCAGCTCCTCGCCCTCGGGGTCGATCGCCAGCAGCGGCCGGTCGCTCTGCGGCAGCGAATCGACGCGGGCTACCGGCAGCGCGAACTGCAGCCCGGCGGCGCCGCGGACGGCGTCGGCGTGCCAGGGGTCGTTCTCGCCGCGGGCGACGACGGCTGCCGCCCCTGCCCCGGCCGCGACCCGGATGCAGGCACCGATGTTGCCCATGTTGCGCGGGTCCTCGAGCAGGACGACGGGCGCCGGCGCGGGATCGGCCAGCGCGGCGGCGAGGTCGACGGCAGGCCGCCGGGCGATCGCGGCGACGCCGGTGTGCGGGACCAGCGGCACCAGCTCGGCGAGCGTCTCGCGGTCCACCCGCTCGACCCGATCGGCCAGCTGACCCTCGAGGTCCGGCGCCAGTTCGGCCGCCATCTCCTCCAGCGCCGGCGGGTCGACCGCCACCGCCTCGACCAGCTCGGCGCCGAAGCGCAGCGCGTGCTTGAGGGCGTGGAAGCCCTCGACGACGGTCAGCTCGGGGTCGCGGCGGGCGGTGCGGAAGCGCACGGCGCGCTCGTGCTCTTCGCGTCCCATCGCCGAATCATTACCGGCCGGGAACGATCAGGCGGCCGTGGGTGCCTCGGCCAGCTGGTCCCGGCCGCTTGCCTTCGCCAGGTAGAGCGCCTGGTCGGCGCGCCCGAGCAGGTCGTCGATGCTCTCGACGAAGTCCCAGCGGGCCAGTCCGGCGGAGCAGGTCTGCTCCAGCGGCGTCCGCTCCCGCAGGCGCTCGACGATCTCGGTCGCCTCCTCGGGATCGGTGTCGGGGAGCAGGACGAGGAACTCCTCGCCGCCGAAGCGAACGAGCGTGTCCTCCCCGCGCAGAGCGGTGTCCCACTCGCGGGCGCAGGCGCGCAGCACCTCGTCTCCGGCGAGGTGGCCGTATGTGTCGTTGTAGGCCTTGAAGTGGTCGATGTCGATGATGGCCACGCTCAGCGGCGACTCGGAGCGGCGCGCCCGCGCCATCTCGCGCGGCAGGATCTCCTGCAGGACCCGGCGATTGGGCAGGCCGGTGAGGGCGTCGTGGCGGGCGAGGTTCTGGACTTCGCCCAGCAGCTTCTCGCGCTCGGCCTCGATCAGCTTCAGCTGGGTGACGTCGGTGGAGCGGGCGTAGACCAGGCACTCGTCCTTGGCCAGGGTCGAGCTCGTCCGCAGCCAGTGCCAGCTGCCGTCTTTTGCCCGCACCCGCGTTTCCAGGCTCGCCGAGCTGCCTGTCTCGAACAGGCTCAGGGCCTCGGCCATCGCCTGCGTGTGGTCCTCGGGATGGGTGAGGTCGAGCAGGCGCACGCCCTTGAGTTCCTCCGCCGTGTAGCCGAGCTGGCGCGTCCAGGCGTAGTTGACCTCGCGGCAGCGGCCCTCTTCGTCCATCGTGCAGAGCATGTCGTGGGAGAGCTCGAAGAAACGCCGGGCGCGCTTGTCGGCGCGGGCCTGGGCGCTGACGATCTCGGTGACCAGCATCATCACCACGCCGAGCGAGATCAGGGTGAAGAGCCAGCGGGTCAGCGGCGAATAGCCAGCGGTGTTCTCGACGAAGGCGAGGGTCGTCGCATAGACGGCGAGCAGCCAGCCGAGGTGGATCGCGGCGATCCGGCGGGGGAAGAAGTAGGACGAGATCAGCGTCGCCCAGACCCAGATCGTTCCGTACTGGCCGACCGCGCTGCCGGCCTCGTAGATCAGCAGGCCGGTGGTGGCGACGGTGGCGCCGATGATCGCGTGCACGGTCCAGCCCGGGATGCGGGTGACGAAGACGCTCAGCAGCACGCCGACGAAGGCCATAGCCGCGGCGGTGAGGAGAAGGGCCGTCTCGTTGCCTCCGCTCGGGTGGGGCAGGAGCAGGGAGAGGGCGACGAGGGAGGCTGCGGCGATCGGCAGGAAAGCGGCGGCGCGGGCCTGCCAGCCCCCCGGTGGTTTGTCACCTACCCACTTTTTGGTCCCTGCCATGCCTGAGGCATCGGCAAACGCGCGTGTTCTCTTAACCCCTGACGACCTGGAATTGGCTCATCAGGCCGTGATCCTCGTGGTCCAGCATGTGGCAGTGGACGACGAACTTGCCGGTGTAGTCGGCGAAACGACCGGCAAGGAGAATTTTTTCGTTGGGGTAGACGAAAAAGGTCTCCTTGAGACAGTCTTCCCAGGGCGGCGGCGCCTTGCCGTCGCGCTCCAGCAGGTACCAGTCGGTGTGGTGCAGGTGCATCACGTGGGCGACGTTCGTCTTGTTGACGATCTCCCAGGTGGCGACGCTGCCGAGGCGGGGGAAAGCCTCGACGTAGGCGGGGTTGAAGGTGCGGCCGTTGATCCGCCAGGTGGTTTTGAAGAAGCCGCCGATCGTGATCTCCCAGCGGTGGTCGGGCTTGGGCTTGGCCTTGTGGGTCCACCTGGGAAGCGGGCGCAGGTGGCGGGGTACGTGGGTGCGGTCGCGGACGCGCTCGCTGCCGACGCGGAACTGCATCAGGGCGCCGCCGTAGGTGTGGGCCCCGGTGGGATTGCGGCCGGCATGGCGCTTCGTGCTGCGCAGTTCGACCGTCTCCCCCGCCGCGCCGGCGAAGTCGACGATCACCTCGACCCGTTCGGCCGGGCCGAGGAGGATTTCGCGGCGGCGGACCGGCCGCGGCATCAGCCCGCTCTCGGTCGCGATCTGGACCATCGGGGCGCCGTTTGAGAGCTGCAGGTTGTAGCTGCGGAAGGCGGAGACGTTGAGCAGGCGGAGCCGGTAGCGGCAGGGGCTGACCGGGTGGTGGGGCATGTAGGCGCCGTTGACGAGGACGGCATCGCCGAGGATCCCGTCGGCCGGCGGCCGACGGTTGTCGGCAAAGGGGTTGGTGAGCTGGTTGTGGCGGTCGAAGGTGCGGTCGGCGATCATCAGCGGCAGGTCGCGGTCGCCCCGCGGCAGCGGCAGCGCCTCGTCGAAACCGTCGTCGACGATGAACATCCCGGCCAGGCCTTTCCAGCTGTGCGGTGCGGTCCGGTCGAGGCGGTGGTCGTGGTACCACTGGAACGAGGCGCGTTCGGGGTGACCGTCCTCGACAAGGTCGTAGACGTAGGTTTTCCGCCCGCCGGGCTCGAGCAGGAGGTCGTTGCCGGACTCGCGCGCCGGCAGGCCACGCGGGATGTCGCAGTAGAAGGAGGTCGGCTGGCTCTTGGTCAGGCCGCCGGGGTAGCCGTCGAACTGGCTGCGGTTATGGCCGCCGTGGAGGTGGATCGAGAGCTCGCCGGCGCTGGCCGGCAGCTCGTGGTGGAAGGTGACGCGGCTCTTGCGGCCGGCGCGGCGGCGGATCGTCGGGCCGGGGAAGCTGCCGCCGAAGGTCCAGAGGCGGGTCTTCGGGCCGGGCAGGATCTGCTGCTCGGCCTCGCGGATCGGGATCCGGATGTGGTCGCCGTCGAGGACCGGGGGGATCGGCAGTCGCTCACGGAAGGGGACCGCGGCAAGCGCCGGCGGCGGCTCGGTCGAGAAGGGCAGCGGCCCGCCGCTCCTGCCCCGCAGAGGCAGGAGGACGGCGAGGGCGCCGCCGCCAAGGCCGCCGAGGAAAGCTCGGCGGCCGAGGCGGTGTGCAGCTGACTGCTGTCCAGACGTTGCGGTGCCTTAGGCGGTCGGAGCCGACTCGACCTTGACCTGCCCGTGCATCCACGGATGTACGGCGCAGATGTAATACAGGGTGGTGCCCGGTTCGGCGGTCACTTCCTGGGAGAAGTGGCTGCCCTTCTTGCCTTCACCGGTGAACCAGGAGTCGCCCTTCTTGCCGGTGGCGTTACCGGCGGTACTCCAGCCCTCGGGACCCGCTTTCGCCGGGTTGATCGAGATCTGTTCGGTTTTCGGGTTGAACCCGTGCCACTTGGCGATCGCCAGGCAGATGTGCTTCGGCGTGAAGCAGGACTTGCGGGCGCCGGCGGTCTTCGGAACCGAGCCTTTGGTGACCAGCGAGAAGGTGTGCGGGCCAACCTGTTTCGGGTTCGTCTCGTTGATGACTTCCAGCTGGTCGCCGACGGTGACCGTGCTGGGGCCGTTGAACTTGAGGTTGCCCTTGCTCAGTTCGATTTTGACGACGTCGGTGGTGCCGGTCGTAGATTCGGCGGCGCCGGCGAGGCTCGAACCTAGGATCAGGGTCAGGGCGGCCGCGGAGACCGCCAGGACCAGTGCCCGCAGCCGGGCGCGGGATGAAAGCGTGCTGTGCAAAGCGTGCCTTTCTGTAAGTGATTGGAACTTCTGAGGCAATGCTCAGGGTACCCTCTCCGGCGGTGGCCACGTTCCTTCACACCTGCTACCGAATCGGCGATATCGAGCGCTCGGTCGCCTTCTACGAGAAGCTCGGCTTCGAGGAGCGGCGGCGAATGCCGATCGGCGAGGAGGCGATCAACGTCTTCATGGGGATGCCCGGCGAGGACCCCCGCCTCGAGCTCACCTACAACCACGGGGTGACCGAGTACGACCACGGCACCGGCTACAACCACATCGCCCTCGGCGTCGACGACCTCGACGCCACCCTCACCCGCCTGGCCGAGCTCGGCATCGAGCCTGAAAAGCCGCCCTACCGCCCCGGCGGCCGCACCGAGGGCCACCGCATCTGCTTCGTCCGCGACCCCGACGGCTACCGCATCGAGCTAATCGGGGAGTAGCTCGGCAGCGACTCCGAGATTTGGTGCCCTATAGGGGCCCGAAGTTCGGAGAGGCTGATCAGCCGGGGCTGATGCCGCCGCCGGCGGGGGCGGGTGCCGGGGTGGGTTCGGGTTCCGGCGTGGGTTCGGGCTCGGGTTCGGCGGCTTCTTCTTCGCCGCCTTCTTCGTTCCCGGCCTTTTCCTTTTCCTTGCCCGATTCGTCTTCTTCTTCTTCGGAGCCTTCGTAGGTTTCTTCTTCTTCGTAGCTGTTGTAGCTGGAGGAAGAGGTGTGTTCGCTGTCGAGGCCTTCGAGTTCGGGCGCCGAGCCCTGTTCGAATTCGGGGCAGTCGCCTTCGACCGCGGCGGACATGTAGTTGGCCCAGATCGGGCCGGCGGTGGGACCGCCGAAGCCGGTGTATTCACGCGAGGTCGGGTGGCCGACCCAGACCGCGGTGGAGAAGAGCGGGGTGAAGCCGACGAACCAGGCGTCGGAGAGCTCCTCCGAGGTACCGGTCTTGCCGGCCGCCGAGCTGCAGCCCATCGAGGTGTAGCCGGCGCCGGTGCCCTGGGTGATCACGCCCTCGAGAATCCGCGTCACTTCCCAGGCCTGACCCTGCGTCAGCACCCGTTCGCCCTTGTCCTTCTCGAAGTCGTCGACCTTGCCGTTGGGGAACTCGACCTTGCTGACCGCGGTCGCGTCGTGGTGGATGCCGCCGCTGGCGAGGGTCGCGTAGGCGTCGGCCATTTCCAGCGGGGTGACGCCGATCGCGAGACCGCCGATCCCCTCCGCCGGCACCGACTGCAGGGGCGATTCGATTCCCATTTCGTGCGCGGTCTTGGTCACTTCTTCGGAGCCGACGTCGAGGTCGAGCTGGGCGAAGACCACGTTGACCGAATCCCAGGTGGCGCTTTCGAGGTTGTAGGTCCCCCCTCCCTCGCCCTCGGAGTTGTTGACGGTCCAGGTGCCGCCGCCGGGGATCTCCAGGGTCTTCGGCGAGGTGCCGTCGTAGTAGGTGCTGCCGGGGTCGATCCCCTCCTTGACGGCGGTGGTGAGGACGAAGGTCTTGAACGAGGACCCCGGCTGGCGGTGCGCCTGCCAGGCGTAGTTGAACTGGCTTTCGTCGGCGTAGCCTTCGGTCGAGGCGAGGGCGACGATCGCGCCGCTGTCGGGGCTGACCGAGGCGAGGCCGGCGGCCGGTCCGCCTTCGGGGTAACAGACCGAGCAGTAGTTGTCGACCGCGTATTCGGCCTTTTCCTGCAGGTCAGGGTCGATCGTCGTGTAGGCCTTGAGGCCGCCTTTGCGGACGGTGTTGATCCCGTAGCGGTCGATCAGTTCGTTCTGCACCAGGTCGAAGAGGAACGGGTCCTTGATCACCTGGTACTTGTCGCCAGGGTCGAGCCCAAGGCCGCGGGTGCGAGCTTCGCGGTATTCGGCCGGGGTGATGTAGTCCTGTTCGACCATCGTTCCCAGCACCTCGTTGCGCCGCTTCAGCGCCGCCTTCGGGTCGAGGAAGGGGTTGTATTCCGAGGGCGCCTGCGGCAGGCCGGCGAGCAGCGCCGCCTCGGTCAGGTTGAGGTCCTTGGCCGGCTTGCTGAAGTAGGTCTGCGAGGCCGCCTCGGCCCCGACCGCGGTCTGGCCTTCGACCGTCCCGTAGGGGGCGGAGTTGAGGTACTGCGTGAGGATCCATTCCTTCGGGTGGGCTTCCTCGAGCTCGACCGCGAGGTGGGCTTCGACCAGCTTTCGCTTGAGCGTGTTTTCCGGGTTGTGGATGTAGAGGTTGCGGACCAGCTGCTGGGTGATCGTCGAGGCGCCCTGGACCGGCTTGCCGCCGGCCTGCAGGTCCTTGACCGCGGCGCGGGCGATGCCCTCGTAGTCGAGCGCGCCGTGGTGGTAGAAGTTCTTGTCCTCGATCGCGATCGTCGCGTCGCGCAGGACCTGCGGCAGCGCCTTCCCCGGCAGCGGCTGGCGCACATTTTCGGAGCGGATGAAGCCGATCAGGCTGCCGTCGGCCGCGTAGATCGCCGAGGAGCGGCCCTTCTGCACCGGCTTCAGGCTGGAGAGCGGAGGCGCCGAGTTGTAGATGTTGAGCGCCCAGGCGGCCGCGATCCCACCGGCGACCATCACAAGCGCGAGCAAGATCCCGAGGGGGATCGCGAACTTGTGCCAGACAGAGTGGTGCGGCTTCCGGCGCCGCCTGCGAACCCGCGAGGCCATGCGGAGCGGATTGTAGGGAGGCGCGGCCCCCGGCACTTCGGCGCGCTTGAGCGCGCAAGGCCAGTTGCCATCCCGATAGGCTCGCGCCCCGCAGCGGCTCCAATGGGGGAGGCCGCGGCGCAAGACGGGAGAGGACAAGAAAGTGAAACTCGTAATCGGGATCGTTCGCCCCGAGCAGGCGAACCAGGTCCTGGAGGCGCTGCACCGGGCCGAGGTCCGGGGTTTTTCGATGAGCCGCGTCCAGGGCCACGGCGGTGAGGTCGAGCGGGTCGAGACCTACCGCGGCACGACCGTGCAGATGGGGCTCTCGGAGAAGGTCCGCTTCGAGGTCGCCGTCTCCGACGGCTTCGTCGACAGGGCCGTCTCGGCGATCTGCGAAGGCGGGCGCACCGGCGAAGTCGGCGACGGCAAGATCTTCGTCGTCCCGCTCGACCACGCGGTGCGGATTCGCACCGGGGACACCGACGAAGGCGCTGTGACGCCGGTGAGCCGATGAACGCCGGGATCGACACGGGCGACACCGCCTGGATGCTGATCGCCACCGCGCTGGTGCTGATGATGACGCCGGCGCTGGGGCTCTTCTACGCCGGCCTGGTGCGCTCGAAGAACACGCTCAACACCTTCATGATGAGCATCGCCGCGATCGCCGTCGCGGCGGTCACCTGGGCGGCGGTCGGCTACTCGCTCGCCTTCGACGGCGGCGGCGACCTGATCGGCGGCCTCGGCAACGCCTTCATGCAGGGCGTCGACTTCGCCCCGCGCGAAGGGACCGCGATCCCCGAGCTCGTCTTCTTCGCCTTCCAGGCGACCTTCTGCATCATCACCGTGGCGCTGATCTCCGGCGCGGTGGTCGAGCGGATGCGCTTCGGCGCCTTCCTCGTCTTCGCGGCGCTGTGGTCGGTGCTGGTCTACGCCGTCCTCGCCCACTGGGCTTTCGGCGGGGGCTGGCTGCTCTCCGGTGGCACCCTCGACTTCGCCGGCGGCGTCCCGGTCGAGATGGCCTCCGGCTTCTCGGCCCTGGCCGCGGCGGTCGTGGTCGGCGCCCGCAAAGACTACGGTCGCCAGGCGCTCCTCCCGCACAACGCGGTCTACGTGCTGCTGGGGGCGGGGCTGCTGTGGTTCGGCTGGTTCGGCTTCAACGGCGGCAGCGGCTTCTCGACCGGCAACAACAGCGTGCTGGCCTTCACCAACACGCTGCTCTGCCCGGCGACGACGCTGGTCGTCTGGTTCGCGCTCGACCTGATTCGGGGGCGCAAGGTGACCGCGATCGGCGCCGCCACCGCGATCATCGTCGGCTGCGTCCTGATCACCCCCGCCGGTGGCTACATCAGCCCGGGATGGGCGATGCTGCTGGGCGCGCTGGGGGCGTTCCCGAGCTACGGCATCATCGTCTGGCGTACGCGCACCCGGGTCGACGAGACCCTCGACGTGCTCGCCGCCCACGGCACCGCCGGCCTCTTCGGGGTCCTCTTCATCGGCTTCTTCGCCCAGGCGAGCTGGAACGGTGTCTCCGACGGGCTCTTTTACGGCAACGCGAGCCAGCTCCTGGACCAGTTCCTGGCGGTGCTGGCCGCACCGGCCTACGCGTTTGTCGCGACCTTCGTGCTGCTGAAGCTGATCGGCGCGGTGATGCCACTGCGGGCGAGCGACCGCGAGGAGGCGATGGGCATGGACGTCGTCCAGCACGGCGAGGAGGCCTACGTCACCGGCGAGGGCGCGATCCTGCTGCTGCCGGACGACGTCGGCAAAGTCGCCGTCCCGGTGGCCGACCCGGGATGAGCCCCCGCCCCCGCATCGCGGCGATCGCGGACCACGTCCAGGTGATGACGACGGCCGGCTCCGAGGAGGAGGCCGGCCGCATCGCCTCCCTGCTGGTGGAGCGGCGCTTGGCGGCCTGCGTGCAGGTCGTCGGGCCGATCACGAGTCGCTTTCGCTGGCAGGGTGCGGTCGAAGAGGAGCGCGAGTGGCAGTGCCTGGCGAAGACGACCCGCGCTGCCTACGAGACGGTCGAGGCGGCGATTCGCGAGCTCCACTCCTACGACGAGCCGGAGATCATCGCCACCCCGATCGTCGCCGGCTCCGCCGGCTACCTGGCCTGGATCGACGAGAACGTCGACGCCTGACTCGAACTGGCGAGCCGCGCTAGGAGCGCAGGCGGTAGCCGCGGCTGAAGAGGCGGAGGTTGAAGAGGAAGAGGGCCGTCGTCGCGGCGGTCAGGGCCAGGAGCGAGAGGGCGATGCTGACTTCGGTGAAGCCGACAAAGCCGTAGCGGACCAGGTTGATCATGTAGAAGATCGGGTCGAAGCGGGTCAGGGTCTCGAAGGGCTGCGGCAGCAGCGCGGCGGAGTAGAAGACGCCGCCGAGGAAGATCAGCGGCTGCAGGACGAAGGTCTGGGCGAAGGCGACGTCGTCGAACTGTTCGGCGCGGACGCCGATCAGCACTCCCAGCTGGCTGAAGAAGAAGCCGACGAGGAAGAGCGAGGGGATGAGCACGAGGACGTGCTCGACCGGGAGGCCGACCAGGATCACCGAGACGAGGAAGGTGAGGAAGGCGACCGTGAGCCCGCGCATGAAGCCGCCGAGCGAGAAGGCGAGGAGGAGCTCCGCCGGTGAGGCGGGCGATGAGAGCTGGTCCTGGATCGCGCCCTGGAACTTCTGCTGGAGAATCGAGGAGCTGTTGTTGGTGAAGGCGTTGATCGCGAAGGCCATCATGATCAGCCCGGGGATGACGAAGAGGATGTAGTCGATCCCGTGCAGGTGCTTGATCCGCGAGCCGAGCGCCGCCCCGAAGACGGTGATGTAGAGGAACGTTTCCAGCATCGGCGCGCCGATCGTCTGCTTCTTGATCTTCATGAAGCGGTTGCACTCGCGGCGCCAGAGCGTCGCGAAGCGGATCTGGGCGGCGGTCACGCCTCCACCTCGGGCGCCAGCTCGATGTGGGAGCGGGAGAGCTCCTTGCGGCCGACCAGCGCCAGGTAGGCGTCCTCGAGGTTGGGGACGTCGAAGCGCTCGGCCAGCTCCGGGCTGGTGCCCTCGGCGACGATCTGGCCGTCGGCGATGAAGGCGATGCGATCGCAAAGCTGCTCCGCCTCCTCCAGGTAATGGGTGGTGAGGAGGATCGTCGTCCCTTCCTGGTTGATTTTCTGGACGTAGTGCCAGAGCTCGAGCCGCAGCTCGACGTCGACGCCGGCGGTCGGCTCGTCGAGGATCAGCAGACGGGGACGGTGCATCACCGCGCGGGCGAGGATCAGCCGCCGTTTCATCCCGCCGGAGAGGGTGCGGGTGCGTTCGTCGCGCTTCTCGGTCAGCGAGAAGGTCTCCAGTAGCTCCTTCGCCCGCTCGCGGCGTTCGCGCTTGGGCATCCCGAAGTAGCCGGCGTGGTAGTCGAGCGTCTCGGCGACGGTGAGGAACCAGTCGACGTTCGGCTCCTGCGGGGCGAGGCCGACCGCGAGGCGCGCCTCGGCGTAGTGCTCGGTCGCGTCGTTGCCGAAGATCTCGATCGAGCCGCCGGTCGGCTGCGCCAGCCCGGTGGTGCAGTGGATCAGCGTCGACTTGCCGGCGCCGTTGGGGCCGAGCAGGCCGAAGAACTCACCCTCCTCGATCTGCAGCGAGACGCCGCGCAGGGCCTCCACCCCGGTCGGGTATCGCTTCTCCAGGTCCTTGATGTCGAGTGCCTTCATCGCGAGGGACGACTCTAGCCATAGGCTGCACTCGTGCCCGCGCCGCTGCTCGCCGTCGACGCTCCCTCGATGCTCTTCCGCGCCTTCTACGCGCTGCCGAGCAAGATCGTCGGGCCGGACGGGCGGCCGGTGAACGCGCTGCTGGGGACGGCGAACCTGATTCTGCGCGAGGTCGAACTGCACGAGCCCCGGGCGGTGGTGCTCTGTTTCGGACCCGACGCGGCCGCCTACCGGACCGAGCTCTATCCCGCCTACCACGCCGAGCGCGAGGCGGCGATGCCGGAGGAGCTGCCGCACCAGTTCGCCGACTCGCGCGAGTTCTTCGAGGCCTTCGGGTGGTTCGTGGAGACGGCTGAGGACCTGGAGGCCGACGACCTGCTCGGGACCTACGCGCGGCTGGAGGCCGAGGCCGGCGGCCACGCCCTGCTGCTGACCGGCGACCGCGACATGTACCAGTGCGCGAGCGAGGACGTCACTGTCCTCTATGTGAAAACCGGCGGCGGCAAAGGCGCCGAAGAGGTCGGGCCGGCCGAGGTGCGGGAGCGTTACGGGATCGACCCGGAGCGAGTGCCGGACTTCATCGCCCTCCGCGGCGATCCCTCCGACGGGTTGCCGGGGGCGAAGGGCGTCGGGCCGAAGACCGCCGCCGAGCTGCTGCGTCAGCACGGCTCGCTGGAGGCGATCCTCGACAACGCGATCCGCGAGCGGCGGCCGGCGCTGCGCGGAGCGCTGATCGAGGGCCGCGAGGAGCTGCTGGCGTTCAAAGACATCGCCACGCTGCGCGACGCCAAGGTAAAGCGGCCGAAGGACCGGCCGACCGATTGGCTCGGCGCCGCCGAGGCGGCGCGGGAGCGAGGGATGAAAAAACTCGCCGAGCGACTGGAGGCCAAAGCGGCCTGACGGTGGGCGACTTTGTCAACCGCTGGTTTGCAAAAGCGCCCTGCCCAGCCCCCAGGCCGAGACGATCGCCCAGACGCCCTCGAGGAGGACGAACCCCCACTGGGCTGCGGCGACCGCGAGGACGGCGAGGATTGCGGAGCCGACGAGGTTGAGCGCCAGATAAAGGCGCGAATCGGGCCGCATGCGTTCAAACTGGACTGCCGCGAATGCGGCGAGAATCAACAGCGCCCCGACGATCTGAACCACTTGGTCCACCGATGAAGCCTATTGACGCGATGCCCCTCTTCGACCATGGCCAGCTACGCAAGCGCTGGCGCTACGTGGCGCTCTTCGCCGACGAGCTGATGCTCTCGGCCGCCCGCGCCGAGGTCGGGCCGCTGACCCAGTCCTTCTGGATCCTCTGGGACCGGGAGGCCGGCCGGCAGTGGGCGCACACCGCCCCGCTCCCCGGCAGCCGCGAGGTGATATTCGACGGGCGGCGCCTGGAGATCGACGGCCCCGGCCTGCGCGCCAGCCTCGAGCTCGGGGACGTCACCCCGATCGAGGTCACCTGCCCCAGCGGCAAGAGCCAAGCCTGGACGCGCAAGCGCGCCGGGGTGCCGATCGAGGGGACGGTCGAGATCCCCGGCCGTCGCCGCCAGGTCTCCGGCCGCGGCGTCGACGACGAATCCGCCGGGCACCACGACCGCCACACCAGCTGGCGCTGGTCGGCCGGCGTCGGCACCTCGATCGAGGGACGCAACCTCGCCTGGAACCTGGTCGAAGGGATCAACGACCCGCCGAGCGGCAGCGAGCGGGCAATCTGGGTCGACGGCGAGCCCGCCGAGCCGCCCCTCTCCCACTTCCGCGACGGCGAGTCGATCGAGCTCGGCGACGCCGGCTCGCTCGCCTTCGCCGCCGAGTCCCGCCACGCCCGCGACGACAACTACCTGCTGATCCGCTCCCGCTACCGCCACAGCTTCGGCAGCTTCAGCGGCAACCTCGGTGGGCTCGAGCTGGCCGAGGGCCTAGGCGTGATGGAGGAGCACGACGCGCTCTGGTGACTAGCTGCGGTGCTCCGGGTTCGGCGAGTCGAACCGGCATCCGGCTTCCCACTCCTCCGGCTGGTTGCCGTGGGCGGGGATGCCGCCGGCGTCCTTGAGGATGCGGGCCAGGTGCATCAGGTTCCAGGCGGCGAAGGTGGTGTTGCGGTTGGTGAAGTCGTTGTCGGGGCCGCCGGAGCCCTCGTCGAGGTAGGACGGCCCGGGGCCGGCCTCGCCGATCCAGCCCGAGTCCGCCTGCGGGGGGATCGTGTAGCCGAGGTGCTGCAGCGAGTAGAGGACGTTCATCGCGCAGTGCTTGATCCCGTCCTCGTTGCCGGTGACGATGCAGCCGCCGACGCGGCCGTAGTAGGCCCACTGGCCTCTGTCGTTGAGCAGGTGCGAGTTGCCGTAGAGGCGCTCGATGAAGTGGGTCGCGACCGAGGACTTCTCTCCCAGCCAGATCGGCATCCCGAGGACGAGGATGTCGGCCGCCATCACCCGCTCGTAGATCGCGGGCCACTCGTCGCGCTTCCAACCGCGTTCGGTCATGTCCGGCCAGACGCCGATCGCGATCTCGTGGTCGATCGCCCGGATCGTGTCGACCTCGACCCCCTGCGCCCGCATCACCGCGATCGACTTGTCCATCAGCCCCTGCGTGTTCGAAGTCTCGGGGCTGCGCTTCAGCGTGCAGTTGACGAAGAGCGCCTTGAGGTCGGAGTAGTCGGGCATTTAGGGATGTCTCTCTTTCTCACCAGGTGTCGACGAAGCGGTGGGTGCCGGGAGGACGGGAGTCGCCGGCGGCGGTCAGGGTGGACGCGATCAGGCCGCGAGTCTCTGCCGGATCGACGACGTCGTCAAGCTCGAACAGCGCCGCCGCGTTCAGCGCCTTGGCGTTCTCTTCGGCCTGCGCGGTGAGGTCGCGGACGCGCTGCTCGCGCTCGGCCTCGTCGGCGATCGCCTCCAGCTCCTTGCGCAGCGCCAACCGCACCGCCCCCTCCAGCCCCATCGGCCCGAGGTGGGCGCTCGGCCAGGCGACCGTCAGCAGCGGCTCGTGCAGGCTGCCGCCGACCATCGCCTGCGCGCCGAGGCCGTAGCCGCGGCGCAGGACCACCGCCACCAGCGGCACCCGCAGCGCCGCCCCGGCGACCAGCAGCCGCGAGGCGTGGCGGACGAGGCCGGTCGCCTCGGCATCGGTCCCGACCATGTAGCCGGGGGTGTCGACGAGGGAGACGACGGGCAGGCCGAAGGCGTCGCAGAGCTGCAGCAGCCGGGCCGCCTTGTCGGCCGCGTCGGAGGTGACGGCGCCAGCGGTGTGGCGGGTGTCGTTGGCGATGATCCCCAGCGGGCGCCCCTCGATCCGGGCGAGTGCGGTGACCATCTCCGGCGCGAAGCGCTCGCGCAGGAAGGTGACCGAGTCCTCGTCGCAGAGGGTCTCGACGATCGGCCGCGGGTCGTAGGCGCGGCGCTTGCGCTCGGGGACGAGCTCGCGCAGGCGCGCCTGGTCAGGTTCGGGCCCCGGAGCGGTCGCGCCCTGGAAGTAGGCGAGCAGCTTCTTCGCCGCCGCGGTCGCCTCGGCCTCATCGGCGACGGCGAGGTCAACCACCCCGTTCGGCGCCTGCGTCTCCAGCGGCCCGACCTCGTCGGGATGCACGTCGCCGAGGCCGCCGCCGGCGATCATCGCCGGCCCGCCCATCCCCAGCGAGCTCGCCTCGGTGGCGACGATCAGGTCCGAGCAGCCGGCGATCACGGCGTTGCCGGCGAAGCAGCGGCCGTGGACGATCGCGATCCGCGGCACCAGCCCGGAGAGCTTCGCCCAGAGGGCGAAGGCGCGGGTGTCGAGGGCGGAGACGACCGGGTAGTCGGTGTCGCCCGGTCGCCCTCCCCCGCCCTCGGCGTAGAAGACGACCGGGAGGCGCATCCGCTCGATCAGCTCGAAGAGGCGGTCCTTCTTGCGGTGGCCGAGGGCCCCCTGGGTCCCGGCCAGCACCGTGTAGTCGTAGGAGAGCACGGCGCAGGCGGCGCGCTCGGGGTCGAAGAGGTCGCCGTTGACCCGGGCAGTACCGCCGAGAAGGCCGTCGGCGGGGGTGCGGGCGATCAGGTCCTCGAGCTCGCGCCGCCCCCGTTGGGCGGCAATCGCGTAGCGGCCGTACTCGACGAAGGAGCCCGGGTCAACGAGATCGGCGAGGTTCTCCCGTGCGGTGCGCCCGCCTGCCGCGTGGCGCTTCTCGACCGCCTCTGGCCGCGCTTCGTCCTCGGTCAGGGCGCGCCGCGCCAGCAGCTCCGCCAGATCCTCTCGCTCCCCCTCAGGCACGCCCGGATCTTTCCACGCCTCCCGCCGACGGGACGAAAACCCTCTATATAGGGGTACTTTCGTCCCGTCGGCGGGAGGGTCAGCCGCGGATCGCCTTGCCGACGAGGTGCTTGAGGCGGGTGCGGTCGCGCTGGCTGAGGTTGTCGGGGCGGCCCTTCGACTTCTTCAGCAGGTTCCAGAACTCGGTCTGTTCACGCTGGCTGAGGTTGCCCTCGATCCGGTCCCGGCCCTTCTTCAGGAGCCAGAGGCTGATCACCCAGACTTTCGCCCAGGGGACGCGCTTCCAAAGGTGGGGCGCTGCTTTGCGGGCGATCCAGAAGGGCATGGAGGTGTGAGTTTGGCTATTCGACGACTTCGACGGTGCCGTGCATCGTCGGGTGGATCGCGCAGAAGTAGGTGAAGGTGCCCGGTTCCTTGAAGGTGGCGGAGCCGAGCTTGCCTTTCTCGATCGTGCCGGTGTCGAAGCTGCCGTCGTCGGCGGTGGCGGTGTGCGGGGCGGTGTCCTCGTTCTGCCAACTCACCTTGCCGCCGACCTGGACCACGACCGGGTCGGGTTCGTAGCTGAATTCGACGATCTGGACTTTTTCGGACTTGGCGGCCTCGCCGCTGGGGGCGGGTTCGCTTTCCGTCGTTTCGCCTTCTTCGGTCGCTTCGGTTTCTTCGCCGCCGGTTTCTTCGGCGGCCGGCGGGGTCGTTTCGGCTTCAGTCGAGGATGAGCTGGAGCCGCTGCCCCCGCAGGCGACAAGGCCGAGGGAGAGTGCGACCAGGGCAGCGGCAAGCAGCGGCTTCGAGCTCATAGCCCTTCGTCTACCCATCTCGCCGGGGGCGAATCAGTCAGGCGCCGCCTTTAGCCTGCGGGCGTGATCACCGGTCCCCGTGGACGCTGGGTGGCGGTTGCTGTCTGGCTCCTGCTGGGGGCTGCCGGGCTGGTCGCCCACGCCCACATCGACGACGTCACCGCCGCCGGCCAGAGCAGCTTCCTGCCGGCCGACTCGGAATCGACCCGGGCGCTCGACGCGCTGCAGAGCGCCTCCTCGGGGGCCGAAGACGTGCCGGTGGTGATCGTCTTCGAACGGCAGGGCGGCCTCGAGAAGGCGGACCTGAAGGCGATCGGGCGGATCGGCGACGGCCTCGGCGAACTCGGACTCACCGGAGCATCGCCGATCGTCGACCCCTTCTCCGGCGAATACCGCAACGAACTGACCAAGGTGGCGCGGCTGGCCCACGGCGTCGGCCCGGTCTCCCGCGACGGCGAAGCGGCGCTGCTGGTGCTGGCGATCGACGCCGAGGACCGCGGCGCCGTGGTCGCAGGGGTCGAGCAGATCCGCCGCTACCTGCGGGCGCACGAACGCCCCGGGCTGCACGCCTTCGTCACCGGCCCGGGCGGGATCGCCGCCGACCTCGAGGCGGTCGCCGAAGACGCCGGCCGCACCCTGCTCGTCGCCACCCTCGGTCTCGTCCTCCTCCTGCTCCTGGCCGTCTACCGCGCACCGATCCTCGCCCTGCTGCCGCTGCTCGTCGTCGGCCTCGCCTACCTGGTCGCGATCGGCATCGCCTACCTCCTGATCGAGGCCAACTGGATCACCGTCAACTCCGAGGGCACGATGCTCCTCCTGGTCCTCATCTTCGGAGCCGGCACCGACTACGCCCTTCTTCTGGTCCATAGATACAGGGAAGAGCAATCGCTCACGGCTGCCGTGCGCGAGACCAGACCGGCCCTCATGGCTTCCGCCGGCACGGTGATCGCCGCGATGCTGGTCCTCCTGGTCGCCGACCTGCAGTCGACCCACTGGCTCGGCCCCGTCCTGGCGATCGGCATCGCGACGATGCTGGTCGCCGCCCTCACCCTTCTTCCTGCCCTGCTGGCGATCCTCGGCGAGCGCGCCTTCTGGAACCCGTTCCGTGGTTCCTTACGCACCGATGCCGTGCAAAAGGAACCACGGAACCGCTGGGAGCGGGTGGCGGACCTGGTGCGGCGGCGGTCTCGGGTCGTGATCGTCGCGGTGCTTGCGCTGCTGGCAGTGCTCTGCCTAGGCAACCTGACCAACCACGAATCCCTCGGCTTCGGCCAAGGCGTGACGAAGCCGACCAACTCCAGCCGCGGCACCGAATCCCTGGAACGCCACTTCCCGGCCGGCCTCGGCTCGCCGCTGACGGCGGTGATCGGGGCCGAGGAGGCGCCGGTGGCGGTGGCGGCGATGAAGAAGCTCGACAGCGTCCAGCTGGCCCTCCCCGCCCCGGTCCCCGACGACGCGACGAAGGCGGTCGTCCTCCTCGTCCTCCACGCCGACCCCTATGGCGACGAGGCCGAAGCGGCGGTCGAAGAGATCCGCGAAAAGCTCCACGCCGTCGCCCCCGGCGGTCTGCTCGGAGGCATCCCGGTCGAGAACCTCGACATCGAGCAGACCAACGCCCGCGACACGAAGCTGATCGTCCCCCTCGTCCTCCTCGTCGTCGGCCTGATCCTGATCGCCGTGCTGCGCGCCCTGGTCGCCCCCGCCTACCTGATCGCCACCGTCGTCGCTTCCTTCGCCGCGACGCTCGGAATCGCAACTATCGCCTTTATCGATGTCTTCGGAATGGAAGGGACCGCCTTCAACCTCGAGCTGATGGCTTTCATCTTCCTCGTCGCCCTCGGGGTCGACTACAACATCTTCTTGATGACGAGGGCGCGCGAGGAGGCCGCGGCGATGGGCACTCGCGAGGGCGTGCTCTCCGCCCTCGTTCACACCGGCGGCGTCGTCACCGGCGCCGGCCTGATCCTCGCCGGCACCTTCGCCACCCTGACCCTGCTGCCGCTGGAGGAGCTGGTCCAGATCGGCGCCACCGTCGCCGTCGGCGTCCTCCTCGACACCTTCCTCGTCCGCGCCCTGCTGATCCCGGCGATCACCTACCGGCTAGGCGACCGCGCCTGGTGGCCCTCCCGCACTCAGTAGCCGGGTGAGCGCTTCATCCGTTTGCGCTCGTGCGGGTGGGCGCCGCCCTTCTTCTCCAGGGTCGCGCAGGCCTCGTCGATGTCGTTGGCGAGTCGGTCGACCTGGGAGCGGCCCAGGGTCTCCTTGACCAGCGCCCGCATCACCTTCACCTCCTGCGCTTCGGGCGGCATCGTGTAGGCAGGGAGCATCCAGCCGCGCTCGGCCGAGAGCTGCCAGGAGACGTCGAACTCGTCGTACTCCTTGCCGGGCTTCAACTTGAAGGCGACCAGCGGCAGCTGCTCCCTGTCTGCCCCGATCAGCTCGAAGTTGCCGTTGTCCTCGAGCTTCTGCGCCAGCGCCTTCGCGTTCTGCTCCATCGCCCCCATCACGTGGGCGTAGCCCTCGCGGCCGAGGCGGACGAAGTTGTAGTACTGCGCCAGCACCATCGAGGCCCCGGTGGAGAAGTTGAGGGTGAAGGTGGCGTCGGTCTTGCCCAGGTAGTTCTCGTAGAAGACGAGGTCCTCGGCCAGGTCTGACTTCTCGCGGAAGACGAGCCAGCCGATCCCCGGGTAGACGAGCCCGAACTTGTGGCCGGAGACGTTGATCGAGCGCACCTGCTCGAGCCGGAAGTCCCACTCCGAGTGCGGGTAGAGGAAGGGCCAGACGAAGCCGCCGCTGGCGGCGTCGACGTGGAGCGGCACGTCGAGCCCCTGCTCCTCCTTGATCCGCAGCAGCAGGTCGTTGATCCCCTGGATGTCGTCGGCGTGGCCGGTGAAGGTCGTGCCGAGCACCGCCGCCACCCCGATCGTGTTCTCGTCGACGTGCGGCTCGACGTCCTCGGGTCCGATCACGTACTTGTCCTCGCGCAGGCGGACGATCCGCGGTTCGACGTCGAAGTAGCGGCAGAACTTTTCCCAGACGACGTGGACGTCGCCGCCGAAGACGAGGTTCGGCTTGTCGACCCCTTTGCCCGCCGCTTCGCGCCGCTCCTTCCACTTCCACTTCAGCGAGAGGGCGCCGAGCATGATCGCCTCCGAAGAGCCCTGGGTGCGGCAGCCGGTGGTCTCCCCCGGTGCGTGGTAGAGGTCGGCGAGCATGCGGATGCAGCGCTGCTCGATCTCGGCCGAGATCGGATACTCGGCGTGGTCGATGAAGTTTCGGTGCAGGTTCTCGGCGACGATCCGCTGCGCCTCGGGCTCCATCCAGGTGGTGACGAAGGTGGCGAGGTTGCGCCACGGATCCCCCTCCAGCACCAGTTCCTCGTCGACCAGCCGCATCGCGTCCAGCGCCGGCATGCCGCCCTGCGGGAATGGCCCGTCAGGCGCGTCTTCGGTGAGGAAGCGGTTGCCGTAGAGCTTCTCGGCCTGCTCGGGGGTCGGGGACTGGTCCATGCCTGCGCTCCTTCGTCGGGGTCGCCGCGAGCCTAACTGCTTGTAGGCGCCGATTCGTGCCTATATGTTGATCCCGATCGGATTTTTTTACTAACCGGAGAGGATCAGCGAGTGGACGAGCAACTGGAGATCGGCCCGATCGATTTCATCTTGATCGAGTGGCCGGGACGGCAACCGAACGGCGAGGTTGCCCCGCAGGTGGTGGACCTCGTCGACCGCGGCCTGATCAGGGTCCTCGACGTCGCCTTCATCGCCAAGGACGAGGACGGCTCGGTCGCCGGCATCGAGCTGGCCGACCTCGGCGACGGGACGGCCGAGCTGGAGGTATTCGCGGGCGCCTCCTCGGGCCTGATCTCCGACGAGGACATCGCCGAGGCCGCCGCGGCACTGCAGCCGGGGACCTCGGCCGCGCTGCTGATCTTCGAGAACACCTGGGCCGCCCCCTTCGTCGCCGCGGTCCGCCGCTCCGGCGGCGAGCTCGTAGCCAGCGGCCGCATCCCCGCCGCAGACATCCTCGCCGCGCTGGACGCGGCCGAGGCCAACGCCTGAGAGAGAGGACCACTTCATGCCAGGACTACTTCGAGGCGTCGCCCGCACCGCGGTGATCGCCGGCACCGCCACCTCGGTCAGCAATCGCGTCTCCAAACGCCAGGGCGAGCGCTGGGCCGCGCAGGAACAGCAGCAGTACGCCCAGCAGGCACCGCCGCCCCAGGCCGCGCCGCCCGCGCCCGCCGCCGGCGGCGAGAGCTCGATGATCGACCAGCTGAAGGAACTCGGCGCCCTGAAAGAGCAGGGCATCCTCACCGAGGAGGAGTTCGCCGCCCAGAAGGCGAAGCTGCTCGGCTCCTAGCCCGGCTCCTCAACCTCCATCGCCGTGATCAGGTCGTCGCCGAACGCGTAGACGTGGACGACCTCGTTCTCGGCGAGGAGGTTGCCGTCGCGGTCGCGGACGACCTGCCGCACCGCCACCGCAACGCGGCCGTCCCCGCGCTCCTCGAACCCGATCGGTGAGACCCGCGGATCGACCTGCGCCCACTGCCGGGTCCAGTAGTCGCGAACCTCCTCGTGGCCGTGGACCCTGCCGCCCTCCCAGGCATTCGGCCAGTCGACCTCCGGGTGCATGGTCGCGAGCACGGAGTCGATGTCGCGGGCGTTGAAGGCCTCGTACGTCGCCGTCAGCAGAGCTTCGCGCTCCATCGGCTCAGCTGCCGAGGCGGTAGAGGAGGTGGGCGACGCCGTCGCCTTCGACGACGCGCGTCTGCTCGAGCTTCACGCTCGGCGGGACCTCGTCGAAGAGGCGGACGCCCTCGCCGAGGATCACCGGCACCTGGTTGACGAGGATCTCGTCGAGCAGGCCGGCACGGAGCAGTTGCTGGATCGTCTCGCCACCGCCGCCGACCGAGACGTTTTCGGCGCCGGCCGCCTCGCGGGCGAGCTCGACCGCGCGCTCGACGCCCTCGGTGACGAAGTGGAAGGTCGTCTCGCCGAGGGTCAACGGCTCGCGCTCGTAGTGGGTGAGGACGAAGACCGGGCAGCGGAAGGGCGGCTCGTCTCCCCACCAGCCGTTCCATAGCGGCTCGGTCCAGGGACCGCGGACGGGGCCGAACATGTTGCGACCCATGATCACCGCCCCGGTGTTGCTGGACGCCGCTTCGAAGATCTCGCTGCTGGCGTTGACCTCGCCGCCCTCCCGGCCGTGCGACTGCCGCCAGGCGGAGAGCTTCACGACCCACTCGTGCAGTGCCTCGCCGCCTTCGCCGAGCCCGTGCTCCTCGCTCTGGTTCGGCCCGGCGAGGTAGCCGTCGGCGGAGATCGAGATCTGGCACTTGACCTTGCTCATCGCCGTCTCACCGTAGGCGAAGCGCGGGCGTGGCGCTTTTCCGTCCTCCTGGTTAGGAAAGGCGCCACTTGACGCGGAAACCATCGGCGCTATCCTTCTCTAGGACTAACTACAGAAAGTGGACTTGGTTATGACTTATCGGCTGATAGCGCTCGACGACGCGATCGTCTTCCCCACCGTGACCGCGACCCTGCCGATCGACGTCGGCGAGGAGGAGCGCGTCTTCCTGATTCCGCGCCGCGACGGCGAGTACGGCCGTGTCGGCGTCGTCGCCGAGGTGATCGAGACCGGGCTCTCGCGCCGCGGCCGCCCCGTCGCCACCGTCCTCGGCCTGCACCGCGGGCTGATCGCCGGCGGCGCCCAGGCCGACAGCGACGAGACGCTGCGGGTCGAGGTCCAGGAGGTCCGCGACGGCCACCCCGACGACGAGCACACCCGCGAGCTGGTGCGCGAATACCGCGCCGTGGTCGAGGAGATCCTTGAGCACCGCGGCGACGACGGCCGCATCGCCGCCTTCCTGCGTTCGGTCGAGGAGCCGGGCGCGCTGGCCGACACCTCCGGCCTCTCCCCCGACATCTCCAACGAGGGCAAGCTGCGGCTGCTGGAGACGATCGACGTGACCGGGCGCCTGGAGCTGGCGGTCGAGCTGCAGCGCGAGCGGCTGGCCGAGCTGCAGGTGCGGGAGAAGATCCGCGACGACGTCGAGTCCGGCGCCCAGAAGCAGCAGCGCGAGTACTTCCTGCGCAAACAGATGGAGTCGATCCGCAAAGAGCTCGGCGAGGACGAGGCCGACCTGATCGGCGAGTACGAGCGCAAGATCGCCGAGGCGGGGATGCCGGAGGCGGTCGCCGAGCAGGCCGAGAAGGAGCTGCGGCGGCTGGAGCGCCAGGGCGAGCAGTCGCCGGAGAGCTCGATGATCCGCAGCTACCTCGACTGGTTGATCGCGGTGCCGTGGAGCAAGCGCTCCGAGGAGCGGCTCGACCCCGCCCACACGCGCGAGGTGCTCGATGCCGACCACGCCGGCCTTGATGACGTGAAGAAACGGATCACCGAGTTCATCGCCGTGCGCAAGCTGCGCGAGGAGCGCCAGATCGAGGACGACGGCCGCGCCAACGGCGCGATCCTGACCCTGGTCGGTCCGCCCGGCACCGGCAAGACCTCGATCGGCGAGTCGATCGCCCAGGCGCTCGGGCGCGAGTTCGTCCGCATCAGCCTCGGCGGCGTCCGCGACGAGGCCGAGATCCGCGGCCATCGCCGCACCTACATCGGCGCCCTCCCCGGGAGGATCATCCGCGCCGTGCGCGACGCCGGGACGATGAACCCGGTGATCCTCCTCGACGAGGTCGACAAGGTCGGCGCCGATTGGCGCGGCGACCCCTCCTCGGCCCTGCTCGAGGTGCTCGACCCCGCCCAGAACAACACCTTCCGCGACCACTACCTCGACGTCGAGGTCGACCTCTCCGAGGTGGTCTTCATCGCCACTGCGAACATGGTCGACACGATCCCAGCGCCGCTGCTCGACCGGATGGAGCTGATCGCTTTCGACGGCTACACCACCGAGGAGAAGCTGGCGATCGCCCGCGGCTACCTGCTTCCGCGCCAGCTGAAGCGCAACGGGCTCGAGCCCGAGGAGGTCGAGGTCTCCGACGAGGTCCTGCGCGCGGTGATCTCCGAGTACACCCGCGAGGCCGGCGTGCGGCGACTCGAGCGCGAGCTCGGCAAGCTGCTGCGAGCGGCGGCGACGAAGATCGCCTCCGGCGCCGCCGAGGGCAAGATCGTGATCGACACGGAGGCGCTGCGCGAGGCGCTCGGTCGCCAGAAGCACTTCCAGGAGTCGGTCGAGCGCACGGCGATCCCGGGCGTCTCCACCGGCCTGGCGGTGACGGGGACCGGTGGCGACATCCTCTTCATCGAGGCGACGGCGATGGACGGCGACAAGGGCTTGGTCCTGACCGGCCAGCTCGGCGACGTGATGAAGGAGTCGGCGCGGATCGCCCTCTCCTACGTCCGCGCCCACCGCGAGGAGCTCGGCATTCCGGCCGAGGCCTTCCAGCGCGAGTTCCACCTGCACGTGCCCGCCGGGGCGATCCCCAAGGACGGCCCCAGCGCCGGCACGGCGATGACCACGGCGCTGGTGTCGCTGCTGACCGGGCGGCCGGTGAAGCACACGGTCGGGATGACCGGCGAGGTCACCCTGCAGGGCCGGGTGCTGCCGATCGGCGGGCTCAAGCAGAAGGTGTTGGCGGCCCACGCCGCCGGGCTGACCGAGGTGATCCTGCCCGAGCGCAACCGCGGCGACCTCGACGAGGTCCCCGAGGAGGTGCGCGAGCAGATGACCTTCCACCCGGTGATGAGCATCGACGAGGTCCTGGGGCTGGCGCTGGAGCCGGCGGAGAGCGGTGCCGATGTCGCCTCGATGTCGTAGCTGCACCCCGGTCCCGACGGAGCTCCGCGACACCGCGGGGCTCCTCGAGCGCCGCTGGACGATGGCGACGATCTACGCCT
>DASSMJ010000055.1:0-71949 GCA_035688955.1 Solirubrobacterales bacterium | reverse complement strand
GCCTACATCGTCTTCGTCCTGCTGCTGCTGATCTACGTCGCGATCATGGGCATGAAACTGGCCCGGATCGAGCGCGATCTGCGCGAGGTCGCCGAGATCGCCGAGGCCCGCAAGGGCGATCCCTCTGCCGAGGAAGCCGCTCCCGGACGCGGAAGCCAGGAGCCATCCATATCTGATTCTCTGGCTCCTGGCGGGAGCAGAGGAAGCGGCGCCTGATATGAGTGAGATCCTGGCCTTGGGGGTGTCTCATAAGACCGCGCCGCTGGAGCTGCGCGAGCGCCTCTCGCTGACCGAGGGACGGGCGGTCGCGGCGCTGCGCGAGCTGACCGAAGCGGAGACGATCACCGAGGCGGCGGCGATCTCGACCTGCAACCGGACCGAGCTCTACCTGGTCGTCGCCGACCCGGTCGAGGCCGAGTCCGAGGCACTCGGCGTGCTCACCCGCAAGGCCGAGATCCGGCCGACCGAGCTGCTCGGCCACCTCTACTCGCTGCGCGGCACCGACGCCGGCCGGCATCTGCTGAGGGTGACCGCGGGGCTCGACTCGATGATCGTCGGCGAGGCCGAGATCCAGGGCCAGGTCAAACGCGCCTACGAGCTGGCGTTGGTCGAGGGCGCGACCGGGCCGATCCTCAACCGCCTCTTCCGCGGCGCCCTCTCGGCCGGGGGGCGGGCGCGCGAGGAGACCGGGATCAGCCAGAAGGGGGTCTCGATTCCCTCCGTCGCCGTCGAGTTGGCGCGGCGAGCGATCGGCGACCTCTCCGACAAGCGGGTCCTGGTCGTCGGCGCCGGCGAGACCGCCGAGCTCGTCGCCAAGGCGCTGGTCGCCCGCGGCGTCGCCACCGTCTTCGTCGCCAACCGCCACTACGACCGCGCGATCGGCCTCGCGCAGCGTTTCGATGGCAGCGCTGTCCGCTTCGAGGAGCTGCCCGAGCAGCTGACAAGCGCGGATATCGTTGTGTCGGCGACCAACTCGCCGCACCACATCGTCGAGCAGGACGGGCTCGAGCAGGTGATGGCGGCGCGGCCGGGGCGGCCGCTGCTGGCGATCGACCTGGCGGTGCCGCGCGACATCGAGCCCGCCTGCCGCGAGATCCCGGGCGTCACCGTCCACGACATCGACGACGTGCAGCAGATCGTCGAACGCAACGAGAGCGGCCGTGAGGCCGAGGCACGGGAGGCGCGGCGCATCATCGACGCCGAGCTCGACCGCTTCGAGCGCTGGCTCGCCTCGCTTGAGGTGGTGCCGACGATCAGCGCCCTGCGCGGGCGCAGCGACGAGGTCGTGCGCCGGGTCCTGGCTGAGAACGAAGGCCGCTGGGAGAGTCTCAACGACGCCGACCGCGAGCGGCTGGAGACGATGGCGAAGGCGATCGCCTCGCGCCTGCTGCACGACCCGACGGTGCGGATCCGCCGCTCGGCGGGCTCCGACGACGCTTACTTCTACGTCAGCGCCCTGCGGGAGCTGTTCGGTCTCGACGTCGAGACCGAGCCCGAGGGTGAGGCGCGGGCGGACAACGTCACCGAGCTGCGGCGCGACAAACGCAGCAAGGGCTGAGATGCGGATCGCGACGCGCGGCAGCGCTCTGGCGTTGACGCAGGCGCGCTGGGTTGCCGACCGGCTCGGCGGAGCGGAGCTGGTCGAGGCCAGCTCCGACGGGGAGCCGGGGGACAAGTCGCGCTTCGTGCGCGGAGTCGAGCGGGCGCTGCTGGCCGGCGAGGCGGAGCTCGGCGTCCACTCGGCCAAGGACCTTCCGGGGGAGATGCCGGAGGGATTGGAAATCGCCGGGGTGCCTGAGCGCGAGGACCCGGCGGACGCCTGGATCGGGGTCGGCGGGTCGCTCGACGAGGTGCCCGAGGGCGCGCGGGTGGGGACGGCCGCCCTGCGGCGCCGCGCCCAGCTGCTGGCCGTTCGTCCCGACCTGAAGGTGGAGGAGCTGCACGGCAACGTCGACACGCGGCTGCGCAAGCTCGAGGAGGGCAACCTCGACGCGATCGTCCTCGCCGCGGCGGGACTGCGGCGGCTGGGCCGCGAGGACGAGATCTCCTTCAGGCTCGGGGTCGAGCAGATGTGCCCGGCTCCGGGCCAGGGCGCGCTGGCGCTGCAGGTGCGAGCCGGCGACGAGGAAGGTGGCGACGCCGCGGCCTCGGTGAACGACCTCAGGGCGATGCGGGAGCTGACCGCCGAGCGGACGGTCGTCGCCCTGCTGCAGGCAACCTGCAACACGCCCCTGGGAGCGCACGCGCGGGTCGACGGCGAGCGGCTGACGATCGACGCCTTCGTCGGCCTCCCCGACGGCAGCGAGTGGCTCCGCGACCGCATCGAGGCAAGCGCCGAAGAGCCCTCGCTGGCCGGCGCCGAACTCACCCAGCGCCTGCTCAGTGCCGGCGCCCGCGAGATCCTCGACCGCGCGGAGGCCCAATCGTGATCGCGCGGTTCTTTACGCACGCATGCGGTGCAAAAGGAACCACGGAATGAGTGCGCGGGCTGGGGTTGCCTACCTCGTCGGGGCGGGGCCGGGAGATCCAGGGTTGATGACGGCGCGGTCGCTGGAGCTGATCGCTTCGGCCGACACGATCTTCTACGACCGGCTGATCCCGCCGGGTGCCCTCGCCGGCGCCCGCGAGGACGCCGAGCTCGTCTACGTCGGCAAGCAGCCTGGCGTTCCCTCGGTGCCCCAGGAGGAGATCGGCGAGCGGCTGGTCGCGACCGCCGAAGAAGGCAAGAGCGTCGTCCGCCTCAAGGGCGGCGACCCCTTCGTCTTCGGCCGGGGCGGCGAGGAGGGCGAAGCACTGCGGGCGGCCGGAGTCGAGTTCGAGGTGGTGCCGGGAGTGACCGCCGGCGTCGCCGCCACCGCCTACGCCGGCATCCCCGTCACCCACCGCGACGACGCCTCCGCTGTCGCCTTCGTCACCGGCCACGAGGATCCCGAGAAGACCGAGAGCGCGCTCGACTGGGAGGCGCTCGCCCGCTTCCCGGGCACGCTCGTCTTCTACATGGGTGTGAAACGACTGGGCGAGAACGCGAGCGCGCTGATTGAGGCGGGGCGTGACGCGGACGAGCCCGCCGCCGCGATCGAACGCGGTACCTGGCCCCAGCAACGCACCGTCGAGGGAACGCTGGGAACGCTGGCGGAGGTGGTCGAGCGCGAGCGGGTGAAGGCGCCGGCGCTGATCATCGTCGGCGAGGTCGCGCGACGGCGCGCCGACCTCGAATGGCTCGAGCGGCGGCCACTGCATGGCCGCCGTGTGGTCGTCACCCGCGCCCGCGCCCAGGCCAGCGGCCTCGCCGCGACGCTGCGCGATCTTGGCGCCGAGGTTGTAGAACTGCCGGCGATCCGGATCGAGCCGCGGATCGACTCCGACGAGGCGCGGAAAATCGCCGGCGCGCTCGGGGTCTACGAGCTTGTCTGCCTGACCAGCCCCAACGGCGTCCGCCTGCTCTTCGAGGCGATGGAAGGCGCCGGCGTCGACGCCCGGGCGCTGGCCGGCGTCACCGTGGCGGCGATCGGCCCGGGAACGGCCCGCGCCCTCGCCGAGCGCGGCGTCCTCGCCGACGTCGTCCCCGAGCGCTTCGTCGCCGAGGGCCTGCTCGAGGCGCTGGAGGACCACGAGGTCGCCGGCGCCCGCGTCCTCGTCGCCCGCGCCGCCGAGGCCCGCGACGTCCTGCCGGACGCCCTGCGCGAGCGCGGGGCCGAGGTCGACGTCCTCGCCCTCTACGAGACGGTGCGGGAGACGCCGGACGAGTCAGAGATCGAGCGGGCGCAAGGGGCCGACTACGTCACCTTCACCTCCTCTTCCACCGTCACCAACCTGCTCGAGGCGCTCGGCGACCGCTTCCCCCGCAACGCCCGCGTCGTCTCGATCGGCCCCGTCACCAGCGAGACCGCCCGCGCCGCCGGCCTGCAGGTCGACGTCGAAGCCGAGCGCCACGACGTCGACGGCCTCCTCGCCGCCCTGCTCGCCGACGCCGCCGGATGAGCTTCGGTCTCCCCCACCGCCACTTCGCCCGCACCGACTCGACCAACAGCCGCGCCCGCGAGCTCGCCGCCGCCGGAGCCCCGCATGGCACCGTAGTAACCGCCGCCGAGCAAACCGCCGGCCGCGGCCGCCAAGGCCGAACCTGGACCGCCCCCCCAAACAAAGCCCTCCTCTACTCAGCCCTCGTCCGCCCCCTAGAGGAGCGCCACGCAACGCTCCCCCTCGCAGTGCCGTTAGCTGTTTGCGAGGCAGCTGAGGAGCTCAGCCCAAACCTCGAGTGCAAGGTCAAGTGGCCCAACGACATCCACGTCGAAGGCAAGAAGCTAGCCGGAGTCCTGATCGAGGCAAGACCCCAAGACGGCTGGGCAGTAATCGGCATCGGCCTCAATCTTGCGATCGAGGAAAACGAATTTCCAGAAGAGCTGCGGGCCACCGCGACTTCCTTGAAGGAAGCGCCTGCAGACGATGCGCTCAAGGCACTTAATGCTCGGTTGGAGAAGTGGCTTGAGGCAGACGCAAATGCAGTGCTCGGAGCCTGGCGCAACCGCGACGCGCTGCGCGGCCGCGAAGTCGAATGGGACGGAGGCTCAGGCGTCGCCGACGGCGTCGACGACCGGGGCTACCTCGTCGTCGTCACGCCCAGCGGCGACCGAATCGCCGTCGGCGCCGGCGAGGTCCACCTCACGCGCTTTTGACTTAGCCGCGGGTTTCCGCCGTTTGCGCGTCCGTTTCGGCTTCTCGGAGCTTGCCCCCTCCGGCGCGTTCCCGTTCGCCGCCGCAGCCTGCTCGCCGTTGCCGTTCTCGTTCTGCCCCTGACCGCTGCGCTTGCGCTTGCGCCGCCGCTTGCCGCCTTTGGGGAAGTTCTTCAGCAGCTCGCGCGCCACCGCCGAGGGTTTCCGCGCCATCCGCATCCGCGCCCCGCGCAGCACCTCCTCGCCCTCGGGCGTGTGCGACACCGCGGCCGCCAGGAGAGCCACCGCCAGCCGCCGGTCCTGTTTGCGCGCGGCGTGCACCAGCCGCCGGGCATTGCGCCCGTGCGCCCGCCCCGAAGAGTTGACCAGCAGTCCGAGCAGCCGCTTCGTCTCCGGCCAGCGCTGCACCGCGTACTCCTCGTGCAGTTCGCGGGTGTAGCCGGCGAGGCGCCAGACCCAGGCCTGTGCCTGGTCGCGGCGGCCGATACGTTTGTCGATCAGCGCCTGCAGCAGGCACTTGGTCCCAGCTCGTTTGTCCTCGCGGCTCCAGGTGCCGACGATGTCGATCGCGTCGTCGAATGCGTCGGGATCGCCGAGGTCGGGGATCTCCGCCAGCGCTTTCAGCCGCAGCTGCGCGTTGCGGTTGCGCTGCACGCAGGTCAGCAGGAAGCGGCGCCGCAGCTCCTTCGTGCGGTCGTGCTGCAGCATCGCCCGCGCCCGCCGCCATCCTTGGGTGTTGACGCGCGAGCCCGCCAGCGCCGCCCAGGCGTGCTGCTCGGGGTAATCGAGGTTCTCGACCGCGATCCGCCAGATCTCCCGTTCCAGAACCTCCATCCGCTTCTCCTCGACGTCGGAGACGGGGACGATCCGGCGCTCGACCCGGACCTTGCGCCCGCGCCCGCGTCGCACCGGCCCGACGACGATCGCGCCGCCGCGATAGACGTCGCGGTCGAGCAGGCTGTGGAGGGTGACGATCGTCTCGTCGTGGGTCGTCGCCGGGTGGACGAAGTCGAGCACGAGGCCCGCCTCCTTGCCCGGCGCGCGCCGGGTGACGCGGCCGACCCGCTGCTGGTAGATCCGCCGCGAGGCGGTCGGCGCCAGGTGCATGCAGATCGTCGCCCGCGGACTGTTCCAGCCCTCGGCCAGCAGCATCGCGTTGCAGAGCACGTCGACGGTGCCGCGCTCGAAGCCGGCGAGGATCTCCGCCAGCTCGCGCTTCGGCGTCTCCCCCGAGACCGCCTGGGCGTTGATCCCGGCGTCGCGGAAGGCTTTGGCGACGTTCTTCGCGTGCTGGACGCCGGCGGTGTAGACCACGCCCGGCACCTTGCGGAAGCGGGAGCGGTAGAGGTCGGCGATCGCGACGTTGAAAGGCTCCTGGTCGAGCAGCGCCGCCAGCTCCTCCTGGTCGAAATCCTGGTCGACCTCGCCTTTGCGCAGCGGCACTTTGGCGATCGTCCGCACCCCGGGTCCCGGCGGAATCCGCAGGCAGCGCAGCGGCGCGATCACGCCGCGCCGGGCCGCCTGGGCGAGGTCGAAGCGCGAGGTCTGGGTCGGGAAGAGGTCGGCGACGTGACGGGCGATCAGCGCGCCGGTCGCGGTCATGCCGATGTAGACGGGGCCCGGCATGTCGCGGATGCAGGCGCTGGTTTTCTCGCCCAGGGCGGTGTGCGCCTCGTCGCAGATGACGATCGAGTAGGCGTCGGAGATCTTCTTGTGGTTGCGGACGAACCACTGGTAGGTCTCGACCGTGACCGGTCCGTCGGGATCGTCGCGGCCGTCGAGCAGCGGCGGGCGCAGCCGCTCCTTGTAGCCGCGGTCGGAGATCTCGCCGATGAACTGGTCGACCAGGTTGCGGCGGTGGGTGAGGATGAGGACGCCGCCGGTGCGCGTCGCCTCGACGAAGCCGACCGCGGCGACGGTCTTGCCGGCGCCGGTCGCGTGCTCGAACCAGAAACGGCGCTCGGCACCGGGATCCTCGGGCGCCTCCTCGACGACCTCCTCGTCCTCCTCGGAGGGAGCTTCGACCCAGTCCTGCGGCTCCTCGTCGGGGGTGACCTCGTCGTCCTCCTCCTCGTCCTCGTCGCCGTCGGGCGCGGTTCCGTCCTCGACCGCAGCTGGGGCGGGAGCGCTGTTCTCGGCGCTGCCGTTGCTGCCATCGCTGCCGTTCTCGCCCACCTCGGCGGCAGCGCCGACCTGCTGCTGGCCCATCAGCTCGGCGAGGGTGCCCGAGAGGGCGTCGACCTGGTGCGGGTTCAGTTCCGCCCCGTCGCGCAGTTTCGGCGGCTCCTCGGCGAGGAAGCGCTCCAGGCCCAGCAGCAGGGAGAAATCCCGCCGCCACTGGATCGACGGGTACTCGGCGCCGTCGTCCAGCTCCTTCAGCGCCGCGTCGAGAGCCCGCCGCCGCGCCGTGCCGGGGGCAAGCGCCTCCGGCCCCTCGCCGTCGAGCAGGAATGGCTCGCGGGCGAACGCCGCCGCACGCTCGATGTCGGCGCTTGAAGGAACTGCCGCGTCAGCGGCAACGTCGCTGGTCTTGGCCATTGATGGCTTCCGGGATCAGTCCCCGCCGAACAGAGAGAAACGGCTGGGGGACACCTGCAAATCGAACGAGGGCTGCGGGGTCAACTGGATGTCTCCCCGAAGAACTCAGCGGCCCGCGAGCCGCGAACCGAACGTACGTATTGTACCCACTAAGCGGATGCCTGCGCGAACGAGACTCCTTCTGGCGCTGTGTGCGCTGTCGGCGGCGGCCCTCCTCGGCAGCGGTTGCGGCAGCGGTGGAAACGAGGGCGAAGGGAGCCCGCCCCCCGACTACGCGAAGGCCCTGGCCGGCGCCCCTGCCCCCCTCGCCGCTCTCTACAAGCAGGAAAACGAGCTGCTCGGCGGCGGCCGCGACGCCTTCGAAGCGCGCCTTGCTCAACTGCACGGCTTCCCGGCGGTGGTCAACGTCTGGGCCTCCTGGTGCGTCCCCTGCCGCCAGGAGTTCCCGGTTCTGCAGAAGCTCTCGGCCCGCTACGGCAAGCGGGTCGCCTTCCTCGGCCTCAACTCGGAGGACTCGAACGACGCGGCGGCGACCTTCCTGCGCGAGGAGCCGGTGCCCTATCCCAGCTACACCGACCCCGACAAAGAGATCGCGGGCTCGCTCGACGTCGTCGGCTATCCCGACACCGCCTTCTACGACAAGGCGGGCAAGCTCGTCTACCTCAAGCAGGGGCCCTACACGGACCCGTCCGAACTGGAAGCCGACGTGCGTCGCTACGCCGTCAAGGGCGCCTCCGAGCAGGGCGCATAATCAGGTCATGGAAGCCTTCGTCGTCATCGCGCTGATCGGCATCGGGCTGCTGCTGGCCGAGTTGCTGCTGCCGACCGGGGGCGTCCTCGCGGCGATCGGCGTCCTCGGTCTGACCGCGGCGGGGATCGTCGCCTTCGGCTCCGACAGCAACGTCGCCGATTACGCGGGCGGCGCGCTGATCGCCCTCGGCATCCTCTCCGGCGTCAGCTTCTACTTCGTCACCCGCAAGGTCGTGGAGGCGCATCGCAACGAGCGCGTCCGCACCGGCACCGAGGAGATGATCGGATCCGAGGCCGAGGCCCGCAGCGCGATCGACCCCGACGGCCACGTCTGGCTCGGCGGGACGATCTGGAGCGCTCGCCTGGCCGCAGGTTCGGGGCCGATCCGCCTGGGGGATAGAGTCAAGGTCGAGGCTGTCGACGGGTTGACGCTGGTGGTTCGCCCGGCGCCGCAGGCAGCGGTCCACCCCAGAGAAGGAGCCGGTTGATGGAGGCTGTAGCAGGGATTCTCATCGTCCTCGTCTTCTTCGCGCTGATCGCGGTCGGCTCCTCGGTGCGGATCCTGCGCGAGTACGAGCGCGGCGTCATCTTCCGCCTCGGGCGCCTGATCGCCCAGAAGGGGCCGGGGCTGATCCTGCTGATCCCGCTCGTCGACCGGATGGTCAAGGTCGATCTGCGGACGGTGACCCTGAACGTGCCGCCGCAGGAGGTGATCACCCGCGACAACGTCCCCTGCCGGGTCAACGCCGTCGCCTACTTCCGCGTCGTCGACTCCAACCGCGCCGTGGTCGAGGTCGAGAACTACCTGATCGCGACCTCGCAGATCTCGCAGACGGCGCTGCGCTCGGTGCTCGGCAAAGCCGAGCTCGACCAGCTGCTGGCCGACCGCGAGCGCCTCAATGAAGAGCTGCAGATCATCATCGACCAGTCGACCGAGCCCTGGGGCGTCAAGGTCACCGCGGTCGAGATCAAGGACGTCGAGATCCCCGAGCAGATGCAGCGGGCGATGGCGCGGCAGGCCGAGGCCGAGCGCGAGCGGCGGGCGAAGATCATCAACTCCGAGGGCGAGTTCCAGGCGGCGCAGAAGCTCACCGACGCCGCCGACATCATCAGCACCAACCCGGCCTCACTGCAGCTGCGCTACCTGCAGACGCTGTTGGAAATCGGCACCAACCAGAACACGACCGTGGTCTTCCCGCTGCCGATGGACGTGCTCGAGCCGTTCGTCGGCAAAGGCGCGGCCGGACGCGCCGAGGGAACGCCGCGGGCGCCCCGGCCCCCGGCCCCTCCACAGCCGCCTCCGCCGCCCCCGGTCGACGAGCCCGACGCAGGCGACCTTCCCCCCTCCCGCTCCTGAGCTCGCCGGAGATCCGCATCGACCAGCTGACCGGGCTGAGGACGATCCTCGCCCCGGGCCGGGCTGCCCGCCCCGACAGCTTCTCCCCCCGCTCGACCGAGCCGAAGGGACCCGACAACTGCCCCTTCTGCGAGGGCCGCGAGGACCGCACCCCGCCGGAGCTCTACGCGCTGCGCCCGGAGGGAGGCGGCCCCGATACGCCCGGCTGGAAGACGCGGGTCGTCCCCAACCTCTATCCGGCGCTGGGCGCCGAAGGGCAAGGCGCTTTTCCGAACCAGGGGGACGGAAAGGCGCCTTCGAGCGGGGGCGCCGCCGACGCGGGCGCCTTCGCCAGCGCCGGCGATCCGCTGCTGGCGAGCAAACGCGCCGGCGAACCCGACCTCTTCTCCTCGCGGCCGGCGGAGGGCTTCCACGAGGTGCTGATCAACTCACCGCGGCACGTGACCGCGATGGCCGAGCTCGACGAGGCGCAGTTCGCCGCCGCCGTCGCCACCTGGCGCGAGCGGATGCGAGCCCACCCAGAGGCCTCCTACCTGCAGTTGATCGTCAACGAGGGAGGCGGCGCCGGCGCCTCGCTCGAGCACACCCACGCCCAGCTCTATGCGCTGCCGTTCGTGCCGGCCGCGGTCGCCCGCGAGCGCGAGCGGGTCGGCGCCTACGGCGAACGCACCGCCGGCGGTGGGCTGCTGAGCGACGTCCTCGTCGAGGAGGTGCGCCGCCGGGACCGCCTGGTCGCAATCGACGACGAGGCGGCGCTGATCTGCCCCTGGGCCTCGCGCTCGCCCTTCGAGCTGCGGGTCGTCCCCCGCCGCGAATCGGCCCGCTTCGAGGAGGACGAGGGCGGCGCGGCGATGATCCGCACCGCCCTGCGCGCCCTCGCCAAGCTCTTCGACGGCTCACCCGAGCTGAACCTCTGGGTCCGCACCGCGCCCCACGGCGACGGCCAGTTCCACTGGCACGTCGACATCGCCCCGCGGCTGACGATCAAGGCCGGGTTCGAGCTCGGCACCGGCGTCGACATCAACGTCTACCCGCCCGAGCGGGCGGCCTCAGACCTGCGCGACTGCCTCGAGCCGTAGGTAGGCTGCCCGGCGTGCGGCCGACCGAACGACCGATTCCGCGCTTCATCGCCGACACCACGCAGGAGGGGATCCCCCACGGCCGTTTCGCCGAGCGGCTGCGGGAGGCGTTCAGCGCGGCGGTCACCGCAATCGCGGACCTGCCGGCGGGAGCGTCCATGTCGGAGGAGGTCGAATGGTTCCCCGAGCGCGCTTGGGGCGGGCGGGTCTGGGTTCCCGGCTCGGTGAAAACGGAGAGCGAGGAGGGGCGGCTGGAGCTGTTCGGCCACGTCTCCTACGTGCAGCCGCCCGAGGAGGAGCCGCGCGACTTCGCCGCCAAGGCTGACTTCACCGACATCCTCGCCGAGGAAAATGAGGACTGGCGGATCGACCTCAACGACGACGTGATCGGACGCTGGCGCGGGGAGAACGGCCGGGCCGGAGCGGTGACCCTCGTCTGGGGCAGACCGCTGGTCCGCGGTGCCGTCGCCGCCACCGCGGTGCTGGAGGCCGAGACCGTCGACCAGGAGCTGGTTTCCCAGGGCCGCTTCACCCTGATCGCCCTCGACGCCCTCGAGGGATACGGGGACGAGATCTTCATGGAAGTGAAGCTCTGGGGCCGCCGCGCCGACGAGCTCGCTTCCGAGACCCTCTACGCCTAAGCGAGAACCTCGACTTCGAGGTCGAGTCCCGCCCGGCCAAGGCGAGCGTCCAGGGTCAGCAGGGGCTCGTCAAGCATCGTCGCCAAGGCCGCGTAAAGGCCGTCGTAAAAGCTGACCTGGTCGCGCATGCTCCAAGCCAGCTGCACGAGCATTTCGTGCGGGATCCGGTGAACCGGCAGCGTCCCGAGTTCGCGCAGGGCGACCTGCGCACGCTCGGGGTCGAGGTCACGTCGCCGGAGCGATCGCCGTAGGACCTGTCCAACCTCGGCATCGAGGAGTTCCGGTGCCCAGAGCGCTCCCTGCTCGGCGACCAGCCGCTCTTCGACCGCGTCCAGATGATCCTGTCCTGCAAGCCACTCGAACGTCACCGAGGCATCGACGACAGGCATCAGTCGCCTCGACCCTCACGGATCAAGTCAACAATCTCCTGGGTACTGATCCCAAGCGAGCCTCGCGCCCGAGCCCGCTTGAAGGACTCTTCGACCTGAGAGCGCTGGGTCGCCCAGCTCAATTCCCTCTTGAGGTAATCGGACAGGTTCATCCCAGCGGCCGCCGCCTGGCTCTTCAGAGCCCGGTGCATCTCGTCGGGCACGTTTCGGATCTGGATCATCTTGGACATGTGCTGCACATTAGAGCGTGCTTCAGACATGTCCACTATCTCTGCGGTTCTCATGCAACCGATCCTGCCGATCCAAATCGCACGTATGGCGCGCAGTTCGCGCCAATTCTGCCCCGACTCCGTCAACTAAGAGACAATTCGACCTCTCCGCCCCGATAGCTCAGATGGATAGAGCGATCCCCTCCTAAGGGATAGGCCGCTGGTTCGAATCCAGCTCGGGGCATCGCGGCGGCTCACCGGCGCCCATGCAGGCGGATCACCCGGAAGCGAAAGCGGGTGGTCGTCTGATCGGGGCCGCCGGGATCGGCCACCTTGACCGCGAAGACGTGGCGGCCAGGGCCGACGCGGTAGCGCCTCGGCGAGCTACAGGGTCGGAATTGCTTCGTCCCGAGCTTGCAGAGGAATCCGTCGCGCAGGCCGATCTCGCGGAAGCGGAACCCGACCCGCACCCGCGGCCTGTGGGTGTGGATCACCCGCGGCGGATGGTGGGTGATCCTCACCGTCGGCCGCCGTTGGCTCGGCGAGGGCTTCGCCGCCGGACCCTCGAAGGGGTCGGTGGAGCTGGCGATCAGGTAGTGGGTCCCGACGGCGACGCAGAGGTCGAGCGAGGGGCAGGAAATGCCGAAGGTGCCGTTCGGTTCGTTGAAGGGAACGATGTTGACCACACTCCAGGCGCCTACCGGGCCCGCCGGTTCGGTCGAGGTGAAGACGTCGGCGTTGTCGTTCACCGCCGCGCACGCCTCCTCGCCGGCGCAGTCAAACGCGGTCAACTGCAAAGGCGTGACGCCGGCGGCCGTCGAGAACGCCGAGGCATCGCCGCCGGGTGAGCGGGTCGACAGCACGGCGCCCCTGTTGCCGGTGAGGCAGAGGTCGGCTGCGGGGCAGGAGACGCCCTGCAGTTCCCCGTACGCGGGTTCGTGCACCACTTTCCAGGCGGCGGCGCCACCGGTCGGGTTGCTCGAACTGACGATCGCTCCTTCCTTGCCGACGGCTAGACACTGAGTCGGGGAGGAGCAGGAGACGCCTTGGAGTTCGAGCGTTTCGGGGAGCTGGATGAGGCTCCAGGCCGGCGGGCCGCCGAGAGGGTTGGTCGAGACCAGGACTTTGCCGCCGAGGGCGACCGCGACACAGAGGCCCGTGGTCGGGCAGGAGACGTCGTAGAGATGCGTGCGCGGGCCTTCTGCCTGCAGGTGGAATCCCGACCAGGCGGCGGCGCCTGCCTCCGGTTCGGTGCTGGTGAGGATCCCGCCGAGGCGGGTAACGGCGACGCAGAGGTCGGTGGTCGGGCAGGAAACGCCGCGGATCTGGGCGCCGGGGAGGACAAGTGCCGGGGCGTCCTCCGTGGCTTCCGGCAGCGGCCCGTAGGCGCCGGGCTCGCTCACGTGTCCGAGCCGCCAGTGCCCGAGCCCGGCGGCCGGTTCGGTGGAGCTGGCGATCGCGTCGTCTGACCCGGCGGCAACGCAGAGGTTCTCCGAAGGGCAGTCGACATCGAGGAAGAGGCCGGTCGTCCCCAGCTCGGGGAAGGTGGCCGAGCGCCATTCAGAGGCCGAGGCGGGAGCGGCGATCGCAACCGATCCGAGCAGCGCCGCGAGCATCGCGAGGAGCAGCCTGGGCATGGCTCAGTCCCGTCCCGCCGGGTAGATCCGCAGCTGCGGCGAGAGCAGGCCCTCGCCGGTCAGCGGCTGGGTAAGACCGGGGAAGTCGACGCTCAGGTCCCCCGTCCAGCTCGGCGAGCCGGCTCGGGAGGTGTAGGCGGCGGTACCGGAGAACGGAGCGGGCGGCTTGACTCCGGCCCGGCTGCCGTCGCCGGCAAACCAGAAGCTGGACCGCTCCGCCGAGGCGACGGCGAGGCGCGCGACGCCCACGTTCGGAGCCAGCTGTTCGCTGCTGAGCGCGTGGAAGGTGACACCGCGCGCCGTTCGCGACGCGGCGAAGGAGGCGGCCCCGTAGACGCTCAGCGAGGCTTCGGTATCGGTCGTTTCGGCCTCGGTGCCGGCGGCGCTGCCCTTCGCGGTCGTGCAGTTGCGGATCGGCGAAGTGCCGACCGTCCCGGGAACGCTGGTCGCCGCGGCACTCGTGTAGCCGTTCTCGGCATGGAAGACGACAGAGCCCTCGAAGGTGCCGAGTCGGCGGACGATCCTCGTCGCCCCGATGCAGTCTTCACCCTTCGCTTCCAGGTCGACCTTCGTCACCCTCTTCTTCCCGGACGGGTGGAAGACGAGCGAGACACTCCCGACCGGGCCCAGGTCGGCGTTGATCTGAGCCGCCTTGGGGGCAGAATCGAGAGTCGTGTAAACGCTTTCGTTCGCGTAGCGGGTTCTGACCACGCCGATCCCGCCGCTCGCATCTATCGTCGGCTCCGCAGGCTGCGTGCGCGTAGCCACGATCGACAGAACGCCTTTTTCCTCTTTGAAGTAGAGCGAGTAGCCGTTGGCGGCGGCCAGGGTGAAGTTCGCCGAGCTGCCGGGGCTGCGGCGGATGTTGGCGCCGGCTTCCGCGGCGGACGCAGTCCCAGGTCCCGCCGCGAGCGCGGCCGGAAGTATCAGCGCCAGCGCGAACCGACGCAAGCTGTTTGCAGAGATAGGTCGCCGACCCGGTGAGTGCATCTCCCGCTCCTTCGTGGACTGGTTTTCGCTATCGAGAAACCGCGGTGTCTCAGCAAGTTGCGGTAATCGCACCCGCCCGAAAGTTGATTCCGTGGCTGCAGGGGAGCGCCCAGCGGGCAGCAACTTTTGCCTCTGAGCGCTGCTAGTACCGAGAGTGCAGCCCGTGAACTCGACCCGCCGCCTTAGCCGCCGTAGCACCGCACCGCTTCTCTTGGCGCTGCTCGCCCTCCTCGCGGCTTTCGCCGTCCCCGCTTCCGGCGCGGAGAAACGGGACCTGCGCTTCGGCGGCCAGACGCTCAGCGTCCCCGCCTCCTGGCCGGTCTACCGGCTCGCGCAGCACCCGCGAATGTGCGTGCGGCTGGACCGGCGGGCGGTCTACCTCGGCAGCCCCTCGCCCCACCAGCGCTGCCCGGCGGAGGCGATCGGGCGCCGGCGGGCGATCCTGGTCGAACCCGAACCGGTTGCCGCGCGCGCCTCGGCGCTGCCCTCGGCCCGACCCCGCGCGAATACCGCCGCGCGCTCCGGGACGATCTTCACCGGCCTCGGCTTCGACGCCTGCAGCACTCCCTCGGCCCGCTCGATGAACGCCTGGCTGGACTCTCCCTACCGCGCCGTCGGCGTCTACATCGGCGGCGAGAACCGGGCCTGCTCGCAGCCGAACCTCACCCCCGAATGGGTGGCCGCCCAGACCGCCGCGGGCTGGCACCTGATTCCGACCTGGGTGGGATTGCAAGCCCCGACCAGCGCCTGCTCGAGCTGCGCCAAGCTGAGCGCCAGCCAGGCGACCGCCCAGGGAGTGGCGGAAGCGGTGGCCGCGGTCGAAGCGGCGAGCGCGGTGGCGATGGGGCCGGGCAGCCCGATCTACTTCGACATGGAGTCCTACAGCCGCACCTCCTCGGCGACCGCGGCGACGCTCGCCTTCCTCGAGGCCTGGACCGAAAAGCTGCACGCGCTCGGCTACGTCTCCGGCGTCTACAGCAGCAGCGCCTCCGGGATCGCCGACCTGGCCGGCCAGTTCGGCACCGGTTACGAGCTGCCCGACCACCTCTGGATCGCCAACTGGAACGGTTCGCAGAGCACCGCCGATCCGGTCGTGCCCGCCAACGCCTGGACCCCGCACCAGCGGATCCACCAGTACCAGGGCGGTCACAACGAGAGCTACGGCGGGGTGACGATCAACATCGACAACGACTACGTCGACGCGGCCACGGTCGGCGAAGCGACCCTGCCCCCCGCCCCCGAAGCGGACCCGATCGGCGCCCTCGACCTGGCGACTTCACCCTCGCCCGGTCAGGTGCGGATCCGCGGCTGGGCCTTCGACCCGACCCTGCCGACCGAACCCGCCTCCGTGCGCCTGGTCGTCGGCGGCCGCGAAGGCGAAGCCGAGGTGGCCTCCTATGACCTCGGGCAGGTGGCGAACCTGCCCCGCCGCGACGTCCGTCTGCAATACCCGGAAGCAGGGGGCCGCCACGGCTTCGACCTCGACGTGCCGACGGTGAAGTCTGGTCGCCAACGCGTCTGCGTCTACGCCCTCGATATCGACCCGGGCAACGACAGCCTCCTCGGCTGCAAAGGGGTGACGATCCCGGTCGCGATCCAGCTCTCCGACCTGAGGGCGCACAACAACCGCGTCCAGGTCCGCGTCACCTGCCTCTGGCCGGAAGGGACCGAGTGCCCCGGGCAGGTGCTCCTGCGGGCCCGGTTCCGCGTGCCCGTCGCCCACTACCGCGGGCGTGGGCCACGCACGCGTCCGGTTAGCCGCTCGCTCGGGCGCAGCGCCTTGCGCCTCACCGGGGGCCAGGGGCAGACCTTCCGCGTCCCGCTCAGCGCCGGCGCCCGCAAGTTGCTGCGCTCGCGCTCGCGGCTGAAGACGCAGGTCATCGTCGCCATTCCCGGCGGCCGCCGCACCGCAGTCGTCGAACTACGCCACTAGTCCTTCAGGAACTCTCGCCTAGCGCCTCGCGCAAGCTCGCGAGCTCGGCGCGGAGCGCCCCCAGCTCGCGCTCGATGCGATCGAGCCGGTCCTCGGATGGGGCCGCTTCGGTCGCGGCGGGCCCGGCTGCGGAAGTCGACTCCCCCTCGCTTCCGAGCGCCGGGGTCTCCTCGCCGTCCGCGCCGCCCAGCACTTGCTCGAAGCGCTCCTCCTTCTGGCCCGGGCGGCGCGGCTGGCGGACGACGAGCTCACGCTCGATCAGCCGCTCCAGCGCCTCCTGCACGGCGGCGAGCGAGTCGAACCCGTGCAGCCGCTCGCTGCGCTGCTTCAGCTCCCCCGGCGTCTGCGGGCCCCGCAGCATCAGCATCGTCAGCAGCGCCAGCTCCTCGTCGTCCACCCCGAGGGCTTCCGGCAGGAGGTGCCGGTACTTGCGGGCGCGACTGCCTGCTCCGCTCGCGAGCCGGGTCCAACCCCGCAGCGCCAGCCGGCGCAGCGCCTCGCTCACCGTCGCCTCGTCGAAGTCGACGACCGGGTCGCGGTTGGTCGACTGGTTGCAGGCCAGCCGCAGCGCGTTCAGCGAGAGCGGGTAGGCGTCCGGCGTCGTCCGCTGCTTCTCGACCAGGCAGCCGACGACCCGGATCTCGACCGCGTCCGGCTCCATCGCCTCAACCCCGGTCGGGGCGGTCCGGGTAGATCTCGTCGATCGTGATCAGCGCGTTATAGGGAGCTTCTGCCGCGGCTTCGATCTTCGCCGCCCCGCCCGCCAGCCGGTCGACCACGGCAACAACTCCAGCGATCTCGAGCCCCTCCTCGCGGACGCGCTCGATCGCCGTTGCCGTCGAGCCGCCGGTGGTGACCGTGTCCTCGACCATCAAGCACCGCACCCCCGGCGCGACCGGCCCCTCTACCCAGCGCTGCAACCCGTGCTCCTTGCGCGACCCGCGGACGAAGAAGGCGACCAGATCCTTACCGCCGGCGACCGCGATCGCCGCGCAAGCCGGTGGGATCGCCGCCGTAGCCGGTCCCCCCACCGCCGCCGCGCCCAGCTCATGCGCCCGCGCCGCGATCAACTCCCCCGCCGCCCGGAACCCCTCCGGCCGCATCAGAGTCCGCCGCGCATCCACGTAGTACTGCGCCGTCGCCCCACTGGCCAAGGTCACTTCCCCCAGGATCAGCGAGTGCTCCCGCAGCTCGGCGAGAAGCGTCTGCTTGGCGGCGTCCAGATCAGTCACGCCACCGCTACCAAATAAAGATGTCCTCGCCGAAGTGAATTCGCTCGTAGATCTCAGGCTGGTCGGCGATGAAGGTGCGCAGGCAGCCGTGGCTGGCGGGGTAGTCCGGAACGGATTCGTAGCCGTGGACCGCGTAGCCGCCGTAGAAGTAGAACGAGTAGTACATCCCGTGCGAGTTGTAACCCGGTTCCTGGCGGATGAACTGAAAGTGGCCGGTGACCGTCGGGGTCGAGGACTTGCCGGATGAGATCGGGTAGATCGCGAACGGCTTGTCGCCTTTGGCGAAGACCAGCACCTGCTTGGAGAGCGGCGCCTCGACGTGTTCGCCCGCGCCGGGGTGCCGCACCTCGTAGCCGCCCTTGCCGGCGAAGACCTTCTTCACCAGGCCGGCGCCGGCGCGCATGCTGCGGCTCATGCCGTTGACTTTGCGGTAGGCGAGGACGCCGCGGCCGGTCTTGCCGCCGAAGCAGCGGCCGCTGTTGGCGATGTAGCCCATCTTCCGCATCCCCTTCTTGAAACCGACGACGACGTCGCCGCACTCGCCCTGGTGCAGGGAGGGGTAACTCACCTTCCAGCTCTTGCGGACGGTGCTGTCGCCGCCGAGCTGCGGGGTCGCCTCGTGCTTCGCCGCGACCGCGTACTTGCCGTCCTCGCGGACGTCGATGCTGGTGCGGAAGCTGCCGGCGCCGCCCTTGCCCTTGCCGACCGCGAGGTGGCGGCTGAAGAGCTCGTGGCCGTCGAGATAGAAGGTCACCTCGACCCGCTGCCCCGGCACGTAAGGGCTCAGCGTTCCGAAGACCGGAACCTTGGACATGATCTCGGCGCGGCCGTTCTTCAGGTGCCCGACCTCGATCTTCACCGTCCCGTCAGGGACCGGAGCCGGCTTCGGCGGCTTCTTCGGCGCCGCGCCCGCAACGGCGGGGAGAGCGAGGACCAGCAGGAAGAGGGCAAAAAGGGACGAGAGGCGCTTCACGAGGCGCAGAATCCTACTGGCCGAGCAGGGCGACGCAATTGTTCAGCATGTGCAGCAGGATGCCCGGCACGATCGAGCCGGTCTTCTCGTAGAGCAGCGAGAGGATGAAGCCGAAGACGATCAGCGGCGGCACCGCGGTCACTCCCGTGAGGGCATGGAGGGCGCCGAAGATGGTGCCGGCGATCAGCGCCGCGGCGATCTTCGGCAGCCGCTCGCGCAGGCCTCCGTAGAGCATTCCCCGGAAGCAGATCTCCTCGCTGATCGGCGCCATGAAGACGATCAGCACGATCTGGATCGGCATCGCCCCGAACCCCTCGGCGATGTCCTTCTGCTTCGGTTCGACGATCAGCAGCGAGTAGACCATCGCGAAGAGGAGGTAGGCGCCGATCGCCGCCGCCATCCACTTGAAGGCCGAGGGCCGGAAGGGGCACACGCCGAGCCGCCGCAGGATCTCGCCGAGGCCGACAGCGCCCCGCTGCGCGGCGATCGCCATCGGCACCATCAGGAACCCGAGCGCGGTCGCCAGCTGCACGCCGACGTTGCCGAAGGTCGTCAGGTCGCCGTTGTCCTTCGTGCCGATCACCGCCGCCGGGACCCCGAGGACGATCCCGGTCCCGATCGCCAGCACGACCCCGAGCACCGCCGTGCCCGCGCCCCAGTTGGCGTAGGGGAAGCCGGTCGGGCGCTGCTCGGCGACGGGGTCGACGGTTAAGTTGCCGTCCATGTCGCCCGCAGTCTCACAGGTCTCGCGCACGACCCGGACCCGGCTGCGCATCCTGCGGCGCCTCGCCTTCGTCGCCGTGTTCGTGGTGATCGCGATGCTCGTACTCGGTCAGTTCACCGAGTTCAAGCGCCTGGCGACCGGCGTCCTCGCCTCGACCGCGCTGGTCGTCGCCGTAGTCGGCTTCGCCGCCCAGCGCACGCTCTCCAACCTGATCGCCGGGATTCAGATCGCCGTCTCGCAGCCGATCCGGATCGGCGACCGGATCAAGTTCGAAGACTGCGAAGGCCGGGTCACCGACATCACCCTCTCCTACACCTACCTCGACCCCGGCGACAGCAGCTCGATCGTGATCCCCAACCAGCTGCTGGTCGAAGGCATGGTCCACAACCGCTCGACCGAAGACACCGTGGCCTGAGCCCCTCCGGGGCGAAGTACCCTCTGCTGAGTGACGCAGCGCATCCGGCACCGCCGGCGCCGTGGAGGGGGGGTCGGCGCCAAGCTCCTGCTGGTCTTCGGCAGCCTCGCCGTGCTGCTCGCGATCGGCGCGATCGCGGTCACCTCCTGGGTGCTCGACGTCGCCGCCGACGCCCCGTCGCTGGGCTCCTGCAAGCCGATCGAGAAGGGTGGCAACACCGTCCTCTATGCAGCCGACGGCTCGAAGCTCGGCCGCGTCCGCTCGCCCGTCGCCCGCCAACTGGTGTCGATCGACCGCGTGCCGAAGAAGCTGCAGCTGGCGACGGTGGCGATCGAGGACCAGCGCTTCTACGAGCACGGCGGCGTCGACTACGAGGGCATCCTGCGGGCGGCGCTGAAGGACCTCGAAGCCGGCGAACCGGTCGAGGGCGGCTCGACGATCACCCAGCAGCTGGTCCGCAACCTCTGCATCGAGGACCCCGAGCGCAACCTCGAGCGCAAGATCGTCGAGGCGCGGCTGGCGATCGAGTACTCCGAACACCACAGCCGCAAGGAAATCCTCGGCTCCTACCTCAACATCGCCTCCTACGGGACGGTCGAAGGCAGCACCGCCGTCGGCGTCGGCGCCGCCTCGCAGATCTTCTTCTCCAAGCCGGTCTGGAAGCTGGGGCTGCCGGAAGCGGCACTGCTCGCGGGCCTGCCGCAGGCGCCCTCGCAATACAACCCGCTGCTCGACCCCGCGGCGGCGAAAGCCCGCCGCAACCAGGTCCTGCGGCAGATGGCAAAGCTCGGCTACGTCAGCCGCGCGCGGGCGAAGCAGGCGATGGCTAGCGGCCTCCGCGTCGACGTCTCCAAGGGCTACTTCGAGCACCGCGAGCCCTACTTCTTCGACTACGTCGAAGACAAGTTGATCGAGAGGTACGGGTTCAACAAGGTGAGGCGCGGCGGCCTCGAGGTGCACACGACGATCGATCCCGAGCTGCAGCAGGTCGGTTTGGAAGCGATGCGCTCCAGCCTCCCCTACTCAACCGACCCCTCCTCGGCGCTGGTCTCGATCGACCCCCGCAACGGGCACATCCGGGCGATGGTCTCCAGCTCCGCCTACGAGGACAGCCAGTTCAACCTCGCCACCCAGGGGCACCGCCAGCCGGGCTCGACCTTCAAGACCTTTGTGCTGACCACCGCGATCCGCCAGGGGATCGACCCCTACAACACCTACTACACCTCGAAACCGCTCGACCTCTACCTGCCGCAATGGGGTCACTGGACCGTCCACACGGCCGACGAAGGCTATTTGGGGACGGTCAACCTGCAGCAGGCGACGGTCGCCTCCGACAACACCGTCTTCGCCCAGCTCGATCTCGACGTCGGCCCCAAGGCGGTGGCGGCGACCGCGCACCAGATGGGGATCACCTCGCCCCTCGACGGGATCCCGGCGGAGGGGATCGGGGGCCTGCGGATCGGCGTCTCGCCGCTGGAGATGAGCGACGCCTACGCGACCCTCGCCTCCGGCGGCATCCACCACGATCCGGTCGCGATCACCAAGGTCGCCTTCCCGGGCGGCCGGGTCGAACGACCGCAGGGCGCGCGACCGCAGCGGGTGCTCTCCAAGCCGATCGCCTGGGAGGTGACGCGGCTGCTGCACGACAACATCGTCGAAGGAACCGGCACCGCCGCCTACACCGGCTGCGCCGGCCAGGCCGGCAAGACCGGGACCACCGACGAATACACCGACGCCTGGTTCGCCGGCTACCAGCCCAACCTGGCGACCGTGGTCTGGGTCGGCTACCCCGAGTCGAACGACATCTCGATGTCGAGCGTGCACGGAATGATCGTCTTCGGCGGCACCTTCCCGGCCGACATCTGGCACTCGCTCTACAGCGGCGCCGGCGTGCCCTGCGAGGAATTCGAGGAACCGAGCGGCAAGATCAGCTGGGCGCCGTTCTACGGGCGATACGCCCGCTCCAGCCCGCGCGACGACTCCAGCCTGAACGGCTCCGGCAAGGGTGGGAACGACGCGCCGCCGCCCGGCAGCGCGGCCGTCGGCGGTTACGACCCCAACGCCTACGCGCCCGGGGCGGGCCAGGAACCGCTGCCTCCGCCCCCGCCGCCGAGCAACGTCGGCGGCGGCCAGAACGCCGGCAGGTAGCCGCGATCGATCCGGGGCTCGCCTATGGCCTGATGTGGGCCGGGTTCCTCGCCTACCTCGGGGCCGTGGCGGCGGCACCGCGGCTGGGAGCGCTGTTGGTCTGGGGGGCGATCGTCGTCTTCGTCGCCGGCTTCGCGCTCGCGCCGGTCCTCCTCTCCCACGACGTCTACAGCTACGTCGACTACGCCCGCCTCGGGGTTCGCCACGACCTCGACCCCTACGTCCACCCGCCCCTGGCGGCGCCCAGCGATCCCGCCTTCGCCGAGGTCACCTGGACCGAAGCGACCAGCGCCTACGGGCCGCTGTTCACGCTCGCGACCTATCCCCTAGCCTGGCTGCCGGTCGGAGTCGCAGTCGCGGTCCTGAAGGCGGTGGCGGCCTTCTCGGTCCTCGGTATCACCGCCCTCGTTTCCCGGATCGCCGCCTGGCGCGGCGTCGACCCCCTGCGCGCCGCCGCCTTTGTCGCCCTCAACCCGCTGGTCCTCGTCCACGTCGTCGGCGGCGCCCATAACGACGGCATCACGATGCTGCTGGCGATGGCCGGCGTCGCCGCCTTCCTCAGCGCCCGCGAGGCAACCGCCGGAGCCGCCTTCGCAGCTGCCGTAGCCACCAAGCTCTCCGCGGCTTTCGTAGTCCCGTTCGCCGTCGCCCACTCACTGTCGACGGGACGAAAGTACCCCTATAGGGAGGGAAATCGTCCCGTCAGCCGCGTGGTTGCCGGCGCGGCTGGCGCGGCCGTGGCGATCGCGATCGCCGCCTACCTCGCATTCGGCTGGGACTGGCTGCACGGCTTCGGCCTCGCGGGGGAGAACCAGAGCAGGACCAGCCATATGAGCATCCCGATCACGGTCGCGCGCCTCGGCGGCCTCGACCCGGATGCCGTTCGCCTCCTCGCTGCGCTCGCCTTCGCAGCCCTTGTCGCCTACCTGCTCGTCTGGACCTGGCGCGGCGGCGACTGGGTGCGCGCCTCCAGCTGGGCCGCCCTCGGCCTCCTCCTCGCCACCGCCTGGCTCCTCCCCTGGTACCTGATCTGGCTGCTCCCGCTCGCGGCGATCTCGCGGGATCGTCCGCTGCAGCTCCTCAGCCTGGGCCTGACGGCCTACCAGCTGGGAGCCCGGATCCCGCTCTAAGCGCTACAGCACTTCGGGAGTGCGCGCGCCTGCCTCCGGCCCTGCCGCTGCCTCCTCGGGCGAGGGGTGCAGGATTCCGGTGCGGACGCTCCAGCCCTCTTTGCGGCCGAGGGCGGTGACGGCTCCGACGTAGATGAGTTCGGCGACGGTCATCACGCCGCGGACAGCGATCGCGATCAACGAGCCGAAGGCGAAGCTGCGGCTGGGCAGCGCCGCCTTCACCGCCCAGGCGAAAGCGGCGTCTTTGACCCCGAGGCCAGCGGGAGCGACCAGCGTCACCAAGGCGGCGAAGTAGCCGATCGCCTGCGCCGAGCCGACCAGGATCAGGTCCTCGGCCGGGATGAAGGTGATCGAGCGGGCAACGAAGTAGATGCCCACCGCCGAGACCAGCCAGACCAGGCAGTAAAAAGCGATCAGGCCGAGGATGTTGCGCAGCGGGATCGCTTCCGGCAGTTCCTCGCGCCCCAGCGCCCGCAGCGCCTTGTTGGCCAGCGGACCGAACACCTTCGGGTGCAGCAGGGCGATTGCCGCCGGAATCAGCAGCAGCACCGCGTAGCGCAGCGGCTGCCCCTGCAGGTCGGGGTGCCTGATGATGAAGTAGGCGGCGACGACGATCGCCGAGGTGGCCGAGATCGCCTGCTCGTAGACGATGCTGGCGATCGTGATCCGGCGCGGCACACCTGCCCGTTCGGAGAGCAGGACGCGCCCGAGGACGTAGAGCACGCTGCCCGGGACGTAGCGCGCCAGCAACGGCTGCCCCCAGGCGACCTGCGCCTGGCCGAAGCCGATCGGGAACCCGAGCGAGCGCAGGATCAGGTCCCAGCCGTAGGCGCTGAGGACGAAGAAGGACGGCAGGACGATGATCGCCGGGATCAGCCAGCCGACGTGGAAGTGGACGCCCTCGTCCTGGATCTCCGACCACTGGTCGATGACGGTGAGGACGAGGAAGCCGAAGATGAGCAGCGCCAGCCCCGCCTGCAGGGCGAGGCGCACTTTGCGGCTGCGCGGCGGTTTTTTCCCGACCTTCGAGCCGGCCTCGCCGACTCGGTGCAGGAATGGTTGGCGGCCCTCCACGTTCATCGCACCTTAGTGTTTGGAATAGTCGTGTAGATGGCTGAGTTCGAGCTATTGGCGAAGCTGCGTGAGCGTCTTCCCCCGAATGCTCCCCATGTAACCCTGGGCAGCGGCGACGATGCGGCGATCACCGTGCCGCCCGGCGCCACCGCCACCTCGGTCGACGCGATCGTCGAGGGCGTCCACTTTCGCCGGGGCGAGGCGACGCCACAGCTGATCGGCCGCAAGGCGCTGGCCACGGCACTTTCCGACCTGGCGGCGATGGGCGCCGGCCCAGGGGAGGCCTACGTCGTCCTCGGCGCGCCCGCGGACCTGGAGGAAGCGGAGTTCCTCGCCCTCCTCGACGGCTTGCTGGGAGTGACCGGCGAGTGCGGGGCGACGCTCGCGGGCGGCGACCTCACCCGCGCCCCGGCCCTCACCCTGGCCGTCACCGTCGTCGGCCACGCCCCCCGCGCCGAGGACCTGGTCTCTCGCGGCGGCGCCGAAGAGGGCGATGTCCTGGTCCTCACCGGCGAGCTCGGCGGTGCCGCCGCCGGTCGCCTGCTGCTCGACGACCCGAGCCTCGCCGCGGCGCTGGCCGGGCCCATCGCCGAGGGCCTCCGCGCCCGCCAGCTCGACCCGAGCCCCCGCCTGCGATCCGGACGGGCGCTGGCGGCGGCGGGGGCCACGGCGATGATCGACCTCAGCGACGGGCTGGCCGGCGACGCCGGGCACGTCGCTGAGGCCAGCGGCAAGCGCCTGCAGATCGAGGCCGGCTCGCTGCCGCTGGCGCCGGGCGTGACCGAGGTGGCCGCGGCGGCGGGCCGCGATCCGCTGGAACTCGCCGTCTCGGGCGGCGAGGACTACGAGCTGCTGGCGGCTTTGCCCGCCCAACGTCTTGAGGAGGCCTCCGCCGCGGTCGCCGCCGCAGGGGAGGCGACGCTCACCCCGATCGGCGAGGTCCTGAGCGGAACGGGGGTCGAAATCAGGCTGCCCGGGGGCGGGCTACTGGAGACCCAGGGGTATGACCATTTCGCTGGACCGAAGGCGTGAGCCCGACCAGCAGCTCGCGGACGCCGCGCCGACTGAGCATCGCCGTCGCGACCTCGCCGGGGTCCGGTTTGTAGGCGCCGGCCTCGACCAGAGATTTCAGTTCGTGGGGCTGCATGGTCATCGCAGTCATTATCGGCCTCAGTTCCCGACTCCTTAGTTCTTAGTACTCGCACATGCGTCCAAACTGACGCGATTACTACCCTTGATCCATGCCCAACGGCTCCGCACGCATCCTCCTGGTCGACGACGAGCAGTCGATCCAGACCCTGCTGAGCTACCCGCTGCGCAAGGACGGCTACCACGTCACCTCCGCCCTCGACGGCTCCGAAGCGCTGCGTCGCTTCGAGGAAGGCCGCTTCGACCTGGTGATCCTCGACCTGATGCTGCCGAGCCTGAACGGGGTCGAAGTCTGCCGCCAGCTGCGCTCGCGCAGCCAGGTCCCGATCATCATGCTGACCGCCAAAGGCAGCGAGACGGACAAGGTCGCCGGGCTCGAGGTCGGCGCCGACGACTACATCACCAAGCCGTTCTCGATGCGCGAGTTCCGCAGCCGGGTGAAAGCGGCGCTGCGCCGATCGCGGATGGGCAGCCGCAGCGACGAGGGCGGGGCGATCGAGTGCGACGAGCTGCGAATCGACTTCGACCGCCGCCTGGTCACCCTCGCCGAGGACGAGGTCAAAGTGACCTACGTCGAGTTCGAGATCCTCGGCGCGCTGGCCCGCTCTCCGGGCCGCGTCCTCACCCGCGAGACCCTGCTCGAGCACGTCTGGGGCGACTCCGATTACCGCGACCCGCGCACCGTCGACGTCCACATCCGCCACCTGCGCGAGAAGCTGGAGAAGGACCCGAAGGAACCCGAATACCTCTTCACCGTGCGCGGGGTCGGCTACCGCTTCCGGGAGTAGGGCCGTGCGCCGGTTCAAACCCCCTTTCGTTGGCGATCACATCACGCCCTGGATCGCCATCGCGGCCGCGGCAGCCGTAATCGTCTACCTCTACACCGTTGTAATCGGGATGGCCGCCATCCACGACAGCTCGGTCAAGGCTCAAATCCTGATCGGGGGCGCGATCGTGGGCGTGCTCGAGATCCTGATTGCCCGCAGCTACGTCCGAACCTACGCCAGCAACCTTCGGCGCCTCCAGGAGGCTGCCCGCAAGGTCGCCGACGGGAACTTCGAGACGAAGATCCCGGTTGCCTCGGTCGGCCCCCTGAGGCCGGTGGCCCGCACCTTCAACGAGATGCAGCGGCGCCTGGCCGAGCTCGACAGCGCCCGCAAACAGTTCATCGCCAACGCCTCGCACGAGCTGCGGACGCCGATCTTCAGCCTCGGCGGATTCGTCGAGCTGCTCGAAGACGAGGACCCGAGCCCGGCGGAGCGGGCCGAGTTCGTGCGCACGATGCGCCAGCAGATCGAGCGCCTGACGAAGCTGACGACCGACCTCCTCGACCTCTCCCAGCTCGACGCCGGGGCCGTGGTGATGCGGGCCAGCTCGGTCGATCTCAGCGCCCTCGCCCGCGAGGTGACGAGGGAGTTCGGCCCCAGGGCGGACCTGCGCGGCTCGCGGCTGCAGCTGCGCACCCCCGAGCAGCCGGTGATCGCCCTCGGCGACTCTGATCGGGTGCGGCAGGTCATCCGTATCCTCCTCGACAACGCCCTCACCCACACCCCCGAGGGCACCGACGTCACCGTGACCACCTATTCCGCCAATGGCCGTGCCGAGCTGACGGTCTCCGACGACGGGCCGGGCATCCCCCAGCGCGTCCAGAAACGGATCTTCGAGCGCTTCTACACCGCCGACAAGGCGGGCGGCTCCGGCCTCGGCCTGGCGATCGCGACCGAGCTCGCGCAGCGGATGAACGGCGACGTCAGCATCAGCTCCAGCCGCCGCTTCACCGCCTTCACGCTGGACCTGCCGCCGGGCCCCGCCGCCCCTCGCGCCTCGCGCCTCCCGGCCCGGGCGGCGACGTGAAGCGGCACGGCGCGCTCCTGGCGCTGATCCTCGTGCTCGCGCTCCTGGGCGGCTGCGGCAGCGGAGGCAGCGACTCCGGCTCGACCGCCGGCGCGCCGACCGAAGCCGCGGTCTCCGATGAACCCGCCCCCGCGCCGCAGATCGCGATCGAGGCCTCCAGCCCCGGCTTCGACGCCACCCGGGTCTACGAAGAGGCCTCGCCGGGAGTGGTGACGATCCGCTCGGTCTTCGGCTCGGGAGCGGCGGAGGGCTCGGGCTTCGTCCTCGACCAAGAGGGCGAGATCGTCACCAACGCCCACGTCGTCACCGACGAATCGACCGGCGAGCGTAAGCCGGCCGAAAGCGTCTACGTCGAGTTCCCCGACCACAACGTCGTCCCGGCCGAGATCGTCGGCTTCGACCCGTTCGTCGACGTCGCCCTGCTGAAGATCGCCCCCTCCGGACTCGACCTGCACCCGCTCGAGGTGGGCGACGACCAGGAGTTACGGGTCGGCCAGCCGGTGGCGGCGATCGGCAGCCCCTTCGGCGAGCAGCAGTCGCTCTCGGTCGGCGTCGTCTCGGCCACCGACCGCTCGGTCAAATCGCTGACCCAGTTCGAGATCTCCGGCGCGATCCAGACCGACGCCTCGATCAACCCCGGCAACTCGGGCGGGCCGCTGCTCGACGCCGGCGCCCGGGTGATCGGCATCAACCAGCAGATCGAGACCAACTCCGGCGCAAACGACGGCGTCGGCTTCGCCGTCCCGGTCTCGGCGATCAAGCGCTCGGTCGCGCAGCTGCGCGAGGACGGCAGCGCCGAATACGCCTACATCGGCGTCTCCAGCCAACCGCTCTACCCGCAGCTGGCTCGCAAGCTCGGTCTGGACACGAACTTCGGCGGCCTGATCTCCGAAGTCGTCCCCGGTGGGCCCGCCGACGAGGCGGGCCTCGAAGGCGGCAACGACAAGCTCAGCTTCCAGGCGGCACGGTACCGGACCGGCGGCGACGTGGTCCTCGAAGTGGACGGGAAGAAGATCGTCGACGACGACGATCTGGGCGAAGTGATCGCCTCGCACAAGCCCGGCGACCGGGTCAAGCTGACGATTTTGCACGATGACCAGCGCAAGACGCTCGAGCTGACGCTGGGCGATCGACCCGACAATCCGACTTCCGGTTAGGAACTTTTTCTCGCGGCTGGACACCACGTCGCCGCTTATCCGTGTAGAAATCGGATCTTGCTTCAGGAAGTCGCTCTCGGCCACAAGACCCTCACCGACTACACCCACATCGTCGGCAAAGACCTGACGGAGCAGATCCGCCAGCTCGCCGAGCCGTTGAAGGGGAAGCGGGTCCTGCACGTCAGCGCCACCGCCTTCGGCGGCGGCGTCTCCGAGATTCTTTACACGCTGGTGCCGCTGATGCGCGACGTCGGCGTCGACGCTCACTGGCACGTGATCTTCGGCAAAGAAGAGTTCTTCGAAGCGACGAAGCTTCTGCACAACTCGCTGCAGGGAGCGGAGGAGTCGCTGAGCGACGAGCAGTGGGCGGTCTTCGACGAGATCAACGCGATGAACGCCGAGGGGCTGCAGGGCGAGTGGGACGTGGTGATCGTCCACGACCCGCAGCCGATCGGGCTGCGCCGCGGCGCCCTGGCCAAGGGCAAGCACTGGATCTGGCGCTGCCACATCGACCTCTCCACCCCGAACCCGGCGCCGATCGCCCGCCTGCTGCCGATGATCGAAGAGTACGACGCCTCGGTCTGGCACATGGAGCAGTACGTGCCCAACGCCATGGGCAAGCACCGCGAGGCGGTGCGGATCTGCCCGCCGGCGATCGACCCGCTCTCGCCGAAGAACATGGCCTTCTCACCCGAGGACGCCGCCTTCGTCTGCCGCCAGTTCGGGATCGACGTCGACCGGCCGCTGATCACCCAGGTCTCGCGCTTCGACCCGTGGAAGGACCCGATCGGCGTGATCGACGCCTACCGGCAGGTGACCGAGCAGGTCCCGGAGGCGCAGCTGGCGATGGTCGGCTCGATGGCCACCGACGACCCCGAGGGCATGGAGTACTTCCAGCGCACCTTCGAATACGCGGGCGGCGACGACGACATCAAAATCCTCAGCAACCTCAACAACGTCGGCGCGATCGAGGTCAACGCCTTCCAGTCGCAGTCCGACATCTGCCTGCAGAAGTCGATCCGCGAGGGCTTCGGCCTGACCGTGACCGAGGCCCTCTGGAAGGGGCGGCCGACGGTGGCAGGCAACGTCGGCGGCATCCCGCTGCAGATCGAGGACGGGGTCAGCGGCTTCCTCGTCAACTCGCCGCAGGAGTGCGCCGAGCGCTGCCTGGAGGTCCTCGCCGACCCCGAGCTCGGCAAGAACCTCGGCCGCCAGGGCAAGGAGCACGCCCGGCGCCATTTCCTCACCCCGCGTCTGCTGCGCGACTGGCTGCAGCTCTTCACCGACCTCGAATCCTGAGCATCTAACGCGGCGCGAACTCCTCGGAGCCGTCGCCGGTGGGCGGGGGCGATGATTCGACGGGGGCGGGAGCCGGTGCGACCGGAGCGGGAGCTGGCGAGGGCGAGGGTGCCGGCGGCGGTGAAGGAACAGGAGCCGGTTCAGGGGCGGGCGGAGGCGGAGGAGCGGATGCGCGTCGGCCCGGACGCCGCGGCCGCTCCCGCCGCGGCCGCGGCCTGCTGCCAAGCACAGCCTTCCGCGGGTCCTCCGTCCGAACTGCATCAGATTTCCTCCCTGGCGGGTGGGGAATTTGATGCAGTTCGCGTGGGGGCGGGGCTGTCGGCTCGGGCCGCTGCGGCGCGACTCGGGGCAGGCCGACGTCTGGTGCCAGCGGCGGAGGCTCGGGTGGCTTCAGGAGAGCTGGCAGCGCTTGCAGCGCCAGCAGCACGCCTACGGCTACCGCCGCTGCTTTTGCCGCGCTTGCCCATCGCACCCGCATCCCTCTCTAAGGGCGCGGCGGGCGGAACTCTCCCCCCTAGGCGGGCGTCTTGCGGACCGACTCGATGTCACGCAGCTGGTGGTCGACCCAGTCACCCGGATTGTGGGAGAAGATGATCTCCCGCAGGCCCTCCGCCCGGCGGCGCTTCTCGTCCGGGTCCATCGTCAGCGCCCGGTAGATCGCGTCGGCCTGCTCCTGGATGTCGAAGGGGTTGACCGAGATCACGTAGTCGAGCAGCTCCTCATGGGAGCCGGTGTTCTCGGAGAGCATCAGGACCCCGTCGCGGGTGTTGACCGCCGGCGCCTCCTTGGCGACCAGGTTCATCCCGTCGAAGAGCGAGTTGACCATCAACAGGTCGAAGTGCTTGTAGCGGGCGACCGCGTCGTGGAAGTTCTCGTAGATCTTCAGGTCGATCGGCATCCAGTCCGTGGTCCCGTGGCGGTGGTTGACGACTGCGACCAGCGCCTCGATCCGCTCCAGGTACTCGGCGTACTCGGGCACGTCCTGCCGCGAGGGCTGCAGGTGGGCGATGAAGGTGACCTGTTCGCGGAACTCGGGGTGCTGGGTGAGGAAGGTGTCGAAGGCGGTGAACCCGCGCAGCACGTTCTTCGAGAGGTCGGCGCGGTCGACCCGGATGATCAGGTGCCGGCGCCGGCGCTCGAGCACTTCGCGCTCGGCTTGGGCCACCTCGGCCGAGGCCGCCGCCCGCTTCAGCCGCTCGGCGTCGATCCCCAGCGGGTAGGCGCGGGCGATCGTCCGGTGCTCCCCGCGGCGGACCTCGACCGCGTCGTAGTCGACCTCGACGTCGTCGAGCAGTTCGTCGCAGCAGCGCAGGAAGTTGATGCAGTAGGCGTGGGTGTGGAAGCCGATGATGTCGTTGGCGAGCATCCCCTCGAAGATCGCCTGGCGGATGCGCGTCGGCAGGATCCGCCAGCTGTCCGGCTGCGACCAGGGAATGTGGACGAAGTGGTGGAGGAAGACGTCGGGCCGCTCGGCGCGGATCATCCCCGGGGCGGTGTACAGGTGGTAGTCGTGGAGCATCACCAGCGGCTGCTCTTGCCCCTCGATCTGCGACAGCACGGCCCGGGCGATGTCCTCGTTGACGGTCTGGTAGCCATGGTCCCAGGCGTCGAGCTCCTGCTGGCGGATGTCCGGCGCGTTGGAGATGTCCCAGAGGTAGTGCTGGATGAACCAGAGGATCGGGTTGGCGATCACGTTGTAAAAGCGGTCGTAGGCGCCCGGGTCGCTGCCGACCAGGTAGACGCGGTAGTCGACGCCGTCGAGCTCGTGCTCGATCGGCCCGCCCGCTTCGCCGGAGACGGCGATGTCCTCCTCGCTCATCGCCGAGGCGATCCAGAGCGCGTCGCGGTGGGAGACCAGACCGGACAGCGCCGTGACCAGCCCGCCGCCGCCGCGGCGCACGGTCCGCTCGCCGTTCTCGTCGCGATCGAACTGCAGCGGCCCCCGGTTGGAGACGATGATCAGCGGCGAGGAACTCACCTCCCAGAGACTAGATGGTCGGTAAGGGCTCAGCTCCAGAGCGGAGCGGGCCTACCCCGGCGGCATCTCGCCGCTATAGTCCAGCGCCGTTTTGTCAGCCCCACGTGAATACGAGCTGGTCCTGATGCTGGACCCCCAGCTGGACGCCCCCGCCCGCGATGCGTTGGCGCAGGAGGCACGCGGCCAGATCGAGGGCTCCGGCAGCCTCAAGCACGAGAACAGCTGGGGCCTGCGGAAGATGGCGTACGAGATCAACCACCGCACCGAGGCGGACTACCGCTGGATGCGGTTCGAGGCACCGACCGAGCTGCTCGACACGCTCGACCACAACCTGAAGATCGCCGACGGCGTCCTCCGCTTCCGCATCTTCAAGGTCGATCCGGGCGCGCCGGTGCTGGTCCCGCCCGCGGCGACCGCGTCGCCCGGCCCGCGCGAGCGCAGCGCCCAGGGAGCCCGCGAGGATCGCGGCGACTCCCCCGAAGACTCCGAGGAGTAGCCGCGCAACGGCAGCCGCTGTTTGCGGAAACCCCCTGCCGCAGGGGGGAGAGTCGCGCCGTCTGCCTCCTTAGACTGGAATCCAGATATCCGATTCCGTAAGGAGTGAGTGACTTGGCAGCTTCGAACGTAAACGTGGTGGTGATCACCGGGAACCTGACCCGTGATCCGGAGCTGCGTCATACCGGCGGCGGGACCGCCGTCTGCGACCTCCGCGTCGCGGTCAACAGCCGCCGCAAAGACCAGAGCGGCAACTGGGTGGACAAGCCCAATTTCTTCGACGTCACCGTCTGGGGGGCGCAGGGCGAGAACTGCTCCAACTACCTCTCGAAGGGTCGCCCGGTGGCGATCGAAGGGCGCCTCGACTGGCGCGAGTGGGAAACCAAAGAGGGCCAGAAACGGCAGGCCGTTCAGATCATCGCCAACACCGTCCAGTTCCTCGGCTCGCGCGACGGGTCCGGGGGCGGCAACGGCAACGGTGGCGGCGGTGGCGGCTTCACCCCACCCCGCAGCGACGTCCCGGCGGACATGGGCGACTTCGAAGCCGCCCCGGCCGGCGGCGGCGGAGCTCCGGCTTCAGAAGACGACATCCCGTTCTAGGGGCGTCCCGCTTCAAAGGGCTCACAGAGCGCCGCTCAGCGGCGCTCTGTAGCATGCCCGGCCGATGGCTAGAGCACAGCAAGACTCTTCTTCTCGCGGTGGGGCCCGTCGTGGCCGCCGCGGCGCCGACCGGATGCGTCCCCGTAAATACACGCGGGTCAACTCCGAGGTCGTCGATTACAAGGACCTGAACCTGCTGCGCCGCTTCCTCTCCGACAAGGGGAAGACGCGCGGGCGCCGGGTCACCGGACTTTCCCGCCGCCACCAGAGGCAGCTGTCGGTGGCGGTGAAGCGGGCGCGCGAAATCGCCCTGCTTCCCTACGTCGGAGAGCGCTGATGGCGCAGGCGATCCTGCTGCAGGACGTCGAGAACCTCGGCGAGCGTGGCCACGTGGTCGACGTCTCCCCCGGCTACCTGCGCAACTTCCTCGTCCCGCGCAAGCTCGCCCAGCCGGCGACCGCCGGCGCGCTCGAGGAAGCGAAACGGCGCATGGAGGCCGCCAAGAAAGCCGAAGAACTCCGCCACGAACGGGAAACCGAAGCGGCCGGCCTGCTGGGGAAAACGGTGCTCACGATCCACCAACGGGCGGGCGAGGACGGCAAGCTGTTCGGCTCGGTCGGGCCGCGCGAGATCGTCGATGCGCTGCGCGAGGCCCGCGACCTGCGAATCGACAAACGCCAGGTGCTGCTCGACCCGCCACTGCGCGAACTCGGCACCTTCATGGTCGAGATCCAGCTCTCCGACGGCACCGCCGCCGCCGTCAAGACGATCATCAGCGAGGAGAAGTAGTCCTACCTCGCCGCCGCAGTTCCGGCTGGGTTCGCTCTGAGCGAGCGACGGTCGGCTTGGCCGCAGTCGCCCTCGGCGCCGCCGGCACCGTCCTGGCCGGCCAGTTCAGCCGCATGCTCGCCCGCCGCGCCAGCGAGGCCCACGATCCCGAAGCGCTGCTGGAATCGGCTCCCGCCGCCGCGGCCGACACGGTCGGCGTCGCCGTCCGCGGCTACGTCGAAGCGCCGCGCAGCGAACTCGTCCTCTTCAACCTCCTCGGCGGCTTTCTTGGCGCCTTCGCCCTCGTCCGCCTCTCCACCTGGAGCATCCGCGAGAACCGTGGGCCCTTCCGCAACGTCAAGATCGGTGGCCGCCACATCCACCACTTCGTGCCGGGGATCCTGATCGCCTTCAGCTCCGGCACCGCCGCCCTGCTCACCGACAACGACGCGGTCGAGCAGCGGCTGGCGATCCCGATGGGCGCCGGCATCGGTCTCACCTTCGACGAGGCGGCACTGCTGCTCGACCTGCGCGACGTCTACTGGAGCCGCGAAGGGCTGCTCAGCGTCCAGCTCAGCCTCGGCGCGACCGCGATCCTCAGCATCGCCATCCTCACCCTGCGGATGCTGCGCCGTGGCGAGCAGCGCCAGGAGCAGGAGGGATTGATCCCGCCGGCGCACCACCACCAGCTCTCCTTCGGAACTGCCGCATAAAGATCGCCGAAGTGTCAATTCTTTTTGGCGGCTTTTGCAAGGAAGGCGCACGTGAGCGTGGCCGGCCTCTGGTCTACTAGCTGAGCGTTCCGCCCGCCCCCGCTGCCGCCGCGCGGACGCCTATACCTAGAGCGATGCCCCAGCCCCCAGCCAGCCACGTCCCCCCGCAGAACATCGAGGCCGAGGAGTCGGTCCTGGGAGCGATGCTGGTCGCCGAGCAGACGCTGACCCGGGTGATCGACGAGGTGAAGCTGAACGCGGCCGACTTCTACCTCGACAAGCACCGCGAGATCTTCGAGGTCGTCCACGACCTCTACGCCGCCTCCAAGCCGGTCGACGAGCTCAGCGTCAGCGAGGCGCTGACCCAGCGCAACAAGATCGAGGCTGCGGGCGGCCGTCACTACGTCTCCGAGCTGGCAGCGAAAGTGCCGGCCGCGGCCAACGCGAAACACTACGCCGAGATCGTCCAGCAGAACTCGCTGCTGCGGCGGCTGCTCGGCGCCGGCCAGGAGATCCAGGGCTGGGTCAACGAGCGCGACGGCGAGCCGCGTGAGCTCTCCGAGCGGGCCGAGAAACTGCTCTTCGACGTCGCCCACAAAGAGCAGGCCAGCGACTTCAAGCTGCTCTCGGAGATCCTCCACGACGAGGTCGACCGGCTGGAGAAGCTCTCCACCGGCGAGACCGAACTGACCGGGACCCCGTCCGGCTTCCGCGACGTCGACGCCGTCACCGGCGGCTTTCAGCCCGGCAACCTGATCATCGTCGCCGCGCGGCCGGCGATGGGCAAGAGCGCGCTGGTCGCCAACATCGCCGAAAACGTCGCCGTCAAGAAGGGCATGCCGGTCGCCTTCTTCTCGCTCGAGATGTCCGAGGTCGAGCTTGCCCAACGCTTCATCGCCTGCCGGGCGCGGATCTCCGGCGACAAGCTGCGCAAGGGGCAGGTCAACCAGCGCGACTGGCCGAAGGTGGTGCGCGCCTGCAACGAGCTCGAGGAAGCGCCGCTGTGGTTCGACGACTCCTCCGACCTCGGCATCCTCGACCTGCGGGCGAAGGCGCGGCGGCTGCACGCCCAGGAACAGGAGCGCGGCGGGCTCGGCCTGATCATCCTCGACTACATGCAGCTGATGCGCTCCGACGACCACCGTGCCAACCGGGTCGAGCAGGTCGGCCAGATCAGCCGCGGGCTGAAGATCCTCGCCCGCGAGCTGGAGGTGCCGGTGGTTGCGATCTCACAGCTCTCCCGCGCCCCCGAGCAGCGGACGCCGCCCAAGCCGCAGCTCTCCGACCTGCGCGAGTCGGGGCAGATCGAGCAGGACGCCGACGTCGTCGCCTTCCTCTACCGCGAGGACTACTACCGCGACCCCGACGAGGAGCCCGACGGCCTCGCCGACCTGATCATCGCCAAGCATAGGAACGGCCCGATCGGGACCAGGAAGCTGGTCTTCCTCGACCGCTTCCCGAAATTCGCCGACCAGGCCCACCAGGAGGCGCCGATCGAGCAGCCGGCCGGCGAAGAGCCGCCCTTCGCCGACGCCGCTGCAGCGGGGCCTGACTTCTGATGGCAGCGATCGCTCGCTCCGAGCCCTTCCGCGAACAGGCCTGCGCGCTCGGCGTCTGCGACGGCTCCGGCTGGATCCTCGGCCCCGAAGACGTCGCCCGCCCCTGCGAGTGCCGGGCGGAGCGATTGAACCGCGGTCGGAGCCGCGGGATCTCGTCCGTGATCCCGCCGCGTTACCGGGGCGTCTCGCTCGATCGCCCCCCGATCTCCGACATGGCCAGGGATCTCGAGAAGAAGATGGCCGTCACGCATGTCCAAGAGTTCCTCGAGGGGCTCGACGAGAACCTGGCACAAGGTCGAGGTCTGTGGCTCTTCGGCGGCACCGGGACCGGCAAGACCACCCTGGGCATGCTGATCTCGAAGACCGCGCTCGAAGCCGGCAGAACCGTCGCCATCTACTCCCTGCCGAAGCTGCTGGCACGTATTCGTCGCACCTATGACTCCGAGCCGGGAGGGGACTCCTACCTTTCGCTGTTCGAGCAGCTGACCTCCGTCGACCTCCTCCACATCGACGACCTCGGCGCAGAGAAACGCTCCGATTGGGTGCTGGAGCAGCTCTATGCACTGGTCAACGAGCGCTATGAAGAACAGCGCTCGGTCTTGGTCACCACCAATCTGGAGCTGGAGGAACTGGAGAACCAGATCGGCGCCCGCACCGTCTCCAGGTTGAGCCAGATGTGCGACCTCGTCGAATTACGAGGGTCCGACAGCCGCTGGAGCGGCAAGGCCGCCTAGCACCGTCCGCTGCTGACCGTCAGAATCCCGCCGGCATGCCAGGCGTGGTCATAGTCGGGGCCCAGTGGGGCGATGAGGGGAAGGGGAAGGTCGTCGACCTGCTCGCCGAGAACGCGAGCACGATCGTCCGCTTCCAGGGCGGCAACAACGCCGGCCACACGATCGTCCGCGGCGGCGAGGAGTTCAAGTTCCACCTGATCCCCTCCGGCATCCTCCACGAAGAGAAGACCTGCGTGATCGGCAACGGCGTGGTCGTCGACCCGCGGGTGCTGCTGGGGGAGATCGACAACCTCAAACGGGCCGGGATCGGGGTCGGCAACCTGCGCATTTCCGCGAACGCGCACCTGATCATGCCCTACCACGTGCTGCTCGACACGGCCGGGGAGACGAAGCTGGGGAAGCTCTCGATCGGGACGACTCGGCGGGGCATCGGCCCCTGCTACGCCGACAAGGCGCTGCGGCTGGGGATCCGGGTCCAGGACCTGCTCGACGAGAAGATCCTGCGCACGAAGATCCGCGCCGCCCTGGAGCCAAAGCAGCAGGCGCTGCGCGAGCTCTCGGTCCAGCGGCGCAAACGCCTGAAGGAGGCCGGCGAGGACGCGAAGCCGATCGAGGCCGGGGCCGAGGTGCCGGACCCGCGGCTCGACCTGCACACGATGGTCGAAGAACACGTCAACTTCGGCCACCGGCTCGAGCCCCACATCGCCGACACCGCGCGCCTCTGCTGGGATGCCCTCGACCGCGAGGAGACGGTCCTCTTCGAGGGCGCGCAGGCGACCCTGCTCGACCTCGACCACGGCACCTATCCGTTCGTCACCTCGTCCAACCCGATCGCCGGCGCTGCCTGCGTCGGCGCCGGGATCGGGCCCAAGGACGTCGACGAGGTCTGGGGGATCGCCAAGGCCTACGCGACCCGCGTCGGCGCCGGTCCCTTCCCGACCGAGCTCTTCGACGACGTCGGCGAGCAGATGCTGCAGCGCGGGCACGAGTTCGGAACCACCACCGGGCGGCGGCGCCGCTGCGGCTGGATGGACCTGGTCGCCCTGCGCTACGCGGTCCGCCTCAACCGGATGGACGCGCTGGCCATCACCAAGCTCGACGTCTTGAGCGGGATCGGCCCGCTGCGGGTCGCGGTCCGCTACCGCTCGAAAGAGGGGGCTGAGCTCGACACCTTCCCCTACCACCAGTCGATTCTCCACTCGGCGACACCCGAGTACGAGGAGCTGCCTGGATTCGACCTCGACCTCACCGCATGCCGCAGCGCCGATGACCTGCCGGGGGAGGCGCGCGACTATCTGCGCTTCATCGCCGAGTTCGTCGGCATCCCGGTGCGCCTCGTCGGCGTCGGTCCGGACCGCGAGCAGGTGATCTGGCTCGACTCTTAGATAAAGATTCCCCACCGGTACTCGCGCTGCTCTACAGTCTGTCGAGTGCCCTCCACGAGACGCTCGGCTAAGTTGAACGAGCGGCTGCCCCGGGGAAGACACGGCTTGCCGAGGGAGGCGGTAACCGAGTCCCAGCGCAACCGCATCCACAAGGCGATGATCGAGGTCGTCTCCGACCGCGGCTATCCGGAGACCCGCGTGGTCGACGTGATCGGCGTCGCCGGGGTCTCCCGCAAGACCTTCTACGAACTGTTCGACAGCAAGGAGGACTGCTTCCTCGCCGCCTACGACGTGCTGCTCGACAACCTCCTGAACGAGGCGACCGACGCTTTCGAAGCGACCCCGGGAACGCCATGGGCGGAGCGGATTCGCGCCGCCCTCGAGCGACTGCTAGGCCACCTCGCGGCGCACCCGGACGAGGCGCGCTTCGCGATCGTCGAGGTCCTCGCCGCCGGGCCGAAGGCGCTGGCGCGGCGGGACGCGGCGCTGCGGCAGTTCACCGGTTTCCTCGAGGCGGGCCGTTCGGAGGCCTCGGTCGAACTGCCGGGGATCACCTCGCTCTCGGTGGCCGGCGGGATCAACGAGCTCCTCTACAGCGAGATCCTCCACGGCGCCGTCGGTCGCTTGCCCGGCCGCCTGCCCGACCTGATGTTTTGGATAACGCTTCCTTTCCTCGGAGCTGAGGCCGCGGCGAGGGAACGGGAGCGGGCGCGGGCACCGCTGCAGCCTTCTTGATTCGTCCTCTCCGCCGCTCCTTTTCGTGTATTGAGGGGTTTACGAAGAACGTCCGGGTGGTAGTTTGACCCGCTGGATAAACCATTCACGCTTTCGACGGCAGAGGCCCCGGGACGGGCAGCCGCAAAGGAGAGATATAGGGATATGCGCAAGTACCTGATGTTGACGATGGCCCTCGTGGGTCTGATCGCCGTCAGCGTGGCGGGTGTCGCCGGTGCAGCCGGCGGCGGGCCTGTTACCGCTGAAGCGGGGAACATTAAATTCACCTTCGACGGCGGGTTCAGCCCGAGCAAGCTGCCGAAGAAGAAGCTGGCCCCGATCACGCTCACGGCCTCCGGCAAGATCCAGACCAAAGACGGCACCCACCCGCCGGCGCTGAAGGAAGTCGTCGTCGAAACCGACAAGAACGGTGCGATCGACACCAAGGGCGTCCCGGTCTGCAAGTCCGGGCAGCTGCAGTCGCGCGACACCAAGGCAGCTGAAAAAGTCTGCAAGTCGGCCATCATCGGCTCGGGTCAGACCAATGTCGAGATCGAATTCCCGGAACAGTCCCCGATCCCGGTGAACTCGAAGCTGCTGGTCTTCAACGGCGGCACCGCCGGTGGCAAGACCACCCTGTACATCCACGCCTACATCACCGTCCCGACGCCTGCGGCGATCGTGACCACGGTGAAGATCAAGAAAATCCACAAAGGCCGCTACGGCCTCGAATCGATCGCCTCGATCCCCAAGATCGCCGGCGGCAGCGGTTCGGTGACCTCGTTCAACCTCAGCATCGGCAAACAGAAGACCCTGTTCGCCAAATGCCCCGACGGCAAGCTCCAGGCCCACGCGACCTCGAAGTTCGACGACGGGACCAAGGTCTCGGCCTCGATCGTCCGGACCTGCACCGGCACCTGAGGCAGGGCTACGTCTCGGGCACCGCTTGAGACGCGCATAGAGGTTGAAAGAGGGGCGGCCCGATGGCCGCCCCTCTTTTATGCGCGAACTCTGCCCGTAACTTGACAGAGTGTCTAATTCGACCTATCTTCCGCCAGTGCCGAAAAGCAGTCGCAGGGGGAGGCGATTTGGGAGAAGAAGGGGAAAGCCGATGGCCCGCTGGGGGCAGCCCGGGTGGTGACCGGCGACGAGTCATCCGCGAGATCCGTGAGATGCCACCTGCCTCGGATACTTGGTCCAACCTCGGTTTTGCTGCGGGAGCGATCTCGATCAATCTCATGGTCGCCGCCATCGGACTGAGAGACCCGATCGGCTTAGCGATTTCGTGGACCGCGGCCGCCGCGGCGGCACTGATCGCCAGCATCTGCTTTTTCGCCCACTGGTCCTCCAACCGCGGCCGCAAGGTGACGCGAGTTGTGATCGAAGAGCGATACGAGGAGGGCGATTGAGCGGGCCCCCCAAGTACAAGATGGAGCACTCGATTAGACGAAGTTGTCTAAACTGGCGTGAATGTCTTCAGGCGACGACAGCCTGCCGATCGCGGTCCAGACCGCCCAGGACCAGGACCTGAAGCCGCTCCTGGAAGAAAGCGCCGAGGCGCTGGAGCTCGACGACCAGCAGCTGGCGGCAATGGATACCTTTCTGCACAAGACTTGGTTCTTCGGGGTCAAGACCGGGCACCGGGTGATCGCCGAGGCCAAGCTTGGGGACGCAGATCCGGCGCCGGTCATCCTCGGCATGCAGGACGAGTTCCAGGACCTGATGGAAGGCCTGGCGGAGGAGCTGAACCTGACCGTCGGCGCCACGATCGCCGCCTGGAACTACCTGGGCCAGGCATGGCTGGCAGGGGCGAGGTTCTGGGAAGTGGAGATAGCCGCCCGCCTGATCGAATCGCAGGCCGGTGGCTTTGACGAGGCGCTGCGCCGGCTCGAGGGATAGCCCCGAGCCGGCGCAGTCATCGCCTACTGGTAGCAGCGTTCCAGTCCGAACTCGGTGCTGAGTTCGTTGGGGACTTTGTATTGGTCCCTGCTGTTGATGAACTTGTCCAGATCGTCCCTGGTTTCCTGAGCGGCCTTTTCGCGAGCCTCGATGATCGCTTCGACCTTCTCCTCGTCCTTTTCCGGGGCTTCGAGTTCCTTAAGTTCTTCGGTTCCCTGTTCGAAGAACGGGATGATTTCCAGCAAGATCTTCTTTTTTTCATCGGGGACGACGGTCTTTTTCTTTTCCGCAGCCAGCTTCCCCAAGGCTTCTGAGATCGTCTTTTCCCGTTCGTCGTTCCGCTTTTTGCAGATTGCGTTCCCCTGCTTGAGGAATTCGGCGTGCGTGAGCGGTTCATCACCGCTGCTGCTGCCGCATCCCGCGAAAAGAAGCAACGCGAGAATCACGCCCCCTGCCAGTCCGAGAGTTCCCTTACTCACCCTATTTCTCCCTTCAAACTTCTTGATTAAAACGGGTAGCTTAGCCGAAAGCGAAAGAAGCGGTGCACCAAACAAAAGGGGCCGCCAGAGGCGGCCCCTAGAACTTCCTCGCTCTTTGGGAGTCAGTGGACTAAGCCGTGACAGCCCAGGTGCCCCACATGAGCAGTCGTTCGAATTCACCTGGACCTGATTGTTTCGGTTCCAGGAGGAGGGTTGCCCCATACAGCGTGGAGAAGGAGGACAGCAGGCCGGCCGAACGAACGGAGTATTCCTGGGTGTTAGCGATTTTCTGGTAGAAGCAGACGAAGCCTGCATCCGCCGTCGGTTGGTCGACCGTTCCTTTGCAGTGAGCGGCGGCAAGAGCCTGTTCCGCTTCACACGCGGTCACTTCGCTCGGTTCTGGCAGACCTGCGCAGTTCCTAGCAGCGGAACGGACCAACACGACCGTCGGAGGCGTACTGCCCGGGTACTTCATCAGGAAGGAGACCGAGGTCATCGGGAAGTTAGTGTCCGGGGTGGTCTGGCCGATATTCCAGTTTCCCCGCAGCGTAGTTCCGGGTTCCATGTCTTCACTGAATCCGCCGTCTTCACCTGCGAATCCGCGGGGGCCCTGGACTCCCTGCGGGCCCTGGGGCCCCTGCGCACCGGTGTCGCCCTTATCGCCCTTCGCACCGGTGTCGCCCTTGGCACCGGCCGGGCCAGCGGGGCCCTGAGGACCGCGTTTACCGGCGTACTTCTTGGCAATCTTCTTGACCTGCTTTTCCTGCTGCTTGGTGAGACCACCGGCGGCAAACGCCGCCCCGGTCAGCGCGGCGACGAGCGCCACGATCGCCACGACCAGACCCGCCGTGCCGAGCTTGTTCTGTAGTCGAGAGAGCATTATTCCTCCACTGGCCGCTGGCTATCCACCACCGGCCCTTTTGATCTTGACCACGGAGCATCGACGGCAACCAAGCAACCACGTCGCTCGAGTATCGCTCGCACGTCTTCCCCTCCGGTCCCTTTATGCAATCGGCTGACCACGTCCCTGGCGGGCCAGCCCCTGAAACCTAAAGTACCCAATGAACCATGTCAAGGAACCCGCGTGGTGACAACAGTTGCCCCTCTCCCAGCGCTTTACTAACCTTGAGCGGATGGCCAGCTCGCGGATCAAAGTCGTGACCCTGGGGCCCACTGGCACGTGCCATGAGCGGGCCGTCCTGCGCTACCTGGACTTCCAGGGAATCGACGACTTCGAGATCGAGTTCATCGGCGACTTCATGGATGGGCTGGAGCGGATCCGAGGCGAGAAGAACGCATTCCTAATCCAGTGCAGCGCCCATCCCAAGGTCCATGAGGTGACCGAGCACTACTGGAGCGAGATCTTCGTCGTCGACACCTTCATCTTTCCGACGAAGGCCCTTGCCGTGCTGGCTCGACGCGATATCAAGCAGCCGCGCTCCCTTGGTCTGGTGCCTGCCACTGCCGGCTACATCAATCGAGACGACTGGGCGGAGATCGTCGACGTCCAGTCGAAGCCGATCGTCGCCGAAGAGCTGCTCGCCGGCCGCTACGACGCCGGCCTCACCCACCTCGAGCACCTCAAGAAGCACCCGGACGAGCTCCGTCTCGAGCTCGAGATCGGAGAAATCGACACCACCTGGGTGGTTTACGGCACGAAGAAGCGCTTTGAGGGAGACGTGATCGGGATCCCCTCGCCTGAGGTCTTCGGTGGGGCCGAGCTAGCCGGCCCACCGTCTGACCCGCTAGACGGCTCCGCGCTCTTAATGCCAGAACCTATGCGTCGGCAAGCAAGGTCCCGGGACTGATGAACGTGTAAGAGCCATTCCAGGTTGCGCTAGACGGGCAGAAGAAGTTGCCGCTTTCTTGCGGGATCGGCGCAGATTCGATGTCCAGTTTCGCGGGAGTGCCGCCTGTGAACTGGCCGAAGTCGGTCTGGTTGGTCTTGAAGACGCAGGTGCCGACAATGGTTTCGTGCATGATGATTTCGGCACCGGATGCTGTCACTGTCCCATTCGACCCGCTGGTGTAGTGAAGTTCGAGGGTGCCCGGTTTGACCACCGGATCTGTCGGTTTCCCGCCGGTGCATTCTGTGAAGGTCAGCTTCGTGATGTCAGCGAGGGCTGTGACGTTCGTGCCGTGTTTTGTGATGCTCCCTTCGACTTCAGATCTACCACACCCGATCGTGCCGAAGGTTGAGCTGTTCGTCAGTCTCGTGTTGCTCGACGACCCTTTGATCGTGCCTGTGAAGGTGGTGCCGGCCGGCGATGTAAGTGTCGCCGCCGAGGCGACTCCTGCAAAGTGCAGCCGGCGGAGCAAGCAGATGAGCTGATCCGCTACTTGAGCGCCTGACGTCGTGCCAGGCCCGAGTGCGAAACGAAGAGGGCGCAACCGCAAATGCGATTGCGCCCCTGTGCTGCGTGCCGCAACTTCATGCCAGAACCTATGCGTTAACGAGCAAGGTCCCAGGGCTGGTCACGGTGTAAGTGCCGGACCAGGTCGCGTTGGGCGGGCAGAAGAAATTGCTGCTTTCCTGCGGGATGACACCTTCGATGTCCAGTTTGGCAGGGGTTCCGCCTGTGAACTGACCAATGTCGGTGTTGTTGGTCTTGAAGACGCAGGTGCCCACAAGGGTTTTGTGGATAATCACTTCAGCGCCAGAGGATGTAACTGTTCCGTTCGATCCGCTGGTGTAGTGGAGTTCCAGGGTGCCCGGTTTGGCAACCGGATCTGTCGGTTCGCCGCCGGTGCATTCTGTAAAGGTCAGCTTCGTGATGTCACCGAACACTGTGACACCAGTGCCGTGTTTTGTGACGTTCCCTTCGACTTCGGATTTCGCACATTTGATCGTGCCGATGGTCGAGCTGTTGGTCAGCGTCGCATTGCTCGACGACGCTTTGAGCGTGCCTGTGAAGGTGGTGCCGGCTGGCGATGTGAGTGTCGTCGCCGAGGCAACCCCAGCAAATGCCATCAGGGCGGCCAGGGCCGTCGCGGCCAGGGCCAGGAACTTTGCGTATTTCATCATTTCTCCTTGAGTCCGGCGCATCTGCGCCGACTTGTCTTTCAACATGGCAGTGAATGCGGCCGATGGATGGCCAAATCCCCTGCGACGGCTTGTAGAAGCCGCAGCCCAAGTGAAGCACCCCGCCTGTTCCTATACAAGCTCTTTTGCGTATTCCGTCACTCGCAAATGCCCGCCCGGGTACCGTCCACTGGTCGAGCATCCAGGAGGTTTCGCAAGGTGGGCTCGTCACTACTGCGAGGCCCGACCTGGGGGCCGAAACAAAAGGGCGCAGCCGCCAAACGGCGGCTGCGCCCACTGCTGCTTAATGCAACCTACTGCTAGGACCTAGGCGTCGGCAAGCAGGGTCCCAGGACTGGTGACGGTGTAGCTGCCTTTCCAGGTCGCGCTGGTCGGGCAGAAGAAATTGGTGCTTTCCTGCGGGATCGCCGCAGATTCAATGTCCAGTTTAGCGGGGGTGCCGCCTGTGAACTGACCGATGTCGGTGTTGTTGGTCTTGAAGGTGCAGCTGCCGACGAGGGTTTTGTGAATGATCACTTCAGCGCCCGATGATGTCACTGTTCCGTTCGACCCGCTGGTCCAGTGAAGTTCCAGGGTCCCGCCTTTGACAACCGGATCTGTGGGTTCGCCATTGGTGCATTCTGTGAAGGTGAGCTTCGAAACGTCGCCGAACACTGTTTTTCCGGTGCCGTGGCTTGTTACGGGCCCTTCAACTTCGGATTTGGTGCATTTAATCGTGCCGATGGTAGAACTGTTGGTGAGCGTGGTTTCGCTCGACGATGCTTTGAGCGTACCTGTAAAGGTGGTGCCGGCAGGCGATGTGAGTGTCGTCGCCGAGGCAACCCCAGCAAATGCCATCAGAGCGGCCAGGGCCGTCGCGGCCAGGGCCAGGAACTTTGCGTATTTCATCATTTCTCCTTGAGTCCGGCGCATCTGCGCCGGTTCTGTCTTAAGGCAGCGGGCGTTTCACTCCAAAGCACATGCCTTGGCGCCCCCTGCGGCGGCCGTGAAAGCCGCTGTTGGGATAAAAGCACCCGCCCGATGATCGCGCAAGACCTTTTGCGCATACAGTCACTCGAGAATCGGGTGCAGGTCAACGCCGTGCCGCACTGAACTGTGGCGGTGCGGGCCCTAAACGTAGGCGCAACCCTCCGGTGGAGTGGTTGCGCCCGTGCCTCACGATCTGCGGTGCTGCAGCGATTACGAGACCAGCAGGGTCCCAGGGCTGGTGACAGTGTAGTTACCGGTCCAGGTCGCTGAGGAGGGGCAGAAGAAGTTGCCACTGCTCTGCGGGATCGGCGAGGAGCCGATTGCCAAGTGCGCGGGAGTTCCGCCCAGGAACGTCCCGATGTCGGTGTTTTTGGTGATGAAGGTGCAGGTACCGACAAGGGTTTTATGCACGGTCACCGAGGCGCCGTTAGATGTAGCTGTCCCATCCGGAGCGGTGGTCAGGTGAACTTCCAGGGTGCCCCTGGTGGTTACAGGCGATGTAGGTTCTCCGCCAGAGCATTTGGTGAACGTCAGCTTCGTGATGTCACCGAATGCTGTCGACGCCCCCCCGTGGCTTGTGACCAAGCCTTCAACTTCGGAGTGTTCACAGCTGACCGTACCGATGGTCGCACTGTTGGTCAGTTTCGTATCGGTCGATGTAGCTTTGATCGTGCCTGTAAAGGCCGTGCCGGCCGGCGATGTCACGGTCGTAGCAGACGCTACGCCAGCGAACGCCAGGAAGGCGGTCAGGGCTAGCGCGGCCGCGACCAGGTGCTTTCCGTATTTCATCATCTCTCCTTGGGTCCGACGCATTGGCGTCGAGGTTGCCTTGAGGCAGGGGGTTTTCTGCCGAGCTTTGGCTCAGCTCCCGCCTGCAGCGGCTCTCACGCCGCTGATGGGATACAACCATCCAGGGAGACGCTGCACAAGACTTCTTGCGCATATAGTCACTCGGCTGGTAATGAAAGGCGCAACCGCCGAGGGCGCCTGCGCCTTTCCCCGCCGAGGCTTTACCTGGCGTGGCCGCTACGACAGAAGCAGGGAACCGGGGGAGGTGAAGGTGTAAGTTCCGCTCAAGTTCGCAGAAGACGGGCAGAACATGTTGTTGCTGCCCTGCGGGATCGGAGAGGAGCCGATGTCAAGTTTGGCAGGGGTGCCGCCTGTGAACGTACCGATGTCCGCCGGTTTTTCGTTGGTTCTGAAGCTGCAGCTCCCGACAAGGGTTTTGTGGATGATCACTACCGCGCCGGAAGATGTAGTTGTGCCGTTCGGAGCGGTGGTCAGGTGCAGTTCGAGGGAACCCGGGAAGCCAACAGGCGATGTAGGTTCGCCACCCGTGCATTTGCTGAAGGTGAGTGTGCTGAGGCTGACAATAGCTGTGGCACTCGAGCCGTGGCCTTTGACAGTCCCTACCATTTCAGAGTGTTCACAGCTGACCGTGCCGATGGTCGAGCTGTTGGTCCATTTCGTGTCGGTCGATGTAGCTTTGATCGTTCCTGTGTAAAGCGTGCCAGGCGGAGATGTGACTCGTGACGCCGAAGCGGTGCCCGCAAACGGTATGAGGACAGTTAGGGCCATCGCCGCAAGGGCGAACAGCTTTGCGTAGTTCATGATTCCTCCTTGGGCCGGCGTCGCTGCGCCGTTTCTTCTATAAGCAGGTATAAAAAAGGGCGCAACTGCCCTGAGGCAGTTGCGCCCTTGCCGCACCAAGCGCGGCTAATGCATCAGGAACCTACGAAACGAGCAGGGTCCCGGGGCTGGTGACAGTGTAGTTACCAGTCCAGGTCGCAGAAGCCGGGCAGAAGAAGTTGCCGCTTTCCTGCGGGATCGGCGAGGAGCCGATGTCCAGTTTGGCGGGGGTTCCGCCTGTGAACGTACCGATGTCGGTGTTTTTGGTCTTGAAGGTGCAGCTGCCGACGAGGGTTTTGTGAACGATGACTTCGGCGCCATTAGATGTAGCTGTACCGTTCGGCGCGGTGGTCAGGTGAACTTCAAGGGTGCCCCGGGTGACTACAGGAGATGTAGGTTCGCCACCGGTGCATTTGGTGAAGGTGAGCTTGCTGAGGCTGCCAATAGCTGTGGCGGCCGAACCGTGGCTCGTCACGGTGCCTTCGACTTCGGAGTGTTCACAGCTGATCGTGCCGATGGTCGAGCTGTTGGTCAGTTTCGTGTCGGTCGATGTAGCTTTGATCGTGCCTGTGTAAAGGGTGCCAGCCGGCGATGTAACACGGGTCGCCGAAGCAGTGCCCGCGAACGCCATGAAGGCGGTCAGGGCCAACGCGGCAAGACCGAGGATCTTTGCGTACTTCATTATTTCTCCTTGATCCGGCGCTCAGTGCGCCAGTTTGTTTTCCCAAGCAGCAGGCGTCGTCCTCGAGTCGACTCGAAGCACGAGACGCTTGGTGCGTCCTACCCCTGCTGCATGTCGGGCACTACCTGCCCGACACCCGTATTTCTAACAGGTGGGTTCGCAATAGTCAAGAAGACTTAAGGCAAGTTGGGAACTTCCCTAGCCGTGCTTGCCGCAGCTGGTCCTCAGCCGGGAATTCGACTCTTGAACACGCCCGTTTTGGGCCAAAAGTCGGATCTTCGCCCTACGACCGGTTTTGCAGAGATCGCGGCTGTTGACGAGCAGCCCTCGCTTGGGGCCGCCAAAGAGGTTCATCGTGAACTTCGTGACGGGGGCGTCCGGGACGTTCGCAAAGCGAGTCCGGATTCGACTGACTTCGGAGCCCTTCTTGTGGACGGCATCCACGAAGCCCACGAGCGTGACGTGAATCGGGCCACGAAGGTCGGCGACGATGTCCGGGAGTTCGCGAGCGCCGCCGTTCGAGCGGAAGTAGACCGGCCCCTTGAGGGGCTGATCCAGAAGCGGCGTGACGGCCGTCACGCGCCCCAGTATCGAAAGCCTGGGGCATTTGCCGGCGTTGAACTGAACCCGGGTGCAGGGGTTGTTGATGTGGTTCTGGTCGATGAACTCGCTGGAAGGCAGGATCACGGTTGCGGCGGCAGTGTTGCTCTGGCCCTTGCCCTGGGTAAGCACAGCCTTGGTCGCGGGATGACCCGTTCGGCGAGTGGCTCCCTTGAGGGTCAGCTTCAACTTCGGCTTGTAGGCGAGCTTCGCGCAGTTGGTGGCCTGGAACCCGTCGGAGGGAGTCGCGGTGGCGCCGTTCACCGCCGTCACCGTTGCCTTGATCTCCTTCGCGGCGCAGCCGGTCGGATTCAGCGTGAAGTTCTTACGATCGACATCGACGTGCACCGTGCGGTAGAGGACTGGAACGCCTTCCAGGATCTGCGGCAGCGGGTCGGTTTTGATCGTCGCCGTTGCCGATTCCGGGTCCACGTATATGCCGGCGCGGTTGACGACGGTGCCGAGGTCGAAAGGCCCGGCCTGCGCGGGCACGCGGGTGATGACGCTGTATGGCGCTCCCTTGTAGGGCCCGGCCAGATAAACGGCCGTAGGTGCTTTCCCAGGCTGAGGGATCCACAAAGGCGCGCCGCCGACTCCCGTCGCCGCCGCAAGGGTGCCGACCTGGGAACCGGAGGGGCAGTCCGCCGATCCAGCCGATGCCTCAGGGCACAGGGGAACACCGCCAAGCTTGGCCAGGAGCCCCTGCGGGAGGTGGACGGCCAGAGTCTCGGGGTTGGCTTCTCCGTCCTGACGGGTCAGGGTCATCGTGAAGGGGCTGAAGCTGCCGGCGCGAGGGCTGACAGTCCCGGCCTGCAGCTTCGGGTTGAAGCCGCCCTTGCCACAGCCAGAAGTGATCTGCATCGGCGCGGCGCCGCTCGCCGGCGGCTTCCCCGACCAAGGGGCGAAGGAGTAGGCGGTGGAATAGGTACCGCAACTGGAAGGGGTAGCCAGGGGAGCCCGCGGCCCGCCGAAGATGTGCAATCGCAGCTCTTCGAACGGCACTTGCGGATTCCCGCCTAGGGATGCAATTCCCGAGAAGACGGTCGTCAGCTGACCAGTCAGCGGGTTGGCTTCGATTTCCGCCGGCAACTTCAGGTGGACGCCCTGTTCGTCGGTGACCAGCCAAAACCGGAACAGATGGCCGGGTTCAGGCGTGCGCTGGTAGACCGCGCCGTGCAGCGTGCGTTCCAGCGCCGGCACATCGAGTTCCGCCGATCCGAGCTTTGCCGCATCGGGGCAGTGGGCGACATCGGTCGTTCCGAAACCGACCTGCTCGGGGTTACAGCCCTCCAGGCCGTCGGCTGCGGCGGAGTTCACCGTGAACCCCTCCGGCAACGTCACCCGGGCGCTCTTGAGCGTGGCGGTGGCGAGGTCTTTGGGGGCTTCACTCTGCGGGATCTCTAGTACCGCTTCGAGCCCGGTAGGGGCAGCGGCTTCCGGATTCGTCGGGACTGCTTGGAAGACCGGGTTGAAAGAGAGTTTGTCGCAGCCGGAGATCACCGGGAAATCGGCTTCCTCGGTCGAGGGGCTCGCCGGCGCCTGATAGCTGATGGCGGTCACCGTGATGGGGCGACTGACGCCGCACTCCGTGGGGTTGCTGAGGAACGGGCGTTCGGGTTGTTCGGAAGCCCGGCCGCCAGCTGGAGATTCTCCATGAAGCGCTTCGTCGGGCGTAAGGCGCAACCCGTCATGGATGGGGGAGGCGGGCACTCCCCAGAAAGTGGTGGCTGCGGAGATCAGCTGGGCCGCCGCCGGAGCTCCTTCGACCTTCGCGATCAAGGAATAGTCGACTGGATTGACTCGGACGTTGATCACCGACGGGTAGGGCCCAGCGAACAGTCCAAAGCGAGCCACTATGTCCCCGCCAGGGGAATACATGTTGTAGACCGGCTCAAACACCGTCCCGTTGATCCCTCCGCCGAGGGTCAGCTGCGCTATCCCTACCTGGGCGTCCTGCGGACATTTGCTGTCGGCGGGCAATTCACCGAGCTGGGCGACGCTGCAGCGCGGAAAACCCTGAGGATTGCCGATCAAACCTGGCGGCAGGGTGACGATCACGTCCTTGGTCTTGCCGTTCGGTTCCGTGCCTTCACCGAAGAGCTTGAAGCTGACGGTGAAGTCGGCGTGGGCTCCGGCCTGGGTGGTTGAAAGCGCGGCCGCAGCGCTTTCGACCCCGTAGTTGCCAGTTGCAGCGCTCGCAGCCGAGAGGGGGGCCATGAGGCCGCCAAGAATCAATGCGCAAAGCAGAAAACAGCGTCGTCCCTGCCTCATTTCTTGCCCCCCTTGTTGCTCCTGTGATGTCGGTGCTTGTGATGCTTTTTCACGCACCTGACCTTCCCCCTACGCTTCACCTTTCTTTTCCCCTTCGGACAGTGGCGGACCTTCTTTTGCCGTACGTTGTCCTTCGCGCCCGTAACCGCACTGCCGGGCGTTGACAGATGGGGCGTGGCGCCGATTCCCGGTCGACAGCCTTCGCCGACGCAATCGGCCGCGATCTGACTGGGGAAGCCCCCGTTCACTCGAGCGTCATAGATCGAGACCGTGCTTTCATCGCCAGAGACCAGGATGTCCTCCGTGGTGAAGAAGACGTCATCCCCGGTGGCGCTGATGCCGTAGAGAAAATTATCTTTGCTGCTGTGGCCTGACGAGATCAGGTAGACGCAGCCGCCGGGCCGGGTACAGCTCCCGACACCCTGCTCCTCCCACTCATAGATGTCCTGGACGTGGTCCGTGTCGGTCGAGACAAGCGCTTCCTCCGACTGGAAGAAGGCCCGCGCCCCGTCAGCCCGCAGGTTCGGCACGAAGCCGTAGGAGAAGAAGGGCGGGGGGGTGCCCTGAGCGGTCTCGAAGCTCTGGAGGGTCGCTCCTCCTTCCACACTCCTGGTCGGATTGCACGAGATGCAGTGGAGGCGGTTCCCAGCGCTGTCATAGCGGTAGACCTGAGGAACTCCGCCGCTGCCGTATCCGGTCAGGTCGGCCCGGGACTGGAACAAGAGGACGGATCCGTCGGGATTCACCCGCGAGGGGTCTTCCGCTAGACGACCATTACGAACGGGGGCGCTGGTCCAGCGGCCGAGTCCGATGATCGCCGGGGCATCTGCGGGTTCACCTTCGACATCCCCCGGCGTGACGATGCCGACGAAGCTGACCTCTCCTTCGTGCGAGAGGTAGAGGTTGCGTTTGCCCGCTTTGGGCAAGGTGCCAAGGGGATTTTCGCCGGCACCTGAGATGGCGGTGGTTGAAACGAAGTAGGCTCGTGAACCATCCGGCGCCACGTTGACAACGGTGGCATTACCAACTGAGGTAAACCGAATCCTTTCCCCGGTGGAGCTGTCGAGAGCGAACAGATCGCCGTCTTCCACGTAGAAGGTGCGATCCCCCGTGGCATTGATGCCGGCGAATTCAACATCCTCACCGACTTCATAGGTCACGTTGTTGTCGACTCTGAGATAGAGGATCGTCCCGATCCGGAAGGCGATACTGCTTCCGTCCGCGGACACCCCCGCGTAGACCGCATCGTCATCGGTTGGCGAGGTCACATTGCCGGGCAGCAACGAGACCAGATGCGTGACGCCGTCCGAGGTACGGTCATAAACAGAGACCCGGCTGCCCGCCGGCGCTTTCGGCTCAAGCGGAACCCTACTGGTGAACACGATGTGCGTCCCGTTCTCCGCAATGAACCTTCCGACCGCATCGGGATCGGTGCCGAGGCTCCCTTGGCCTACCAGCTCGGAATGCCCATCTGGGTAGCGAATGTAGTGGGTGGGTTCGGCGATCACGGCCGAACCTTCCCCGACAGCAGTCCAGAACTGGTAGCCCTGGTCCAGCGATGCGCTTCCTACGCTCGGAGCGCTGGCTTCAGTTCCGTTAGGGCCGGTGGCCACGGTGCTCCACCCGCCAGCACCGCGGGTGGAGCGGTAGGAGTCACCGTTGAAGGCTCCGGTGCCTTCCATTCCCGGAAGAGTGCCTCCCTCGGTTTGGAAAGAGGCGGTTTCTCCCGAGGGAGAAACCGCCAAGGTCGCAAACGCGTCGCCGTTGCCGTTGTTGAGCCCCTTCGGCGGGCGACCGTTCGTGTCGGCCGGAGTGACCAGCTCATAGGCGCGGCAATCCGGCAGCGATGCGGAGAGGCCGACTCGGAACACCTGGTTGGGGCAGTCGCCGGCTATTTCTGCGTCGGAATAGGTGGCGAACAACCCTTCTCCGGAGTCGTTTCCTTTGCCGTTGGCAACAAGCACCCGGAAGCTGTATTCGGTCCCTGGAAGCAGGCCGGCGGCGGAGGCGATCACCCGCCGCGGCTGGTTCCCGGAGATGGTGCCGCCACCGACTACCCGGCCGATGCCAGTACCGGCTTGTTCAATTTCGACCGTATATTGGGTCGATCCACCACAGGGGTCGATCTGCGCCCTGAGTTCGGCTTCCCGTTCCCCGACGTTCCCGACTTCCGTCGTTTCCACGGTCGGCGGGCATTCGCTCGGGGGGTTGAACGCGAAGACCTCGTGATAGGGCGCCATGATCGGGACAAAGAGGAAGTGGCGATTTGCAGCGTCCGGATTGAGGGGAGCATTGCTCACCGCCATCTGATGGAGGAACACGTTGGTGAGGAAGGGCTGGTCGATCGTCGAGAGGTATTCGTAGTCCGCACCGAATTCATAGATGTGACGGGTCGCTTGAATGTCGTCTACGAAGAAGTGCCCCGTTTCTTCATCGACGGCGATCGAGTTCTGGGCCTTCTCCGCGAAGAATTGCCCCTGCGGCGTGTCTTCGCCGTAGATTTCTTCGAGCAGGGGATAGGAGAAGGGGTCGCTCGGATTTGCGTCGATGGATGGAAGTTCAAAAACCAACACGCCACATTCCGTGATGAACGAGGTGCTTGCATCACGGCAGTTGCTGGCGTAGAGCCGGCGTCGTTCCGCATCGACCGCGACACCAACCGTTCGGTGGAGCTTTTCGTTGGTGATCGTGTGCAGCAGAACGTTGCCTTCTGCGGCTGATCCATATTCCCGGACCGTGACGCCCCAATCGGTCATGAAAACGTGGCCGGTTTTGACGTCGACTGCGATGCTGCCCACCCCCACGTCTGGGCCTTCGGGCTCGACTATCTGTCGAGGTTTGACCGACGTGTCGTACTCGATGTTGCCCGTCTCGGGTTCGTACGTCGTTGGTTCGTACTTCGCCATTACCGCGGCGGCCGAACCGGTCCGCTCAAGGGCGTAGAGGATGCCGTCTTCGTCCACGGCGATGCTGAAGGGCCCGTTCGGATCCGGGATCTCAGTGATGAAGAAGCCTTCGTCATCAAAGATGTCGATCCGCCCTTTTTTCCCTTCTTCCTCGTATATCGCGACGTACTCGTTGCCGTAGGAGTCGATGGCAACGCTCGTCGGGGTGTTGAAGCGGCCGGGATGAGCGCCTGCTGGACAGCCCGGGTCGGGCACCGAGTCGACCTGGGACGTGTCGCAGTTCCCCATCAGGGAGAAGAGGGGGTTGTATTCGTACGGATCCTCCGCGGCGAGTGCGGAGGTCGCGCTCCAGCCGAGGAGGAGCGCGCCCAGCGCGATTGCGAGCGTGGTCTCCCACCGAATAAGAGCCTTGGTCATATCCCCTGTCCTCCCTGGTACCTAAATGAACCCGGACAGGCACCGTAGGGGTTGGCCAAAAATTTGTCAAGAAATCGAGGGCGCCGATCTGCGCCCTCGGTTCTAGGGCTTCCGCGCGGAGGCGAAGATCTCGAACTGGGCGTCGGTCGGCTCCTTCGGCCGGCCGTTGCCGTGGAAGACGCGCTCCAGGTCCATCCCGACGGAGCCGTAGATCTCGCGGAGCTCGTCGACGTCGTAGAGGCGCTGGCGGAATTCGATCCGCTTGTCGAGGTCCTCGAGGACCTCGCCGAACTTGAGCGGGATCATCGCGCCTTCCATGTAGCGCTCCTTCTTGTTCCAGCGATGCTCGACCAGTTCGACCATGCTGGAGCTCGGGATCCAGGAGCGCTGCGGTAGATGGGCCCGGGCGTAGAGGACGTTGGGAACCTGGATCAGGTTCCGTCCGCCGGGCTTGAGCGCCCGCGCGATCACCTCGAAGGTGCGGTGGTTCTCCTCGTCGCTCTCGAAGTAGCCGACGGCGCCGTCGTTCAGGTTGAGGACGATGTCGAACTCAGCCTCATAATCGAGCTCACGCAGGTCGCCCTGGATGAACTCGGCTTCAAGGCCCTGCTCAGCGGCCTCGCGCCGGGCAATCTCGACGAGCTCCTCGCCGATCTCGACGCCGACCACGGAGAAGCCGTGGCGGACCAGCTCCAGCGAGTGGCGGCCGGTGCCGCAGGCGAGGTCAAGGATCCGCTCGCCGCCCTGCGGGCGCAGCATCGTCAGGGCCCGTTTGATTTCCGACGCAGTCCTCTCGGTCCAGGCCATCTCGGCGCTCATCCCGGTGAACGCGGTCGCGTACCAATCCTGCGGAATCTGGTCCTGAAGAACGCTCATCTGCCTCTCCCTCGCTCCCTTTGCACAGGGAAGCTTAAAAGATCAGGAGCTGTGGTGTCGATCCTCGCGACGGTGGCGCCGCACGAGCGGAGCGATGTAGCCGATCAGCACTCCGATCGCCGCCGCCAGCAGGATGATCACGATCAGTGGGGCTTCTAAGCTGGCGAAGAGGACGTCGAAGCTGACTTCCTGCGAGTTCTGTAAAGCGACGATCAGGACGAGGGCACTGAGGATGCCCACCAGCCAGGCGCGCCAGTTGACCGGCTTCTTCTCCGGCTGCATGGTCAGGTTGCCTCTTGATAGGCGGGCTCGGGCCCGGCCTCCTCTTGAGCTGCGGGCATCTCCATCGGTGCCGGCGCGCGCAGGACGAAGACGGCAATTGCCACGGCGATCGCCGCCAATCCGGCGCCGATCAGGTAGGCGACGTGGTAGCCGGAGTTGAGCGCCTGCAGCTGCCCCTCGCCGTCGGCGAGCAGGGAGTTGGTGCGCTCGGTGGAGAGGGTCGCCAGGACTGCCAAGCCGATCGAGCCGCCGACCTGCATGCTGGTGTTGACCAGGCCGGAGGCGAGGCCGGCGTCCTCCGGGGTGGCTCCCGACATGGCGAGGGTCATGATCGAGGGGAACGAGGTGCCGACGCCGATCCCGATCAAGAGGAAGGGCGGCAGCAGGTCGGTCAGGTAGTTGCCGTCGACCGGCGTGCGGGCGAAGAGGAGCAGGGCGACGACGACGAGGCTGACGCCGGGGATCAGGGTCGTCCGCGGGCCGAAGCGCATGATCAGCTTTTCCGAGAAGCCGAGCGAGAGACCGCCCATGACGATCGTGGTCGGCAGGAAAGCGAGGCCGACCTCGAGCGGGCTGTACCCGAGCACCCGCTGGAGGTAGAGCGCACCGAGGAAGAACATCCCGAACATGCCGGCAACGAGCAGCGCCTGGAGGACGTTGGAGCCGGCGACGTTGCGGGAGCGGAAAAGGCGCAGCGGCATCAGCGGGTTCTCGATCCGGGCCTGGCGGAAGATAAAGAGCGCCAGCAGCACCGCCGAGATCGCGCTGAGCAGGAGCGTGCGGCTGTCGCCCCAACCCCAGTTCTCGATCTGCAGGATCGTGAACACGCCGAGCATCAGGGAGCTGGTCAGCAGCACCGCGCCGGGGTAGTCGGCACCGGCGCCGAGGCCGATCCCCTCGGGATTGGCGACGAGCCGCAGGGCCAGGAAGGCGGTGAGGACACCGATCGGCAGGTTGATGAGGAAGATCCAGTGCCAGCTGATCGCGTCGGTGAGGACGCCTCCCAGCAGCAGCCCGATCGAGCCGCCGGCAGAAGCGACGAAGCCGTAGACGCCGATCGCTTTCGCCTGCGCCGCCGGCTCGGGGAACATCGTCACGATCATCCCCAGGATCACGGCCGAGGCGAGGGCGCCGCCGATCCCCTGGATGAACCGCGCGCCGACCAGCATCTCCTGTGACTGCGAGATCGCGCAAACGAGCGAGGCGGCGGTGAAGATCGCCAACCCGAAGAGGAAGATGCGCCGCTGCCCGAGCAGATCGCCCATCCGTCCCGCCAACAGCAGCAGGCCGCCGAAGGGGATCATGTAGGCGTTGATCACCCAGGCAAGGTTGTTCTGCGAGAAGCCGAGATCGTCCTGGATCGAGGGCAGGGCGACGTTGACGATCGTCGCGTCGAGGACGATCATCAGCATCCCCGCGCAGAGGACGTAGAGGGCAAGCCAACGGGTTCTGTCGTGCTCAGTCGTGTTCATGCAGGTTGAGACTCCGGGACTGGGGGAAACTCATCGCCGCGGGAGAGAAAGAGGCGGCGAGAGAAGGGACAACTCCACCCTAGCGAGCGGCGATCTTCTTCTTAGGCCGATTGAAGGCGAGATCATCGGGTACCTGAACAGCACCAGTCGTAGGTGCGGTTGCTCTAACTCAAAGGAGGAGCATGACGACTGGACTCTCGGAGGTGCAGATGGAACCGGCGCAGCGCGAGGATGCCTGCGTTGCCGAAGCTTCGACCGCGGATGTCCTGCGGTTGCTGAGCGCCGGGGCCACGGGCGCGATCCTGATGGCCCTCGGGGAAGGGCCGCTCCGCACCAAGGAACTCACCGAACGGGTGCCGGGGTACGCCCCGCGGACGATCTACCGCTACGCCGGGAAGCTGGCCGACCTCGACATCGTCGAGCGCCAAGAAGAGCCCGGGGTCCCCTCGAAGGTCGTGCACACCCTCACCGATCCCTGCGGGACCGAGCTCCACACCCTTGTAAACCGTTTTGCCGACGCCTCGCTCACCCGCCTTCCCGACGGCCGGATCGACGCCCACGCCTGGGCTTCGCTCGGCCTCTTGGCCGACCTCTGGGAGGCCGGCATGGTTGACGAACTGAGCTGCGAGCCACGCTCGCCGACCGAGATGGCCCGCGGGTCGCACAACCTCAGTTACCACCAGGTGAACCGGCGTGCCGGTCTGTTCAAGACGGCCGGCTTGCTCGCAGAGCACGAGGGGCCGGGGCGGCGTCGCAACTACGAACTCACGCAGAAGACCCGGCGGACCATGGGCCTGATCGCAGGAATCGCTCGCTGGCGCCACCACCACGTCGTCGCCGAGGACGAAGAAGGGATGACCGCGAAGGAGATGGCGACGCTGCTGCGAGTGGCGCTGCCGCTGGTGCGGGTGCCGGACCATGCCGGAAAGTCTTTATGCCTCTGCGTCCTCAGTCGGGACGACGAGCCGGACTCCGAGAGCGAGAAGGTCTGGCTGGAGGTGGAAGGCGACGGCACCCTCCACACCTGTGCCGAGATCGATTCCTCGGTCGGCGGCCAGGGGCGGGGCAGGGTCGAGGCCTGGATTCCGGCGATCCTCGACGGCAGGATGGAGAAGGTGCTGGTGGGTGACGACGAGAGGCTCGTCGTCGACTGCCTCGAGGCTCTCCACGAGACGCTCTGGCAACCGGAGCGCTTTTAGCGATTCAGTCGACGTGGTCCGGCAGGCCGAATCGCCGGAAGACAGCATCGACCCGGCGGGGGTCGGCGTTTCGGTCGGGCCAGCGCTGGTAGCCATCAGTGGTGTCGGCCGGCCTGACGACGAACGCCGTCACTTCCTTGATCCGGTCGCCCTCGAGGGTGATGACGTCGAGGGAGAAGGGGACATGGGTCCTCTCCGCCTCGAGCCAGGTGTAGGTGCCGACCGCTAACTGGCCGTTGGCGGTGGCGGCGCGGTGTCGCCACTGCCACTCGCCGCAGAGCGGCTTGGTGCGGAGGAATACCTCGACCTCGTCGATCCCGCCATACCAGCTGGCCAGCGGCGGCATCGACCAGGAGACGTCCTCGGTCAGCATCGAGACGACGCGCTGGACGTCTCCCGTTCGCATCGCCTCCATGTACTCCTCGACGATCTCCTTCATGCGGGCGTCGCCGAGGGCGCGCAGCGTTGCCTGCTGGCTGCGGTCGGGCAGGCGCCGGTCGATCGTTTCGCGGGCGCGCTGCAGGGCGCTGTTGACGGAGGGCACCGAGGTCTCCAGCGTCTCGCCGACTTCCTTGGCGGAGAAGCCAAGAACCTCGCGCAGGATCAGAGCCGCGCGTTGGCGCGGCGAGAGGTGCTGCATCGCCACAACGAAGGCCAGCTCCAGGGCCTCGCGTTCTTCATAGCGGGCATCGGGGGAGGCGTAGCCGTCGGGAATTTCAAGCGCCTCGTCGGGGTAGGGCTCGATCCAGGCCCCCTCGGCGACCGGCTCCCCCGGCGGCAGATTCGGGTCGGCCTTGGGCGCGTAATCCTCCGGCAGCAAGCGACGCTTGCGGCGGGCGATCGAGTCCAGGCAGGTGTTGGTGGCGATCCTGTAGAGCCAGGCGCGCAGAGAGCTCCGACCCTCGAAACGGTCCAGCCCTCGCCAGATCCGCAGCATCGCCTCCTGCATCGCTTCCTCGGTGTCGTGGAGCGAGCCGAGCATCCGGTAGCAGTGCGCGTGCAGCTCGCGACGATAGGGCTCGGTCAGTTGTGCGAAGGCGGCCTCGTTCCCGGCGCGGGCTTTCGGCAGCAAATCCTCGGACGATTCGGTTCCGCGGCTGAACGGCGGCATGAAAACGAAGCTAGCAGCGGCCGGGGGACAGCTTCTATTCGCAATAAGTGTCACCCGGCCGGGTTGAAAGAACCGATTGGTGGAGATCTATTCTGAGCCGGAACTCGGGCAAACCCGAGACAGAACTAGGGGGAGTTCAGCAAGTGGCAGAAGCGGCTTCAGGGTTGCAGGAGGAGGTGGACGGGGGCTCCCTCATCGGGGAACTCACTACTGCCGACGTCCTGCGGGTGCTGGGCGCCGGTGCCACCGGGCCGATTCTGATGGCGCTCGGCGACGGTCCGTTGCGGACGAAGGAGCTGACCAGGCGAGTGCCGGGGTACACGCCGCGGACGGTCTACCGGTACTCCGGCAAGTTGGCCGGCCTCGGGGTGATCGCGCGCGAAGAGGAGCCGGGGGTTCCCTCAAAGGTCGTGCACAGCCTCACCGAGCCCTGCGGCCGCGAGCTCCACGACTTGGTCCATGCCTACGCGGATGCCTCCCTGACGCGGATGAACAACGGCGAACTCGACGCCCACGCCTGGAGCTCGCTGGCGCTGTTGGCCGACCTCTGGGAATCGGGGATGCTCGAGCAGCTGAACAGCGGGCCGAAGTCGCCGACCGAGCTGGCACGAGGCGACCACGGGCTCAGCTATCACCAGGTGAACCGGCGGGCGGGATTGTTCGCGATCGCGGGCTTCCTCCACGAATCTTCCTCCGCGGGTAACGGGCGCAGCTACTCGCTCACTGACAAGGCGCGGCGGGCGATGGCGCTGGTCGCTGCGGTCGGGCGATGGCGCCGACGCTACGTCGTCTCAAATGGGGGCGCCGGACTGACGCCGCGTGAGGCCGGGGGGCTGCTGCGGACGATCCTGCCCCTGGTGGCGCTGCCCGAGTACGCGGAGAAGAGCTTTGGGATCGACATCGTGCCCGTGGACGATGGCTCCAGCGAGCGCGAAGAGGTCTGGGCGAGAATCGGTCCGGAGGGGCAGGTGATCGTCTGCGCGGCTCCGCCGGCCGAGCTGGACGTGCGCGCCCAGGGGAGTGTCTCGACGTTGGGAGATGCCTTCCTCAACGGGCGCTGCGTTGAGGGCCTTCACGTCGAAGGGGACCAAGGCCTGATTCAGGATTGGCTCGAGCGATCGCATTCGTCGCTCTGGGCTCGGCTGGCCGAGGTCTCACCCACGCCCGCCGAAGCAGTGGCCGGCGGGCGCGACCGCACGTAGCTCGGCGACCGCCTGCTCGCGACCCCCGGGCAGGGGACGCGGATCGGTTCCGTCCGCCGCCGTCGGCGGGCGCCCCTGCAGCGGCGCGAGGTCGCTGACGAGGACGTTGACGGTGCCTTCGCGGCGCTCGAGGCGGCCACGGGCGCGGATCAGAGGGGCGGTGCGGACGAGGGGGCGGTGGCGCTCGTATACCGGTGGCGGGACGACGAGGTTGACCGAGCCACGCTCGTCCTCGAGCAGGAGGAAGGTGACGCCGTTGGCGGTCTCGGGTCGCTGGCGGGCGGTGACCATCCCCGCCACCTCGACGCCCGAGCCGTGCTCGATCCGCTCGAGGTCCGAGGTGCGGGCCAGGCGCGGATCCAGGCCGGGGCGCAGCAGCTTCATCGGGTGCTTCTCCACCGTCATCCCGGTCGAGCGATAGTCGGCGATCAGCCTTCCCCACTCTCCCAGCGGCTCCAACCGGGGCGGCTCGGGCGGCTCCATCGGCAGCGCCAGCTGAGTGCCGCGGCCGGCAACCCGGCCGGCGCCGGTCACCCCGACCCGCCAGAGCGCCTCGCGCCGCTCGCTGCCGGAGTCGGCGGGGACGCCGTCGAGGGCGCCCGCCCAGGCGAGCAGCTCCAAGCTCGGCAGCCCGGCGCCCGCGCGCGAGGCCAGTTCGGCGATCCCCTTATATGGACCGCCGCGCCCGCGCTCGGCCACCAGCGCCTCCATCTCCTCCCTCTTCACCCCCTTCACGTAGCCGAGCCCGATCCGCACCTGCAGGCCGCCCCGGACCTCCTCCTCCTGAGGAGATTCGACGTGGCAGAGGGCCTTGCTGCGGTTGACGTCGACGGGGGCGACGCGGATGCCGCGGCGCTGCGCCTCGTGGACCAGCGAGTCGGGTGGGTAGAAGCCCATCGGCTGCTCGTTCAGCAAGGAGCAGAGAAACTCGGGGCCGTAGTGGATCCGCAGCCAGGCCGACTGGTAGGCGAGCAGGCCGAAGGCGGCCGAGTGCGCCTTCGGAAAGCCGAAGCCGGAGAAGCCTTTGATCTTGTCCCAGACCCTTTCGGCCACCTCTTCGGAAACCCCGTTGGCGGCGGCGCCAGCGAGGAAGCGGCGCCGGTGCTCTTCGATCGCCTCCTCGGAGCGCTTGCGGCTCATCGCCCGCCGCAGGCCCTCCGCCTCGGAGGAGCTGAACCCGGCCAGCGCCATGGCGACCTCGATCACCTGCTCCTGGAAGACGATCGTCCCCAGGGTCTCCTCCAGCACCGGCTCCAGCAGTGGGTGCTCGTAGGGAATCTTGTAATCCGGGTCTTCGCGACGAAGCTTGCGCCTCTCTATATATGGATGCACGGCGCCGCCCTGGATCGGCCCTGGGCGCACCAGCGCCACCTGGACGATCAGGTCGTCGAGATCGCGCGGCTGGGTCCGCGGCAGCATCTGCATCTGCGCCCGGCTCTCGATCTGGAAGACGCCGGTGGTCTCGGCGGCGCGGATCGATTCGAAGACCTCCTCGTCGTCGAGCGGGACCCGCGAGAGGTCGAGGCGCTCGCCGCGGGCACGGCCGACCTCCTCGACGCAGCGCTCGACCGCCGAGAGCATCCCCAGCCCCAGCAGGTCGATCTTGAGGAAACCGGCGTCGGCGCAGGAGTCCTTGTCCCACTGCACCGTCTGCCGCCCGACCATCGCCGCCGGAACGACAGGGCAGACGTCGATCAGCGGCCGGGTCGAGATCACCATCCCGCCTGGATGCTGGGAGGAGTGGCGGGGCAGGCCCATGATCTCGGTGGCCAGCGGCAGCAGCGCCCGCCAGCGCGGCTCGGCCGCGCGCTGCGGCCCGAGCGCGGCGACCAGATCGCGCTCGATCTCCTCGGCTCCGCCGTAGAAGCTGAGGGTCTTGGCCACCCGGTCGATCTCGCCTGGGGGCAGGCCGAGCGCCTTGCCGAGGTCGCGGATCGCGCCCTTCGGCCGGTAGGTGGGGAAGGCGGCGACGAGGGCGGAGCGGTCGCGGCCGTAGCGCTCGTGCGCGCGGGGGATCAGGACCTCGCGGATGTCGCGGGGGAAGTCGAGGTCGATGTCCGGCATCGAGCTCGTTTCCTCGTTGAGGAAGCGGCCGGAGAAGAGACCGGCCTCGACCGGGTCGACGTGGGAGAGGCCGGTGAGGTAGCAGACGATCGAGCTGACGCTGGACCCACGCCCTCGACCGGGGGGCAGGACCCCGCGCGCTGACTCCGGGCCGCGCACCTCGGCGGCGACCTCGCGCGCCAGCTCGAGCAGGTCGCGGTGGAGGAGGAAGAAACCGGAGAGGCCGAGCTCGCGGATGATCGCCAGCTCCTCCTCCAGCCGCCACTGAGCCTCGAGCAGGCGGGCGTTGCCGCTGTAGCGCTCGCCGAGATGGTGGTTGCAGATGCGGGCGAGCTCGGCGTCGGCCCCCGGATCCTCGCTGCCGGGGTAGCGGTAGCCGAGCTGCTGGGTGAGGTCGAAGCGGAGGCGCTCGGCGAGGCGCTCGCTCTCGGCCACCGCTTCTGGATATTCGGCGAAGCGGGCGGCCATCGCGCCGGGCGAGGTCAGGGCCGAGGTCGAGTTGCCGCGGCGGCGCGGCTCCGACTCCTCCAGCGTCTCGCAGAGGCCGATCGCGACCAGCGCGTCCTGCAGCGGCGCTCGCCGGCGGTCGTGGGAGTGGACGTTGCCGGTGGCGACGCAGGGAGCGTCGAGGCGCTCGGCGAGGAGCGAGAGCCAGCGGTTGCGGGCGCGGTCGCGGCGCCAGTAGGGACGCTGCAGCTCGAGCCGGAAGCGGTCGCGGCCGAAGGCGTCGCGCAGGCGCCGGGCGAGCCGCTCCCCCGCGGCGGTGTCGCCGCGTTCGAAGGCGCCGGCGACGGCCCCGTCGCGGGCGCACCCGGAGAGGCAGACCAACCCTTCCGCGTGCTCCTCCACCTGCTCAAAGGTCGCCCACGGCTGAGCCTGCGATCGGGTCGTGTTGTCGCGCGTGTGCGCATGGGCCGCGGTCAGCAGCCGGCAGAGGTTGCGGTACCCAGCCTCGTCTTCGACCAGCAGGGTCAGATGCCGACGGGACGATTCCCCTCCATATAGGGGTACTTCCGTCCCGTCGACAGGAAGGGCGACCGTCAGCTCGGCGCCGGTGATCGGGCGGACGCCGAAGCCCTTGCAGGCGTGGGCGAACTCCATCGAGCCCCAGACGCCGTCATGGTCGGTGAGGGCGAAGGCGGGGTAGCCCTGCGCGGCCGCGGCGGCGGCCAGCTCCATCGGGGTGGAGGCGCCGTCGAGGAAGGAGAAGGCGGAGTGGGCGTGCAGCTCGACGTACATGGATGACCAAGTCCCTGAGCCTCAGCCTCAGGCCCGCTGCCGGTACCAGCGCTGTTCGCCGGCGCCGCGGAAGACGGTGAGGGAGCGGCCGTCGGCGGTCGCCAGCTCGAAGTAGTGGCGGCGCAGCGGCTGCGGCGTCCACCAGCGGTCCTCGACCAGCCACTCCTCACGGACGGCCTCGACCGCGGTCCCCTCGACCAGGGTCGGGGCGCCCTGGGGGTCGGTCCTGACCGCCACCCGTTGGGGGGCGTAGAGACGGCGGAGGCCGGGCATCAGAGCTCGGGGTAGGGGGTCAACATCGCCCAGCGCTCGGGCACGCGCGAGGAGCGATCGACCGGCAGGATCTTCAGCAGCGCCTCGGCCCCCTGGGTGGCGCGCACCTCGCGCACCGCGGCCCGCAACCGGCGCCGCCGCGGCTCGGCGCCGCCGACCTCGAGCTCGAGCTGGTCCCGCGCCGCGGCACCGAGGCCGAGAGCTTGCAAACGCAGCGTCCGCGCCGGCCCCGGCAGCTCCTCGAGGCGGGGGCCGAGCACGTTGCGCAGAACCCGCGGTGCGGCGCTCGGCCGTCCCAGCCCCTGTTCGACGCTCCAGCTGCCGCCGCCGGAGAGCAGCGCCCCGAGCCGCAGCCCGAGCAGGGTCCGGCCCTTCCGCTGCGGCGCCGCCAGCAGCCGGTCGACGAGCAGCTCGAGCGCGCGGTCGAGCTGCCGGCCCGCCGTTCCCTCCGGCAGCTCGATCTCCTCGACCAGCTCCTCGCGGGGAGCCTGCGGCCGCAACGGCTCTTCTTCACCGCGGCAGAGGCGCAGCGCCCGCAGGCCGAGGGGGCCGAACCGGTCGGCAACCTGATCGGCGGCGAGCCGGTTGAAGGCCCGCAGCATCTCCACCCCAAGCCGTTCGAGCGCCTCGACCAGCTCCTCGGCCTCGCGCTCGGGAACGCCGAGCCGGGTCCGCAGCGCCGCAACCGGGACCGGACGCGGCCATTCGGCGGCGGCAAGGAAAGCCGTCAGCCGAGTGGGCCCGACGCCGATCTGCCACTCCTCTCCCACTGCCCGCCCAGCCGCGGCAACCACCCCCGCCGCGTCGCCGCCGTAGAGACCGCGCAGCCCGGTTGCCGCGAAGAAGCCCTCGCCGAACTGCTCGGACTCGACCGCGGCCCCGATCCCCTCCAGCGCCCGCACCATCGCGTCCGTAGCTTCCGCCGCCGCCACCGGATCGGAAAGATCTGCGTGCCCGGACCGGGGCCCCCCGCCGCGGCCCGGGCACGCCGGAATCGCCAGTCGCTTCTCAATCACACAGGCGATCTCCATACGAACGTATGTTCGTGTCTCCCCCAAACCATAGCCATAGCGTTCGCATCAAGTCGTGAACCTCACTGCGGCCAGCTCAGCGGGCGGGAGGACCCCCGGAGGAGCCTCCCAAAATTTGCGACGGAGGGGGTCCTCTCGCCCGCCTACGCGGTGCGAGCTACCTGCGCCGCGTCGGCGCTACCGAGATACGGCGTCAACGTGAACTCGACGAGATCAGGAAGCAACGCCTGCAGCTCCTCTGTGCGCTCGGCGAAGATCCGCCGCGAAATCAAGGAAACCATGCCGCCCACCAGCGCCTCCTCGGTAGTCGGCGACAGCCCCTCGAGGATCTCGGCGGAACGACCCTCGCGCCCCTGCTGGAAATAGGGCACGAGACTCTGGATCGCGGCGTCGTAGCGCTCGACCACGACCGGCCCGGCGACCAGCGCCTCAACCATGCTGAGGCGGGCGAGGTGCGGCTCGGCGGCGAGGAACCCGAGCATCGCGGCGATCCCGGCCCGCACCGCCCGCGGCCACTCGTCCTCCTCGTTGAAGGCCTCGTCGACACGGCGGTGCAGCTCGCTCATCACCGTGTCATAGGCGGCGATGAAGCACTCGTCCTTGCTGGCGAAGTGCTCGTAGAAGGTGCGCCGGGAGACGGCGGCGTGGCGGGTGATGTGAGCGATCGTCGTGCCGGCGTAACCGTTTTCGGCAACGGCCTCGGCGAGGCCCGCGATCAGCCGCTCGCGCTGGTTATGAGCGACGAACTCGCGCGGCAGTCCGTGACGTCCAGGGGGAAGGCGCGCGAGCTCCGGCGGGTACTCGGACGACTCCGCGGAAGGGTTGACTGGATCACTCAAGAGAACCGACGATACCGATCCAGACGAGCAAAGCTCGAACTGGCTAACTGGCCAGTTTTTTTAGTTCTACCGATGACCGCCGGCCTGCGACTCGGATCGGGCGGCGCCATTCGCCGCCAGTCGACGGGCCTCCTCCGCCCCCAGGTAAGGGGTGAGGGTGAACTCCACCAGCTCCGGCAGGAGCTCCCCGATGCGGTCGGTCTCGGCAAGCAGGAGCCGCTGGTAGAGAATCCAGAAGACCCCGCCGATCAGAGCTTCCTCCAGGGTGTCGGGCAGCTCCCCGCCGTGCGGCGAGACATCGCGTCCAAGTCGGAAGAGGGAAACGAACGCCTGCAGGGACTCCTCGTAGTAGCGAACGGAGGCCGGGCCGGCGGCGAGAGCGTCGACCATGCATGTGCGGGCGAGGGCCGGCTCCTCGGCGACGTAGGCCAGGAAAGCCGCCAGCCCCGCCTTGACCCGCTGGGGCCAGTCGTCGATCGCGCCCGCGTCGCCGACAACCCGCTCGAGGGCAGCTGACATCGCGTATTGCTGGGCCGCGAGGAAGCACTCCTCCTTGGAGCCGAAGTTTTCGTAGAAGGTGTTGCGGGCGATTCCGGCCCGCTTGACGATGTCGGCCACGGTCACCGCGCGGTAGCCCTTGTCCGCGACCTCGAGAGCCAGCCCTTTGACGATCCTGGCCCGCTGATGCTGGGCGATGAACTCGCGCGAGAGCGGCTGCCTGCCCGGAAGTGGACGGGTTGTTGACTTAGGAGCCACGAACGGAAGAGTACCTGAGTCGGATCGCCGGGTTGCCCGTGCCTCCAAATGGATACCGTTTATGTACCGAACGTAGACAAGGCGTTTTCTCAATCGAAATAGACCGGGCGGGGATATTGACCGGAAAACGAGAGCGCATCCTCCAGGGGATGCTGGAAGCGGTGGGCAGCAACGGCTATGACCGGACGACGGTGCAGGACGCCCTCGGCTATGCGGGCGTCTACCGCCAGGCCTTCTACGACCTCTTCACCGACAAGGAGGACTGCTACCTGCAGGCGCTCGACGCCGGCTCGGCCTGGGTCGAGCTGGCGATGCGGGAGCTGGCCGAGGAGGAGACCGGCTGGCGGGGGCGGCTGCGCGGGGCGCTGTCGGGGCTGCTGCGCTTCCTCGACGAGCAGCCGGCGGTGGGGCGGGCCCTGCTGGTCGAGGTCCATGCCGCCGGCCCGGCCGCGATCGGCAGACGAACAGCGGCGCAGGAACGCGCGGCAGCGATGATGGACCTGGCGCGCGGCGAAAGCGGCGACGACGCCCCGGCGATCTCTGCCGAGGCGGTGGTGGCGGGGATCCTCGCCGTCCTCCACACGCGGCTGGCGGCCGAGCGGGAGGCCGGCTTCCACGACCTCCTCCCCGAGTTGATGTACCTCGCGGTGCTCCCATATTTCGGCCCGGAAATCGCCGCGGCCGAGATGCGCGGCTGAGCCCGCTCAGGTGCCTTCGCCGTGGCGTCCCTCGCCGGCGGCGAACCGGGCGGCGCCGCGTACGGCCACCTCGAGGACCTCGCGGCCCAGGCGGCGCTCCAGCTCCAAGCCGGCGGCCAGCGGCAGCCCGGCGCCCTCCAGGGCGGCGCGCCGGTCGCTCAGCATCGTCTCCTGGGGAAACGCGGCCAGGCGCTCGGCCAGCTCGAGGGCTCGGGTCAGGTGGGCGCCCGGGGCCACCACCTCGTTGACGAGACCGAACCGGTGTGCCTCCTCGGCGGCGACCGGGCGGCCGGTGAGGATCATCTCCAGCGCCCGGCCCATCCCCACCACCAGCGGCAGCCGTTGCGTGCCGCCGTCGATCAGCGGCACCCCCCAGCGCCGCTCGAAGCAACCGAAGACGGAGCTCGGGGTCGCCAGGCGCAGGTCACACCACAACGCCAACTCGAGGCCGCCGGCCAGGCACCAGCCGTCGATCGCGGCGATCGTCGGCTTCGAGGGCGTCAGGTGGGTGATGCCCTCCGGCCCGCCGGGGTCTTCGACGTCGAGGTCGAGCGCCTTCAGGTCGGCGCCGGCGCAGAAGGCCTCGCCGCCTGCCCCGGTGAGCACCAGCACCCTGGCACCCGCGTCCGCCTCGAACTCGTCCAGCCCCTGGCGCAGCCCCCGCGCCGTTGCCGCGTCGATCGCGTTGCGGCGCTCGGGGCGGTCGATCGTCAGCACCGCCGCCGACCCCCTGCGCTCGTAGCGGACCTCCGGGCTGCTCATCGCCGCGATCCTCGCACGGGCCGCCGGAATAAGCGAGTTCAAGCGGCTACTCTCCTGACGATGCGGATTGACGAAATCATTGCTGAGCGGCGACCGACGTTCTCGATCGAGTTCTTCCCGCCGAAGACGCGGGAGGCGACCGACGAGCTCTACGCGACCGCGCGGGCGCTGCGCGAGCTCGAGCCCGACTTCGTCTCGGTCACCTACGGCGCCGGCGGCTCGACCCGCGACGGCACGGTCGAGATCACCACGGCGCTGAAGGACGAGCTCGGGTTCGAGACGATGGCCCACCTCAGCTGCGTCGGCGAGACCACCGAGGGTCTCGCCCAGACCCTGGACCGGATCGAGGCGGCGGGGATCGAGAACGTCTTCGCCCTGCGCGGGGACCCGCCCCGCGGCCAGGAGGACTTCGTCCAGCCGGAGGGCGGGTTGGGCAGCGCCGCCGAGCTCGCCGCCTTCGTCTCCGCCGGCTGGGACTTCGGGATCGGCGGCGCCTGCTTCCCCGAGGTGCACCCCGAGGCTCCCGACCTCGAGACCGACCTGCGCTACCTGAAGAGCAAGGTCGACTCCGGCGCGACCTTCCTGATCACCCAGCTCTTCTTCGACAACCAGGTCTACTTCGACTTCGTGCGGGCGGCCCGAGGGGTTGGGATCGAGGTGCCGATCCTCGCCGGGGTGATCCCGGTCGCCAGCTTCGCCCAGACGAAGCGGATCTGCGCCCTCTGTGACGCGACGATTCCGCCGGCGCTGGAAGCCGGGTTCGAGGCCGCCGGGGGTGAGCCGGAGCGCGAGTTCGAGCTGGGGATCGCCTATGCCGCGCAACAATGCGCGGAGCTGCTGATCGCCGGCGCGCCGGGAATCCACTTCTACGCGCTGAATCGGGCGCCGGCAACCCGGGCCGTCCTCGGTGCGCTGAAGGCCTCGCGGCCGTGGGAGCGGGTCCGAGGCGACGCCGCCGAAATGGAAAGAACCGAATAGTCTTTTTCGCCCATGGGAAAGGGAGAGCGGGAAAGAGAGAAACTTCGGCAGGAACGGATCGAAGCCGAAAAGCGCGAATCGCGCAGCGGTAACAGTCGCCTGATGCTCGCCTACGGGCTCGGAGCGGTTGCGGTTGTCGCGATCGCGGTGGTGATCTTCCTTCTCGTCAGCGGTGGTGGCGACAGCAGCGGCAGCGGTGGTGGCGACGCCCACATCAACGTCAACACCCAGATGGGGAGCACCAACGGGGTCAAGCCGGACGAACGCGAAGGCATACCGCCACAGCCGGCCCAGGTGACGAACCTGAAAGAAGCGGCGAAGAAGGCGGGCTGCAAACTCGAGCTGAAACTCGAAGACGAGGGCCACACCCACATCCCCAAGGGCTCGCAGCCGCCGAAATACAAAACCAACCCGCCGACCTCCGGCAACCACGTCGAAGCGCCCTACCAGCAGGCCGACGGTGCATTTGCCGAAACGCCGGAAGCGATCGACTACGTCCACTCGCTCGAGCACGGGCGGATGGAGATCCAGTACGCGCCGAGCCTGCCGGAAAAGGCGCAGCTGGAACTGAAGGGCCTCTACGACACGATGTACGGGGCGACGCTGCTCTTCCCGAACGGGACGATGCCCTACCAGGTCGCGGCGACCACCTGGACCAACCTGCTCGGTTGCTCCGAATACAAAGGGCAGGCGACGCTGGATGCGATCCGCGCCTTCGGCAAAGAAACCTGGGGCAAATATGGCGGCGAGCCCGTCTTCGCCTTCAAATTCACCGGTCCGACGCCGTCGGAACCGGAAGAACCCTCGGCCGAATAAACGCGGCTAACGCGGGGCGCGGTAGGCCGGAAAGTAGCCGCCCGCGTCGTGGCCGGCGCTGAGCTCGGCGTACCGCTCGGCGTCGCAGATCAGCTCTGAAGTGAGCCAGGTCTGTTGGCGGTTGGCGAAGCCGCGCTTGAACTCCTCGAGCGCGTCGCCGGCGCTGATGCCACCGCCGAGGTTGAGCGGCAGGCCGAGCTCGGCGGCATGCTCGACCAGGCGGGCGACTACGTTCTTCATCGGCGAGTCGCGCAGGTGCGGGTCGGTGCTGCCGCTGAGGTAGTAGTGGAGGAAGCCGTCGCTGACCGCGGCGATCGAGGCGGCGGCGACTTCGCCGTCGGGGGCGGTGGCGAGGGCGAGCCAGGTCTGACCGGCTTCGAAGAGGCGGTCGAAGTAAGCGGCCCCGAAGAAGTAGTGGCCGGCGGCACCGGTGCGCCGCATCGTCTGCTCGTAGGCGGTGAGAAAGGCGGCGCGCTGGTCCGCGCTTGCCTCGCCGCCGGGGACGAGGTCGAGCCGGTAGCCGGCCTCGAGGTTGCGGCGGACCTGGCGGCGGTCGCTGGGCCTGCTCTTCGGCGGCAGCGCCGGGTCGGCGATCTGGACGACGTTGCGCTCGGAGAAGCCGGTGAGCGGCGAGGGGCCGAGGACGTGGCGGATGAAGACGCTGACCAGACCGGTCGCGCTCCAATCGACCGTCCCGGGATCGAGCTCGACTCCGGCGAGCGGCGCGAAGCCGGGGTAGCCGTAGGGCGAGACCGCGTCGCGCTCCGCCGTGCCCTCGATCTCGCGGACGACCAACGGAGCCGCCAGCTCTCCCTCCTCGCTCTCGATCCGCAGGGTGTGCGTGACGCCCTCCGCCTCGAGGAAGGGGCGCGAGCGGAAGAACTCTTCGCTTGCCGCGGCCGCCCCCGCGTCGGCGATCAGCTCAGCGTGGGCGGTGCTCACTCGAGCAGGTCCGCGGCGGCGGCGCGGAACTCGTCGGGGAGGACGCCCCAGACCTCGCAGTCGTCCGGCGGTCCGTCCTCGCGCGCAAGGTGGGCGCGCATCGTCCCCTCGTGCTTCCAGCCAAGCCCGGCGACCGTCTTCTTCGCCACCTCGTTGCGGGCCGGGATGCGACCGTAGACGCGGTGGGCGCCGTACTCGTCGAAGGCCTTGGCGAGCGTCATCGCCTCCGCCCGGCGGCCGACGCCCTTGCCGCGGACGTCATCGCCGATCAGCGCACCGAGCTCCGGCGCCGTCTGCCGGAAGAGGCCGTAGAGGGCGGTGAAGCCGACCGGCTCGTCGTAGCCCTCGACGACGATCGCGAACTTGCGGTCCTCGCCGGAGTCGTCCATCGCGCGCCGCGCCCAGGCTTCCGCCTGCTCGAGCGTGAACTCCTGCCGCTGCTCCATCAGCGAGGCGGTCGCCGCCGGGTTGTTGAACCAGCGGTGCACCGCGGGCCCGTCGCTCTCCTGGAAGGGGCGCAGGGTCACCTTGGGGAGGTCGGTCATCAACCGAAACCCTAATCCGGCTCAGTCCGGCGCGAGGCCCTGGCCGGTGACGACGAGCCAGGCGGTCTTCAGCAGGATGCGGAGGTCGAGGGCGAGGCCGCGGTGGTCGACGTACCAGACGTCGAGCTCGATCCGCTCCTCCCACGGGATGCCGGCGCGGCCCTGGACCTGAGCCCAGCCGGTGATGCCGGGGAGGACCTCGTGGCGGCGTTTCTGCTGCGGGGTGTAGTCGTCGACCTGGGCCTTGATCGTCGGGCGCGGGCCGACGATCGCCATCTCGCCGCGGAGGACGTTGACGAGGTTGGGGAGCTCGTCGAGCGAGGTGCGCCGCAGGAGGCGCCCGGGGGCGGTGACGCGGGGGTCGTCACGGTAGACGACCCTGCCGACGCCGACCGGGTCGGAGCCCTGAACCATCGTCCGCAGCTTCCACATCTCGAACTCGCGACCGTCGCGGCCGACGCGGCGCTGGCGGTAGACGACCGGGCCGGAGCTGGTCAGCTTGATCGCGATCGCGGCGACGAGGAGCAGCGGCGAAAGGATCGCGAGGGCCAGGGCAGCGATCAGGATGTCGAGGACGCGAGGCATCAGCGGGTCCCGGCGGCCTTCTCCCAGCGCCCACCGGCGCCGTGGCGGAAGCGGTCCCAGAAGCCGGCGGCGATCGAGCCGGTGGTCAGTAGGTAATAGCGGGCTATGCGGAAGGGTCCGATCGGGACGGAGGGGGCGAGCGCCGCGGCGGCGATCAGCGCCAGCTGGGCGACGAAGGTGAGGACGTAGAACCAGCCGCTGCCAAGCAGGAAGAGGTTGGCGACGAACGCGACGAGGTGGAGCAGCGGGCTGAGGTAGCGCAGCAGGCGGTGGGAGACCACCTCGAACGCGTAGAGGGCCGGGTAGCGGCGCGGCGAGATCATGCCTTCGCCGACGACGATGTCCCAGAGGCCGACCATCATCCGCCGTTTGCGCTCGAACTCGCCCTCGATCGTCGGCACCATCTTCTCCTCCGCGCGGGCGCCGGGCGCGTAGAGGGAGCGGAGGCGGCGCTTGGCGAGCCGGAAGGGGAAGCTGAGGTCGTGGCTGCCCGAAGGTTCGAGCGGGATGTAGGCGTCGCGGCGCACGGCGTAGATCGCGCCGTTGCCGGCGGTGACCCCGGCCAGCGCCGACTCGGCTTCGCGCACCGCCATCTCGTAGCGCCAGTAGAGCCCCTCGAGGTTGTTGCCCTCGGGGTCGAGGAAGCGGACCTGGCCGCAGACGTAGCCGACGCCGGGGTCGGCGAAGGGGGCGACGAGGCGGCGCAGGGCGTCGCGGGACCAGACGCTGTTGGCGTCGGAGAAGGCGAGGACATCCCCCGCCGCCTGCTCGGCGGCGGCGTTGAGGGCGGCGACCTTGCCGCCCGGCGGCAGCTCGAGGACGAGGCTGGCGCCGGCGGCGCGGGCGAGCTCGGCGGTGCGGTCGCTGGAGCCGTCGGAGGCGACGATCACCTGCAGGTGGTCGCGGGGGTAGTCGAGCGCGAGCGCGTTGGCGACTTTGGCGGCGATCACCTCCTCCTCGTCATAGGCGGGGACGATCAGCGAGACGGTGGGCAACGCCCTGGAATCGCCGGTTTTGGAGACCGGTGCCTTAGGGCGCGTCCGCACCAGCCCCGCCAGGACCAGCGGGTAGCCGAGGTGGGTGTAGA
>DASSMJ010000054.1:0-146146 GCA_035688955.1 Solirubrobacterales bacterium | reverse complement strand
GATGCTGAACAGCTCCTACGTCGCCGAGATCAAGATCGGCCAGGGCGCCAAGCCCGGCGAGGGCGGCCACCTGCCCGGCAAGAAGGTCTCCGAGAAGGTCGCCGCCGCACGTAACGCCGCGCCCGGAACCGACCTGATCTCCCCCTCGAACAACCACGACCTCTACTCGATCGAGGACCTGGCCGAGCTGATCGACGAGCTGAAGACCGTCAATCCCGACGTGCGGGTCTCGGTCAAGGTTCCGGTGGTGCCGAACATCGGCACGATCGGGCTCGGGATCGCCAAGGCCGGCGCCGACATCATCACGCTCTCCGGGTTCGAGGGCGGCACCGGTGCGGCGCGCCAGCACGCGCTGCGCCACGTCGGTCTGCCGAGCGACATCGGCACCCGCGCCGTGCACCGGGCGCTGATGGAGGCCGGGCTGCGCAACCGGGTCGAGATCTGGGCCGACGGCGGCTACCGCACCGGTCACGACATCGTCAAATTGCACTGCCTCGGCGCCAACCGGGTCGGCTTCGGCACCCTGGCGATGGTCTCGATCGGCTGCACGATCTGCCGCGGCTGCCAGCTCGACACCTGCCACGTCGGGATCGCCACCCAGATCGAGACCCCCGAAGAGGCGGAGGCCCACGGGCTGAAGAAGTTCACCCCGCAGGAGGTCGACCGCGCCGCCGAAAGCTGCGCCCGCTTCTTCTCCTCGATGGGCGAGGAGGTCAAGCAGGTGGTGGCCTCGCTGGGATACGAACGCGCCCAGGATCTGGTCGGCCGCTACGACCTGCTGGAGCAGGTCGCGGCCAAGGACTCGATCGACCTGGCGCCGCTGATCACGCCGCTGGAGGAGTTCCTCGATCTCGAACCGCTGGACCTGCCGGTGGCCGAGCAGACCGACGCGCGGGCCGAAGCCGGCCTGGTGGTGGCGCGGCCGATCCGGATGGAGGCGAAGGAGGCCTCCAGTCAGATCGCGGCGCTGGCGCCGGAAGTCTGCGGCGGCAGCACCGTCCGCAGCCAGTTCCCGCGGGCGACCGACGCCAACGACCGCGTGCTCGGAACCGAGCTGGCGGGAGCGCTGGCGCGCTGGCGGATCTTCGGCGACGGCCCGGCGGGCGCCGAAGGCGACAAGCTCGCCAGCCTCGAGTTCAACGGCGGCTCGGTCGCCGGCCAGGGCCTGGGAGCGTTCAACTCCTACGGCGTTGACATCCGCATCGAGGGCGGCGCCCAGGACGGCGTCGGCAAGACGATGCTGGGCGGCTCGATCTCGATCCTCAAGGGCAAGGGAGCCAGGGGCCGCCGCCTCAACGGCTCGGTCGGCAAGTCCTTCGCCTACGGCGCCCAGCGCGGCAGGCTCCACGTCCAGGGCAGCGCCGACTCGCGCTTCTGCATCCGCCTCTCGGGGGCCGACGTGGTCCTCGCCGGTGAGCCCGACCAGGACATCGACGACAGCCGCGGTGCCCTCGCCGATCGCGCCAACGCCAAGGGCTTCGCCTTCGAGTACATGACCAGCGGGCGGGCGATCGTCCTCGGCGACATCGGCCCCTGGGCCTGCGCCGGCATGACCGGCGGCCGTGTCTACGTCCGCCAGAACGCCTTCGGCATCGACCGGGCCGCGATCGAACGCCGCCTCGGCAAGGGCGCCAAAGTCGAACTCAAGGACCTCGACGCCGAGGGCCTGATCGACATCGACGACCTGCTCAACGGCTACGCGAACCAGCTCCGCGCCACCGGCCAGGACGAGGAGGCCACCCGCGTCCTCGACCTCGCCGCCGACGCCACGAGCAACTTCCTGATGATCGTCCCGCTCAAGGTCCAGGCCGACCCGAGCATCAGCACCGAGTAGTTACCGCGCCGGCCGGCCTTCCAGCCGGTCGGCGATTCCTCGGACCTCCTGCAGGAGTCCGTCGAGCATGTGCTCGGTGTTGGTGTGGATGCGCCATTCGGCTAGGCGACGCTCGGCGTCGACGGCGTCGAGGCGTTGCTCCAGAGCTTCGGTGCGGTCCTCGAGGCGGCGGATCGAGCGGTCGGTGCGTTTCTGGGATTTGCGGATGCGGGTTTTGACGTAGCGGCGCAGGTCCTCCTGCATCGTGTCGAGCTCGCGGCGGATGTCGCTGTTGAGGGGCGCGTTCTGTTCGTCGAGCATCTGCTCGACGCCGCGGCGGACGCGCTCGATCTCCTCGTGGAGCTGGGCGCGGGCGCGTTCGGCCGAGGCCGAGATCGACTCCTCGCCCGGCGGGCGCGCGGGATCGTCCGGGTTGCGGGGCTCGCTCACGGCTCAGATCGTACGAACGGGGGTGGCCGGAACCGCGAGTCCGCGAAAAGTGGGGTAGTACGACGTTTATTGCGGACTCGCGGTCCGCCTTTGTCAGGCTCGCAGCAGGTAGAGGCGGTAGCGGCCGATCGTCAGGTCATCGCCCGGTTTCAGCTCCGCCCAATCGGTCTTACGGCCGTTGACGAAGACGCCGTTGAGGCTGCGGTCGTCGAGCACTCGCGGTGGGCAGCCCGGGTCGGTGGCGATTATCGCGTGGCGGCGGGAGACGCTGGGGTCGTCGAGGCAGATGTCCGCCCGCGCGCAGCGGCCGATCCTGCTCCAGCCGATCTCGAGGTGGAAGTCAGCGATCTCGCCGCGCTCGCGCATCACCAGGTGGTAGCCGGGCCCGCTCAGCTGCTTGCGCGCCTCCTCGAGCCAGGGGGGCGGCTCCTGCTCGGCGGTGACGGCGAATTCGAGGGTGGGGGAGCCGTGCTCCTGCAGCGAGGAGAAGATCGAGTCGCGGCGGAAGCGGGCGCCGCCGCAGTGCGAGCACTCCGGGAGCGGATCGGTCTCGCGCAGCGCCACCTGCCAGCCGCAAACGAGGCAGAAGTAAGTGCCCTCTCCGGGCAGGGAGCCGCTGGCGTATGCCTCGTCGGCCGGGCTGGTGCCGACGCTGTCGAAGATCGGGTTCGTCGTTCCTCCTGGTCACTTTCGATACTAATCGGACGTTCGTCCACTGTCACTTCAAAGTTTTCAAGTAAAACTCCGGTCTCTGGCCGCCTGACCCTCCTCGCCGCCTCTAGACTCCGCGCCCGATGGGCCCCGTCAGCGCTGAAATCGAGATCGACGCCTCGCGCGAGGAGATCTTCGCCGCGCTCAGCGACCTCGCCGCCCGGCCCTCCTTCACCGATCACTTCCTCGAGGGCTTCCACCTCACCCGGATCGACTCTCAGGGGGTTGGCGCCGGCGCCCGCTTCCAAGTCCAGGGGCCGCTGCGGAAGGTGTGGATGGACACGACGATCCTCTCGCTCGACCCGCCCTTTCAGATCGTCGAAGAAGGCGCCGGCGGCCGTGGCAACCGGATCCGCAACCACACCGTCTGGGAGCTGCGGGAGGCCTCGGGAGGGCTGACCAGCGTCCGCGTCTCCCACTGGACCGAGCCCGCCGCCGTCGACCGCGCGCTGGAGGTCCTCAGCCTCGGTTCGATCTGGGTCGGGCGCGGCTGGAACAAGGCCCTGCGCCGCCTCCGCGACAACCTCGAGGCCGATCGCCCGGTCGCCGAGCGGATCGCTGTGGCAGGCGGCAACCGCTACGCGACCGGCATTCCGTAGCCGACGCGACCGCCGTCAGGCGCCTCTATATAGACTCCGCGCCGCGATGCACCCCACCCGCCGCTCGCTTTTCTCGCTCTTCGCCCTGCTGGCGCTCCTCGCGCTGACCGTCGGCGTCTCCGCCTGCGGCTATTCGAGCGACTCCAAGCACACCAACGAGGGTGAGCCCCTGGAGCTGGGGGAGCTGGAGTACAACGTCACCTTCTCGCGCTACCTCAACCCCAACGACACCGAGGACGAGGCCTACCTGGTCGGGCAGAAGGAACCGCCGAAAGGCGAAAGCTACTTCGGCGTCTTCTTCGAAGTCCAGAACAAGAGCGACGAGCCGCAGACGCTGCCCTCGACGCTGACGATCACCGACGCCGACGAGCAGGAGTACGAGGTGCTGCCCAGCGAAAGCATCTTCGCCCTGCCGTTCGAAGGAACCGTCGAAGCCGAAGAACAGATCCCGGTCCTCGACTCACCCGCCCAGCAGGGCCCGATCGAGGGCTCCGTCGCGATCTTCCTGCTTCCCGAAGAAGCTTCCGAGAACCGCCCGCTCACCCTTCACATCGAAGGCGCTGAAGAAAAGGGCGAAGTAACGCTCGACCTCTAGAGGCCGGCCGAGAAGATTTCGGCGGCGATCGGCGCGGCGACTTCACCGCCGGCCGCTTCGGCTTCGATCAGCAGGACCCCGACGGCCAGCTTGGGCTTTTCGGCAGGGGCGAAGGCGGAGAACCAGGCGTCCTTGATCTGGACGGGGTTGTCGGATTCCTCTTCCCCGGGCTTGGGGCCGAGCTCGGCGGTGCCGGTCTTGCCGGCCACCTGCGCCTCGGGGATCGCGGCGGCGGTGCCGGTGCCTTCGGTGACGACGCCGATCATCAGTTCGGTCAGCTCGTCGGCGATCTTCGGTGACATCACCTCGACCGGTTCGGCGTCGGGGCGCAGCTTCTGGTTGGCGACGATCGAGGTCGGCAGGCGGACGCCGTCGTTGGCGACCGTCTGGGCCACGTTCGCCATCTCCAGCGGCGTCGCCAGCACTTCGCCCTGGCCGATCGCGGTCACCCCGAGGTCGATTTCTTCGCCGATTTCGGTCGGGATCGTCGGTTCTTCGGGGTCGACTTCCTGGATCACCTTCGGCGCGTACAGCGTCGGCGGCGAGTTGAAGCCGTAGCGCTCCGCCACTTCGACCATCTTGTCGTTGCCGACCGCCGGCCCGAGCGGGGCGAAGACGGCGTTGCAGGACTCGGCGAAGGACTCGCGGAAGGTGCCGCCGCAGTACTCGCCGTTGGCGTTGTTGAGGAAGCGGCCGCCGACATTGACGCCGTTGCTGATTTCGAATTCGTCGTCGAGGCTGACCTCGCCCGCCTCCAGCGCGGCCGTCGTGGTGACGATCTTGAAGGTCGAGCCGGGGGGCTGGGGGGCGGAGAAGGCCTGGCCGGCGAGGGCGCGGACGTCTCCGCGCTTGGCGTCGAGGACGGCGACCCCGCCGGAGCGCCCGGCGAGGGCCGAGACCGCCACTTCCTGCAGGTCGGGGTCGATCGTCGTCTTCACCGGCGCCCCCTTGCTCGGCTTCGCTTCGCTCAGGGTGCGGACCGAGGAGCCGTCGGCGGCGACCGCCAGCAGCTTGCCGCCCGGTTTGCCGGCGAGGCGGGCGTTGAAGGCGCGCTCGAGGCCGGAGATGCCGACCGGCGTTTCCGGCGAGAAGCCGCGGCGGGCGAGGGCGGGCCACTCTTCTTCGGGCGCTTCGCCGACTTCGCCGGTGACGTCGATCGCGGCGCTGCCGATCGGGTGTTCGCGTTCTTCGGCCGGGCCCTCGGCCAGCGGCGTTCCGTCCCGGGCGAGGATCGGCGCCCGTTCGGCCAGTTCGACGTCGGCGGCGAGTTCCTCGCCACGCCGCAGGCCCGGGAAGACGAGGCTCTCGTCCCATTCGATGCCGCCGTCGCCGTAGGGCACGGGCAGCTCCGCTTCGGCGGTGCCGAAGGCAACCGTTCGGACGGCGACGTCGACCGGCACCACCGACCCCGCGTCGGTCGATTCCGCCTCGCCGGGGGAGTCAGGTTCGATCGTCCGCGCGGTCGCCGTCTCCTCCGCATCGCGGTAGGCGGCTTCGAACGCCTTGCGGTCGATCCGAGCGTGCGAGGCGTCGTTCAGCTCGGCATACATCGCCTTGAAGTTGCCCTGCGCCCAGGCTTGGGTGAAGCGGCCGACGGCGTCCTCATCGGGGGAGCCGGAGGCGCCCTTGGAGATGCCGACGATGAAGGCGATCAGGGCCACCAGCGCCAGCGGCAGGGTTCTGGTCAGGAGCCGGCGCCTGCGCTCGGCCTCCGTCGGGATTCGATTCACTGGCGGAAAGCTAAAGCAGGCTCTCCCGGCATGCTTCTATTCCGGTGTGACCGTGTTGGACTGGGCGATCCTGGCCTTCACCCTGGCCCTCGCCCTCTGGGGCTACCGGCAGGGGTTGATCGTCGGCGCCCTCACCCTCGGCGGCTTCGCGATCGGCGCCTTCGTCGGCAGCCGGGTGGGGCCGCTGCTGCTGAGCCGCGGCGCCGATTCGCCCTACGCGCCGCTCTGCGGAGCGATCGGCGCCCTCCTTGCCGGGGCGCTGACGGCGGTCGCGGTGGAGAGCTTCGCGCTCGGGCTGCGGGAGCGCATCGTCCGGCGTCCCTTCCTGCACGCGGCCGACGGAGCGGGGGGCGCGGCGCTGATCGCCTCCGTCGCCCTCGGCCTGGCCTGGGTCTTCGGCGCCGTCCTCCTGCACGCCCCCTCGACCGTGCGGCTGCGCGCCGACATCCAGCAGTCGCTGATCCTGCGCAGCCTCAACCAGGTCCTGCCGCCGACCGGCCCGCTCCTGCACGCGCTCGACCGGGTCGACCCGGCGCCGACCGTGCTCGGGCCCGCCGCCCCGGTCGCCCAGCCGGACGCGAAGATCGCCTCCGACGGCGAGGTGCTGCGCGCCGGCGACTCCGTCGTCCGCGTCCTCAGCACCGCCTGCGGGCTGGGGATCGAGGGATCGGGCTGGGTGGTCGAACCGGAAGTAGTCGTCACCAACGCCCACGTCGTCGCCGGCGCCGACGACACCACCGTCACCACCCAGGAAGGCATCGAGCTCGACGCCACCCCGATCTTCTACGAACCCCGCCAGGACCTGGCGCTGCTGCGGATCGGTGCCGCGCTCCCGCCGCTGCCGATCGCCTCCGAGCGCCACGTGGGGGAGGGGGCAGCCGTCCTCGGCTATCCCGAAAACGGGCCCTACCGGCTGGAGCCGGCGCGGATCGGCGAAACCCGGGTGACGATCAGCGAGGACTCCTACGGCAACGGCCCGATCGAACGCACGATCACCGCGCTCAGCGGGGCGGTGCGCAGCGGCAACTCGGGCGGGCCGCTGGTCGACGGCGGCGGCAGGGTCGTCGGCACGGTCTTTGCCGCGACCACCAGCGGGCCCCGAGGCGGCTTCGCGATCCCCGCCGAGCAGGTGCGCTCGGCGCTGCGGCACACGGTGGAAGCAGCCGATACGGGGCCTTGCACGGCGTGAGACCCGCCGGGCCGACCACTTACGTTCGGTAACCTCGCTGCATGGGACAGGTTAGTTCCGGTCAGGTCCAGGAGGAGGCGAAGGGGGCGGTCTGCCCGCACTTCCACCATGCGATCGAGCTGATCGGCAAGCGCTGGACGGGGGCGATCGTCTGCGCCCTGTGTGAGCGGCCGATGCGCTACGCCGAGCTGCGCAAGGCGGTGCCGGGGCTCTCCGATCGGCTGCTCTCGCAGCGACTGCGCGAGCTGGAGGAAGAGGGCCTGGTCGAGCGCCAGGTCGAGGCGGGGACGCCGGTGCGGGTGATCTACTCCCTGACCGAAGCGGGTCAGGAGCTCGACCCCGTACTGAGTGAGCTGAAGACTTGGGCGAGGCGCTGGAAAAAAACCGGGTGACGGGCCTCCCAGGCCCGTTCGCCGTTGGCCGTTACGCCCGCAAACTCCAGGAGGAGATGCGCAAACGGGCGCGGGTGCAGCTGATCGGCGAGGTGACGGGGATGGGCCGCAGCAAGGTCCAGGCCTACTTCGAGCTGCGCGACGGCGAGGGGGCGGTGCCCTGCGCGATCTGGCTCAACGACCTGGAGAAGGCGGGCCTGAGCGAGGCCAGCCTGCGCGACGGGGCCGAAGTAGTGATCTCCGGCGGCCCGGATTACTACCCGGGCGGCGGGGCGGCCTCGCCGAGCTTCAGCTTCCGCGCCACGCACGTGCGGCTGGCGGGGGAGGGGGACCTGATCGCGCGGCTGGAGGCGCTGCGCAAACAGCTGCGGGCGGAGGGGCTGTTCGAGCTGCAGAAGCAGCTGCACCGGCCGCTGCTGCCGAAGGCGATCGGGGTGGTGACCGCCGAGAGCGGCGCCGCCCGCCGCGACCTGCTGGCCGGGCTGGAGCGGCGCGGCTGGGGCGGGTCGGTCGTCTGGGGCTTCGCGCCGGTCCAGGACCGCCACGCCGCCCCGGCGATCGGGCTGGCGCTGCAGGACCTTGCGGCGCGGCCGGAGGTGGAGGCGATCGTGGTCACCCGCGGCGGCGGCAGCCTCGCCGACCTCTGGGCCTTCTGTGACGAGACCCTCTGCCGGACCGTGGCGCTGCTGCGAGTGCCGGTGATCAGCGCCGTCGGCCACGAGCGCGACAAGACGCTGATCGACGACGTCGCCGCGGTCGCCTGCTCGACCCCGACCCACGCTGCCGAGGCGGCGGTGCCGCTCGACTGCCTGGCGGCGCGGGAGAGCCTCGAGCGCTGCACGCTCGCGCTGCGCCGGGCGGGGGAGGGGGCGATTGCCCACCGCTCGCGGCACCTCGGGGCGCTGGCGCGGGGGCCGGCGCGGGCGCTGCAGCGCGAGCGCGACACGCTCAACCAGAAGATCCGCGAGATCCGCGCCGCCTCCGAACGCGGTCTCGGCGAGCGGCTTAGCCGGCAGGAGCGGATCGGAACCGTGGTGCTGGAGCGGGCCCGGCGCCGGGCGCTCGGCGCCGACATGGAGAAACGGCGGGCCGCCCTGCGGCGGGCCGAGGTGGCGCTGCGGGCGCACGAACCCGAGCGCACCCTGGAGCGCGGCTACGCCCTGGTCGAGGACGGCGGCGGCGAGCCGGTGACCAGCGCCGCCGCGGCCGCCGCCGCGGGAGAGGTCAAACTGCGGTTTGCGGATGGACGGCTTCGAGCAAGCATCGACGGGGACGGCGAGCGTGAGCGCTAGGCCGGAGAGCTATGAGGCCGCCGTCGAGCGGCTGGAGGAGATCATCGACCGGCTCGACTCCGGCCAGGCCGGCCTGCGCGAGACCCTCGAGCTCTGCAAAGAGGGCCGCGAGCTGGTCCAGTTCTGCGCGGCCGAGCTGGACGAGGTTGGTGAGGGGCTGAAGGAGCTTCGTCTGGACGACCTAGCCGCCCGCCTCGACGCTCCCGGGACCGGAGCAGAGACCCCGTAGCGCCGGGCAGCCGCGGCAGAGGGACCAGTCGCGTTCCTCTGGGGCCGCCACCGGGAACTCGCCGCGGCCGATGCGGGCAATCGTCTCGGTGAGCGAGGTGCGGGCGGCGGTCATCTCCTCTGGGCCGAGCAGCGAGATGGCCGGTTGCTCTGGTCGCTCGAGGAAGACGTAGGCGACCTCGACCTCCTCGGTGCCGAGCGCCTCGGCCACCGCGAGGGCGTAGATCGAGCGCTGGATGCCGTAATGGGAGGCGCGCTCGGCCGGATCGCCGCCGTCGAGGCGGTCGGTCTTGTAGTCGACGACCAGCGGCGGCGCGCCCTCGCGCTCGACCAGGAGGTCGATCGAACCGCGCAGGACCGTGTCGCCGATCCCCAGCAGCAGCGGCACCTCCGCCCGGGTGCGCGTCGCCTCGGCCGCGACCCGCTCCCGCAGCGGCGACGAGAGCCACTGCCGCACCGGCTCCAGCAGGTCCTCCGCGAGACCGCGAAAAGGCTCCTTGGGGGTGCTTTTTTGCGGTTTCGTGGTGAGGCCCGCCGCCTCGGCATGGCGGAGGGCGAGCTCCGGGGTCGGCTCGCGCCACTCGTTTGCCTGGCTCCACTCCAGCAGGGCGTGGACGGCGGCGCCACGGGCGGTGCGCTCCTCGCGGGAGGAGAGAGCGGTCTCGTCAGTCGGCGCGCCCTGGTCGATCGGCGCCAGCCCGAGCACGCGTTCCATGTAGAAGCGGTACGAGCATTCGTCGTAGGCGGAGATCGCGGTGTAGGAGAGGGGGCGGCTGGGGACGGCGGGTGGCCGACGCTCGACCAGCGGCGGCGGTCCCTCGCCTAGCTCGCGCGCGGACGCGGGTCGGCGGCGCAGCTCCCGCAGCTCGGCCGCGCGCTCCGGCGAGGGGAGGTTGACGCGGACGGCGATCTCCGAGGGCGCCAGCTCCGCCTCCAGGCCCGCTCGGGGAGCCGGCGGCGCCACCGGCACGGTCGAGTCCTCGTCCCGCGGCACCCCGAGGGCGTCGACCAGCCGCTCGATCACCGGCGTCCCCGGCTTCGTCTCCTTGCCCGGCTCGGGTTTGACGACGCCGCTGAGGATCAGCCGCTCCCGTGCCCGGGTGGCGGCGACGTGGAAGAGCCGCAGGCCCTCTTCGGAGTCGCTCGTCTTTGCCTCCTCGCAGAGGGCGCCGTAGTCGAAGAGGTTAATCGCGGCAGCGCCGAGCCGGCGCAACTGCATCCCCACCCGCGGCGGCTCCTCGCGGCCGAGCACCAGCAGCGGCGCCCGCGAGCCGGCGAGCAGGCTGCGGGCCAGATCCGGCACGGCGACGACGCCGAACTCCAGCCCCTTGGCGTTGTGCACGGTCATGATCCGCACCCCGTCGTGGCCCTCGGCGGCGGTGGCGGCCTGCGCCTCGGCATCGCTTTCGGCCCGCGCCGCGAGGAAGTCGAGGAAGCCGCGCGGGTCCCGCCCCTCGCGCGACTCGAACTCCGCCGCCAGCCGCGCCATCTTGCGGACGTTGGCGTAGCGAGCCTCCCCGGCAGGGCGGCTGAGCACGGCGAGGTCGTAGCCGGTCTCGGTGACCGCCGCCTCGACCAGGGCGGGCAGGGATAGCCGCGGCGCCCGCCGTCGCAGCGAGCCGATCGTCGCGACGAAGGCCCGCAGCAGTTCCAGCTCGGCCTCCGGGATTCCCTCCAGCCGCGCCGGCTCGACAAGCTCCGCCTCGCCCTCGCCCGCCGCCCGCTCGACCGCCGGCCAGACGTGGCGCCGCTTACCGGCCGCTTTGCGCAGCAGCCAGAGCGTGTCCGGGGCGACGGCGCAGGCGGGGGAAGCGAGGGCGCCGAAGAGGGCGTGGTCGTCGAGCGGGTTGGCGACGACGGCCAGCAAAGCGCAGACGTCGGCCACCTGCTGCTGGGACCAGTAGCCGCGGCCGCCGACCACGTACGGGCGCAGGCCGCCCCGTTCGAGCGAGTCCTCGAAGGCGTCGAGGTGAGTGAAGGCCCGCAGCAGCACGACCATCTCGCCGCGCGGTACGCCCTGATCGGCCAGCTCGCGCAGCCGCTCGGCGACGAACCGTGCCTCGGCCAGGCAGTTCGCCGGGGTGGCGCCGTCGATCGCCGGCTCGAGCTCGATCTCCTCCTCGTCCCAGCCGTCGCGGGCGCTCAGCAGCAGCTCCACCGCGGGGCCGTCGCCGGTCGGCGGCTCGTCGGGTGGTGGCGCTCCCACCCGCAGCGGGTTGTAAGCGGCGCCGAGCAGCGCCTCGCCGAAGAGGTTGACGGCGCCGATCACCTCCGGTCGCGAGCGGAAGTTGCCGGAGAGTCGCATCAGCTCGGCGTCGGCGCGGCGGTCGATCTCCTCGCGGCGGCGGCGGAAGACGTCGAGGTCGGCGTGGCGGAAGCCGTAGATCGACTGCAGCTCGTCGCCGACCACGACCAGCTCCGTCTTCGGTCCCCGCAGCGCCTCGATCAGCCGCAGCTGCAGGCGGTTGGTGTCCTGGAACTCGTCGACGAGGATCTGGCGGAAGCGGCCGCGGTAGTGCTCGCCGATCTCGGCCCGCTCCAGCAGCCGCGCGGCGAGGATCTGCAGGTCCTCGAAGTCGATCCCGGCCCGGCGCTCCTTCGCTTCCTCGAAGCCGGTGCCGAACAGCCGCAGGAGCTCCGCCAGGTGGCCGTAGACGGTGCCGCCCTCGCCGGCCTCGGCGGTGCGGGCGATCGCCGCCTCGATCGCCTCCCGGTAAGGGCCGAGGGCTTTCGCCTTGCTCGTGGTGGCGAGAGCACGCAGTTCGTCCAGGTCCGGCGCCGGTCCGGCCGCCTCGAGCCGCGCCAGGGCCCGCTCCGGCAGCTCCCGTTTCGCGTCCCCCTCCTTCAGCTCGGCCAGGCACTCCCGCGCCGCCTCGGCCGCGCGCCCCAACGCCGCCTCAGGGTCCGATCGCGGCGGCTCCGGCAGCCGCGGGTCGGCGCTGCCGCGGCTGCGCAGCTCGTCGTGGACGGCGACGATCAGTCCCCGCAGCCCCTCGACGTCGTAGGTGGCGACCGTTTCCTCGCGCGCCGCGTCGCCCGCCGCGAGGAACTCGACCAAGGCGTCGTCGAACGCCTCGCGCGCGGCCCGCGCCGCCTCGGGCGCGTCGAGCACCCTGAAGCCGGGATCGACCCCGGCGGCGACCGGATGCGCCGCCAAGACGCGGTTGCAGAAGCCGTGGATCGTCGTGATCCAGGCGCCGCCGATCCCGGCCAGGGCCGCGGCCGCGCGCTCGGAGCCGCGCTCCGCCCGCCGCGCCAGCTCGTCGCGGATCCGCTGCCGCAGCTCCGCCGCTGCCTTCTCGGTGAAGGTGAAGGCGAGGATCGAGTCGGGGGAGAGACCGGCGTCGCAGACCAGCCGGCAGTAGCGGTCGACCATGACTCCGGTCTTGCCGGTCCCGGCCCCGGCCTCGAGCAGCACGTCCTTGCCGCGGCTGGCGATCGCCGCCGCCTGCTCCGGGGTCGGCTCGCGCGCCGGCGCCAGCGCCTGCTGCTCGGCGCTCACCGCTCGTCCTCCGCGTCCTCGTCCAGATACTGGGGCGCGCGGTCGCGGCGGCAGACCGGGGCGAAGGTGCAGTAGGCGGGACAGACGTCGTGGCCGCGCAATCCCGGGCGCGGTCCGGGGTCGCGGCGGATGTCGCCGCTGCGCATGCGAGCGACGATCGCGCCCGCCCGGCGGCGGGAGTCCTCCAGCAGCTCGTCCAGCTCCTCCGGCGCGACCACGTCTTTGGGATAGAGCCCGTAGCCGCTGAGCTCGCCGGCGGCCTCGGCCGAGACGACCCCGCGCGGCCGCCGCGAGGAGGTGGCGCGCAGCGGGTGGTAAAGCGCCCCGACCGGCTGCGCCCCCCAGTGCTCGGCGACCGCGAGCAGGTAGAGCGGCAGCTGCAGCTTCGCCCGCTCCTCGAACTTCTCCCGCGGGGTGACCTGACCGGCGAGCTTGTAGTCGATGACGACCGCGCGCCCGTCGCCGGAGCGGTCGACACGGTCGACAGCCCCGTGCAGGCCCCAGCCGCCGAGGTCGAGGCTTGGTCGCTCGGCGTCGGGGTGCTCGCCGAAGCGGGCCTCCAGCAACCAGGGCTCGAATCCGCCGCTGTCGCGCTCGGCCTCCTCGGCGAGGAAGCGCTCCAGCAGCCGTTCGACCCGGCGGACGATCGCCCGCTCGGCCGGATGGGAGCCGAGTTCCCGCTCCGCCGCGATTGCCGTCACCAGCTCGCGCCCGCGCTCGGTCCAGGCGGCGAGGCTCCCCGGCCGCGGCAGCGGATCGCCGCCCGGGCGCTCCTTATATAGGCGGTCGAGCGCCTCGTGCATGAGGCCGCCCTGCGTCAGCGGGTCGGGGACGGGGTCGAGCAGCTGCGGGTCGAGCTCGTGGCCGACGAACCAGCGGTAGGAGCAGAGGTCGAACTCCTCCAGGGTGGTGCCGCCGTAGGCGGGGACCTCGGCGAGCGAATCGAGCGCCGCCGGGTTCTCCAGCGGCCCGGGCTCACGGGAAGCGGCCTCGGCCCGGCGCGCGGCCCCGACCCGGGCCACCAGCTCGGCGGCGAGCTCGGCTTCGACGCCGACCTGGGCCAGCAGCGCCGGCGCGTCGGCGGCGGGACCGTGGGCGGCCAGCGCCCGCGCCAGCTCGTCCGCCGAGGCCGCCTCGGCCAGCGGCGCCACCACCTGCGCCAGGTCCCGCGTGACGGTCAGTTCCTCCTCGAGCGGATCCGGCGCGCTGCCGTCGGGGGCCGGAGCCAGCAGCGCCCGCACGTCGTCGAGCAGCGGCGAGCGGGCGGTCGCGCTGCCATCCTCGTCGCTGTCGCGGTAGGAGAGGACAAGGCTGCGCCGCGGCAGCGCCAGGCAGGCGTGGAAGAGGTAGCGCTCCTCGGCGTCGCTGTCGCGGCGAGGGTCGAGCCCGAGCGTCTGCCGTTGCGGGTCGGAGAGGAACGGGTCGGCGCCGCGGTCGCGGCGCGGGAACTCGCCGTCCTGCAGCGAGCCGACGACGACGTGGTCGAAGCGGCCGGCGCGCAGGCGGTAGGGGTCGGCGATCCGCACCCGGCCCTCGACCGGCCCCGACCAGACGCGGAAGTCGAGCTCGGCGATCAGCGCCGCCAGCTCCCGCGGCTGCGGCGCCAGCGCCCCCAGCTCGCCCAGCTCCGCCAGGGCGGCGGCGATCTCCGAAGCGGCACGCAGCTCCAGGCCTTCTCCCTGCGGCAGCGACGGCCCGTCGCCGGCGTCGCGCAGCGGCCGGGCGGCCATCCGCGCCGCCAACGCCCCGACCTCGGCCGCCAGCTCGGCGGGGGAGCCCTGTGCCGCCTCGCGCAGCCGCAGGAGGTCACGCGGCGGCTCGCCCTCGTCCCCCTGCCAGAGCAGCAGCGCCGCCTCGGCGTCGCGGACCCGGCCGCGGCGCAGGCGCCGCTCGAACCAGTCGACGCGGCCGGGGGAGAAGCCGGAGGGGCCACGCAGGTAACGGAGGAAGTCGGCGGCGCGGCCGCTGCCGAACTCCGCCTCGAGCAGGGCGATCAGCGCCCCGCCGACGCTGGTGCCGGCGACCGGCACCTCGGCCTCGAGCGCGACGGCGATGCCGTTGCGCTCCAGGGCGGCGGCGATCTCGGGGCCCCGGCGGGAGGGATCGCGGAGCGCGATCGCGATCTCGGCCGGGTCGGCGCCGCCGTGGACAAGGCGGGACACCTGGGCGGCGATCGCCTCGGCCTCGGCCTGGGTGCCGGCCGAGCGCAGGAGGGTGAGGCTGCCGTCGGTTTCCGCCCGCCGCGGGCGCGGCGCTCCGTAGGAGAGGACGAGGTGGAAGAGGAGCGGGCTGAAGGTGTTGCCGGGGTCGGCCTCGGTCGTCACCTCTTCGCTGACGCCGATCCGCTCGCGCAGCCGCTCCAACAGCCGTCCCCGAGCCGCCAGCGCCGCGTTCCCCTCCTCGTAGGGAAGGGAGACCGTGGTCTGCGTCCGCTCGGACAGCGCGGCGAGGAGCTCGAACTGGTTCTCGGTCAGGTCGTCGAAGCCGTAGAGGAAGACCGGCCGCTCGCCCCAGAAGGAGCCGTCCCGCCGCAGCTGCGCGATCGCCTCGCGGGCGAGCCCGTGGGTGTCGGCGCGGCCGCTGCGGCGCCGCACCTCCTCGTAGCCGGCGAACAGCGCGGCGACGTCGGTCAGGTAGGCGGAGCCCTCGAGGGTCGCGGCGCTGGCCTCGACCTCCTGCGGCTCGACCCCCGCCGCCCCCAGCTCGTCGAACAGCCGCGCGAGGGCGCGGGCGAAGCGCGGCCGCCCGGCCGAGCGCCGCAGCGGGCCGAGGCGCCCGCGCCGCGCCTCGATCGCGACGGCGATCGCTCGCAGCCGCTGGACCGGGGTCAGCTCGGCTCCCGGCGGCGCGCCGGCAAGCGTTGCGACGGTCCGAAAAAGGCCGCCGAAGGTCATCGCCGCGCCGCCGAGCAGCGCCCCGCCACCGCAGAGCTCGCGCTCGAAGGCGAAGACGTCGTCGACGGTCGGGACGACCAGGATCGGGTCGCTGTCGCGCGCCTCCGTCAGCTCGCGCCGGACGACGCCGCGCTTGCCCGAGTTGGGGGGCCCGTGGATCAGTTTCAGCGGCACCGTCCCGAGCCTAGGGACGGCTCCGGCGCCCTCCGCGACCCTCCCGCCACGACCCCGCAAATTCGGTGGTTAGCGGGCATCTTTTTTCGTCTTCGGCCGCCTCTACCTTTCTCCCCAGCCGATGTCACTCTGCTTCGTAGACCCAGCCGACGCCATCCGCGCCATCGCCGACTCGGTCGGCCGCGAGGCCCGCCGACAACTCCTCGGCGAGGCGGTGCGGGCGTGGGTGGACGAGATCCCCGACCACGAGCTCGAAGTCCACTACGCCAAGGCGATCGCCGAGCTCGACGAGCACGACCTCTCGATGCTCGCCGCCTGGCACGGCTCCCTCGAGGTCGGCCAGCCGGTCCCCAACCGCGACTTCCTCATGGGCGCCTTCAACGGCCTCGGCGAGAACCGCCGCGAGGCCCTCAAGCTCGCCGCCGGCTTCCGCGGCGAGGAGGCCGTCGACTCCGGCGTCACCGAAGAGGATGCCCTGGAGCTGGTCCTCGGCCTCCTCGGTCCACCCCGCCTGATGGAGCTCGCCAGCGAGGCGCTAGAGCTCTACGTCTGGGACCGGGCCGGCTCGGATAATTAGTCCGGTCGTCCGCGAGCACCTCCTGGCCGCTGGCTAAGCTCGGTTCTTGGACGTTCCTCCGCAGGCGATAGTCATCTTTGGCGCCACTGGCGACCTGGCGCGGCGGAAGCTGCTGCCGGGGTTGCTGCGGCTGTTTCAGGCCGGGTTGATGCCGCCGTTCCGGGTGATCGGGGTCTCGATGGAGGAGATCGGCGATGCCGAGTTCCGGGGGATCGCCGAAGCGGCGTGTCGGGAATTCGCTCGCAGCAGCTTTGGTGGTGAGGAATGGGCCGAGTTCTCGGGCAAGCTCGCCTACGTGCCGCACTCGCGGGCGCCGGAGGCTCTTAAGGAAGCGGTGGACAGGGCAGAAGAGGAGCTGGGACCCGAGATGCGGCTGCTCCACTACCTGAGCGTGCCGCCGGCGGCCGCTCCCGACGTGATCCAGATGCTGAAGGCCTGTGGGCTCTCGGAGCGCTCGCGGGTGATCATGGAGAAGCCCTTCGGCACCGACCTCGCCAGCGCCCGCAAGCTCAACGAGATGGTCCACGAGGTCCTCGACGAGGATCAGGTCTTCCGCATCGACCACTTCCTCGGCAAAGAGGCGGCGCAGAACATCCTCGCCCTGCGCTTCGCCAACGGGCTCTTCGAGCCGATCTGGAACCGCAACCACATCGATCACATCCAGATCGACGTGCCGGAGACGCTCGGGGTCGGCTCCCGCGCCGCCTTTTACGAGAAGACGGGTGCCTTCCGCGACATGGTCGTCACCCACCTGATGCAGATCCTCGGCTTCGTCGCGATGGAGCCGCCGACGGCGCTGGCACCGGAGCCGATCACCGAGGAGAAGGACAAAGTCTTCCGCAGCCTGCAGCCGCTCGACCCGCGCCAGGTGGTCCGCGGCCAGTACGAGGGCTACACCGAAGAAGAGGGCGTCGATCCCGACTCCAGCACCGAGACCTTCGTCGCCCTGCGCTGCGAAGTAGACAACTGGCGCTGGAGCGGGGTGCCGTTCTACCTGCGCACGGGCAAGCGGATGGGCGAAGGGGCGCGGATCATCTCGATCGCCTTCCGCGAGCCGCCGCAGTCGATGTTCCCCGAGCATTCGCGGGTCGGCCGCTATGGACCCGACCACCTCACCTTCGACCTCGACGAGTCCTCGCGCGTCTCGCTCTCCTTCTACGGCAAGCGGCCGGGGATGGGGATGGTGCTCGACAAGGCGAGCATGCAGTTCTCGCTCGACGAAACCGGCTACCGCGGCGAGGCGGTGGAGGCCTACGAGCGGCTGATCCGCGACGCGATGATCGGCGACCGCACCCTCTTCACCACCGCCCGCGGGATCGAGCGCCTGTGGGAAGTCTCCGAACCGCTGCTGCAGGACCCGCCGCCGGTCAAACCGTACCCGCAGGGGTCCTGGGGCCCGTCGGAGATCGGCGCCCTGATCGCGCCGCACAGCTGGCGGCTGCCGTTCGCCCGGCGCTGGCGCGAAGCGCCGGTTCCCGGCAACGGCGACGGAGTCGCCGCTGCCGCCCGCGAGCGTCCCTAGGAGAGTGCCGCGCGGATCTCGGGAATCGCCTGCTCGTTCCCCCGGAAGTGGACGGCGCGCATCCCCGCCGCTTCGGCGCCCTCGCAGTTCGGCTGCAGGTCGTCAATGAAGAGGCAGGCCTCGGCCGGCATCCCGATCCGCTCCAGCGTCAGCTCGTAGATCCGCGCTTCCGGCTTGCGGCAGCCGACGAAACCGGAGTCGACCACCTCCTCGAAGATCTCGTCGACCGGGAGCATCGAGCGCCAGAGCGGCTCCCACTCGCGCACGTTGTTGGTCAGCATCGCCATCTTCAGCCCGCTTGCCTTCAGCTCCCGCATCAGCCCGATCATTTCCTCGTTCGGGTCGAGCGCGTCGAAGAACATGTGGCGGAAGTGGTGCAGGTGGGGGCGGTGGCCGAGGATCGGCTCGAGCCCGTCGGTCAGGCGCTCGAGGAACTCGTCCTCGCTGATCTCGCCCCGCTCGAGCTTGAACAGCGGCAACTCCTCGCCCTCGGCGAGGTCGGCGCGCATCGCCTGGCCGAGACTCTCGGGGGAGATCCCGATGTCGTCCTGGATCGCCGCGAAGGAGTTCAGCAGCGGCGTGGTCAGCACGCCGCCGAAGTCGGAGACGATTGCCTTGATCTCGCTCACCGGCTCAGTCCTCGACGGCGCGGGCGATCTCGTAGGTGCCGAGCCCCTCGCGCCCCTCGACCGACCAGCGGAAGAAGGCGATCCGCGAGTCGAGCCCCTGGCGCCGCACGGCGACGGAGCTGATCAGGCTGCCGGCGCCGCGCAGCGGCCGCATCTCCTCAAGGTCGGGCCACAGCTCCAGGCTCGCCCGCCGCTGCACCCCGTCCTCGCCGTACTCGGTTGAGAGCAGCGTCTCCTCGAAGGTGACGGGAGCGGTCTCCGGGTTGCAGAGGACCGCCGTCACCTCCTCCGCGTCGATCCCGGCGGCGCCCCCGGGAAGGGTCGCCGTCAGCGCGAGGAGGTCACCGTCGGAGAAGACGATGCCGATCGACCGGCGCACGACTCTGCCCTGCTCGCTCATGCCCGGCACTCTAGATTGCCCTGCCTGATGCTGACGATCCGCGACGCCGACCCCGAGGGCGATGCCGCCGCCTGCGCGGCGATCTACGCGCCACACGTCGAGGGCAGCCCGGTCTCCTTCGAGGAACGGGCGCCAGGCGCGGGGGAGATGGCGGCCCGGATCGAGCGCTACGCCACCAGCCACGCCTGGCTGGTGGCCGAGCGCGAGGGCGAGATCGCCGGCTATGCCTACGCCACCGCCTTCAACGAGCGCCCCGCCTACCGCTGGAGCACCAGCGTCTCCGTCTACATCGGCGACGGCGCACGCCGCCAGGGCGTCGGCCGCGCCCTCTACGAAGCCCTCTTCGAGCGCCTGCGCGAGCGCGGCTTCCGCATGGCCTGCGCCGGCATCACCCTGCCGAACGAGGCCAGCGTTGCCCTGCACGAGTCCCTCGGCTTCGAGCAGGTGGGCGTCAACCGCGAGATCGGCTGGAAGCAGGGGGCCTGGCGCGATGTCGGCTGGTATCAACTGGAGCTGACCCCGTCCGGCGCTGGCGCGCCTCCCGAGCCACTTCCCCCGAGCTGAACCGGCCGGCTGGCTACCATGCCGTCATGAGCGATAACCCCGCACCGTCCGACGCCACGCACGACGAAACCCTGACCGAGGAGGACGTCTACGAGGCGCTCGAGGAGGTAATCGACCCCGAGCTCGGCCTCGACTTCGTCTCCCTCGGTCTCGTCTACGACGTCAACATCGAGAAAGAGTCAGAGGTCTACGTCACCTTCACCCTGACCACCCCCGCCTGCCCGATCGGCCCGCAGGTCTCCGAGCAGATGAAAGAGTTCGTCGGCGACCTCCCCGGCGTCGCCGCGGTGCACCCGAAGATGGTCTTCGACCCCCCTTGGTCGCCGGAAATGATGACCGAGGACGCCAAGTTCGCCCTCGGGTTCTGAGCTTCAGCCGGCCTTGCGGCCGATGAAGACCATCTTGTAGTCGCGCTGTTCGTCGATCGGGTCGGAGAGGATGATTTCGCCGTTGGCCTCGTCCATGCCGAGGGCCGCGAGGCAGTCGAGGCCGGCGGCTTCCATCGTCTCGCGCACCTCCGCCTCGGGGCGGTGGCGCTCGCGGTTGACGACCGTCTCGATTACGTCACCCTCGATGCGGGACTCGAAGACGCCGGGTTCGATCTCGCCGATCCCGCGCCAGACCCAGCGCCGCCCGCCGTGCTCGACCTCCCGACGCCCGCTCGCCCAGATGCCGTCGCCCTCATAGGCGGTTCTTGCGTTGACGTCGAAGAGCAGGAGCCCGTCGTCGCTGAGGTTGGCCGCCATGCCCTCCAGGGTGCGCTGGAGGTCGTCGTCGCCGAGCAGGTAGTTGATCGCGTCGTTGAGGCAGATGACGAGCTCGAACTCGCCGTAGACCGGCAGCTCGCGCATGTCCGCGACGGATACCTCCACCTCGCCGCCAGCCTCCTCGCGGGCCAGCTCGATCATCGAGGGCGAGAGGTCGCAGCCGCGGATCTGCCAGCCGCGCTTCAGCAGCGGCGCGAAGGCGCGGCCGCTGCCGCAGCCGACGTCGAGCGCCCGGCCCCGCTTCAGACCATGCTTCTCCAGTTCCGGCAGGAGGACGCGGCCGAGCCACATCTCGTAGTCGTTGAGGTGGTTGAAATCGTTGTAGATGGGCGCGAACGCCTCATAGGCGGCGAGCGCCATGTCTTCTCCCATGCGCCGCAGCCTATCGCCTGATTACTGGCGGTTCTACTCGTAGGTCAGGGCCTGCAGAGGATTGAGGTGGGCGGCGCGGCGGGCGGGCAGGATCGCCGCCAGGGTGCCGATCAGGACGCCGAGGAACGCGGTCATGATCAGCATCCCGGTGGGGATGTGGAGGTTGAGCCCGACCAGGGTGCTGGCGCGCACCGAGTAGATCCAGACGATGCCGACAATCAGCCCGGCGGCGATCCCGGCGATGCAGCCGCCGAGGGAGATCAGCAGGCTCTCGTCCAGCATCGTTCGCCGGATCCGCCAGCGGCTGCCGCCGAGAGCGCGAAGGACGCCGATCTCCCGCGTGCGCTCGATCACCGACATCGAGAGCGTGTTGATGATCCCCAGCAGGCCGACGATGACGGCAATGCCGATGATCGCGTTGAAGAAGGCGAACTGCTGGTTGATCAGGTCCTCGTAGTGCTGCTTGAACTTGGTGTTGGAGACGGCTTCGTAGCCGGGGTAGTCGCTCGCCAGCAGGCGGTGGATCTGGGTCCCGAGCAGGCGCCGCTGGCCCGGTGCGGCGGCGGTCACCGCCAGCACCGAATCGGTGGTGATCCCGTAGACCCGCTTCATCGTCGCCAGCGAGATCAACACCTCGTTGCCGCTCGCCTCGAAGGTGTCGACGGTGGCGACAATCGGCGCCCGGCGGGTGCCGGCGGCGCCCTTCAGCGGGATCGTGTCCCCGACCCCGAGGCCGGTGTCGTCGGCGAAGCCCTTGCCGACGATCGCGCCGCCGGCGGCCAGCCCGGCCATCGCCTTCGCCGTGCTCGCGCCTTCGTATTCGCTGCGGTCCACCCGCGGCCAGGCCTTCGGGTCGACCGCCTCGAGCAGCCCCGGTTCTTCGTTGACCGGCAGGTGCAGCATGTAGACGCTGCGCAGCGGCGTCACCGTGCCGGCCTCGGGCAGGGCCGCGATCCTCTCGCGCAGCGGCCGCGCGATCGAGGTCCCGGGCCCGCCGCCGTACTCGGTGTAGCCGACCGGCTGCACGGTGAGGTCGCGGGTGAAGCGCTTGTCGAGTTCGTCGGAGATCGAGCCGACGAAGCTCTGACTCATCACCCCGTTGACGACGACGACCGAGAGCGTGACCAGGAGCGCCGAGGCCGTAGCCGAGGTGCGCAGCGGGTTGGCCCGGACCGAGTCGGAGGCGAGGCGGCCCTCGGCCGGCATCACCGCTCGCGCTGGGATCGCCAGCAGGCGGATCACCGGCATCACCACGAACGGGGCCAGCAGCACCATGCCGACGAACATGACGACAGTGGAGCCGGCGCCGACGATCGCCGACCAGGCGCCGCCGGACTGGTTGCTGAACCAGAAGAGGCCGCCGATCGCCAGGCCCGGCAGGAAGAGGGCGAGTCCGCCGAGGGCGCGGCGCAGCCCCGGCGGCCGCTCGATCGTGCGGCCGCCGGTGAGCGCCCGGATCGGCGGGATGCGACCGGCGCGCAGGGCGGGGTAGAGGGAGCCGGCGACCGTCGCCAGCACGCCGACGGCGATGGCGATCGCTGCCGCGCCAGGCTCCACCCTCAGGGCCGAGAGTGGCAGGCCGAAGAAGCTGCGCATCGCCGAGGCGAGCAGTTCGGCCAGGCCGAAGCCGAGGGCGAGGCCGAAGGCGGCGCCGACCGCGGCCAGGATCAGCGCCTCGAAGAGGACGCCGGTGGCGAGCCGCCTGCGCGAGGCGCCGAGCGCGCGCATCGTCCCGATCTCCCGGATCCGCTGCAGCACGGTCATGTTGAAGGAGTTGAGGATGAGGAAGGCGCCGACGAACAGCGCGATCCCGGAGAAGAAGTAGAGGACGATGTCGAGCCCGGCCAGCGATTCGTTTGCCTGGTCGCCCTTCCCCGAGGGCGTTTCCACTTCCACGCCCGGGCCGGTGACCGCGTCGATCCGGCGCTGCAGCGCCTGGGCCGAGGTGCCGTCCTCGGCGACCACGTTGATCTCGCTGAAGCTGCCGTACTGGTCGGTCAGTTCGCGGGCGCCGGCGATCGGCATCGCCGCGGTCCCGTAACCGCCGAGGTCGAGGCTCGTCTGCAGCTTGTAGACGCCGGTGACGGTGACGTCGGCCCGCCCGGTCGGCGTCGCCAGCCGCAGCCGGTCGCCCGGCCCGTAGCCCTGCTGGTCGGCCCAGCTCTCCTCCAGCTCGATTTCCCGCGGGCCGCGCGGCTCGCGCCCGGCGATCACTTCCGAGCCCGCGGTGTCGTAGCCCTGCATGTTCACCCCGGCGATGAAGAGCATCGAGCTGCGACCGCTGTTGGCGGCACCCTTCTCGTCGACGGTGCGGACGACGCCGAAGACGTCGCCTTCGGCCGCTTTCACGCCCTGGACCCGGCGGATCTTCGGCAGCGCGCTTTCCGGCACCGAGCCGACCGAGGATTTGCCGGAGACGACCACCGTGGTGCGGCCGTAGATCGCGTCGAAGAGGCCTTCGAAGCTGGAGTGGATCGTGGTGACGAGGATCAGCACGCCGAACGCCATCCCGACGCCGAGGACGATCCCGGCCGTGGTGAGGACGGAGCGCAGCGGCCGCGCCCGCAGCGAGCGCAGGCCGATGCCGTGGAAGCTGTGGAGGCGGGCGCCCCGCGGCAGCGACTGCGAGCTCATCCGTGGACCGCCGTCAGTTGCTCGCCGTGCTCGACCTCGCGGAAGGCGTCGATGACGCGGTCGGTATCGCCTCCCTCGACCTCGCCGACGATCGCCCCGTCGCGGAGGAAGACGACCCGGTCGGCGAGCGAGGCGGCGCGGGGGTCGTGGGTGACCATCACCACCGTCTGGCCCCCGTCCACGACCTTGCGCAGCAGCGACATCACGATCGCGCCGCTGGCGGAGTCGAGGTTGCCGGTCGGCTCGTCGGCGAGGACCAGGCGGGGATCGCGCAGGAGGGCGCGGGCGATCGCGACCCGCTGCTGCTCGCCGCCGGAGAGCTCGGTCGGCAGGTGCGCGGCACGGTCGCCGAGCCCGACCAGCTCCAGCAGCTCGTCGATGCGGGCGGCGTAGCGGCCCGGCCGCTCGCCGTTGACCAGCGCCGGCAGCAACACGTTCTCGGCCGCGGTCAGGGTGGGGAGGAGGTTGAAGAACTGGAAGACGAAGCCGAAGACGTCACCGCGCAGCTCGGTCAGCTCGCGGTCGCCGAGGTCGTCGTAGCGGCGACCCGAAATCGCCGCGGTGCCGCCGTCGGGCCGGTCGAGGGCGCCGAGGATGTGCAGCAGCGTGCTCTTGCCGGAGCCCGAGGGCCCCATGATCGCCACCATCTCGCCCGCGGCTACCTCGAGGTCGACGCCCCGCAGCGCCCGCACCGCCGTCGCCCCCTCGCCAAAGGAGCGCTCCAGTCCCGCCGCCTTCAGCAGCGGCGCGGCCGGGTCGTAGCCGTCAGAAGCATGGTGGTGACGCCGATCTGCTCGCATGCCCCGAAGCTATGCCCGTGCGGCCGAGCCACCATCCGGGCTCAACTACAAACCGAGCGTCGGCCTTTCCACGCCCGGCGCTATTTGAGCCGCCGCCGCCACAACACGTGGGGCAGGCCGGCGTGCAGCACCTCGCCGTCCTGCTCGAAGCCTGCCTTCTCGGCGACGCGGCGGGAGGCGAGGTTGGTGGGGAGGGTGAGGGCGATCACCTCTTCGAAGTTGAGCTCGTCGGCCCACTCGCAAGCGGCCGTGGCGGCCTCGGTGCCCAGGCCGTGGCCCTGCAGGTGGGGCTCGATGCTCCATGGGAGCTCGACCTGGGCGGTGCCTTCGACCGAGGTCCAGGCGAGGCCGGCGCGGCCGGCGAAGGCGCCGCTCTCCCTCTCGATCAGGATCCAGGGGCCGAAACCGTGGTCCTGCCAGTGGGCGCAGTCGCCGGCGTGGAGCTCGTCGAGGACCTGGGCGTTGAAGGGGGGCAGGGGAGAGGGGCGCAGCCAGCTCTCGACCGCCGGGCGTGTGAAGTGGGCGTGGTAGAGGGCGCGGTCCTCGGGGGCGGGCTTGCGGGCGATGAGCCGCCGCGTCTGCCGCTCCCCGGCGGCCATCTCAGGGGCCGTCCCTGCCTGGCAGCCGCCGCTCCCCGTCCTCGGGCACCTCTTCGGCGGTCCCCTCGAAGTCGTAGTCGCGGCTGGGCCCCGCGCCGCCACCGGGCGGCTTCGCGAACGGTCCACCCGGACCGGTGGTGGTGGTGACGATCGCGAAGCGCCCGATCGTCAGCCGTTTCAGCACCCGCCGGGCGATCGCCCGGGTCGGCGGGATCAGCAGGAAAAGGCCGACGATGTCCGAGAGGAAGCCCGGGGTCAGCAGCAGCGTGCCGCCGACGATGATCAGCGCCCCGTCGACCACCTCGCGCCCGGGGAAGCGCCGCGCCGCCAGCGCTTCGTTGAACCGCCGCCAGGCCCCGCGCCCCTGGTGTTTCAGCAGCATCGACCCCAGCACGGCGTCGGCCAGGAGCAGGATCAGGGTCGGGAAGACGCCGATCAGCTGCCCCACCTGGATGATCACGTAGAGCTCCGCGATCGGGACGACGATGAAGAGGACGATCAGCAGAAGGGGCATGGGGAAAGCCTAGGGAGCGCGGTCGCTCGGCTAAGCGGCTTTGGCGGCTTTGCCGGCCGCCGCCTCGAGCTCAGCCAGTGCTTCGTTGATCCCGTTCGAGACGGCTTCGACGTCCTCCATGCAGTCGTAATCGGCCAGCAGGCCGAAGCCGACCTTGCCGTTGTAGCTCATGATCGCCACCGCCAGGCAGTGGTTCTGCGGCAGGAAGGCGACGGGGAAGACGTCCTCCAGTTCCTTGCCGAGGACGTAGAGCGGCATCTGCGGGCCGGGCACGTTGGTGACGATCAGGTTGAAGAGGCGGGTCGAGAAGTTGATCCGCGAGGCCTGCGCCAGCAGGGTCGGCGGCGCGAAGTCGTTGAAGCGGGAGATCACTTCCGCCCCCAGCGCCTGTTTGGAGCGCTTGAGGCCGGCCATCGCGTCGGAGATCGTCCGCAGCCGCCGCACCGGGTCCTCGATGTAGACCGGCAGCGGCCCCCGCATCAGCGCGATCCGGTTGCCGAGGTTGCCGCGCTCGTCCTCGGAGCGGATCGAGACCGGCACCAGCGCCCGCAGCTCCAGCCCCTCGGTGCGAACCTGGCGGCCGTGCAGCCAGTTGCGCAGGGCGCCGGTGACGACAGCGAGGACGACGTCGTTGACGGTGCCGCCGAAGGTGTCTTTGATCCCCTTGAAGGTGGCGAGCTCCGAGCGCGCCCAGACGTAGCGGCGGTGCGGCCCGATCCCTTCGTTCAGCGGCACGTCCGGCGCCGGGTCGGCGAAGGCGCTGACGATCTCGCCGACTCCCTCCAGCCCCTCGACCACCTTGCGCGCCGTCGTCTCCGGGTTGCGGACCATGTCGACCGCCCGCTCGGCGAGCTGGATCGGGGCGGCAACCGCGTCGGCGATCCCCCGCGCGACCAGCTCGGTGGTCCCCGGTTCGGGCTGCGGCACCCAGTCGTCCTCCAAGCTCAGCGGCTCGGCCTCGCGCTCGAGGTCGAAGAGGACGGTGCCGATGTCGACGCCGCTGATCCCGTCGACCATCGCGTGGTGGGTCTTGGTCAGCAGGGCGAAGCGGTCGCGTTCGAGGTTCTGCACCAGCCACAGCTCCCAGAGCGGCTTGGAGCGATCGAGCTGCTGGGAGAAGACGCGCCCGGCGAGCTTCTTCAGCTCCTCCTCGCCGCCCGGATCCGGCAGCGCGGTGTGGCGGATGTGGTAGGTCAGGTTGAAGTTGACGTCGTCGGCCCAGAGCGGGCGCCCGGCCTCCAGCGGCGGCACCACCAGCTTCTGGCGGAAGCGCGGCACCAGCGGCAGCCGGCTGCGCACATGCTCGACCAGGTCGACGTAGCGCGGCGGCGGCCCCTCGAAGAGGAGGATCGCCCCGACGTGCATGTGGCTGTTCGAGTGCTCGTTGGTCAGGAACGAGGCGTCGACAGCGGTGAGGCGGTCGAGGTGGCGGCCGGAAGTTGCCATTACGCAAGGCTACTTAGGGCGGAGTTTGCGAGCACTGCGGCCTTGTACCCTGAATGTATGCCTGCCACCATCACCGCCCCCAAGCGGGTGCTGCTCGCTGCGCCGCGCGGTTATTGCGCCGGCGTCGACCGCGCCGTGCAGACGGTCGAGCGCGCCCTCGAGCTGCACGGCGCCCCCGTCTACGTCCGCAAGGAGATCGTCCACAACAAGCACGTGGTCGAGGAGTTGGCCAAGCGCGGCGCGATCTTCGTCGAGCAGGAGACCGAGGTGCCGGAGGGCGCGATCGTCGTCTTCTCCGCCCACGGCGTGGCGCCGAGCGTGCACGAGAACGCTGCCGCGCGCGGCCTGCAGACGATCGACGCGACCTGCCCGCTGGTGACCAAGGTCCACGTCTCCGCCCGCCGCTTCGCCGCCCAGGGCTACACGATCATCATGATCGGCCACGAGGGCCACGAGGAGGTGGAAGGGACGACGGGCGAGGCGCCCGACAGCATCGTCCTGATCGAAACGGCCGACGAAGTCGAGAGCCTCGAGGTGCCGGACCCGAGCAAAGTCGCCTTCATCACCCAGACGACGCTCTCGGTCGACGAGACCGCCGAGGTGATCGCCGCCCTGCGCGCCAAGTTCCCCGGCATCGTCTCCAGCAAGTCCGACGACATCTGTTACGCGACCACCAACCGCCAGATCGCCGTCAAGCAGCTGGCCCGCGAGTGCGACCTGGTCCTCGTCATCGGTTCGACCAACTCCTCTAACTCCAACCGCCTGGTCGAGGTGGCGCGCGAACACGGCGCCGCCTCCCACCTGATCGACAACCACACCCAGGTGCAGGAGGAGTGGCTGGCGGGGGTCGAGACGGTCGGCATCACCTCCGGGGCGAGCGCCCCCGAGGAGCTGGTCGAGAGCCTCGTCGCCTTCTTCCGCGAGCGCGGCGCCGACGACGTCTCCGAGCTGCGGACCGTCCACGAGGACGTCCGCTTCATGCTCCCGAAGGAGATCCGCGAAGAGGCGGCGGCGCGGGCCTGACGTTTGGTGAGTTATGGCCCCTATAGGGACCACAACTCACCAACCGCTCACTCATACGGTGCGTAGCGGTGGTGCAGCATCAGGTCGTTGCCGTCGGGGTCGGTGAAGAGGGCCATGTGGCAGACGCCGGTGTCGAAGGTGTCGCCGAAGAACTCGACGCCCTTGCCTTCCAGCTCCTCCCGCGCGGCTTTGACATCGTCGACGTGCAGCGCCGGGTGGGCGTTTTTCTGGGGCGCGAACTCCATGCCCTGTTTGGCCGGTTCCCAGATCGCGAAGCAGGTGTCGCCGGCCCAGCACTCGAAGCGGCCCTTCTCGTCCGGACGCAGGCCGAGCGTCTCGACGTAGAAGGCGCGGCTGCGCTCGGCGTCGGTGGACGGGATGCCGACGAAGTCGAGCTTGGTGATCATGTTTCCTCCTCGGGCTAGGGGATTCCAGGGGCGAAGCTGAGTGACCAGATCTTGACGCCCGCGCTGGGGCGCAGGACGAGGCTGTGGGCCTCGTGGCTCGGGTGCTCGGCGAGGGTGCGCAGCCCGGGGGTGGGATCGGCCGGGATCGTGCGCCACTCGCCGTCGATCTCCACCTCGATCTCGCCATCCCCCTCGACCGTCGCGAAGGCGCCGCCCGCCTGGTAGTCGAGGGCCAGATCCTCGCCGTCGGCGCCCGCCACCCACGGTCGCTCCCAGGAGCCGCCGGGGAAGTGCTCGGGGGTGGGGGGGATGACGCGGGCGCCGGGAGCGTCGGTCGCCCGCAGCGGCGCCATCGGCTCCGGCAGGTCCTGGAGCGCGTCCATCTCCCGCAGCTCGGCCTGGATCGCTTCCTCGGTCTCGCGGTATTCGCCCTCCCCAAAGTGAGCCCAGGAGAGCGAGCCGCCAAGGCTCCAGAGGAAGAGGCTCGGCCAGCCCCCGCATCCGTAGGCGGCCCAGAGCTCGTGCTCGGCGTCGATCGCGACCGGGAAATCGACCCCCATCCGGTCGAGCGCCCCGGCGACGTTGCTCGGCTCGGCCGCGAAGGGAAAGCGCGGCGCCTGCACGCCGATCACGCTCAGCCCCGCCTCGCGGTAGCGCCGCTGCCACTCGTTCAGGTAGGGCAGGGTGCGGACGCTGTTCAGCTGCGCGTATTCGACGAAGTGGACGAGCGCCGGCCCGCCGGCGGTCAGCGCCGGCATCGACTCCGGTTCGGTCCCGACCCAGGCAAGGCCGGTCGGCAGGTCGGGGGCGGCGATGTTGTCTCGTTCAGGGCGCATTTAGGGCGGACGTTATCCTGGCGCCGGTGACCGAGCTCGTCACATTCCTGCTTCCAGCGCTGCCCTTGCTGGGTCTGCTGCTGGCCCTGCTGCTCGGCCACTACCCCGGCTGCGAGTCGATCGTCCGCCTCTCGGAACGGATCGCCTCCAGCCGTCGCACCCGCGACGCCGACCGCCGCCAGGAGCTGCCGAAGCCGCCGCGCGCCTTCGCGCCCGCCGGCGGCCTGCTGATCGCCCTCGGTCTCGCCCAGCGCCCGCCGCCGGTTGCCGCGTAGTCCCAGCGGCAAATTCCGAGCTAAAGGAGCGAAACATGAACAAGCCAACCGCGCTGGTCGGCGCCGCCCTCGTGGTCGTCGCCGTCGTCCTGCTGATCGTCCTCAGCGGCGGCAGCAACGATTCGAGCAAGCCGACTGAGGCCGGCAAGGTGCCGACGGTGGTCGTCGATCAGCAGGGAGAACCCGTCGGCGGGGTCCAGGAACTCGTCTACAACAAGGGCGACCAGATCCACTTCAAGGTCAAGGTCCCGTTCGAGGAAGAGATCCACCTCCACGGCTACGACGTGATGAAGGAGGTTCCGAAGGGCGGCGGCACCGTCACCTATGACCTGCCGGCGGAAATCGAAGGCGTCTTCGAGGCAGAGCTCGAGGGCCGCGGCAAGCAGATCGTGGAGCTCGAGGTCGAACCGTGAGCTTGATCCCGTTCGCCCACGCGCTGGCATCCAGGCAGGATCTTCCGATCCCTGCCTGGCTGTTCGCGTGGGCGGCCTCGATCGTCCTGATCGCCTCCTTCTTCGCCCTCTCGGCCGCCTGGCGCGAGCCCCGCTTCGAGGACGAGAACCGGCAGCCGCTGGGGGAGCGCCTCTCCGGCACTCTCCTCAGCCTGCCGGCGCAGATCCTCTTCGGGGCGATCGGGGTCTTCCTGCTCGGCGTTGCCGTCTACGCCGGCCTGCGCGGGACCGAAGCCCCGGATCGCAACTTCGCCCTCACCTTCCTCTTCGTCACCTGCTGGCTCGGCTTCCCCTTCTTCTCGGCGATCTTCGGCGACCTCTTCCGGCCCTTCAATCCCTGGCGGGCGATCGGCCGCGCCGGCGGCGGCGCCTTCAAGGCGATTGCCGGCCAGCGCCCGGCCCACCTCGCCTACCCCGAGCGCCTCGGTCGCTGGCCCGCCGCGGTCGGCCTCCTCGCGGTCGTCTGGCTCGAGGTCGTCTACGGCGCCAGCGGCGGCGTCGCCGTCGGCCTCGACCCGCACGCGGCCGCCGTCGCCGCCCTTATCTACAGCGCCTACACCCTGGCGATGATGGCCCTCTTCGGGACCGAGGAGTGGTGCGAGCGGGGGGAGGTCTTCTCGGTCTATTTCGGGATGTTCGGTCGCCTTGGGATCTTCGGCAGCGACGACGGGCGCCTGCTGCGGCGCCGTCCCTTCTCGGCCGTCACCCACTGGGCGACGATCCCGGGCTCGGCCGCCGTCGTCATAGCCTCGATCGCCTCGACCAGCTTCGATGGCGCCCAAGAGGGCGCCTTCAAGGACTGGATGGAAGCGACCTTCGAATGGTTCGTCGACCGCGGCATCGGCCTGACCACGTCCCTGCGCCTCGCCGACACCGTCTTCATGCTCCTCTGCTTCGTCGGCGTGGGCCTCGTCTACCTGCTCGGCGTCCGTGGCATGCGCACCGTCCCCGGCGCCCCCTCGTTCAAAAAACTCCGCATCGGCTTCTCCCACACCCTCGTCCCGATCGCCCTCGCCTACCTCGTCGCCCACTACTTCAGCCTCTTCGTCTTCCAGGAGCAGGCGCAGTTCGGCTACCTGCTCTCCGACCCGCTCGGCACCGGCCACACCGACCTCTTCGGCACCGCAGCCAACGGCGTCGACTTCAGGATCCTGAGCGCCAACGCGATCTGGTACGTCCAGGTCGCCGCCCTGGTGATCGGCCACGTGATCGGCCTGATGCTCGCCCACGACCGCGCCCTCGTCTACTGGCCCGACTACCGCAAGGCAACGGCCTCCCAGTACTGGATGCTGGCCGTGATGGTGGCCTTCACCTGCTTCGGCCTCTACCTGCTTTCAGTTTCGAACGGGTAGGGGAGAGGAGTGCTGCCCCTAGCCCACGCCGGCCACTACGCCCTCTGGGTCCTCTACGTGATCCCGGTCCTGATCGTCGCCGTCGCGATCGTCCGCAGCATGGCGGCTCAGCGGCGCCTGGCGCGGGAGGACCGGGAAGAGGAGCCGGGCTAAAGGATCTCTGCGAGGCGCGTCTCGAGCGCCTCGGAGATGCTGTCGCGCACGGGGCCCTCGGCCAGGCGTTCGACCAGGGACTCGAGGAAGCCTTCGATAATCAGGCTCTTCGCCTCGGCGGCGTCGAGGCCGCGGGAGGTGAGGTAGAAGAGCTGCTCCTTGTCAACCTGGGCGATCGCCGCCGCGTGGGTGCAGCGGACGTCGTCGGCGAGGATCTCGAGGCCGGGGATCGCGTCGGCGTGGGCCTCGGGGGAGAGCAGCAGGTTGCGGCTCTCCTGGAAGGCGTCGGTCTGCTGCGCCCCCGGGTCGACCTTGATCATCCCGCGCCAGACCGCGGTGGAGCCGGCGGCGAGGACGCCGCGGAAGGCGAGGTCGGAGTTGGTGTTGGGCGCGGCGTGCTCCTGCAGCGTGTCGTAATCGAGGTGTTGTCCGGCGCCGCCGGCGTAGCCGCCGGTGACCCGCGCCTCGGAGCCCGGGCCGGCGAGCTTGGTCTCCATCCGCACCTTGCCGTTGGCTGAGCCGAAGCCGAGGGCAGCCCAGTCGAGGCGGCCGTCGCGCTGTACCTCGGCGCGCTGGGTGGCGAAGATCCAGCTCTTCTCGGAGATGTCCTGGGTGTTGACGTAGCGCAGGGTCGCGGCCTGGCCGACGGCGAGCTCGACGACCGAGTTGAGCAGCCCGTCGACCTCGTCGCCCGGTGAGGACCAGTGCTCCCATACCTCCGCCTCGGCACCCTCCTCGAGCACGATCAGCGTCCGCCAGTTGACGGCGGCGCCGTCGGCGCTGACGGGAACCTCGATCTGAATCGGCTCGGTGAGCTTCGTGCCGGCCGGGACGTGCACGAGCACGCCGCTGCCCTGGGCGGCCTCGTTGCGCGCGACGAACGGGTCATCGCCTGGGACGAGCGTGCCGAGGGCCTCGATCAGGTCCGGGCGTGCATCGCGCGCCTCGGCGAGGTCCAGCACCGTCGCCCCGCCGCCGCCCGCGATGACCGGCACTGCCTCGGTCGCCTCGTAGGCGTCGAAGTCGAGTGCCGAGATGTCGGTGAATTCCCAGCCTTTGGTCTTGGCAGTGGGAAGCGGAGGGAGAGCCAAGGCCTGCTCAGCCAATGGAGCCCTCCATCTGCAGCTCGATCAGGCGGTTGAGCTCGACCGCGTACTCCATCGGCAGCTCCTTGGTCACCGGCTCGATGAAGCCGTTGACGATCATCTTCGAGGCCTCCTCCTCGTCGAGCCCGCGGCTCTGCAGGTAGAAGAGCTGCTCGTCTCCGATTTTGGAGACGGTCGCCTCGTGGCCGATGTCGGCGTCGTTCTCGTCGATCCGGATCGTCGGGTAGGTGTCCGAGCGCGAGTCCTCGTCGAGCAGCAGCGCGTCGCAGACCACCTTCGAGCGCGATTCGCTCGCCCCGTCGGCGACTTCGAGCAGGCCGCGGTAGGTCGCCCGGCCGCCGTCTTTGGAGATCGACTTGGAGAAGATCGAGGACGAGGTCCGCGGCGCCCCGTGGATGATCTTGCCGCCAGCGTCCTGGTGCTGGCCGTCGCCGGCGAAGGCGATCGAGAGGATCTCGCCGTGGGCTTCGGGCCCGAGCAGGTAGATCGACGGATACTTCATCGTCAGTTTCGAGCCGAGGTTGCAGTCGACCCACTCCATCGTCGCCTTTTCGTGCGCGACCGCGCGCTTGGTGACGAGGTTGAAGACGTTCTGCGACCAGTTCTGGACGGTCGTGTAGCGGACCCGCGAGCTCGGTTTGGCGACGATCTCGACCACGGCCGAGTGCAGCGAGTCGCTCGAGTACACCGGCGCGGTGCAGCCCTCGATGTAGTGGACGTCGGCGCCCTCCTCGCAGATGATCAGCGTCCGCTCGAACTGGCCCATGTTCTCGGTGTTGATCCGGAAGTAGGCCTGCAGCGGCATCTCGACCTTGACCCCGGCGGGGACGTAGACGAAGGACCCGCCCGACCAGACGGCACTGTTCAGCGCCGCCAGTTTGTTGTCGTTGGGCGGGATCACCGTCGCCCAGTACTCGCGCACCAGGTCCTCGTGCTCGCGCAGGGCGGTGTCCATGTCGGTGAAGATCACGCCCTGGGCCTCGAGCTTCTCGTTCACCTGGTGGTAGACGACCTCGGACTCGTACTGCGCGCCGACGCCAGAGAGGAATTTGCGCTCGGCCTCCGGGATCCCCAGCCGGTCGAAGGTGTTTTTGATGTCGTCCGGGACCTCGCTCCAGTCGCGGCTGTTCTTGTCGGAGGCGCGGACGAAGTAGTGGATGTCGTTGAAGTCGATCTGATCGAGGTCACCGCCCCATTTCGGGGTCGGGCGGCTTTCGAAGTGCTCCAGCGACTTCAGCCGGAAGTCCCGCATCCACTGCGGCTCCTGCTTGAAGTCGGAGATCGTTTCGACGACCTCGCGGCTGAGCCCCTTCGGCGCTTTGTAGGCGTAGCCGGTCTCGGGATCGTTGAAGCCGAACTTCTCTTTGTAGTCGGCGTTGATGCCGGCCAGCTCGCGTTTCTCGGCGAGCACCTCGGGCGTTGCCATGTCAGTTGACCTCCAAAGTGATGGTGTCGTCCTCGACCGCTACCGGGAACGTCTGGACCGGCTGAAAGGCGGGGAGAGTCTTCGGCCTGCCGGTGGTGAGGTCGAAGAGGGAGCCGTGGCGCGGGCACTCGACGGTGCAGGCGTCGGTGTCGAACTCGCCCTCGGCGAGCGGGCCGTTGTCGTGGGAGCAGCGATCCTCGATCGCGTAGAGGGTGCCGTCGCAGTTGAAGACGCCGATCTTGATCCCGTCGTGCTCGACCAGGCGCATGCCACCGGAGGGCAGCTCGGCTGCCGGGCAGACTGAGATCTTGGTTCCTGCGCTGTCGGTCAAGAGGGGTGGGCTCCAATCGGCCGCAAGGGGGCGGCTAGTGCGGATCGAGACTTAATCCTACTTCTACGGTCGGATTTTAGCGTGGCGATGAGTTCGGCCCCTTCGTCTGGTCTTATCTACAGGAACCCCTTGACGAAAGGATCAGAGGATGAGCGAGAGGACCAGCTACACCCCCGGCACCCCCTGCTGGGTCGACCTGGCGACGCCGGACATGGAGGGGGCGGAGCGCTTCTACGGCGAGCTGTTCGGCTGGGAGATCCCGGAGCTGCCGAATTCGGCGGAAATGGGCGGCTACCGGCGGGCCAAATTGAACGGCCGCGACGTCGCCGGGGCGATGCCGCTGATGCAGGAGGGCCAGCCGCCGGCCTGGAGCACCTACGTCTCCGTCGACGACATCGAGGCCCTCGGCCGTGCCGTCCAGGAAAACGACGGCACGATGATCGCCGCGCCGATGGCGGTCGCCAACTACGGCCGCCTGGCGCTCTTCACCGACCCCGAGGGCGCCTTCTTCGGGATGTGGGAGCCGGCCGACTTCGCCGGGGCGGAGCTGGTCAACGAGCCGGGCACCGTCGGTTGGAACGAGCTCGGGACCCGCGACCCGGGCGCCGCCAGGCAGTTCTACGGGGCGGTCTTCGGCTGGGGTTACGCAGAGGAACCCTCCGACCGGGTCGGCACCTACACGATCGCGAAAGTGGACGACGCGATGGTCGCCGGGATGATCGACATGAACGCCCTGGAGATGCCGGCGGAGATTCCCGCCAACTGGCTCGTCTATTTCATGGTCGAGGACGCCGACGCCGCGGTGGACAAGGTCCGGAGCGGCGGTGGCAGCGTGATGAACGGCCCGATCGACATTCCGCCCGGCCGATTTGCCGTCGTCGCCGACCCCTTCGGCGCGACCTTCGCGGTGATGCAGCCCAGCGAGGAGTCGTAACGCCCCCTGGACGCCGCGAGACCGCGAAAACCCGGAACTATTCCGGTTTTTTGCGGTCTCGCTAAATCTGGCCGAGGTCGGCGACCGCTTCGGCGGGGTCGCCGGTCTCGCCCTCGTCCTCCCATTCGGCCGATTTGCCGAGGGAGGCGCTCTTGACCACCTTGAGGCCGAGCATCGCGCACTTCATCCGCGTCGCTGAGATCTCGATCCCGAGCAGCTCGAGGACGAAGTCTTTCGGCAGCCGCAGCAGCTCCTCGCGGCTCATCCCGACCAGCTCGTCGGTCAGCAGCGAGGTGGCGGCGGTGGAGATCGCACAGCCCTGTCCCTCGAAGGCGATCGCCGCAACCTTGTCCTCGCCGTCGAGTTCGATGGTCACGTGCTGCTCGTCCCCACAGAACGGATTGGTGTCCTCGAACTCGAGGTCGGGGTTCTCGATCCGGCCGAAGTTATGCGGCCGCTTGTAATGCTCGAGGATCTGGTCGCGGTAGAGCTCGTCCATCAGAGACCGAACACCTTACGCGCGTCTTCGAGCCCGTCGACCAGGCGGTCGATCTCCGCCGTCGTCGTGTAGACGCCGAAGCTGGCGCGGGCGGTGGCGGCGATCCCGAGCCGGTCCATCAGTGGCTGCGCGCAATGGTGGCCGGCGCGGACGGCGACGCCGTGGCGGTCGAGGATCTCGGAGATGTCGTGGGCGTGGATGCCCTCGATCTCGAAGGAGACGGGGCCGAGGCGGCCGGGGCCCCGGGGCGGGCCGAAGATCCGCAGGCCGGGGACGTCGGCGAGGCGCTCGAGCGCGTAGTCGGCGATCGCCTCCTCGTGCTCGCGCACCGCCTCCATGCCGAGGGAGTCGACCCAGCGCAGGGCGGAGGCGAGGCCGATCGCCTGGGTTATCGCCGGGGTGCCGGCCTCGAAGCGGGCGGGGGGATCGGCGTAGGTCGTGCCCTCCTTGGTGACCTTGCGGATCATCGAGCCGCCGCCGAGGAAGGGCGGCATCTCCCGCAGCAGGTCGAGCTTGGTCCAGAGGGCGCCGATCCCGGTCGGGCCGTAGATCTTGTGGCCGGTGATCGCGTAGAAGTCGACGCCGAGCTCGGCCATGTCGAGCGGCAGCTTCGGCGCCGCCTGGGCGCCGTCGGCGAGGACGAGCGCGCCGGCCTCGTGCGCCATGCGGGCGATCTCGGCGATCGGGTTCTCGGTCCCGAGCACGTTGGAGACGTGGGTGACGGCGACCAGCTTCGGGCCGCGCTCCAGCAGCGCGGCAAGGGCCTCCATCTCGAGCAGGCCGTCGTCGTCGATCGGCGCCCAATCGATCTCCGCGCCGACGCGCTCGGCCAACTGCTGCCAGGGGACGATGTTCGAGTGGTGCTCCATCTCCGTCAGCAGGATGCGGTCGCCCTCGCGGACGTTCGCATCACCCCAGGCGCGGGCGACGAGGTTGATCGCCTCGGTCGCGTTGCGGACGAAGACCACCTCGCGGCGGTCGCCGGCGCCGAGGTGGTCGGCGACCGTGGCCCGCGCCCCCTCATAGGCTTCCGTCGCCTCGGCCGAGAGGGTGTGGGAGCCGCGGTGGACGTTGGAGTGGTGGCGCCGCTCGTAGCGGTCGACCGACTGGATCGAGGCCAGCACCCGTTGGGCACTGGCGCCGCTGTCGAGGTAGGCGACCGGCTGCCCGTGGACCTCCCGCTCCAGCGCCGGAAAGGCGGCGCGGACCTTCTCGACGTCAAGCGGAGCCACGGCAGGGCTGTTCGCGCTCACCGGCTCCATGGGACGGAAGAGGTCAGGCGGCGGCGCCTGCCTCTACCTCCTCTTTGATCCAGCCGTAGCCCTTCTCCTCGAGGACGCCGACCAGCTCAGGGCCGCCTTCTTTGACGATCCGCCCTTGGTACATGACGTGGACCGCGTCCGGTTTGACCATGTGAAGGATGCGCTGGTAGTGGGTGATGATCAGGACGCCCATGTCGGGTCCGGCGAACTTGTTGACGCCTTCGGCGACGGTCCGCAGCGCGTCGATGTCGAGGCCGGAGTCGGTCTCGTCGAGGATCGCGATCTCTGGCCGCAGCAGCGCCAACTGCAGCAGCTCCATCCGCTTCTTCTCGCCGCCGGAGAAGCCGTCGTTGAGGTAGCGGCTGGAGAAGTCTTTGGGGATACTCGCCAGCTCCATCGCCTCCTGGGCGGTGCGGGCGAAGTCTTTGATCTTGATCTGCTCTTCGCCGCGCGCCTCGCGCTGGGCGTTGATGATCATCCGCAGGTACTTGCTGACCGAGACGCCGGGGATCGCGACGGGGTACTGGAAGGCCATGAAGAGGCCGGCCTGCGAGCGGGTCTCCGGATCGGCCTCGGTGATGTCCTCGCCCTTGAAGGTGATCGTGCCCTCGGTCACCTCGAGCGCGGGGTGGCCCATGATCACGTTGGCGAGGGTCGACTTGCCGGAGCCGTTCGGGCCCATCAGGGCGTGCACTTTCCCCTTCTCGACGTCGAGGTCGAGGCCTTTGAGGATCTTCTTGTCCTCGACCTCTACGTGCAGGTTGCGGATCTCCAGCTCAGCCAATTTCGCTCCGTTTCTCGGTTGTTGAAGTTGTTTGCGTCGCCGTGCGGGGCGGTCTTACGCGACGCTGCCCAGCACCGCCGCGCGGGTCGGCTCGCTCTTGGTCGAGAACTCGACCAGCTCCGCCAGGGTGGTGCCGGCGAGGGCCTTGGTGACCCCGCCCTGGACGCGCATCCACAGCAGCTTGGTCGAGCAGGCCTGGTCGCCGTCTGACTCGTGCGAGCACAAGACCTTGCCTTCCGGGGCGTCGTGGAAGCACTCCATCGGGGCGATCTGCCCTTCCAGCGCCTCGACCACGGCGTCCATCTTGATCTCCTCGGCCGGCTTCGCCAGGCGGTAGCCGCCGTGGGCGCCGCGGGTCGAGGTGACGAGGCCCGCCTTGCGCAGTTTCGCCACCAGGTGCTCCAGATAGGAGAGCGGCAGGTTCTCCGCCTCGGCGACCGATCCCAGCGAGACCGGCTGCGAGCCGGGCTGGCGGCCCAGCTCGACCATCAGGCGCACTCCGTACTCGGCTTTGGTCGAAAACAGCATCGACTTCAAATCCTACTGAAGCGGTCGGTTATGCGGTCACGGCTCGATCAAGCCGCGACGGATCGCGTAGCGCACCAGCTCGACCCGGTCCCGCATCCCCAGCTTGCGCATCGCGTTGGCGCGGTGGTTCTCCACCGTCTTCTCGGAGAGGTGGAGGAGCTCGGCGATCTCCTTCGTCGTGTGCGCCTCGGCAACGAGCTTGACGATCTCCTCCTCCCGCGGCGTCAGCTCCTCCTCGCCGGAGGAGCCGCGCTCGAGCACGTCCTTGATCAGCGTCCGCTGCGCCTCCGGGGTGAGGAACGGCTCACCGCGCTCGACCGCCCGGATCGCCGCCAGCAGGTCGGTGTCCGCCTGCGCCTTCAGCACGTAGCCGGAGGCGCCGGCCTTCAGCGCCTCGAACAGGTAGCGCTCGTCGTCGTGCATGGAGAGGATCAGAACCGAGACCTCCGGCGCCTGCTTCTTGATCTCCCGCGTCGCCTGCAGCCCCGTCAGCTTCGGCATTTTCACGTCGAGGATCGCCAGGTCAGGCCGCTCCCGCACCGCCAGGTCCCGCGCCTCGGCGCCGTCGCCTGCCTCGGCGACGACCTCGATGTCCGGCTGGCGCTCCAGCAGCAGCCGGATGCCCGAGCGGACGATGCCGTGGTCGTCGGCGATCAGGACCTTCATTCGGCGGATTCTCCCGGGACGGTGAGGCGGACCGTGGTGCCGCTGCCGGGGCGGGACTCGATCGTCAGCTCGGCGCCGATCAGGAGGGCACGCTCGCGCATGCCGCCGATGCCGAGGCCGCGCTGGGACTCGTCGAAGGCGAAGCCGCGGCCGTCGTCGGCTACCTCGAGCAGGACGTCGCCGTCCTCGGCGCGGCGTAGCCGCACCTCGACCCGGCCGGCGCCGCTGTGGCGGGCGGCGTTCGAGAGCGCCTCCTGGGCAACGCGGTAGGTGACGAGCTGGGCATCGTCGCCGAGGTCGGAGAAATCGCCGGCCGCGTCGAGCGTCGCCGCGATCTCACCGCGCTTCAGCTGCTCGACCTGGCCTTCGATCGCCGCGACCAGCCCGAGGTCGTCGAGCGCGGTGGGGCGCAGCTGCCGTGCCAGCTGCAGCAGCTCCCTCATCGCCTGGTTGGCAAGCGCTTTCGTCTCGGCGATTTCGCCCTCCAACTCCGGTGGCGCCGCCTCGCGCGCCGCCTCCAGCCGTAGCAGCAGCCCGGTCAGCGACTGGTTGACCTCGTCGTGGAGGTCGCGCGCGACCCGCGCCCGCTCCTCCTCCTGGGCGTGCAGCGCGGCCGAGCCGGCGCGGCGCCGCTCGGCTTCCAGCCGCCGCATCATCCGCAGGAAGGCGAGCTCGATCCGCGCCACCTCCTCGGTCTCGCCGACGCCGTCGATCGAGGCGGGGAGGAGGGGGCGGGGGCTGGAGAGGTCGACCTTCTCCATCGCCTCGACCAGGTCCTCGAGCGGCCGCAGCCGCCGCCGCTCCCGCACCAGCGCAAGAGCCACCGCCAGGACGACGAGCGCCAGCCCGATCACCGTCAGCGTCATCCGTCCAGCCTAGGGGTCATCCCAGGCCGGGTAGGGGGCTGCCACCTATAGGCAATTTCCGGCCTTCGGCGGATACTTGACCGAGCAACCGAACCTAGGAGCCACCCACGCGATGACCACCACCAAGCAGTCCAGCTGGAGCGCCACCCTCCGCACCACGATCCTGATGGCCGTCCTCGGCGGCCTGCTGGTCGCGATCGGCTACGGGATCGGCGGGATCGGGACGGCCACGATCTTCCTCTTCATGGCCCTCGCGATCAACTTCTTCTCCTACTTCTTCAGCGACAAGATGGCGCTGAAAATGAGCCGCGCGCAGCCGATCGACGAGTCCGAAGCGCCGCGCCTCTACCAGATCGTCCGCGAACTGAGCACCCGCGCCGGCCTGCCGATGCCGCGCCTCTACATGATCCCCCAGGACCAGCCGAACGCCTTCGCGACGGGCCGCAACCCGAAGCACTCGGCGGTCGCGGTCACCCGCGGCATCACCAAGCTGCTCTCCGAGGACGAGCTGCGCGGCGTTCTCGCGCACGAGCTCGCGCACGTCCAGCACCGCGACATCCTCCTGCAGTCGGTCGCTGCGGCGATCGGCTCGGCGATCACCTACCTCGCCTACATGTTCATGTGGTTCGGCGGCGACGACGAGTCGCCGCTCAGCCTCGTTGCTTCGCTGGCGATGGTCCTGCTGGCCCCGCTTGCCGCCTCGATCATCCAGCTCTCGATCTCGCGCCAGCGCGAGTACGCGGCCGACGCCGGCGGCGCTGAAATCTGCGGCAACCCGGAGTCGCTGGCGAGCGCACTGCTGCGGCTCGAGCAGGGCGCGGCGGCGATCCCGATGCAGGTCAACCAGGCCTCCGAGCCGCTCTACATCGTCAAGCCCTTCAGCGGCAAGGGCATGGCCAGCCTCTTCTCGACCCACCCCCCGATCGAGGAGCGGGTCCGCCGCCTGCGCCAGATGCGCCCCAGCCTCTAAGAGCTCCTCCAGTCAGCGAGGGAAAGACGGCTCCGGGTCCCTTCACCCGGAGCCGTCTTTTTGCTTTCTGGGCCCATTCACAACCCGCGCTATACTTTTTGAAGTTAAAGCTGATCCGATTTCAGGGGATTTACTTCAAATGGCAATCGATACCGAGAGTGTGCAGACGATCGAGGAGATCGAACCCTTCGAGGCGGCGGAGGAGATCAACGGCGGCGACGTCGTTCTGATCGACACCCGTGAGCCGCACGAGTACGAGGAGGCTCACCTCGAGAACGGCAAGCTGGTGCCGCCCGGTCTGCTTGCTGACGAAATCGCCACCGCGGCGCCGGACAAGGCGGCCCGGACGATCCTCTACTGCCGCTCCGGCAACCGCTCGGCTCTCGCCGCGGCGCAGTTGCAGCAGCTCGGCTACGAAAACGTCGCCTCGATGAGCGGCGGCATCCTGCAGTGGCAGGAGCAGGGGCTGCCGGTCGTCGCCGCCCACGGCATGACCCCCGAGCAGCGCGAGCGCTACTCGCGCCACACGCTGCTGCCCGAGGTCGGAGTCGACGGCCAGGTGAAGCTCTTGAACTCGAAGGTGCTGCTGCTCGGCGCCGGCGGCCTCGGCGCCCCGACCGCGCTCTACCTCGCCGCGGCCGGAGTCGGCACGATCGGCCTGGTCGACGACGACGTTGTCGACGCCTCGAACCTGCAGCGCCAGGTGATCCACAACACCGAACGGATCGGGATGCCGAAGACGACCTCGGCGCGGATCTTCATCGAAGGCCTCAACCCCGACGTCAACGTCGTCGAGCACAACGGCCGCCTCGACGCGAGCAACATCCTCGACGTCATCTCCGACTACGACATCATCGTCGACGGCGCCGACAACTTTCCCACCCGCTACCTGCTGAACGACGCCTCGGTGCGGCTGCGCAAGCCGGTCGTCTCCGCCTCGATCCTCGGCTTCGACGGCCAGATCTCGACCTTCGTCCCCTACGAGGGGCCCTGCTACCGCTGCCTCTACCCGACGCCGCCGCCGGCCGAGCTGGCGCCGAGCTGCTCCGCCAACGGAGTGCTCGGGGTGATGGCCGGGACGATGGGCACGCTGCAGGCCAACGAGGTGATCAAGCTCATCCTCGGCAAAGGCAACCCGCTGGTCGGCCGCCTGCTCCTCTACGAGGCGCTCGGCACCAGCTTCACCGAGCTGAAGGTGCGGCGCGACCCCGAGTGCCCGATCTGCGGCGAGCATGCCGAGGAGGTGCCGGAGTCGGAGATGGGCAAGTTCCCCGACTACGACGCTTTCTGCGCCGGCGCCGGCGGCGACCGCCAGTCGATCGCCTCATAGGTAGGATCACCGCTCCCATGGCGACCGTCCGCATCCCCCCAGTGCTGCGCCCGAAAACGGGCGGCCAGGCCGAGGTCGAGGCCGGCGGCAGCGACGTCGGCGAGGTGCTGCGGGCGCTGACCTCCGAGTTCCCCGACACCGGCGAGCAGCTCTTCGGCGAGGACGGCGAGCTCAACCGCTACGTCAACGTCTACCTCAACGACGAGGACGTGCGGGTGCTGCAGGGGCTCGAGACCTCCGTCAAAGACGGCGACACCGTTGTCATCCTGCCGGCCATGGCCGGCGGCGCCGCCTAGCGCGGCAACCCTTCAGCGGTCCAGTACCAGTCCGAGGAACCGCTTCGTCCGCTCCTCGCGCGGGTTCTCCAGCACGTCCGCGGGCTGGCCTTCCTCGACGATCACGCCTTTGTCCATGAAGATCACCCGGTCGGCGACCTCGCGGGCGAAGGTGATCTCGTGGGTGACGACGATCATCGTCATCCCTTCTTCGGCCAGCTCGCGCATCGTGTCCAGCACTTCCTTCACCAGCTCGGGATCGAGGGCGCTAGTGACCTCGTCGAAGAGCATCACCTGCGGGTCCATAGCCAGCGCCCGCGCGATCGCCACCCGTTGCTGCTGCCCGCCAGAAAGACGTTCCGGATACTGGTCGAGCTTGTCGCCGAGGCCCACCCGCTCCAGCAGCTCGGTCGCTTTCTTCCGCGCCTCCTGCTTGGAGCGCCCGAGCACCGTTTCCTGGGCCAGCGTCACGTTTTCCAGCGCCGTCTTGTGAGGGAAGAGGTTGAACTGCTGGAAGACGATCCCGACCCGCTGGCGGACGAAGTCGAGCTTCCAGCTCTGCTCGCCGCTGCCGCTGCCGGGTCCCTTGCAGATGTCGTTGCCTTCGATGAAGACGTCGCCCTGCTCGGGCGGCTCGAGCAGGTTGACGCAGCGCAGCAGCGTGCTCTTGCCGGAGCCGCTCGGCCCCAGCACGCAGACGACTTCCCCCTTGGCGATCTCGATGTCGACGCCTTTGAGGACCTCGAGCGCCCCGAAGCGCTTGTGGATCCCCTCCAGCTTCACCATCGTCTCCGTCGCCATCACGCCACCTCGATGTGGGATCCGCGGGTGATTTTGCCCCGGTTGCGCTTGATTAGGTAATCGACCAGCCGCGCCATCGGCAGGGTGATCACCAGGAACATCACCCCGGCGAGGATGTAGGCCGAGCTGTTGAAGGTTTCGGACTGGATTTCGCGGCCGATCAGGACCGACTCGCCGAGCGCGATCACCCCGACCAGGGTCGTGTCCTTCAGTAGCGAGATCAATTCGTTCAGCATTGGGGCCGGGATCTTCGTCACCGCCTGCGGCACGACGACGTGGCGCATCGCCTGACCGTGACTCATACCCAGTGAGCGCGCCGCCTCGACCTGGCCGCCGGGCACCGCTTCGATCCCGGCTCGGTAGACCTCGGCCATGTAGGCGCCGTAGACGAGGGTCAGCGCCATCACCCCATACCAATAGGGGTCTGGCTGGCCGAACCACTGGGGGATGCGGATCGATTTCGGAAGGAATTCGAGGAATGGCAGGCTGCCCGAAATCAGCAGGATCACGATCAGGATCGGGACGGCGCGGAAGACGTCGATGTAGGCGATCGTCACCCCGCGCAGGGGCATGAATTTTTTCCCCGGGAGCTGCCGGATCAGGGCGAGGATCAGCCCCCAGATCAGCGCCAGCACCGCCGCGACGGCGAAGACCATCAGGTTTTTGAGGAAGCCGTCGAGGACTTCGCCGAAGTGGTCTCCCATCACGGTGAAGTCGAAGTACTGGTTGAAGAATTCGCTCATCTGTTCCTCTTGGTTCCCTTGTTCCCCGATGAAAGAGAAGAGGCGCCATGATGGCGCCCCTTCCGTCTCATCTCAACTGCCTGTGGCTATTCCGTTTCGTGGGTCGCCGTGAAGATCGCTTTCGGCGGTTCGAGGTGGAACCACTTTTTGTAGATCGTTTTGTAGGTGCCGTCGTCCTCGACTTCTTTCAGCGCTTTGTTGATTTCGTCGAGGAGGTCGGTTTCGCCCTGGGCAACCGCGATCCCGTACGTTTCTTCCGTCGGGACTTTTTCGGCGATTTCAACGCCGCCGGATTTTTCGACCGCGTTCTGGGCGACCGGGGCGTCGATGATCACGCCTTCGACCGTCCCCGATTTGAGTGCGTTGACGGCGTCAGGACCTTCGGGGTAGGGGCGAATTTCGCTGCCGGAGAGTTTTTCCTTGGCGAGTTCGAGGCCGGTCGTCCCTTGCTGGGCGGCGACCGTCTTGCCTTCCAGGTCTTCCAGCGATTTGACGTCGCTGCCTTCTTTGACCAGCACCGCCTGTTCGGAGAGGTAGTACGGATTGGAGAAGTCGACCGCCTTCTCGCGTTCTTCGGTGATCGTCGCGGCCGAGATCACTGCTTCGAACTTGCCCTGGGCGACGTCACGGAAGATCGTTTCGAACGAGGTGTCCTGGAATTCCGCCGTGCGACCCAGCTTTTCGGCGATCGCTTCCATCAGTTCGACGTCGAAGCCCGTGTAGTTGCCGGGTTTCCCCTGCTCGAACGGGGGATAGGGGATGTCGGAGCCGACGGTCAGCGGTTCGCCGCCGCCACCTTCGCTGGTGCTGCCTCCGCCACCGCTGCTGGTGGTGTCGCTGCCGCCACCGCATCCCGCCACCGCCACCGAGGCGAGTGCGAGCAGGAGGACCGCGAAGAACGCGGCCAACCGGGTCTTCTTCATTGAGTTCCCTCCGATCCAGGTTTGCCGGACGTGCCGAACATACAAGCTGGCCTTTCACATGCCCAGCGCAGGCGCTTTCGAATCCGCTCAGCGGGTTGGCCAACCCCCGCTACACTTTCTGAAGTAACGGGCGGCCAAATGACTCCGGACGAGCTACTGAACAAACCTTGCGGCGGGCGCTTCGGCGACATCGTCGAGTCGATCGGCAATACGCCGCTGGTCGAGCTGCCGCGGCTCTCGCCCAAGCCCGACGTCCGCATCTACGCCAAGCTCGAGGGGCACAACCCGACCGGATCGGTCAAGGACCGGGTGGCGAAATCGATGATCGAGGCGGCGGAGGCCGAAGGGGCGATCGAACCCGGCCACACGATTCTCGAACCGACCTCCGGCAACACCGGCATCGCCCTGGCGATGATCTGCCGCCGCAAGGGCTACCCGCTGAAGGTGGTGATGCCCGACAACGTCACCGAGGAGCGCACGCAGCTGTTGAAGATGTACGGGGCGGAGATCGTCTACTCGGAGGGGCCGAAGGGCTCCAACGGCGCCGTCGAGGTGGCGTTGGAGATGGCCGAGGACCCTGGCTTCTACATGCCCTACCAGTACGGCAACGAAGCCAATCCGCTCGCCCACTACAACGGCACCGCACTTGAGATCCTCGACGAGCTCGACGAGGTCACCGCCTTCGTCGGCGGCCTCGGCACCGGCGGCACCCTGATGGGCAACGGCCGCCGGCTCAAGGAGGCGAACCCGGAGACGCTGATCGTCGCCGCCGAGCCGAAACAGGGGGAGCTCGTGCAAGGGCTGCGCTCCCTCGACGACGGCTTCATCCCGCCGATCATCGACCTCTCCCTGCTCGACCGCAAGATCATGGTCTCCAACCGCGACGCGATCGTCTGGACCAAGAAGCTCCTTCACGAGGAGGGAGTCTTCGCCGGCGTCTCCGGCGGCGCGATCGCCTACATCGCCAACCGCATCGCCGGCGAACTCGACGGCGGCAACGTCGTCTTCCTCATCCCCGACGACGGCTGGAAGTACCTCTCCTCCGGCGTCTACACCAAACCGATCGAGGAGATCGAAAACCTCGATTCGACGGTTTGGTGGTAATGGCTGCCCCCGCGGCGCACTAGGGTCGGGGGATGAAGATCTCGCAGCAGCTGATCGACGAGATGGTCGCGCACGCGCGCGAGGATCTGCCGAACGAGTGCTGCGGGATGATCGGCGGGCGCGACGACGAGGCCAGCAGCATCGTCCGGGTGGAGAACGCCGCGGCCAGTCCGCTGCGCTATGAGATGGACCCGCAGGGGCAGTACAACGCGCTGAAGGGGATCGAAGACGCGGGGGACGAGCTGATCGGGATCTACCACTCGCATACGCGCAGCGCCGCCTATCCCTCGCAGACCGACGTCAACGAGGCGGTGATGTGGCCCGAACAGGCATACGTGATCGTCTCGCTGGAGAACGGGGACGCGCCCGACGTCAAGGCTTACTCGCTGAAGGAGATGAAGATCGTCGATGTCGACCTCGACGTCACATAAGCCTCCCGGCGGGACCCACCAGCACGGCGCCCATGGGGGCGGCGGCTCGGGTGGCGATGAGGGGGGTGGCGGTGGCGGGGGTGGCGGCGACGGCAAGCTCGTGAAGATTGCTTTCGCCCGCAACCAGGTGGAGGCGGAAATGCTGCAGGGACTGCTCTCCGAGGCCGGAATCCCGAGCGTGCTCAAGCGCAGCTTCGGCTTCGACAACCCCGACTTCCTCGCCGGCGGCCCGCACGACATCTTGGTCAACAAGAGCACGGCGCAGCGGGCGCGCGAAGTCCTCGCCGACACGATGATCGAGAGCGAGGCCGACGAGCGCACGGAGCTGGAAGAGCAGCGACGTCTCGCCCGGGGGGAAACCGGCAGCACCTCACCGGCGCGCCTCGCTTTCTGGGTGGCACTCGCCGCCCTCGGCGCCTTCCTCCTCGTCTGGGTGCTCTACCAGCTCACCTGACCGCGACCGGACCGCGGACCATCTCCCGCAGGTAGTCGCGCCAGGCTTCCTCGATCTCGCGGAAGCGAGCGTCGAAAGCGTCTTCGAGCTGGACCTCAGGGCCCTGCGGGAGGAGTTTGGCGACCAGACGCTCGCAGGCCTCTGGGCCGCGCTCGTTCTCGAGCAGGTCGAAGATCGTGCCGCCGAGGATGACGGCGTCGCGCTGGGAGGGGGGAAAGGAGGGGCGGGAGCCCTCGCGCAGGCGGCGGATCGTCGCCGCCCGGTAGAGGCCGACCTGGCGGGAGAAGTACTGGGCGCCGCCTTCGACCAGCCAGGCCCAGCGCAGGTAGCGGACGAAGCGGCGCGGCGTCCAGGAGGGGGGGAGGGCGGTGTTGTTGGCGGCGATCACCATCTGCGCGTAGAGGCGCTCGGCGGTGCCGCGCAGGGCTTCGCAGGAGTCGTCGCCGGCGGCACGGCGTTCCATGTGTGTGTCGTTGAGGACGTGCAGCTCGGTCGACATCGGCCAGCCGGCGAGGTAGCGGCGCCCGGCCGGCGCCGCCGACCAGCGGGCGGCGGGGAGGAAGGGATGGGCGGCCGTCAGCCACAGCGGATTCGTGTGGACGACGATCGTCACCTCCGCCGGGATCCGCTCGAAGCGGTCTTCGAGCCGCAGTCGCAGGTGCTCGAGCCTGTCCAGCGTCCGCTCCGCGTAGGCGGAGTCGTCGGAGTCGTGACGCGCGGTAAACGACAGTGACTCGGTCTCAACCCACGACATGTGGCGAGACTAGCGAGAGACGGAGCTGTCTAGACGAGGGCGGGCTCGGCCGCACCGCACCTATCGCGAATCTCTTCGCGCGCGCGGTCGAACTCTTCGTCGGCCATCACCGGCGTGCCCTCGAAGGGCAGTTCGCGATCGATCTCGACCCAGGAGCGGCAGCCGTGGTACTCGTCGCGGACGCGGACGGTGACCGGGCGCGGAATCCGGTGGACCCGCAGCAGCAGCACGTGGAGCGGGTGACGCCGCTTCCAGGCGAGCCGCTTTTCGGCGTAGTCCGGGGTCCAGATGTAATAAGGAGACAGGGAGTCCAGCGTGCGCCGATCGTTGATCGTCACGTGCTCGACGACCTCAGCCCAGGCCCGTAGGCGGACGCGATCCGGCTGGGGGATGCCCCCGTCCTGGAGCAGCGCTTTCGGCGGCGGCTCCTCGTCGGGCCAGACGCCCTCCTCGAGGGCCCGGCGCAGCTCCGGATGATGCGACTCGCGGACGAGGTCGTTCCGCTGGTGGTCGAAGGTGGGGTAGAGGAAGAAGCGCTCGTGCTCGAGCTCGAAGTGCTTGTTCTCCTCGCGAATCCCGCCCTTGCGCATGGTGAGCAGCTGCTCACCCTCGGCGAGAGCGCGGACGGTTACAGCCCATTCCTTGAGAGCGATCGGCATTGAAGTAGTTCCTGCGAAAAGGTCAGTGAGTTATCGGTTCGATTCCAACGGGGCTGGGCATCCCAATTGCGGCCTGCAGAGGCCGTTTGCGCCCGCCCGGAGGCGCGCATTCTAGAGGGTTGCAGCGAAATCTCAACTAAAAAGCTGCGAAATTTGCGGTTTCGGGCGGTGAGCGTGTCCCACGTCACATTAAGAGTGCCCGCCGCCGCCTGGGGTTTCGATCCGCAGAACGTCCCCGGGGGCGAGCTCTCCGCCGGCCTTGCTCGGCAGCGGGGCGCCGTTGAGGCTGTTGACGCCGGGGGCGCCGTCGGCGCCGCCGTCGCGGCCCCGCGGTGGGTGGCGGCGCCGCTCGGTGATCAGGGTAAAGCGCATCGGCGCCAGCGCTTCGACCTCGCGGACGATCCCGGCGCCGCCGCGGTGGGCGCCCGTGCCGCCACTGCCTGAGCGCAGAGAGAGCTGGCGCACCCGCAGCGGGAACTCGGTCTCCAGCGCCTCGGTCGGAGTGTTCAGGGTGTTGGACATCGCGACGTGGATCGCGCTCGGTCCGTCGGCATCGGGGCAGGCGCCCTGTCCACCGCCGAGGGTCTCGTAGTAGGTGAAGTCCTCGCCCGCGAGGGTGAGGTTGTTCATCGTGCCCTGTCCCTGAGCGGGTCCCGGGCGAGCCTGCGAGAGGGCGGCGAGGACGATGTCCGCGACCCGGCTCGAGGTCTCGACGTTGCCGGCGGCGACGGCGGCGGGGTAGCGGGCGTTGAGGAGCGACCCGGAGGGAGCGATGACCTCGATCGGGCGATGGGCGCCGGCCGAGGGCGGAGCGTCGGGATCGGTGAGGACGCGGACGGCGAAGAAGGCGGCGGACTTGGTGACCGAGAGCGGACAGTTGAGGTTGCCCTCGACCTGCTCCTCGGTGCCGCTGAAGTCGAGGCGCAGCGAGTCCCCCGCGATCGTCGCCTCGAGCTGCAGGCGCAAGTCTCGCTCCTCGCCGTTCCAGTCGGCTTCGAGCACGTCTTCGGCCCGGTAGGTGCCGTCGGGGAGCTCTTCCAGGGCGGCGCGGGTGCGGCGCTCGGTGTAGGCGAGGATCTCGTCCATCCCCTCGCGCAGGGTTGTGGCGCCGAGGCGCTCACGCAGCTCCGCCAGGCGCAGCTCGCCGATCCGGTTGGCGGCCTGCTGGGCGCGCAGGTCGGCGAGGCGCTGGCGCGGCGCTCGCATCTGACCGGCGAGGCGGTGGAGCGTCGCCTCGTCGACGGCGGTTGGCGGGATCACCACCCCCTCGTCCTCGAGCGTGCGGGAGAAGGCGGGCATGCTTCCCGGGGTGGGTCCGCCGACGTCGGCGTGGTGGGCGCGGCTGGCGGCGAAGCCGAGCAGCTCGCCATCGGCGAAGACGGGGGAGACGAGGGTGATGTCCGGCAGGTGGGTGCCGCCGCGGTAGGGGTCGTTGAGGATCCAGGAGCGGCCCGGGCTCTGCTCCTCGCCGAGCACAGCGGCGACCGCGTCGGGCATCGAGCCGAGGTGGACGGGGATGTGCTCGGCCTGCATCACCAGCTCCCCCTGCGCGTCGAACAGCGCGGTCGAGCAGTCGTGCCGCTCCTTGATGTTGGCCGAGTAGGCGGAGCGGATCAGGGTTGCGCCCATCTCGTCGCAGGCCGCCCGCAGGCCGCCGACCAGGACTTGGAGGGCTATCGGGTCCATCGGGCGATGATCGTGCCGTGGTCGTCGACGCTGGTGCGCCAACCGGGCGGGAGGACGAAGGTCGCCTCGGGGAGCTCGAAGACGACCGGGCCGTCGGTTTCGGTGCCGGCGGTGGGCTCGCCGCGGAGGACCGGGGTCTCGAGCCACTCGCCGTAAAAGTGGACACGGCGGGAGCTGCGCTCGACGGCACCCTCTCCGGCCGCTCGCGGCTGCGGCGTCGGCCCCGGCACGACCAGCGCCAGGTCGATGTCGACGAGGACGACCTCGCCCTCGGGGTCACGATGGCCGTAGCGCACCTCGTGGGCTCGCTCGAATCCCTCGACCAGCTCTGCCGGGTCGGGGTCGACCGCCCCCGCGACCGGCAGCTCGAAGGCCTGCCCCGCGTAGCGCAGCTGGTAGGTGACTTGGACGTCGGCCTCCTCGTCCAGGCCCGCGCCGGTCTCCTCCAGCATCGCCGTGACCTCCGCCGCGATTCGCCCGGCAGTCAACTCTCTCCCACTCAGCATCACCGTCCGCGCCGTATCGCGGCGGCGCTCGGAGGCGCAGAGGCCGAGGGCCGAGAGGACGCCGCCGGCGCGGGGACAGAGGATCTTCTCGATGCCGAGCTCGGCGGCGATCGCCGCCGCGTGCATCGGGCCGGCGCCGCCGAAGGGCAGGAGGGCGAACCGGCGCGGGTCGACTCCGCGCTCGACGGTGACGACCCGCAGCGCCCGCACCATCTCCAGGTTGGCGACGCGGAGGATGCCGCCGGCGGTCTGCAGCGGATCGAGCCCGAGCGAGCGCCCGAGCCCGGCGACCGCTCGCTCGGCCGGCTCCGCGTCGAGCTCGACACCGCCGGCGAGTTGCGAGTCGCCGGCGAGATGGCCGAGCAGGAGGTTGGCGTCGGTGACCGTCGGCTCGCTGCCGCCGCGGCCGTAACAGGCTGGGCCCGGATCGGCGCCCGCCGACTGCGGGCCGACCCGCAGCGCGCCGCCGGAGTCGCGCCAGCCGATCGAGCCGCCGCCGGCGCCGACCGTGTGGACGTCGACCATCGGCAGCTGGATCGGGCGGCCCGCGATCTCGCGCGAGTCGGTCCTCCGCACCTCGCCACCCTCGACAACGCAGACGTCGCAGGAGGTGCCGCCCATGTCGAACCCGAGGGCGTTGCCGTCGCCGCTCAGCTGCGCCAGCAGGCTGGCGCCGATGGCGCCCCCGGCCGGCCCGGAGAGGACGCTCCAGGCTCCCGCCCGCGCCGCCTCCTCGGCCGGCGCGACGCCGCCGGAGGACCGCATTACCAACGGCTGTGGCAGGCCCGCCTCGGTAGCGGCGTCGCCGAGGTCACCCAGGTAGCGGCCGAGCAGCGGGCTGAGGTAGGCGTCGATCACCGTGGTCGAGCAGCGCTCGTACTCGCGGAAGCGGGGCAGCACCTCGTGCGAGGCGGAGACGTGGACGCCGGGCAGCCGCCGCCGCAGCTCGGCGGCGATCCGCTGCTCGTGGCTCGGGTCGAGGTAGGAAAAGAGGAGGCAGACGGCGACCGCCTCGGCGCCGCTGGCCTCGATCGCCGCCGCCAGGCGCTCGGGCTCGTTCTCGCCGAGCGCTTCGACCACGCCCTCCGGCCCGATCCGCTCCGCCGCCTCGAAGCGGAGGCCGGGCTCGACCAGCGGCGTCGGCTTCGGCGCGCAGAGGCGATAGAGCTCGGGCCGGTTCTGGCGCCCGATCTCGAGCAGGTCGGCGAAGCCCCGGGTAGCGACGAGCGCGGTCCGTGCTCCCCGTTCCTCCAGCAGGGCGTTGGTCCCGACCGTCATCCCGTGGGCGAAGACCTCGACGTCGGTTGCGGCGGCACCGGCTCGCTCCAGTACTGCCTCCACCGCCCGCATCACCCCCGCCGACTCTTCCCGTGGGGTGGTCGGCACCTTGGCGGTGTGGACGGCGCCGCCGTCAAGCAGGACGGCGTCGGTGAAGGTCCCGCCGACATCCACCCCTAGAAGCATGCGTCGAAGCTAGCTCCTGACAGCCTTAAATCCACGTTTCCTCAGTAACTTCGCCGCTGGGATGGACGACGACGTGGATGCCGTCCAGGGCGGGGTCAAGGTCTGGGCAGTCGCGGCGTAGGTGGCCGCCGCGCGACTCGCGGCGGTCGAGGGCGCTGGCGCCGATCGCCCGCGCCAGCGGATAGGGGTTGGAGATCAGGCGGGCGAGGTCGTCGGGGTTGCGCATCGGGCCGGCGTAGCGCCAGACCGCGTCGCGGGTCTTGTCGCTCGGCGGCTCGAACCGCCACTCGGGTGGTTCGGGGCGCGCCTGTCCGCGCTCCTCGCCGAGCGCCGCGGCCGCCGCGCGGCCGCCGAAGACGAAGCACTCGCTGAGCGAGTTCGAGGCGAGCCGGTTGGCGCCGTGCAGGCCGGTGCAGGAGCACTCGCCCACGGCGTAGAGGCCGGGCAGAGAAGAGCGCCCGTCGACGTCGACCGCGATCCCACCCATCGTGTAGTGGGCGGCGGGAGCGACCGGGACAGGCTCCGTCCGCGGGTCCAGACCCGCCTTCGCCAGCGAGGCGAAGACGTTGGGAAAGCGGGCCGGGTCGATCTCGCGCAGGTCGAGGCCGACCGCCTCGCTGCCCTCGACCCGCATCTTCTCCAGGATCGCCGCGGTCACCGCGTCGCGCGGGGCGAGCTCGTCGGTGAAACGCTCGCCGTCGGCGCCGAGCAGCTTCGCGCCCTCGCCGCGGATCGCCTCGGTGATCAGGACGCCGTCGTGGGGGGTGCCGGGGATCGCCAGCGCGGTCGGGTGGAACTGGCAGAACTCGAGGTCGGCGAGGTCGGCACCGGCAAGCGAGGCGAGCACCGGCCCGGCCCCGATCGCCCCCCGGGGGTTGGTCGTCCGCCGCCACAGCGCCGCGGCGCCGCCGGTGGCGAGGATCGTCGCCGGGGCTCCGACCAGGCCCTCGCTGGTGACGACTCCGTGGCAGCGCTCGCCGTCGCTCCAGAGGGCGACCGCCGAGGTCCGCTCCATCACCTCGATCCCGTCCTGCGCCGCCACCATCGCCGCCAGCTTCGAGGTGATCTCGTGCCCGGTCTGGCTGCCGCCGGCGTGGACGATGCGCCGGTGGGTGTGGCCGCCCTCGAGGCCCAGCGCCAGCCGCCCCTCCTGGTCGAGGTCGAAGACGACGCCGCGGGCGATCAGGTCGCGGACGGTGGCCGGCGCCGCCTCGACCAGCGCCCGCACCGCCGTGGTGCGGCAGAGGCCGCGACCGGCGGCGATCGTGTCGGCGGCGTGCAGGTCGGGCGAGTCGTGCGGTTCCAGCGCCGCCGCCAGGCCGCCCTGGGCCCAGAAGCTGGCGCTCTCGTTCAGCGGCGTGCGGGAGACGAGGCAGACCCGGGCGCCGAGCTCGGCCGCCCGCAGCGTGCTCCAAAGGCCGGCGGCGCCGCCGCCGACGACGGCGACGTCGAACTCACCGCGTGATCCTGTTGACGACAGCTATCGCCCCTCAGCCTCTCGGCGCAGCGCGTCCAGCTGCTCCTGCAGCCACTGCGCGGCGCTCTCGCGCGCCCGCGCCAGCTCGTCGGCGATCGTCTGCTCGGCGGCGGTGGCGCGGTTCTCGGCCGCCTCGACTCGCTGCTCGGCCGCCTCGACCTGGGACTCGATCTCCCCGAGGCGCTCCTCGGCCGCTGCCAGCGCCCGCTCCTTCTCCTCGCGCTCGCGCTCGAGGTCGGCTTCCAGCGCCTTGATCTCCTCCTCGGCCCGGCGCTCGGCCTCGGCGGCGAGCGTCGCCGCCTCCTCCAGCCGCCGCTCCGCCTCGCGGATCCGGCTCTCGAGGCTCTCGTCGGCTGGACCGGTCTCAGCGCTCATCGGGCACCAATCTATTACCGCCCCGGCGGCTGCGTCGACACCGCTCCGTCGAGCACGGCACGGTAGGCCTCGATCACCCGCTCCGCCATCCGCCCGGCCGAGAGCGTCGCGGCGCGGGCGGCGCCGGCGACGCGGGGGTCGGGGGCGTCGAGGTGTCGGCGGGCGACCGCTGTCCAGGCCTCGGCCGCGAACGGGGCGCTGAGGCAGCCGTCGATGCCGCCGAGCGCATAGGGCGCGATCCCGACCGGGGTGGAGAGGACCGGGACGTCGCAGGCGAGCGCCTCGATCGTCGCCATCCCGAACCCCTCGTATTCCGAGGTGACGAGAACCGCGTTGGCGGCGTTCATCCACAGCGGCATCTGCTCCGGCTCGATCGAACCGCCGCTGCGCAGCTCGGCGCCGCAGGCCGCGGCGAGCTCCGCGGCGCGGTCGTGGCGCTTCTCCGGCCGCGCCGGGTTGGCCGGGAAGAAGAGGAAGGGGGCGTCGGGGTCGAGGCCGAGGGCGCGGCGCGCCTCCGCCCGCTGGATCGGCTTGAAGCGCGCCAGGTCCGGACCGCAAGGGAGGACGGCAGAGCCGGGGACGGCCGGCAGCCCGGGCCGCCCTTCCTCCTCCTCGAAGAGCGCCCGCGAAACCCCGGCAACGAGGTCGACCCGCCAGGCCAGCCGCCGCGAGAGGTGCCCGACCGCGTGGTGGCGCACGTCGGTGCCATGGAAAGTGACGATCAGCGGCTTTGCCCCTGCCAGCCGCGCGACCCAGCCCGCCAGGCCGTAGTGGGCGTGGACGAGGTCGAAGCGCTGTTGCCGCAGCAGCGCCCGCAGGCGGCGGGTCGCCGGCAGGTACTCGCTGCGGCCACGGGGGAAGACGAAGAGGTCGACCTCGATCCCGCGCTTGCGGGTCTCGTCGACCTGGTCGCGAACCCAGCGGCCGCGCTGCGGCGCGTCGGCGTCGGGCATGAAGTTGGTGACGACAAGGACCCGCACCGGGGGCAGGGTATAGCCGCTGGCGGAAGCGGGTAAACGGGCTGTCACGTGGAGAACCGCCGCCCCTCGTCCGCCAAACTCGCCGTCCTCGGCCTCGGGGCTCTGCTCACCGGCGCCGTCGTCGCTTTCGTCGTCGGCTACCTGATCGGGCACGAGACCGGGCCGACCAAGACCACCACCGAAACGGTCGCCGCTCGCGCCGCGGCGCCCGGCGGTGAGACGGTTGGGGACATCGCCCCGGCGCCGGCCTTCAGCGCCGAAGAACTGGCCGCCGACCCGCGCGAAAACTGGATCACCAACGGCGGCTCGCTCTCCAACGCTCGTTACTCGCCGCTCGACGAAATCGACAGCGACAACGTCGGCGAGCTCAAGGGCGAGTGGATTACCCACCTCAACGGCTCCGGCGAGGCGACCAAGTACTCGGCGGAGGCGCAGCCGATCGTCTACCAGGGCGTGATGTACGTGGTCACCGGCGCCGACGACGTCTTCGCGGTCGACGTCGAAACCGGCAAAAAGCTCTGGGTCTACGAAGCGAAAATGCCGCCGCAGATCGACACCATCTGCTGCGGCTGGACCAACCGCGGCGTCGCCCTCGGCGAGGGCATGGTCTTCCTCGGCCAGCTCGACGGCACGCTCGTCGCCCTCGACCAGAAAACCGGCGCAGTGAAGTGGAAGGCGACGATCGGTCGCTGGCAGAACGGCGAGACGATCACCAACGCGCCGCTCTACTACAACGGCCGCGTCTACACCGGCTTATCGGGCGGCGAGTTCGGGATCCGCGGGCGGCTGACCGCCGTCGACGCCAAAAGCGGCAAGGTCGAGTGGAAATTCTGGACGATCCCGGGGCCGGGCGAAACCGGCCATGAGACCTGGGAAGGCGGCGACTCCTGGAAGAAAGGCGGCGCGCCGATCTGGAATACGCCCGCGGTCGACCCCGAACTGAACATGCTCTATTTCTCGACCGGGAATGCCTCGCCAGACCTCAACGGCAGCGGCCGCCCCGGCGAAAACCTCTTCGCCGCCTCGATCGTCGCGATCGACGCCACCACCGGCAAGTACAAGTGGCACTTCCAGGAGGTGCACCACGACATCTGGGACTACGACGCGCCGAGCCCGGTCGTCCTCTGGAACGGCAAGGTCGACGGCGAAGAGGTGAAGGGATTGAGTCAGCCCGGCAAGACCGGCTGGCTCTACATGCTCGATCGCGAAACCGGCAAGCCGATCCACGGGATCGTCGAGAAGAAGGTCCCGCAGGACAAAAAACAGCAGGCGACCTGGGAGACCCAGCCCTACCCGCTGACCGACTCGTTCGTCCCCCATAACGTCACCGAAGGCGACTTCGAAGAGATCGAGAAGCTGGCGGAGGACACCTTCCAGGGCAAAGGGAAGCTGACGATCGATCGCGGCGAGATCTTCGATCCGTTCGCCAAGGACGCGAAGGTCGTGGCTCCGGGCCCGAGCGGCGGAACCAACTGGCCTCCCTCCAGCTACAACCGCAACACCAACGACGTCTACATCTGCGGCATCTCCAGCTACGCCGGCTACATGACCGAAGGCCTCAAACCGGTCGGCGCCGGCGAGGCCTACCTCTCCAGCGTGCTCACCCTGACCGGCTTCGGCACCTACGACGGCACCCTGACCGCCCAGGACGTCAACACCGGCAAGATCGACTGGCAGCGGGAATTCGAAGGCGAATCGTGTTACAGCGGCACCGTCACCACCGCCGGCAACCTCGTCTTCGTCGGCCGCAGCACCGGTGAACTGGTCGCCTACGACGCCGAGTCGGGAGACGAACTGTGGTCGTTCCAGACCGGCGCCGGCGCCAACACCACGCCGACGGTCTTCGAATGGCAGGGCAAGGAGTACCTCGCCTTCTACGCGGGCGGCAACTCGCTTGCCGCTAGCGCCCACGGCGACAACCTCTGGCTGTTCTCGCTCGACGGCGAAATGGAGGAGGTCGAAGGGGGCGGCAAAGCCGAACAGGGCCAGCACGCCGGCGAGGAAACGCCCCAGGCCGAAGTCGAGGAATCGGAAGGCAAACCGGCCGAAGCCGCCGGCGGCGGCAAAGAAGGCAAGGAAAACGTCGAAGAGGAATCGTCGGGCGGCAACGCGGCGGCCGGGAAAATGGTCTTCGACGAAAACTGCTCGGTCTGCCACGGCGCCACCGGCCACGGCGGCAACGGCGGCCCGGACCTGACCACCCAGCCGAAAGCGAAATCTCTGAACGGCTCGATCGAACAGGTGACCGAAGGCGGCGGCGGCATGCCGGCCTTCGCCGAATTGCTCTCAACCAAGGAAATCGAAGACGTCGCCGCCTACGTCGTCGAAACGATCAACGGGAAGTAACGACTAGCCCGGCAGGTGCGGCGGCGGTAGCCGGTAGGTCGCCGGGGTCTTCGAGAGCTTGATCGGATTGCGGGGGAGACGGACGCTGGTGCCGTCGCCGCGCGGGATCTCGACCGTGGGGTCGAGGCCCAGGCTTGCGGCGAACTCGAAGGCGGCGCCGATGTCGTTGACGAGGCCGGCGGGGACTCGGCGGGCTTTCAAAGCCTCGACCCACTCGGCTGCGGGGCGGGTGGCGAGGGCGCGTTCGAGCAGGAACTGCAGCTCGGCCCGGTGCTCGACCCGGGCGGGGTTGGTGGCGAAGCGTTTGTCGTCCGCCAAGGCCGGCTCGCCGAGCACCTCGCAGAGGTCGCGGAACTGGCGGTCGTTGCCGACGGCGAGGACGATCTCGCCCTCAGCGCAGCGCAGCAGCTCGTAGGGGGCGATGCTGGGATGTCGGTTGCCCAGCCGCCCGGGGACCACGCCGGCGACGGTGTAGGCGGAGGACTGGTTGACGAGTCCGGCGAGCAGGGCGGAGAGGAGATCGACCTCGACCAGCTGCCCCTCGCCGCTCTCCCGCCGGTGCTCGAGCGCGGCGAGGATGCCGACCGCGGCGTAGAGGCCGGCGACGATGTCGACCAGGGCGACGCCGACCTTCAGCGGCTCGCCGTCGGGCTCGCCGGTGATGCTCATCAACCCGCCGAGCGCCTGCACGAGGAGGTCGTAGCCGGGCAGCTCCGCTCCGGCGCCGGAGCCGCCGAAGCCGGTGACCGAGCAGTAGACGAGCCGCGGGTTCTCCTTCGCCAAGGTCTCGTAGTCGAGACCGAGCTTTGCCATCACCCCCGGCCGGAAGTTCTCGACCAGCACGTCGGCGGCGAGGGCGAGCCGGCGCGCCTCGGCCAGGTCGTCCGGGTCGCCGAGATCGAGCGCGACGCTGCGCTTGTTGCGGTTGACCGCCTGGAAGTAGGTCGCCTCGCCCGCCTCGTCGTGGGGCGGCCCCCAGGAGCGGGTGTCGTCGCCGCTGCCCGGCCGCTCGACCTTGGTCACCTCGGCTCCGAGGTCCCCCAGCGTCATCGTCGCCAGCGGCCCGGCGAGAACCCGCGAGAAGTCGAGGATCCGCAGCCCACCTAGCGCCGAGTCGCCCATTAGGTCACGATCCTAGGACCCCGCAAGCCGTCATCGACAAGATCAAGGACGCCGCCATGTCATCCACCACCGCCGCGCCGCCGATCCGCCCCAGCGACTACCTCGCCCTCGACTCCCTCCTCACCGACGAGGAGCGCGACATCCGCGACACCGTCCGCGCCTGGGTGCGCGACAAGGTGGTGCCGAACGTCGGGGACTGGTTCGAGGCGGCGAACGCCCCGATCGAGGAGCTGGCGCCCGAACTCGGCAAGCTCGGGGTGCTGGGGATGCACCTGCAGGGCTACGGCTGCGCCGGGGCCAGCGGCACCGCCTACGGCCTCGCCTGTATGGAGCTCGAGGCCGGCGACAGCGGCATCCGCAGCCTCGTCTCGGTCCAGGGCTCGCTGGCGATGTACGCGATCTGGCGCTGGGGCTCCGAGGAGCAGAAGCAAGAGTGGTTGCCGCGGATGGCCGCGGGGGAGGCGATCGGCTGCTTCGGCCTGACCGAGCCCGACGCCGGCTCGGACCCCGGTTCGATGCGGACGCGGGCTCGGCGCGACGGCTCCGACTGGATCCTGCACGGGCAGAAGATGTGGATCACCAACGGCTCGGTCGCCGAGGTCGCGGTGGTCTGGGCGCATACCGACGAGGGCGTCCGCGGTTTCCTCGTCCCGCGCGGTGCGAAGGGCTTCACGACCCAGGACATCCACAAGAAGCTCTCGCTGCGGGCCTCGATCACCTCGGAGCTGCTGCTCGACGACGTGCGGCTGCCGGCCGACGCCGTCCTGCCGGAGGTGAGCTCGCTCAAAGGCCCGCTCTCCTGCCTCAACGAGGCCCGCTACGGGATCGTCTGGGGTGCGGCCGGAGCGGCGCGCGCCTGTTACGAAGCGGCGCTGGAGTACGCCACCGAGCGGGTCCAGTTCGACCGCCCGATCGCCTCCTTCCAGATCCAGCAGCAGAAGCTGGCGCAGATGGTGCTGGAGGTGAACCGGGCGACGCTGCTGGCGATGCACCTGGGGCGGATGAAGGACGAGGGCACGCTGCGGCCCGAGCACGTCAGCCTCGGCAAGCTCGGCAATGTGAACGCCGCCCTGGAGGTGGCTCGCAACGCCCGCCAGGTGCTCGGCGCCAACGGCGTCACCCTCGAGTATCCGGTGATCCGCCACATGAACAACCTCGAGTCGGTGGTCACCTACGAGGGCACCGCCGACGTCCACGCGCTGGTGATCGGCGGCGCCGTCACCGGGCTTCAGGCATTCCGTTAGTCACTCCGCGTTTCCCTCAAAAACTTGTGGGTAATTGACCGGCTAGCCAGTCAGTCGGTGGCACCCGAGGTAGGAGGGAAACATGGAGGAGGCAAGCGGGAGTCCTTCTTTGGTCCTGGTCGAGCACCACGAGGCTCTTCGGGACGGCCTCGCGGTGCTGCTCGAACGGCGCGGTTTCGACGTCGTCGGCTGCGCGACCACGGCGGCCAGGGGAGAAGAGGTGATCGCCGAGCGCGGCCCCGACGTCGCGGTGGTGGGGGTCGACCTGCCGGACGAGCGGGGGACGGAGTTGGTGCGGCGACTGAACGATCAGCCGCCTTGCCCGAAGTTCGTCATCTACACCGGACTGGAAGACCCCGACCTGCTGGAGGCGGCCTACCGCGCCGGCGCCCGGGGCTTGGTCGCGAAGCCAGCCGGGCTCTCGGTCCTGGTCGAGGCGCTGCGAGAGGTCGGCCGCGGCGGGCGCTACTTCGACCGCAGCTTCGCCGCGCACCAGGGCAACGGCAACGGCGGCGAAAAGACGCTGAGCGCCCGCGAGTCGCAGATCCTGTCGATGCTGGCGGAAGGGCTGACGGGCGAGCAGATCGCCCAGCGCCTGGTGCTCTCGCCGGAGACGGTCCGCACCCACGTCCGCAACGCGATGGAAAAGCTCGACGCCCGCACCCGCGTCCAGGCGGTGGTGATGGCCCTGGATCGCGAAGAGATCCAGCGGCAGGGAACTAGCTGAAGCGGCCGGCCAGCCGCACGGCGACGAAGAGCCAGACGCTGAGGTCGAGCAGCAGCATCGTCAACTGCAAATAGATGACGGAGAGCGTCCCGAGCGCCTTCACTTCCCCAGAATCGTCAGTACCGGCTGAGTACCGCATCCCCGTTTTGAAGTAATCCGCAAGGTGTCGTCGTCACACTAATTTTTCGATCCGGCGCGCGAATTGGCATAGAAACACTTGCCAGGGTTAACTTCCATCCGACAGCCCATAGAGAACCTGTCGCGACCCAAAGAACGACTCGGCAAGGGCTGCCATACCATTCTCCGATCTTTGTGATCGCTTTGAAGCCCAGAATCCGCTTTGTGGCCGTGCCAGTGATCGCGTGCTTCGCTCTACTTTTGGTGCCCGCGCTCGCCACCGCCGCGACCTGGATCCCGCCGGTCGACCTTGCAACGCCGAGCGAATTCAGCGCCTGGGAACCGCGGCCCGAGATCGCCATAAGCGGGGGCGGGGGCGGTGTCGCGATCTGGCCACAGGAACAGGGCCTAGGCACTCTGAAGGCTGCGGGCATGAGCCTCACGGGGGCCTGGGGGGCGCCGGTCACGTTGGCGCATAACGAATGGGGTCAACGTGCAGAACCCGAACTCGCAATGAACGAAGCGGGCGAGGCCGTTGCGATCTGGAAACACGTCGGACCCGAACAGTCGACGATCGTCGCAAAGGTGAGGGCGCCGTCGGGTGACTGGGGGCCGCAGGAAACGCTCTCCCCCGAAGGATCTCCCTACGGCGCTTTCGATATCGCGGTCGGCCCAGCGGGCGAAGCGGTCGCGGTTTGGAGCCAGATCCCCAGGTTCGGCTCGAACAGCGAGTACCGGATCGAATCGTCGTTCATGCCGGCGGGCGGGCACTGGGAACCGGCGGTGACGCTCTCTGATCCTGAACACGAGTCGTACAGCCCGCAGGTCGCGATCGCGCCTAACGGCCGGATCGTGGCCACCTTTTATGGCTTTCTCGATGAACCCGAAAACCGCCCGACGATCCAGGTGGCCGAAAAACAGGGGGGCCTGTGGAGTCCGCCGCAGGCAATCTCGGGCGCATCGAACGCCGCCTTTCCCAAAGTAGAGGCCAGCACCGCCGGGACCGCGGTCGTCTGGGAAGGCATCGAAGGCGATGAACGGTGGATCGAAGCTGCGAGCCGCACCACGGGCGGCGAATGGGGGCAGCCGGTGGAACTCTCCGGGCCTGAATCATTCGGGCCGGAAATCGGTGCGGACGCCGCCGGTACTGCCGTGGCGATCTGGAACTCGTTCTATGGAGAAGAAGGCGACTACGTCGAAGGCTCGACCCTGCCGGTCGGTGGAAACTGGAGCGAACCGACCGCGATCTCGGGTCGAGTCTGGCTCGGTCCATTCACCGGAGCCCGGCTTGCCGTCGCACCGAACGGGCACACCTTGGCGGCTTGGTCGGTCTGGCGAGAACCGGAACCGCGTGTCGAACAACGGCTCGTTGAAGCGGCCTCGGGGAGCGAAGGGCAATGGGAAGAACCGACGACGCTCTCGGCAGCTAAAGCTTGGGCGGTACGCCCCGCCGTCGCTGTGGATGGCCAAGGCGATGGCGCGGTGGCATGGTGGGCGGCTAATCCGAATCTTCCTCAGGCGACCGAGTTTGTAGCGCCGCGGCCGGGTGCGACCTCGGGCGGAAGCGAACCGGCGAGTTCGAACAACGAGTCTTCGGGGTCGAAAAGGGGGCGTGCAACGGCCGATCGCCTCGCTTTCGTCAGGAAGGGGAGGGTCGATCTCAAGCTCCACTGTCCCGGTGCCTTGGCGTGCAAGGGCGACCTTCGCCTTATCGCCCGACCGACCAAGGTGAAAGGCAAGGCCACCGCCGTTTCGGCTGGCAGCGTCGACTTCGACATCCCAGCCGGGGGCAAGAGGACCATCGCGGTTCGGCTCAACCGAAAGGGCTGGCGCCTTCTCTCGGTCGCTGGGAAGAAGGGGGTTGGTGTCCGGCTCGTCGGCAACCAGATTCAACGACGAGGCCTCTTGCTCAGGCGCGCAGCCGATCAATAACTATCTGTCCTCTTGACGCAGATGACTCCGAGGCTTTTCCGATCGCGCACCTCCACGATCACCGCGGTGCGAGCTGCTGAAGCGAGAGCCTGCCAGACACGCCCCCGGTCCCGCGCCGACACGAAGGCCTGCCGCCATTCGCGGCCGTGCCCGCGGCGCGAGAGAGGCGTAGTTACACATTTTTTTCAGAGGTGCGCGCGAATCGGCACAGAAGCGTCTTGTTCCGTGCGCCCGCGCCGCTGAGCATCCCGCCTCCGTAATCGTTCAGAGGAGGCAATCGATGTTCTACAAGCTGTTCGGCTACCTCAATGCGCAGGTGACCTGGCGGGTGCACGAGATCCGCCGTCTGGCCGGCGAGTCGGGCCAGGGGACGGTCGAGTACGTCGGCCTGATCCTGCTCGTCTCGCTGCTGATGGTCGGCATGGTGGCGGCGATGAAAGGGTTCAACGGCAAGCAGGGAACCGAGCTCGCCGACGTGATCGTCAACAAGATCAAGGAGGCGGTCGACAAAGTCGCCTTCAAATGAGCTCCATGTCGCATTCCTCTCGGTATGCGAGAGGAATGCGACACCCACTTCGTGAGAGACTCGCGCGATGCCAGCTTCACGCAGTTACGACAGGGCGCCGGCCGACATCCGGCCGGTGACGATCGATCCGGGGTTCGTCGAAAGCGCCAGCGGCTCGGCGCTGATCTCGATCGGGCGGACGCGGGTTATCTGCACCGCCTCGATCCAGGAGCAGGTGCCGCGCTGGATGGTCGGCAAGGGCAAAGGCTGGGTCACGGCCGAGTACGGGATGCTGCCCGCCTCGACCGGCGACCGCAAGCAGCGCGACATCTCCAAGGGCAAACAGGACGGCCGCGGGGTCGAGATCCAGCGGCTGATCGGCCGCTCGCTGCGGGTTGTGGTCGACTTCCGGGCGATGGGCGAACGGACCGTCTACGTCGATTGCGACGTGCTCGAAGCCGACGGCGGCACCCGCTGCGCGGCGATAACCGGCGGCTACGTCGCCCTCCGCCAGGCCTTCCAGAAGCTGGTCGACAAGAAAGCCCTGAGCGAGCTGCCGTTGAGCGGTTCGGTTGCCGCGATCAGCGTCGGCATGGTCAACGGCCGCGCCCTCTGCGACCTCGATTACGGCGAGGACTCCAACGCCGAAGTCGACGCCAACGTGGTGATGACCGGCGAGGGTGGCCTGGTCGAGGTCCAGGCGACGGCCGAGCGGACGCCGCTCTCGCGCGCCTCCCTGGACGAGCTGCTCGGCCTCGCCGAGCTCGGCATCGGCCGCCTGCGGGAGGTGCAGGAGCGGGTCGCATGATCTTGGCCACCCGCAACCAGCACAAGGTGCGGGAGATGGCCGAGCTGCTTCCCGGCGTCGAGCTGCGGCCGCTGCCCGACGAGGTTCCCTCGCCGCCGGAGACCGGCGACAGCTTCGAGGCCAACGCCCTGATCAAGGCCCGCTCGGCCCACGCCGCCACCGGTGAGGTGACGGTCGCCGACGACTCGGGGATCGAAGCCGCCGCCCTCGACGGGGCCCCAGGCATCTACTCCGCCCGCTATGCCGGCGAAGGGGCAAGCGACGAGGCGAACCTGGAGAAGCTGCTGCGCGAAGTCGGCGCGAGCGGCAGCGACCGCCGCGCCGCCTACGTCTGCGCGATCGCCCTGATCGACGAGGGCGGCCATGAGTACGTCTTCGAGGCCCGCTGCGAGGGCACTCTCCTGGAGGAGGGCCGCGGCGATGGCGGCTTCGGCTACGACCCCGCGTTCGTCCCCGACGAGACGGGGCACAACGACGGCAGGACGATGGCCGAGCTGAGCCCGGAGGAGAAGCACGCGATCAGCCACCGCGGCAAGGCGGCGCGGATGCTCGCCCGCCACCTCGGCCTGGAGGCAGAGGCGGCGCCGTGAGCGTGAAAAGTCGGGCGGCGGCGCTCTCGATCGCCTCCAACTCGATCCTGATCGCGCTCAAGCTCGCCGCCGGGGCGATCACCGGCTCGATCGCGATCATCACCGAGGCGATCCACTCGCTGATCGACCTCGTCGCCTCCGTGATCGCCTTCGTCTCGGTCCGCAAAGCCGACGAGCCGGCTGACGAGGAGCACCCCTACGGCCACGAGAAGGTCGAGAACCTGGCGGCGGCGATCGAGGGGATCCTGATCCTCGTCGGCGCCGCGATCATCGTCTACGAGGCGAGCCACCGGCTCGCCGTCGGCTCGGAGGTCGAAAGCCTCGGGGTCGGCATCGCCGTGATGGGCTTCTCGGTTGTCGCCAACCTGCTCGTCTCCACCTACCTCTACCGCAAAGCCCGCGCCACCGATTCGCCTGCCCTTGAGGGCGACGCCGCCCACCTGCGGACCGACGCGTTCACCTCGCTCGGCGTCCTCTTCGGCCTGGCGCTGGTCGAGATCACCGGCGCCGCCGCCTTCGACTCGATCACCGCCCTCGTCGTCGCCGCGGCGATCGTCTGGGCCGGCCTCAACATCATCCGCCGCTCCTCGGGAGTGCTGGTCGACGAAGCGCTCCCCAGCAGTGAGATGGACCGAATCGAGGCGGCGATCGCCACCGCCCGCACCCCCGAGGTCGCCGGGTACCACAAGCTCCGCGCCCGCCGTGCCGGCAGCCGCCGCCACATCGACTTCCACGTCCAGTACCGCTCCGGCACCAGCCTCGAGCGCGCCCACGAGCTCGCTCACGAGATGCGCGACTCGATCGAGGCCGAGATCCCGCAGGCCGAGGTGCTGATCCACGCCGAGCCCGAGACCTCCTTCCGCGAGCGCGAAGAGGGGCCGTACCGCTCGGGTTGAGAGGCGTGTCGCTTAAGTGGCCATAACGGCCACTAAATCGACATTAGGGTGGGGGCAGCAGGTTGACGCCGGCGGCGAGGCCGATCGCGACGAGGGTGATCGCGTAGCCGGTGTAGCCGCTGAAGGCGAAGAGGATCGCGGCGATCGCGCAGATCGCGACGGTGATGATCCAGGAGGCTCGGGCGAGGGTCACGGTCGGTATCTTCGCCGACATGGCCGACGCCCCCGCAGCCGCCGTTCCCTCGAGCGAGTCCGCGGAGGCAGCCCTGGCCTTCTTGACAGAGATGTCTCCGGACCTCCGGGGTGCGGCGATCCTCGGCCCCGAGGGGCAGGTGCTGGCCGCCACCGGTGAGGAGCCGGAGCGCTGGGGAGAGGACGCCGAGGCGCTCTTCGCCGCCGCCGACGCCGCCGAGGACGTCCCGGTCGAGCAGGTCCACATCGCCACCGAGCAGGGCGAGGTCTTCGCGATCCGCAACGAGGGCCTGGCCGCCGTCTCCGTCACCGACCGCTTCGCCCTCGCCTCGCTGATGCTCTTCGACATGCGCTCGATCCTGCGCGAGCTCGCCCAGGGGGTGCACTGATGCAAAAGCCGCACCGCGTCCTCATGGACCGGGTCTCCGCCTATGCCGACGAAGCGGCCGCCTTCATGCGCCGTCGCCGGGTAGCGCGCCGACCCTTCGCCCGCCTCTATTACCCCGGCGGTCGCAGCGCCGACCACGCCCAGGACTCGCGCAGCGGCGCCGAGCTCTTCGTCGCCGCCGGGCGGTTGATCGAGGTCGCCGGGAGCAAGGAGCGCTGATGGCGCCACTGCTCGACCAGGCCGTCGCCGAGCGGGTGCTCGCCCGCGCCCTCGCCAACGGCGCCCGCTTCGCCGAGGTCTTCGCCGAGCGCCGCCGCGGCCAGACGCTGGCGATCGACGAGGGGCGGATCGAGTCGGTCCAGTCCGGGGCGGAGGAGGGAGCCGGCATCCGCGTGGTCGAGGGCAACACCACCTACTTCGCCCACGTCGACGGCCTCGACCCCGCCGACCTCGAGCGCGCCGCCGACGAAGCCGCCGCGGCGCTGAAGGGCGAGCGCCGCGAGCCGCGTCCGCTGCGGGCGCGTGAGACGACGCCGCTGCCGATCGAGCATCGACCCGAAGAGGTTCCCGCCGCCCGCAAGGCCGAGATGCTGCGCGAGCTCGACGAGCGGGCCCGCGCCAAGGGCGCCGAGATCGCCCAGTTCATGGCCTCCTACGCCGAGGCCCGGCGCGAGGTCCAGATCGCCAACTCCGACGGCCTCTTCGGCGGCGACGATCGCACCCGGGTGCGGATCGGCGCCCAGGCGGTCGCCCGCCGCGACGGCTCGGTCGAGACCGGGGCAGAGACGCTCGGCGCCCACCGCGGCTTCGAGCTGCTGGAAGACGACCCGGGCCAGATCGCCGAGCAGGCGGCAAGCAAGGCGCTGACGCTGCTCGACGCGGTATCGGCGCCCTCGGGCTCGATGCCGGTTGTCGTCGGCGGCGGCTTCGGCGGCGTCCTCTTCCACGAGATGACCGGCCATGGCCTCGAGGCCGACCACATCCAGAAGGGCGCCAGCGTCTACACCGACAAGCTCGGCGACCGCGTCGCCGAGCCGCTGCTGAACGCCTATGACGACGGTCGCCTGCCGGGCGAGTGGGGGAGCGACGCGATCGATGACGAGGGGCAGCCGACCCAGAAGACGCTCGTGATCGAGGACGGCCGCCTCACCTCCTACCTCTACGACCACCTCACCGCCGAGCGGGCCGGCGTCGCCTCGACCGGCAACGGGCGCCGCGAGAGCTTCCGCCACCTGCCGATTCCGCGGATGACCAACACCTACATCGCCCCTGGCGACGCCACCCCTGAGGAGATGATCGCCGAGGTCGAGCGCGGCTTCTACGCGGTCTCCTTCGGCGGTGGCCAGGTCGACCCGGCCACCGGGGACTTCGTCTTCGGCGTCTCCGAGGGCTACCTGATCGAGGGCGGCAGGGTGACCAGCCCCTGCCGCGGCGCCACCCTGATCGGCAACTGCCTCGATGCCCTCGCCGCGATCGACGCGGTCGGGAACGACTTCTTCATGAAGACCGGGATCTGCGGCAAGGGCGGCCAGAAAGTGCCGGTCGGGACCGGCCAGGGCCACGTCCGCCTGCGCGCCCTCACCGTCGGCGGGACGGAGCGGTGAGCGAGCTGAGCGCGGTCGCGCACCGCGCGGTCGAAGCCGCCACCGCGGCCGGCGCCGGCGACGCCGAGGCCTACGTCACGCGTGAGAGCGGCCGCGAGGTCCGCGCCCACGGCGGCGAGGTCGAGAGCCTCACCGCGGCGGTGCAGAGCGGCGTCGGCGTCCGCGCCTGGATCGGCGGGCGGGTCGGCTACGCCTACGGCACCGACCTCTCCGACACGGGCATCGAGGCGATCACCGCCCGCGCCGCCGAGGCGGCCACGGTCGCCGACGAGGACGAGTTCGCGGCGCCGCCGCGGCCGGCCGAGATCGAGGCGCTCCCCGGCCTCTCCGATCCCTCGATCTCCGAATGGGAGACCCCGCGGGCGGCCGAGTTGGCGCTGACGGTCGAGCGCACCGCGCTCGACTCGGACCCGCGCCTGGTCGGGGTCGAGACGGCGGTCTACGCCGACGCCGAGGAGCAGGTCGCGATCGCCTCCTCGACCGGCGTTGCAGGCGAGTACGAGACCTCCAGCTGTTACGCCTACCTGCAGGCCCTGGCGGAGGGGGAGGGCGCGCGTGAGACCGGCCTCGGCTTCGGCCTCGCGCGCGGCCCGCGCGGTCTGGACCCGGAGGCGATAGGCGCCGAGGGCGCCCAGCGGGCGCTGGAGATGATCGGCGCCGCCAAGCCCGCCTCACGCTCCTGCCCGGTGGTCCTCGACGAGACCGTCGCCGCCAGCTTCGTCGGCCTGATCGGTGGCGGGCTCGGCGCCAAAGCGGTCCAGCGCGGCCGCTCGCCCCTGGCCGGCCGGCTCGAAGAGGTGGTCGCCAGCGAGGCCTTCGCCCTCCACGACGACGGCCGCGAGCCCGTCGGCCCGGCCTCGGCCCCGTTCGACGGCGAGGGCGTCCCCCGCCGCCGCACGGCGCTGATCGAGGGCGGCCGCCTGCGCTCCTACCTCTACGACACCTACACCGCCAATCGCGAGGGAGTCGGTTCGACCGGCTCGGCCTCACGCCAGGGCTACCGCTCCCTGCCCGGCGTCTCGACCTCGAACCTCGTCGTCGCCCCCGGCACCGCCTCGCTCGACGAGCTGCTGGGACAGGCGGGGGAGGGGATCTACGTCACCGACGTCGCCGGGCTGCACTCGGGTGTCAACCCCGTCACCGGCGTCTTTTCCGTCGGCGCCTCGGGCCGCGTCATCCGCGCCGGGCAGCTGGCCGAGCCGGTGCGCGAGTTCACGATCGCCGGCGAGCTGGTGGCGATGCTGGAGGCCGTTGCCGCTGCCGGCGCCGAGCCTCGCTGGGTCCCTTTCGGCGGCTCGGTCAGCACGCCGCCGCTGCTGATCGCCGAGATGGCGATCAGCGGCTCGTAACGTTTCGCTCTAGAGCGCGAATTCTTACGCCGTGGGCGCTGTTAGATTGCGCCGATCTCAAACCCCCGAGGAGGACACACGACGTGACCAAGGCTGAGTTTCTGGACAAACTTGCGAGTGACGAGCGGCTTGGCAGCAAAAAAGCTGCGAGCGACGCCGTGGACGCTGTTCTCGAGACCATCGCCGGCGCTCTGAGCAGCGGCGAGGAGGTCGCGTTCACCGGCTTCGGCAAATTCCACGTCGCCGAGCGCGGCCCGCGTCAGGGCGTCAACCCCCGCACCGGCGAAAGGATCACGATCCCGGGCGGCAAGGTCCCCCGGTTCTCCGCCGGCTCGGCTCTGAAGAGCCAGGTCAAGGGCTCCTAAGCTCTGGCTAGCTTCGCCGATCGACTTGCGGCGCTCGTCGAAGAGCGCCGCAGTCAGATCTGCCTCGGCCTCGACCCCGATCCAGCGAAGCTGGCGGGGTCGGAGTCGCGGGCGGCCGAACCCGGCGCGCCCGTGGCAGAGGTCGCGGCCGCCGCGGTCGCCGACCACTGCCGTCGCCTGATCGCCCAAGCCGGGCCCGCATGCGTTGCGGTTAAGCCGCAGCTCGCCTGCTTCGAGCGGCTCGGCGCACCCGGCTGGGGAGCGCTGGAAGCAGTTTGCGAGGCCGCGCGGGACGCAGGCCTCCTCGTCGTTGCCGACGGCAAGCGGGGTGACGTTCCCGTCACCGCCGCTGCCTACGCGCAGGCGCTGGTGGGGGAGACCCCGACCCCGTGGGGGACGGTCAGCGGCCTCGGCGCCGATGCCTTCACTGCCAATCCTTTGCTCGGTCGCGACGCGCTCGAGCCGCTGGTCGCCGCCGCCGCCGAGGCGGGGGCAGGGATGTTCGTCCTCGTCCGCACCAGCAACCCCGGCGCCGCCGACCTGCAGGACCTGCCGGCGCCGCGGGAGCCGCTGCACGAGCGCCTGGCCGGAATCGTCGACGAGCTCTCCGGCCGCCTGCTCGGCGAGGGCGGTCTCAGCAGCATGGGAGCCGTTGTCGGCGCTACCGAGCCGCAGCACTTTGCCCGCATGCGGGAGCTGATGCCGCGGGCGATCTTCCTCATCCCCGGGGTCGGCGCCCAGGGCGGGAAGCCGGAGCTGCTCGGAGCCGCCTTCGCCGCCGGACGCGCCGCCGGACTTGTCGCCGCCTCCCGCGGGATCGCCGCCGACCCTGACCCGGCGGCCGCCGCGGAGCGCCTGCGCGAGGCGGTCTGGGCGATCTCGACCGCCTGACGACGGCCGTCGCGAATACGATCAGGCCGCTCAACCGGTCCCCACCTCTGCTCCGATGGAAAAACGCACCAGCTCCGCCGCCCGAATCTTCGCCGCCTTCGCCCTCGTGGCCGCGGTCGTGATCGTCGTGGTCGTCGCCTCCGCGGCGCTGAACAGCAGTGATTCTGGTAACAGCGGGAAGCGCTCGCAGCACCACTCCCAGCAGCAGAAGAAGCCCCGGACCAAGGCCAAGACCTACACGGTCGAAAGCGGCGACACCCTGACCGCGATCGCCCACAAGACCGGCGTTCCCGTCGCCGAGATCCTGGCCCTGAACCCGGAAGTGGACCCGCAGATCCTGATCGCCGGCCAGACGCTGAAGCTCAGGTGAGGCTTCGGCGCCACGGCGCCGCGCTGGTGCTGGCGCTTCTCGCCGCGCTGCTCCTGCCTGCCCTCGCCGCCGCCGCACCTCAGGCTCCGCAGTCAGGCCCGCCGGTGGAAGGCCGCTCCTGGGGCTTGATCGACGCCCGCTCCGGCGACGTCCTCGTTTCCCACGCCGGCAACGAGGAGCTGCCGATCGCCAGCACCACCAAGCTGATGACCGCTTACGTGGCGATGCGGGAGCTGCCACTCGACAAAATCGTCCGCGCGGCGCCGTACGAGGCCGAATACGGCGAGTCGCTGATGGGCCTGCGCGCGGGGGAGCGGGTCAGCGTGCGCGACCTGCTCTACGGGCTGATCCTGCTGAGCGGCAACGACGCCGCCCACACCCTGGCGATCGCCGCGGCCGGCTCAGAAGAGCGCTTCGTCGCCCAGATGAACCGCTACGCAGCCGCCCTCGGCCTCTCCCACACCCACTACGCCAACCCGATCGGGCTCGACGAGAAGGGCAACTACTCCTCCGCCCTCGATCTGCTCACGCTCACCCGGCACCTGCTGCGGGAGCGCGCCTTCGCCAGGATCGCCGACTCCCGCAGCGCCCGCCTGCGCAGCCTCCATCCTCCGCGCCGGATCGAGACGATCAACGAGCTGCTGGAGATGGCGCCGTGGGTGACGGGGGTGAAGACCGGCCACACCTTCGGCGCCCTCTACGTCCTCGTCGGCTCGGGTCAGCGGGGCGGGACCAGCCTGATCTCGGCCGTGGTCGGGGCGCCCAGCGACGAAGCCCGCTTCGCCGGCAATCTCGACCTGCTCGAATGGGGCTTCTCCCAGTACCGCCACAAGCTGCCGATTCGCCGCGGCGAGGACCTGGCGGACCCGGAAATCCGCTTCTCCGGCGGCGAGCTGCCGCTGCGGGCGGAACGGGCGCTGGCCGTCGGCGTCCGCCGCGGCCAGCGGGTGGCGGTGCGGGTCGGGGCGCCGGACGAGGTCGAGGGCCCGCTGCGGCGCGGTCAGCGGCTCGGCCGCGCCACCGTCTCGGTCGACGGCCGCAAGGTCGGCAGCGTCGCCCTGCTCGCCGGCCGCGCCGTCCCCGAGGCCAGCGCCTTCGACCGCGCTCGCAGCTACCTCGCAGACAACTGGATACTTATCTTGGCAGCGGGGTTCGTGATACTCATGATCGCGGTAATCCTGCTGCGGCGCACGGCCCGCGGGAACGAAGCGAGGAGCGAATTCGGGTGATCGCCAGGTGATCCTCACCGTGACCTTGAACGCGGCGATCGACCGCACCGTGGCCGTGCCCAATTTCCGCCTCGGCCACCGCCACCGCGCGGTCGAGACCCGCACCGTCGCCGGCGGCAAGGGGATCAACGTCGCCCGGGCGCTCAACCTGCTGGGGCGGCCGGTGATCGCGGCCGGGTTCGCCGGCGGGCCGACCGGGCGCCGGGTGCTGGAACAGCTGCAGGACGAATCGGTTCTCACCGACTTCATCGAGATCGCCTCGGAGACCCGGATCAACCTGGCGGTGATCGATCCCACCTCGGGCGAACAGACCGAGATCAACGAGCGCGGGCCGGCCGTCAGCCCGGAGGAGGTGCAGCGCCTCTTTGACCGCATCGGTTACCTGGCGAGCGGGGCCAAGCTCTGCGTCCTTGCCGGCTCGATCCCGCCGGGGGCGGGGGAGGACGTCTACGCCCGCCTCGTCGCCGATATCACCCGCCGAGGCCTCCCGGTTGTGCTCGACGCCGAGGGCGAGGCGATGCTGGAGGGGGTCCGCGCCGGCGCCTCGATGGTTACCCCCAACGAGCGCGAGGCCGAGGAGCTGGTCGGCCAGGAGTTCGCCGACCGCGGCGACCTCGCCCAGGGCCTGCTGGAGCTGGTCCGCCTCGGCGCCTCGGAGGCGGCGATCACGCGGCCTGAGGGCTGCGTCGCCACGGTCGGCGAGGGCGCCAACCGCCGCCTGCTCGAGGTCCATACCGAGCCGCTGGAGCCGGTCTCCACGGTCGGCTCGGGCGATGCCTTCCTCGCCGGCTACGTTGCCGCCCGCTATGAGGGCCGCTCAGCGGAGGAGTGCCTTGCCTACGGTGTCGCCTGCGGGGCGGAGTCGACCCAGCACTTCGGCGCCGGCACCGTCGACCGCAACCAGGTGGAGCGACTCCTGGGCGAGGTCTCCGTGCACGATTTGGAGGTCCCCGCCGAAGTGTAGGCTCAGTGGTTCAACGCCACGCCTTGGAGGACTGAACTTGGAAATCGAAATCGGCCGCGGCAAGAAGGGCCGCCGCGCTTACGGATTCGACGACATCGCGATCGTTCCTTCCCGCCGGACGCGGGATCCTGACGACATCGATATCAGCTGGACCCTTGGTCCCTACCGCTTCGAGCTGCCGCTGGTGGCCTCGGCGATGGACGGGGTGGTCAGCCCCGACACCGCCGTCCTGGTCAACGAGCTCGGCGGCCTCGGGGTGCTCAACCTGGAGGGGATCTGGTCCCGCTTCGAGGACGCCGAGGAGAAGCTGGAGGCGATCGCCGCCGCTCCCAAGCACGAAGCGACCCGGCTGATGCAGGAGATCTACACCGCCCCGGTCAAGCCGGAGCTGATCGCCAAGAGGGTCGAGGAAATCAAGGCCCGCGGCGCCGTAGCCTGCGGCTCGCTGACCCCGCAGAAAGTGCGCGAGCACTACGAGGTGGCGGTCGAGGCCGGCCTCGACATCCTCGTCATCCAGGGAACGGTGATCTCAGCCGAACACGTCTCGACCACGGTCGAGCCGCTCAACCTAAAGGAGTTCATCTCCGAGGTGCCGGTACCGACGGTGGTCGGCGGCTGCGCCTCCTACTCGACCGGCCTGCACCTGATGCGGACCGGTGCCGTCGGGGTGCTGGTCGGGGTTGGTCCCGGCGCCGCCTGCACCACCCGCGGCGTGCTCGGGATCGGCGTCCCGCAGGCGACGGCGATCGCCGACGTCGCGGCCGCTCGTGCCCAGCACATGCTGGAGACCGGCGAGTACGTCAACGTGATCGCCGACGGCGGCATGCGGACCGGCGGCGACGTCTCCAAGGCGATCGCCACCGGCGCCGACTCGGTGATGATCGGCTCGCCGCTCGCCCGCGCCAAGGAGGCTCCGGGACGCGGCTTCCACTGGGGGATGGCGACCTTCCATCCCTCGCTGCCGCGCGGCACCCGCGTCTCGACCAAGCAGGACGGGACGATGGAGGAGATCGTCCTCGGGCCGGCCAAAGAGAACGACGGCACCTTCAACCTGATGGGGGCGCTCAAAACCTCGATGGCGACCTGCGGTTACGAGGACATCCGCTCCTTCCAGCGGGCCGAGGTGATGGTCGCCCCGGCGCTGATGAGCGAGGGCAAGAAGCTCCAGAACGAGCAGTCGGTGGGGATGGGCTCCAACGGGCGGGCAGCCGTCTCGACTGGAGTGGCCGTCTCGGATGACTGAGCAGTCCGTCGCAGACGTCCGCGAGCAGCCGCTCGCGGACGAGGCGCGGGCGGTGGAGGAGGTGCTGGTCCTCGACTTCGGGGGCCAGTACTCCCAACTGATCGCCAGGCGCATCCGCGAATGCGGGGTGTTTGCCGAGATGCTGCCCGCGAACATCTCCGTCGAGAAGATTCGGGAGCGCAAGCCGAAGGGGATCGTGCTTTCTGGCGGGCCGGCATCGGTTTACGAGCCGGAAGCGCCGAAGTTCCCGACCCAGCTGCTCGACCTCGACATTCCGATACTGGGCATCTGTTACGGCATGCAGGCGATGGCTTTGGCCCTCGGCGGCCGGGTCGAGTCGGCGGAGACGGGCGAGTTCGGCCGCACCGACCTCGTCCTGCGCGACGACGGCGGCCGCCTGCTCGGCGGCCTGCCCGAGGAGCAGAGCTGCTGGATGAGCCACCGCGACGCGGTCTTCGAGGCTCCGGAGGGATTCGCCGCCCTGGCCTCGAGCCCTAGCTCCCCGGTCGCTGCCTACGAGCTGCCGGACCGCGGCCTCTACGGGATCCAGTTCCACCCCGAGGTCGTCCACACCCCCTACGGGACCGAGATCCTCACCCGCTTCCTGCGCGACGTCGCCGGCTGCACCGAGCAGTGGTCGCCGCAGTCGGTGATCGCCGAGCAGGTGGAGAAGATCCAGGCCCAGGTGGGGGAGGGGAAGGTGATCTGCGGCCTCTCCGGCGGCGTCGACTCCTCGGTCGCCGCCCTGCTGGTCCACAAGGCGATCGGCGAGCAACTCACCTGCGTCTTCGTCGACCACGGTCTGATGCGGATGAACGAGGCCCAGCAGGTGGTCGAGGCCTTCAGCCAGTTCGGGATCCCGCTGGTCCACGTCGATGCCGAAGAGCGCTTCCTCGCGAAGCTCGCCGGGGTCGACGACCCCGAGACCAAGCGGAAGATCATCGGCACCGAGTTCATCCGCGTCTTCGAGGAGGAGGCGGCCAAGCTCGAGGACGCCGGCTACCTCGTCCAGGGAACCCTTTACTCCGACGTGATCGAGTCCGGCGGCTCCGACCACGCGGCGACGATCAAGTCCCACCACAATGTCGGCGGGCTGCCCGATGACCTCGAATTCGAGCTGGTCGAGCCGCTGCGGATGCTGTTCAAGGACGAGGTGCGCGCGGTCGGCGCCGAGCTCGGCTTGCCGGAGCGGATGGTCTGGCGCCAGCCGTTCCCCGGTCCGGGCCTGGGGATCCGCATCGTCGGCGGCGAGGTCAACAAAGAGCGGCTGGACATCCTCCGCGCCGCCGACGCGATCCTGCAGGAGGAGATCCGCGCCGCCGAGCTCTACCGCCAGCTCTGGCAGTCGTTCTGCGTCCTGCCTGTGGTGCGCTCGGTCGGTGTCCAGGGCGACGGCCGCACCTACGCCTACCCGATCGTGATCCGCGCCGTCACCTCCGACGACGCGATGACCGCCGACTGGGCGCGACTGCCCTACGACCTGCTGGAGCGGGTCTCCAACCGGATCATCAACGAGATCCGGGATGTAAACCGGGTCGCGCTCGACATCTCCTCGAAGCCGCCGGCGACGATCGAGTGGGAGTAGCGGCCGGCTTCCGGCGGTAGGCCGGCCTCAGGCGGCCTCGAGCGAACCCGCCGTCTCGAACGCCGCCTGTCCCACCACGGTGGAGACCGCCGCCTTGCCGCCGTTCTCGCTGAGGCGGTCCTGGCTGCGCAGGTGGGCCGCCAGCATCAGCTTCGTCGCCTCTTCCATGATCGCGACGACCTCTTTCCAGCCCTTCTCGTCCAGGGTGAGCGGCATCCAGCGGAAGACCGTGTCGGCGCGGCCGTCGAGCGTTCCCGCATCCAGCGCGGCGATCGCGATGTCGAGGAAGGTCTGCAGGGTGGCCCCGGAGACACTGGTGAGCAGGGATCGAGGCACGTTCCTCCAGGCTGGGTCGCCGACGAAGGCGCGTGGCGTCGCCTTGTAGAAGTGCTCGATCGCGCCCCGCCGGCGCGCGGTGTCGACCAGTTCGAGGGCTCCGAGTTTGTCGAGCGCGCGGGTGTGGTAGGCGACCCCCGTCAGTCCGGCTTTGAATGTCTCAGCCAGGTTGTTCGGGCTGGCGACCCGGTCGCTCAGGGCTTCGAGGATCTTGATCCGCAGCGGATGGGCAACGGACATCACCAACCGCTGATCGATCGGTTCCGGACTGTGGGCGTGGGCGCTCATGATCACTCCATTCGGATCGGGTGGATACGGCGTTGTTCGCCGGTCCCACGGATACGTATAAACCATTCGAATGGATGAATCCAGAACACTTAATCTCCGCAAAAAGATCGCTGAGCGATCAGCGGAGGCTCAGCTGTAGGCGTCCCACTTCTGCAGATAGGGAAGCGGGTCGAAGGGCGAGCCGCCCTCGTACCAGCCGGGTGCTTCCCACATCTCGAAGTGGAGATGGCAGCCCTGGGCGTCGCCGGTGTCACCGACGATGCCGATCGGCTGACCGGTGCGGACCGTTTCGCCCACCTGCAGCGGCGAGGGTTCGGCCAGGTGCGCGTACATGAAGTCGACGCTGGTGCCGCGGCCGTCGATCACCACGTAGTTGCCGGCGGCGCTCTGGTAGGTCGAGTACTGCACGGTGCCGCCCCGCGCGGCGACGAGGGGGGTCCCGCAGGCGGCCATCACGTCCTGGCCCTGGTGGGTGTGGCCCGAGCGGCCGGCGCCGAAGCGGCCGGCGCTCATCCCGTATTCGTGTGCCCCGAGGATCGGGAAGGCGTAGCCGTAGAAGTCGAAGCCGAGGCCGAGGCTGGTCGAGGCGCTGGCCTTGCGGGCGGCGGGCGCGGTGGCCGTGCTCGACTGCGGACTGATCCGGAAGCTGTAGCGGCCGTTGCGGGCCGGCCGGCCTTCGTTCGTGGTCCCGTCCCAGCGCACCTGGGTGGGGACGTCTGGGGCGACGTTCTCCCGGTAGAAGGTCTTGACGACCGCGCCGCTCGAATCGATGACGTCGATCTGCACGTCGTTTTCCGGCTGGCTGCTGCCGATCGTGAAGCTGAGCCGGGGGTAGCGGTAGCCGAAGTAGAAGGACTTGCGCGGCGTCGTTTCCGCCGCCACCAGGGTGAGGGGGCCGGCGCTGGGGGCGGTGGCGGGGGAGCCGCTGGGGCTGCCCTTGATCGTCGGCGTCGCGCCGGGGGTGCCGGCGCCGCCGGTCGCCGTCGCCATCGCCGTGCCGGCACACGCGAGCACGAATAAGACCGCTACTACGCCTATCTTGCCGACCAGTCCAGGCCGGACGAACCCAGTGCCGCTCAACCGCTAGCCCTCTCTTTCCGTCGCCTGCGGAGTTAGCTGACGGGCTCGCGCTGAAAGAGTCGCGCTACGGACTTGTTCGTCCGATTCGCCCCGGAGACCTGCTCGGTCTCTTCGGTTCCTCCGCTCCCGTGTGGTGGCCCCCACGGAATTCGGCTATTTGCTCGGGCGGCAGTGTACAGCCCGAGATGGCTATCATCCGGCGGCCGCGTCGGTGCGTCCGCGCGGTTTTTGCGCGATGAAGACCTTTGTAGCCACTCCCGCCAACCGCCAGCGCGACTGGTACGTGATCGATGCCGAGGGCAAGACCCTCGGTCGTCTTGCCACGCAGATCGCCAACACCCTGCGGGGAAAGCTGAAGCCGGAGTACACGCCGCACGTCGACACCGGCGACTTCGTGGTCGTCGTCAACGCGGAGAAAATCCGCGTCACCGGCGACAAGCTGGCGCAGAAGACCTATTACCGCCACAGCGGCTACCCCGGTGGGATCAAGTCCCGCACCCTTGGCGAGATGCTCGAGCGCAAGCCCGAGGAAGTGATCCGCAAGGCCGTGAAGGGGATGCTGCCGCGCAACCGGCTCGCCCGCCAGCAGCTGACCAAGCTGAAGGTGTACGCCGGGCCCGACCACCCGCACGCGGCGCAGCAGCCGAAACCGATGGAGACTGACTGAACTTGATGGACGACGAGACGCAGAAACAGGACGAGACGACGCCGGACGAGACGACCGAGGAGCAGGCGCCCGAGGCCGCCGCCGAGGAGCAGCCCGCCGCCGAGGAGCAGCCGTCCGAGGAGGTTGCCGAGGAGCCCGTCGCGGAGGAGGTGACCTCGCCGGAGCCCGATCAGGAGATCGAGGAGCCCCAGGCTGAGGAGCCCGCCGAGGAGCCCAAGGCTGAGGAGAAGAAAAAAGACGTCATCCCCGGTGCCGATCTGGAGCCGATCCTGGTCGAGCCGGAGAAGCCGGAGCTGAGCGCCGAGGAGCGCGCTCGCCTGGAAGCGGAGGAAGAAGAGAAAGCCCGCCGTGAAGCGGAGCTGACCGCCACCGAGGAGACCGATGCCGCGGCCGCCAGCCGGGCGCCGGCGAAAATGGAGAAAGGCGCCCGCTTCCTCGCCACCGGCAAGCGCAAGAGCTCGATCGCCCGCGTGACCATCCTTCCTGGCAACGGCAAGATCGAGGTCAACAAGCGCGATCTCGCCGAGTTCTTCCCGCGGCCCCTGCACCAGACGATGGTCAAGCAGCCGCTGACGGTTTCCGGTTATGAGGGCAACGTCGACGTCCGCGTGCGCGTGCATGGCGGCGGCATCAGCGGCCAGGCCGGGGCGATCCGCCACGGAGTCGCCCGCGCTCTTACGGAGATCGACTCCGAGCTGCGCCCCGACCTCAAGCGCCGCGGCTTCCTCACTCGCGACGCGCGGGTCAAGGAGCGCCGCAAGGCCGGTCTGAAGAAGGCGCGCAAGCGGCCTCAGTTCAGCAAGCGCTGATTTGGGCGGCGTGACGCCGGCGCGCAAGCTCTTCGGCACCGACGGGGTCCGGGGAGAGGCCGGCACCTTCCTCACCGCAGAGCTGGCAACCGCCCTCGGCCGGGCAACCACCGCCACGCTCGAGGCGCAGCGACCGCAGGTTCTGATCGTCCGCGACACCCGCGAGTCGGGGCCGATGCTGGAGGCCGCCCTCGCGGCGGGCATTGCCGCCGCGGGCGGGGACGCCCTGCTCGCCGGCGTCCTCCCGACCCCGGCCGCGGCGATCCTCGTCAAGCGGCTCGGGCTCGACCTGGCGGCGGTCGTCTCCGCCTCCCACAACCCCTTCGGCGACAACGGGATCAAGTTCTTCAACGCCCGCGGCACCAAGCTCGCCGACGAGGTCGAGGCGGAAATCGAGGCCCGGATCGAGGAGGCGGCGCCGGTGGCCAGCCCCGGCCACGTGCGCGAGCTAAACGGTGGCCTCGAGGACTACCTGCGCGAGCTGCAGGCCGCGTTCCCACTCGACCTCTCTGGCCGCAAGGTCGTCCTCGACTGCGCCAACGGCGCCACCTATCGCGCCGCCCCGGCGATCTTCGAGCGCCTCGGCGCCGAGGTCGAGTTAATCGGGGTTGAGCCTGACGGCCGCAACATCAACGCCGGCTGCGGCTCCACCCACATCGAGGGCCTGGCCGAACGGGTCGCCGCCTCCGCGGCGGAGATCGGCTTCGCCTTCGACGGCGACGGCGACCGCGTGCTCGCGGTCGACGGCTCCGGCCGGGTCCACGACGGCGACGAGCTGATCGCCCTCGCCGCCCGCGGAATGCGGCAGCGCGACGAGCTCGGCGGCGGCGTCGTCGTCACCGTGATGAGCAACTACGGCTTCCACCAGGCGATGGAGGAGGCGGGGGTCGAGGTCGCGGTCACCCAGGTCGGTGACCGCTACGTGATCGACGAGATGCTGCGGCGCGACTGGAAGCTCGGCGGCGAGCAGTCGGGCCACATTATTTGCAGCGATTTTGTCTCCACCGGCGACGGCATCGCCGCGGCGTTGACGACGATGAGGGAGCTCGGCGACACCGGCCTCGAGCAAGCGCTGCCGATGCGCAAGCTGCCGCAGGTCCTGATCAACGTGCAGGTCGCCGATCGCGAGGCGATCCAGGACGCGGCGCCGGTGTGGGAGCAGGTCGAGCGCGAGGGTCAGGCGCTCGAGGGCCGCGGCCGCGTCCTCCTGCGGCCCTCCGGGACCGAGCCGCTGGTGCGGGTGATGGTCGAGGCTCCCTCCGACGAGGAAGCCGGGGCGATCGCCGAGCGTTTGGCGGCGGTCGTGCGCCGCGAGCTCGCCTAGCGGCCCGCCGGTCGCTCCCAGCTACCCTTACTCGCCTTCGTGTGCGGCATCGTCGGATATGTGGGCGCGAGGCCCTGCGAGGAGCTCCTCCTCTCCGGTCTCGAAAAGCTCGAATACCGGGGCTATGACTCGGCCGGTCTCTCCGTGCTCGCGGACGGGGCGGTCGAGAGCGTCCACGCGGTCGGCAACCTCGCCAACCTGCGCGCCGCGGTCGACGCCCGGGCCGCGAACGGCGCCGGGCCGCTGCCGCCGGCCGAGACCGGCATCGCCCACACCCGCTGGGCGACCCACGGCCGGGTGACCGAGGCCAACGCCCACCCGCACGACGACAGCTCCGGTCGCGTCCACATCGTCCTCAACGGGATAGTCGAGAACCACAGCGAGCTGCGCCGGCGCCTGCAGGAGGCGGGGCAGGTCTTCACCTCCGAAACCGACGCCGAGGTTGTCGCCCACCTGATCGCCTCCCACTACGAGGGCGACCTGGCGGCAGCGGTGCGGGCGGCCTACGCCGAGCTGCGCGGCCATTACGCCTTTGTCGCCATGCACGCCGCCGAGCCGGATCGCCTGGTCGGCGCCCGCAAGGAGTGCCCGCTGGTCGCCGGCGTCGGCGAGGGGGAGACCTTCCTCGCCTCGGCGATCCCCGCCTTCCTCGCCGACACCCGCACCGCGGTGCCGATCGAAAACGGCGAGATCGTCGAAATCGAAGCCGGCGAGGTGCGCCTCACCGACATCGAGGGGAACCCGGTCGCGCGCGAGAGCGAAGAGGTCACCTGGGACGCCGATGCCGCCGAGAAGGCCGGCTACGAGACCTTCATGCTGAAGGAGATCCACGAACAGGCCGACGCGGTCGCCGAGACGATCACCGATCGCCTGCCCGGAACCGACGGGGTCGACCTCTCCGACGTCGAGCTCGCCGATGACTTCCTGCAGGGCGTGGGGCGGATCGTAATCGTCGCCTGCGGCACCAGCTACCACGCCGGCCTCGTCGGCCGCTACGCGATCGAGGAGTGGGCGCGGGTGCCGGTGGAGATGGACATCGCCTCCGAGTACCGCTACCGCAACCCGGTGGTCGGGAAGGACGATCTGGTGATCGGGATCACGCAGTCGGGCGAGACCGCCGACACGCTGGCCGCGATGCGGCTGGCGCGAGAGGCGGGCGCCACCGTGCTCGGGGTCACCAACATCATGGGCAGCCAGGCGACCCGCGATGCCGACGCCGTCCTCTATACGCGCGCCGGCCTCGAGATCGGCGTGGCGGCGACGAAGACCTTCGTCGCCCAGGTGGCGGCGATGTACCTGCTGGGGCTGCGGCTGGCCGAGCTGCGGGGAACGCTGCCACCGGAGCGCCTGGCGGAGCTGGTCGCCGAGATGAAGGCCCTGCCGTCGAAGATGGAAGAGACGCTGGCGGGGACCGAGGAGGCGGTGCGGAAGATCGCCGCCGAGCACGGCAAGGAGAACTTCTTCCTCTACCTCGGTCGCCACATCGGCCTCCCGGTCTGCCTCGAGGGGGCGCTGAAGCTGAAGGAGATCAGCTACATCCCGACCGACGCCTACGCGGCGGGGGAGATGAAGCACGGGCCGATCGCCCTCCTCGACGAGTCGACGCCGGTCGTCTGCATCGCCACCGAGAGCCCGGTCCTGGACAAGGTCCTCTCCAACGTCGAGGAGGTCCGCGCCCGCGGCGCCCGCACGATCGCCGTCGCGACCGCGGGGGACGAGCGCGTCGCCGAGGTCGCCGACGAGACCGTCGAGGTGGCGACGAGCGACTGGATCCTGCAGCCGATCCTCGCCGTCCTGCCCCTGCAGCTGTTGGCCTACGACATCGCCCGCGACCGCGGCCTCAACGTCGATCAGCCCCGCAATTTGGCCAAGACCGTCACGGTTGAGTGAACTCGTCCAAAAGGGTCGCTAGGATGCCCGGCCTCGTGAAGCTCCGTCTCGTCCTTCCAGCAGTTCTCGCGGCCCTCGTCGCCCTCTTCGTCGTCGGTTGCGGCGGCGGCAGCGACGGCAGCAGCGGCAGCGGGACCGACCCCGCGGCGGTGATGCCCGCCGGCGCTCCCGTCTTCATCGACTTCACGATCCGGCCCGAAGGCGAAACGAAGCAGAACATCGAGGCGCTGGCCAAGGAAATCGCCGGCGTCGACGATCTCGGCGGCCTGATCATCGGCGAACTGGAAAACGCCGCTTCCAGCGAAGGCGAAGAGTTCGACTACGAAAAGGAAGTCGAGCCTTGGCTGGGCGAACAGGGCGGGCTCTTCCTGCAGGAATACGAAGACGAAGACTTCGAAGGCTACGGCGCGGCCCTGCAGACCTCCGATGAAGACGCGGCCCGCGAGTTTGTCGACAAGCAGATCGAAGCCGGCGATGAAAGCTTCGAGGACGGCTCCTACGAAGGCGTGGACTTCAAGGTCCAGGAGGACGAAACGACGATCGGCGTCTTCGAAAGCCTGGTCGTCTTCGCCGAAAACGAAACGATCTTCAAATCGATGGTCGACGCCGCCGACGGCGAGAACCTTGCCGGGGCGGAGACCTACACCAGCGCCACCTCCGACATTCCCGACGACAGCGCTGCCGACGTCTTCGTCGACATCGGCGCCCTGATCAAGGAAGCCGGCGGGGAAATCGACTCCGACACGAGGCTCTTCCTCGACACCGCCGGGATCGAGCCCGACGAAGCGACCGCCGTCGCCAGCCTCGTCCCCGGCTCCGACAACGTCGAGGTCGACATCAGCACCAACCTCAGCGGCGACAACCCGCCCTCAGGCGATGCCTCGGAGCTGCTCGGCCAGCTGCCCGGCACCGCCGTCATCGGCTTCGCCTCGGCTGAATTCGGCAAGCGCTTCAACGAATCGATCGACCAGATCGACGAGGAAGGCATCCCCGGCCAGGTGCCGCCGCACCAGCTGAAGAAGGCTCTGAAGCAGGTGGGGGTGAACCTCGAATCGATTGCCGGTTCGATCGGCGACGTCGGCCTCTACGCCACCGGCAACAGCCAGAGCACCCTCGGCGGCGCCCTGGTGATGGAAAGCGAAGACGCGACCCAGGCGAAGAACACCGTCTCCAACATCGGCCTCTTCCTGCGCAAAGCCCAGGTCCCGGGTGTCACCGCGATCAACGGCGAAGCCAGCGGCTTCTCGATCCGCAGCCCGGAACTGGGTCGCCAGCCCGTCGTAGTGGTCTCGAAAGACGACCGCATCGCGATCGGCTACGGGCTTGCCCCGACGATGGCGGCCTTCGATCAGTCGGGCAAGACCCTCTCTGACCTCCCCGCCTACAAGGAAGCGACGAGCGCGCTCGGCAGCACCCCGGCCGCCGCCTTCGTCGACGGCCCGGCGGCGCTGAAGCTGGCTGAAACGATGATTCCCTCGGGCGACGAAGGCTTCGAAGAAGCCCAGCAGTACCTGAAGAAGATCGACTTCATGGCGATCGGCTCGGAAGCCTCCGGCGACCTCGCCACCGCCAAGTTGATCATCGGCATCAAGTAGCGCTTCGGCAGACGCTGAGATAAAGGGCCCCGAGTTGTGGTTCCTTTTGCACGTATTTCGTCTGAAAGGAACCACGGGATGGTGGGGCTAGGGTGGGTTCATGGAGCTCTGGTTGAAGCCGTTGTTCGACGCCGACGGGATGCGGGGGGTTGATCGGTGGGCGATTGAGGAGCGGGGGGTTCCTTCGTTGGAGTTGATGGAGGCGGCTGGGCGGGCGGTGGCTGAGGTTGTGGCGGGGTTGGCGCCGCAGCGGCCGGTGCGGGTGGTTTGCGGGAAGGGGAACAACGGGGGCGACGGGTTCGTCGCGGCGCGGTTGCTGCGCGAGATGGGGTTCGAGGTCGAGGCGCTGCTGCTTTGGCCGGGGGAGGAGCTGCGGGGCGATGCGGCGGTGAACTTCGAGCGTTTCGGCGGGGATTTCGTGGAGGGGGATCTGGCGCTGAGGTTGGTGGGGTCGGGGGCCGTTGTCGACGCGATCTTCGGGACCGGGTTCGAAGGCGCGCCGCGGGAACCGGCCCGGGCCGCGATTGGGGCGATCAATGGGTGCGGCGCCCCGGTAATCGTCTGCGACGTCCCTTCCGGCGTCGATGCCTCGACCGGTGAGGTGGCGGGGGAGGCTGTGAATGCGGACCTCACCGTCAGCTTCCACGCGGCCAAGCTGGGGCAGCGGATCGCGCCCGGGAAGTGGCGGACGGGGGAGCTTCGTGTGGTTCCGATCGGGATCCCGGCCGGGGCACCGGCCGAACCCGCCGCCGGTGAGATCTCCGGCGAGGTGCTCGACCTGCTTCCCCGGCGCGGCGCCCAGTCGACCAAGTTCAGCTCCGGCCAGGTCGCCGTCGCCGGCGGCTCGCGTGGCCTCACGGGGGCCGTGCGGATGGCTTCTCTTGCCGCGATCCGTGCCGGTGCCGGTTATGCCACCGTCGCCGTCCCGGCCGACCTCGATCTGGTCTTCGAGATCGCCCAGCCGGAGGTGATGTCGGTCGCCTGCCCGGGCGGCGACGGCTGTCTGGTGCCCGCCTCGAAGAAGGCGGTGCTGCGGACCTTCGAGCGTGCTGCTGCCGGGGTCTTCGGCCCGGGATTGGGCCGCGACCCCGGCTCCTTCGAGCTGGCGCGGGAGGCGGTCGCGGAGATCGAGGCGCCGTTGGTGATCGACGCCGACGGCCTTAATGCCTTCGCCGGTCGGCTGTCCCTGCTCACCGCGCGCCAGGCGCCGACGATCCTCACTCCTCACGCCGGCGAGCTCGGCCGCCTGCTCGAGCGCGACTCCTCCGAGATCGAGGCCCACCGCCTCGCCGCCGCCAAGGAGGCGGCGCGGGCCGCCGGGGCGATCGTTCTCCTCAAGGGCGATGACACGATCGTCACCGACGGCGAGCGGGTCGCGGTCAACGCCCTCTCGGCCCCCGCCCTCGCCACGGCCGGCAGCGGCGACGTCCTCTCGGGCATGACCGCAGCCTTCCTCGCCCGCGGTCTCGAGCCCTTCACCGCTGCCTGCGCCGCCGTCATCGCTCACGCCCGCGCCGGGCGCGAGGCGGCAGGTCGGGTGGGGCTGGCCGAGTCGGTGATCGCCGGTGACGTGATCGAGGCGATTCCCGCGGCGCTGCTTCCCGACGGGCCGGTCGAATAACCTCGCGCCTGTGAAGACCGCCGCCGAGATCATGGACCGGGACGTCCCGACGCTGAAGCCGGAGGACGACGCCCGCACTGCGATCGACCTGCTCGCCAAGACGGACCTCGGGGCGATCCCGGTCGTCGACGGCGACGGCAGAGTGGTCGGCATCGTCAGCGAGTCCGACCTCGTCCTCAGCGAGGAGGAATCCGACCTCCACCTGCCGCACTACCTCAACATCATGGGCGGGATCGTCTTCGTCGGCTCGATGAAGGGGTTCGAGGAGCGGCTGGAGAAAGCCTTTGCGACCGAAGTCTCGGAGCTGATGACCGCAGACCCGATCGTCGCCCACGACTACGACGCCGCCGAGCGGGTGGCGAAGAAGATCGCCGACGAGCACCACAATCACCTGCCGGTGGTCGACGGCGAAGGGCACCTGCTGGGCATGGTCACCAGGGCCGACGCCCTCGCCGCCATGTTCGCCGACGCGGAGTAGCGATGGAGCGGGCGAGCGCCCGGATCGACGCCGAGGCGGTCCGCGCCAACTGCGCGCGGCTGAAGGACGAGCTGGGCGAGTCGGAGCTGTGCGCGGTGGTCAAGGCCGACGGTTACGGCCACGGAGCGGACATTTGCGCCAGCGCGGCGCTCGACGGCGGAGCCACCCGCCTCGCGGTCGCGACCGCAAGCGAGGCCGAGCAGATCGGGCGGCGCTTCCAGCATGTGCCTCTGCTGACGATGGGAGCGTTGACCGAGGAGGAGATCGACGCGGTCATCTCGGCCGGTTCCGAGCTGGCGCTTTGGCGTGAGGATTTCCGGCAGCTCGTGGCGGCGCGGGCGCGGGCGCATGGGCACCGGGCCCGTGTCCACGTCAAGTACGACAGCGGCATGGGTCGCCTCGGCAACCGCGACGCGGCCGAGGTGCTGGCGCTGGCGCGAGCCTGCGCCGAGGATCCGGACCTCGAGCTGGCCGGGATCTGGACCCACTTCGCCACCGCCGACGAACTCGACTCCGACTACTTCGACGAGCAGCTGGCGCGCTTCGAGGAGGTGGCCGCCACGATCAAGGCCGAGCACCCCCAGGTGCTCGTCCACGCCGCCAACAGCGCCGCCGTCCTCCGCGACCGCCGCTCCCACTTCGACATGGCCCGCTGCGGCGTCGCCATCTACGGCCTCGATCCCTTCCAGCGCGACCCCGCCGAGCAGGGGCTGCGCCCGGCGCTCAGTCTCCGCTCCTACGTCGCCGACACCAAGCGCTTCCCGGCCGGCGCCAGCGCCGGTTACGGCCGCAAGTGGAAGGCGCCGGTCGACACCTGGGTCGGGGTGATCCCGCTCGGCTACGGCGACGGCGTCCGCCGCGCCTTGACCAACAACGCCGACGTGCTGGTCGGGGGCGAGCGCCGTCCTTTGGTCGGCACGGTCTCGATGGACAACATCACGATCGACCTCGGCCCGGAGACGCAGGTGCGGGCGGGAGACGAGGCGGTGCTGATCGGGCGCCAGGGGGAGGAGGAGATCCTCGCCGAGGAGGTCGCCCGCCGGCTGGAGACGATCAACTATGAGGTGACCTGCGCGATCTCGCCGCGAGTGCCCAGGAGGCCGGCGTGAGCGGGCTCGAGCGGCTCGACCACGCCCCCGTCGTCGCGGCCGCCCGCCGCGCCCTGCAGGGCGGTGACCCTGCCTGGATCGTCGGCGGCGCCGTTCGCGACGCCGTCCTCGGCCGCGAGGTGAGCGACCTCGACCTAGCCGTCGCCGCCGACCCCGGTGCCGCCGCACGGGCAATCGCCAAGGAGCTCGACGAGCACGCCTTCGAGCTTTCGGCCGAGTTCGGCACCTGGCGCGTCGTCGCCCGCCGCCACGGCTGGCAGATCGACCTCACCGCCCTGCGCGGCGAGGGCATCGAGGGCGATCTGGCCGAACGCGACTTCACCCTCGGCGCGGTTGCCGTCCCCCTCCACGGAGGCGCGCCGATCGACCCCTACGCCGGCCTGGTCGACCTCGCCGACCGGCAGTTGCGCGCGGTCGGCGAAAGCAGCTTCCGCGCTGACCCGCTGCGCCTGCTGCGCGCCGCCCGACTGGCCGCCGAGCTGGAGCTGGAGATCGAGCCGCGCACCGTCGACCTGGCTCGCGCCGCCGCTGCCCGCGCCGCCGACCCGGCCGGCGAGCGTCAGCTCGCTGAGCTGCGCCAGCTGATGGGAGGCCCCGACCCCCTGCGCGGGCTGCGTCTGCTCCAGGAGCTGGAGCTGACCGCCGTCGTCCTGCCGGAGGTCGAGCAGCTGCGCGGGGTCGAGCAGGGACCCAACCACCACCTCGACGTCTACGACCACACGCTCGCCGTGCTCGAGCACACGCTGGAGGTCGAGCGCGAGCTCGACCGCTTCGCCGGTGAGCGCGCGGCCGAGGTTGCGGAGCTGCTCGACGAGCCCCTCGCCGACGAGATGAGCCGCCGCACCGCGCTGCGCTTCGGCGCTCTCTTCCACGACATCGCCAAGCCGGCGACGAAGGCCGAGCGCGACGGGTTCGTCGGTTTCCGCGGCCACGACCAGGTCGGTGCCGAGGTGATCGGCGGCATCTGCAAGCGGTTGCGGGCCAGCCGCCGTCTCACCCAACACCTGCAGGGGCTGGCCCTGCACCACCTGCGGCTCGGCTTCCTTATCCCCGAGATGCCGCTGCCGCCCCGCCGCATCCACGCCTACCTGCGGGCGACCGAACCGGTCGCCGTCGACGTCACCCTGTTGACGGTGGCCGACCGCCTTTCGGCCCGCGGCAAAGGCCCGATCGCCAGCCCGGAGATGGTCGCCGCTCACCTCGAGCTGGCCGAGCAGATGATCGCCGCCGCCCTCGACTGGCGCCGCGAGGGACCGCCGCAGCCGCTGTTGCGCGGGGACGAGTTGGCGGCCGAGCTCGGGATCGAGCCGGGACCGGAGTTGGGCTCCGCCCTCGCCGAGCTGGAGGCTGCGCAATATGCCGGGGAAGTCACCGACCGGGCGGGTGCCATCGAGCACCTGCGCCGTTAGATACGCTCCAACCGCATGGCTAAAGAGGAAAAGATCGAAATGGAGGGGGAGATCACCGAGGCTCTCCCCAACACGATGTTCCGGGTCAAACTGGACAACGAACACGAGGTCCTCGGCCACATCTCCGGCAAGATGCGCCGTCACTACATCCGCATCCTCCCGGGCGACCGAGTCAAGATCGAGCTCTCGCCGTACGACCTCGATCGCGGCAGGATCACCTACCGCTACAAATAGTCCGCCGGCCGCGGATCGGCGAGCTCCGCGATCAGCGCCGACCAGGCGAAGTCCTTGGCGCCCATTCCCCTGCCGTCGCGCGGGTCGTAGTACTCGCGCAGGCCTTCGCGGGCGACGGCGCCGATCACTCCGTCCGCCAAACGCCGCGCCTCCTGCTCGTAGCCGAGCCGGCGCAGGCCGAGCCAGACCAGCCAGGCTGAGTTGACCCAGGTCGGGCCGCGCCAGTAGCGGCGGATCGGGCCGCGGCCGCCGCCGGGTTCGTAGCCGCGCTCGCCGACCGCCACCGAGGGAGGAGCGACCGGGGTCCAGAACTCACCGGCGTTCAGCAGGTGCTCCTCGACCAGCCGCCGGCCGATCTCCTCCGGCAGGTCCGGCAGCGCCAGGGGAGCCAGCGAGGACCAGGTCCTCACCGCCACCCGTTCGCCCCGCGGCATCGCCTCGTCGAAGAACAGCCCCGCCCGCTCGTCCCAGAGCCGCTCGACTAACGCCGGCGTTGCCGAGGGCCGGCCCATCGCCTGCAGGGAGAGCGACCACAGCGTGTTGACCACCACCTCGCAGAGCAGCGGCCCGCCCGCGTCGCGGATCCGCCGCGCGTTCCAGTCGAGACCGCGGTTGCGGTGGACCAGTAGCGGGAAGCCGATGCGGCCGTTGGAGCGGCAGCCCCAGACCGGTTCGAACTTCGGCGAGGCGTCGAGGCCGGACTCGTCGGGCTGGACGATCCAGAGCAACCCGTCGCCCTCCAGGTCGCGGTTGGCGCTGAGCCAGTCGACGTGGGCGGCGATCCGCGGCTCCTCCCTTGGGTCGCCGACGGCGATCCGCCAGGCCCAGGCCAGCAGCGGCGGCTGGATCGTCTCGGTCTCGTCCGAGCGGCGCGAGCGCACGTTGTAGAAGAGCAGTCGCGGGCCGGAGACGTGGCTACGCCAGAAGATCGTGTGGCCGATGAACCCGTCCGGCCGCTGCGCCGCCAGCAGGCTCTCCAGCTCGGCGCGGGCGCGGGCGGGCTCGAAGCGGCGCCAGGCGATCGCCGCGAAGCAGGAGTCCCAGTACCACTGCCAGGGATAGCGGCCTGGGCTTGGCTCGGTGTAGCTGAACGGGGTTCCGCGGCGCTCGCCGACGACCCAGTTCTGCCGCAGCACGCGCTCGGTCTCGGCTACGACCGCCTCGCGATCAGACATTGGTGCGGCGCATCTCGCGCAGCGCCAGCGCCCCCAGCACCCCCAGCAGGCCGGCGATCGCCAGCAACCCGGGCCAGGTGTTCGCCCAGGTGACGTCGCCGACGAACCCCTGGCGCGCCGCTTCGACCGCGTGGGTGACCGGGTTGATCCGCGCGATCTTCTCCAGCCAGGGCTGCAGCAGCTCCAGGGGCGCGTAGGCGGGGGTGAAGAGGACCAAGGCCATCATCCCTGCCTGCATGAGCGGTGCTGCCGCCTGGCTCTTGTAGTGGAGGGCCAGCATCGAACCCCAGCAGGCGGCCACCCCGGCCATCCCGGTCACCATCAGGTAACAGACCAGGAGCCCGTCGAGCCCCGGCCAGTGGACGCCGATCGCGAAGCCGATCGCCAGCACGAAGGTGCCGGGGATCAGCGAGCGGGCGCTGGCGGCGAGAACGTTGCCGGCAAGGAGGACCCAGCGCGGGGCGGGGGAGACCAGCAGGCGGTCGACCCATCCCTGCTCGTAGTCGCGGGCCAGGTTGACGCCGGCGGCGGCGCCGGTGAAGCCGGCCCCCTGCAGCATGCTGACCGGGACGATGAAGCTCTCGTACGAGCTGGTGTCGAAGCCGTTGAGGTTGATCAGGGCGCCGAAGACGCCGTTGAGGCCGAGGAAGAAGATCGTCGGCGCCAGCACCCCCGGGATCGCCGCCCCCGGGACGCGGACGAGCTCGTTCTTCGCCCGCGCGGTCATCGCCGCGATCGTCGCCAGGTTGGCGCGCCAGGCCGGGATCGGGGCGGCGGCTTCCATCAGCCGACCCGCAGCCGGTGGCGCAGCGCCCGGGCGCTGAGGACGAGGCCGAGGAGGACGATGCCGGCGATCGCCGCGACCGCCTCCAGCGTCTGGGTCGCGTCGATCCCGGAGATGATCGGCTCGCGCACGCCTTCGACGATGAAGCTGAACGGGTTGTACTGGGCGATCGTCTTCGCCGGCTCGATCATCAGTTCCTGGGGGAAGAAGGCCGAGGAGAGGAAGAGGACTACGAGGACCAGCGGGAACAGCCCCTGGACGACGCTGGCGCTGCCGCTGCGCAGGGCGATCGCGGCGCCGATCCCGCCGACGGCGATCGCCGAGGCGGTGATCAGCGCGATCGCCAGCAGCGCCCCGGGGACGCCGCCCTCGATCGGGGCGCCGAAGACGAGGCCGATCGCGAGGAACCAGAGCGAGGCGAAAAGGCCCAGCGCCGCCGTCCCGGCGAGGCGGCCGAGGACGATCGCGAAGCGCGGGATCGGGGCGGCGAAAAGGCGGTCGGTGAACCCCATCTCGATGTCGACCGCGAAGGCGATGCCGCCGCTGTTGCCGGCCAGCATCATCGCCTGCATCATCGAACCGGCCAGCATGAACTGGAGGAAGCCGTCGACTTGCGGGAAGCCGGGCAAGTCGACCGCGGCGCCGGCGCCTCCGGTCTGGATCGCCAGCAGCAGGGTGGGGAAGACGACGATCGGCGAGATCAGCTGCGGCCGGCGGAAGGTCTGGCGAATCGAGCGGGCGCCGAGCGCCCCAACCACGCGCAGGCTGCTTGCCAGGCCGCTCATGCGGCCGCGGGCTCCTGCTCCTCGGCCCCCTCGCCATCCTCGCGTTCGAGATGGTGACCGGTCTTGGCAACGAAGACGTCGTCGAGGGTCGGCCGCACCAGCTCCAGCGACTCGACCGCGATCCCGGCCTCGTCCAGCGCCCGCACCACACGCGGCACGTCGGCGGCGCCCTGCTCGACCTCGAGCAGGACCCGCCCGCGACCCTTCGGCGGCAGCACCCGCCCGAGCTCCCGGCAGACCCGCTCGGCTTCCGCCACCGTTTCCTCTCCGACCAGCAGCTCGACGTGCGGGTTGCCGACTTCGGCCTTGAGGCTCTCCGGCGTGCCCTCGGCGACGATCCGGCCGCGGTCGATGATCCCGACCTCGTCGGCGAGCTGATCGGCCTCCTCCAGATACTGGGTCGTGAGGAAAACCGTGGTGCCGTCGTCGTTCAGCGCCTGCACCTCCTCCCAGATCGTCTTGCGGCTGACCGGGTCGAGGCCGGTGGTCGGCTCGTCGAGGAAGAGCACCCGCGGTTCGTGCACGAGCGCCGCGGCGAGGTCGAGCCGCCGCTTCATTCCGCCCGAGTAGCCGCCGACGCGGCGGTCGGCGGCATAGCCGAGGTCGACCCGCTCCAGCAGCTCGTCGGCGCGTTTGCGGCCGGCGGCGCTCGGCAGCCCCTGCAGCGTCGCCTGCAGCCGGATCAGCTCGCGGCCCGTCATCAGCGGGTCGAGCGCGGCTTCCTGCAGGGCGACGCCGATCGAGGCCCGGACCCGCCGCGCCTCAGCAACCACGTCGTGGCCGGCGACTTCGGCCCGGCCGCCGGTCGGCAGCAGCAGCGTCGTCAGCATCCGCACGGTCGTCGTCTTGCCGGCCCCGTTGGGACCGAGGAAGCCGTAGATCTCACCCTCCTCGACCCGCAGGTCGATCCCCTGCACGGCCAGCACCTCGCCGAAGGCGCGCTCGAGCCCGTCGACGACGATCGCCGGCATCGGTCTCTAAGCCTCCGCGCGCTCGCCCGCGGCGAGCGGCGGCAGCGCCTCCACCCAGCGGCGGCCGTTGGCGCGCTCCAGCGCCTCGGCGGCGTCGAGCAGCAGCTCGTCGCGGCCCCAGGCGGCCTGCAGCTGCAGGCCGATCGGCAAACCCTCCGAGGAGCCGACCGGGACGCTGACCGCGGGGATGCCGGTGAGGTTGGCGAGGGCGCCGCCGCGGACGTTGGCGGCATCGGCGGTGAGGGTGCCGGAGGGCAACTCGACCAGCGGCGCCTCTAGCGGCGGCGCCACCGCCGGCACCGTCGGGCAGGCGATCACGTCGACGTCCTCGAAGACCGAGGCCAGCGTCTGGCGGGCGATCGTCCGCACCTGGTAGGCCTTGACCGTCGCCACCGCCGGCAGCAGCAGCCGGTACTTGAGCAGGCCGCGCCCCAGCGGGCTCAGCTCGGGATCAAGCTGGTTGAGGCGCTCGGGGGTGACGGCGCCGAGGCTCTCGCTGTTGGCGATCAGGACCGTCGCCAGCGTCGCCGCCGGCAGTTCCGGCAGCCCGATCTCGCGAACCTCGCCGCCGGTCTCCGCCCGCAGCTGCTCGATCGCCGCCTCGCAGGCCTCGCGCACCGCTGGGGCGACGTCCTCGCTGACCTCACCCGTGAGCACTCCGATCCGCAGGCCGCGGGCCTCGCCCGCGCGCAGCTCCTCGCCGTAGAGGACCGAACCCAGCAGGCGGCAGTCGTCGGCGTCGGCGCAAAGCGGGCCGGAGACGATCGTGGTGGAGATGCCCGCCATGTGGTGCCCATCCATCGCCGAGCGGCCGAAGGTCGGCTTCAGCCCGGTCAGGCCGCAGTAGGCGGCGGGATAGCGGATCGATCCGACCCCGTCGGCACCGACCGCTCCGGCGACGAGGCGCGCTGCCGCCGCGGCCGCGGGGCCGCTGGAGGAGCCGCCCGGGCAGCGCTCGGGGTTCCAAGGGTTGCCGGCGGGACCGTAGACGGAGACGTTGCCGGTGCTGCCGGCGCCGAGCTCGTGCATGTTGCCGACGCCGACGATCACCGCGCCGGCGTCGCGCAGGGCCCGGTACGGTCCGGACTCGCCGGGGGTGGGGGAGGCGAGCATGTCGGCGGCGCCGAAGCGCTGCGCCCGCCAGGGCAGCGGCCACTCGTCCTTGATCACCACCGGGACACCATGCAGCGGCCCGGCCGGGGCCTCCGCCAACATCTCCCGCGAGCGCTCCGGGAAGGTCTCGACGACGGCGTTGATGGCCGGGTTGCGCTGCTCGATCCGCGCCAGCGCCCCCTCCAGCAGCTCGCTCGCGTCGACGTCTCCGGCGGCGATCGCCGCAGCCTGATCGCGCAGGGTGAGGTCGAGCGGCTCGCTCATCGGCTCGGCGGCGCCTGCGAGAGGTCGTGGTCGCGCTCGGAGGCGACCGCGCTGGTGTCCAGCGCCAGCAGCTCGAGGATCGGCGGCCAGAACATCTCGTGGGCGGCCCGCATCACCGCCAGCTCGATCTCATCGGCCTCGACGCCATAGGCGGCAAGCGCCGCCGGGATGAAGTCGTCTGCGCTGGTCGAGGCCTCCATCTGGCGTCGGCAACCCTACCGGGGCGGTTGGCCGGGATCGTGCAGAAGGCCCGGCGGGGCGGCATCCGGCCGGTGCGGACGGCAAGATTGGCGCCGCAACCGGGATCGAAGCCCGGTGTTGGCATATCGATGCGATTCGCAGAGACGAAAACCACGCCCCGGCGCGCCTGGGCCTCCCTGGCCGCGGCCGCGTGCCTGTTTGCCGTCCTGGTCGCGATCGCCGCGCCCGGCGCCGAGTCGGCGCCGCTGCGGGTTGTCACCCTGGGTCAGACCGCGGAAACCCCGCCGGCCTCCTGCCCGGGCAAAATCGTCAACAACGTCGAGATCACCCCCTGCCGGGTGGAGGGCCACGTCACCGGCTTCCAGTCGATCGCCGACGGCGTCGCCCGGCCCTACGAGGCCCCCTTCGAAGGAAAAATCGTCGCTTGGTCGATCACCCTCGCCAAACCCTCGACGGCGGAATCGAAAACGACCACCGACGAGGTGAGCTTCTTCAACGACTTCCTCGGCACCCCGTCGCAGGCCCGGATCGGCGTCCTGCGCCCGATCGAAGACAGCAAGCCGCCGAAATACACCCTGGTGCGCCAGAGCCCGACCGAGATCCTCAACCCCTACTTCGGCAGCACCCCGATTTTCACCCTCGACCACCCGCTGACCGTCCTCCAGGGGCAGGTCGTCGCGCTCACCATCCCGACCTGGGCCCCGATGTTCGCCTTCAACGTCTCCGCTGACAACACCTGGCGCGGCAGCCGCCTCCCCGAACACTGCTCGTCCAAGGAAGACATCCAGAACGGGCACCCCCAGCAGGGCGTCGGCAAGACCAAGACCTACGGCTGCTACTACAGCAACGCCCGCCTGCTCTACACGGCCACGCTCGTCAAGAAGCCGTAGCAGTTTTGTCACTGACTTCTTAGTTTTTGCGCGCCATACGTGCGTTCTGAGGCGGCAGCATCGGCGGGGTGCTCGTTCTTGTGCTCATCGTTGGACAGGCCTTCGGACTTCCTGAAGTAGAAGATCCCATCCCGGCCAGGATCGGCCTCAGCTTCATCGTGGGTTCTGCGGGAGCTGGCGGCATGTTTGCCGGCATCCTCAGCGTGATTGTTCAACCGCGCAGACGCGAGCAATTCGTTGGGGTCGGGACCTTGATTGGCTGCTCCCTTGGGGTGGCCTTTTATTCCGCGTCGCTCTTGGCTCAGCTATTCTTCGCCTCATGAAATCTTTTGTCGCAGAACATGGGCGGGCGATCGCAGTGATCACGGTGGTCAGCTATCTCGTGACTGTCCTGGCAGGTGGCAGCATCATTGCCGCTTACGTCACCACTTTTGTCGGGATGGCGATCTGGCTTTGGCGCGTGGCGCGGACGGAGAAGTTCTCTTAGAGCGCTTCTTGCCGCAGCCCGCAGTACGGGCAGTCCGATACGTCCAGCCCGATCAGCTGGTCGCAGCGGCGGCAGGCGCGGAGGTTCTCGGGGCTGCGCGGCAGGGACGAGGCGGAGGGGGCGAGGGGCAGGACCATGCCGACCGGCTCCATCTCCTCTCCGGTCTCCCGGTCGACGTAGACCGAGCCCGGTTCTGAGTGGGCGAGGGCCTCGCGGCCAGAGGCGGCGGCGCGCATCCGGTAGAGCTGCTTCTCGTTCATCGCCGGGGAGACTAATAGCTTGGGCGGCCTGATGCGGGTCCTGATCTTCCACGGCTACATGCTGCGCGGCACCGGCAGCAACATCTACAACGTCAACTTGGCGCGGGCGCTGGCGCGGCTGGGGCACGAGGTGCACCTGCTCTGCCAGGACCGCGAGGTACGGCCGGAGGGGGTGCACGTCCACAACCCGGACATCGGCGGTCTCCTGCCCGTCTACGTCAAAGACCCCTACGAGGGCTTCGAGGTGAAGGCCTTCCCGGAGCTGAGCGAGGGGGAGCTGGATCGCTACATCGAGGCAAACGTCGCCGCCGTGCGGGAGGTGGCCGCGGCGGCCGGCGGGATCGACCTCGCCCTCGCCAACCACCTGGTGATGGGGCCGGCGATCCTGGCGCGCGCCGAAATTGCCCCCTTCGCCGCCAAGATCCACGGCTCCGCGCTCGAGTACACGGTCAAACCGCATCCGCGCTTCCTGCCGTACGCCCGCGAGGGGATGGAAGCCGCCCGCGGCGTCCTGATCGGCTCGGCCCACACCGCCGAATCCCTCTGGGCAACGCTCGCCGACCTGCCGGACCTGAGAGAGAAGACGCGGCTCGGCCCGCCGGGGGTCGACGTCGAGGAGTTCCAGCCGGGGGGAGGGCGGGAGCCGCTGGTCGCCTTCGTCGGCAAGCTGATCGTCTCCAAGGGCGTGGACTTGCTGCTGGCAGCCTGGCCGCTGGTCCGGGCCGCCCATCCCGAGGCGCGGCTCGAGGTGGCGGGCTTCGGCGCCTACGAGGAGGGGCTGCGGCGGCTGCTGGCGGCGCTGGACCGGGGCGATCTTGACGAGGCGCGTCGGATCGCCCGGCTCGGCTGGGCCCTCGAGGGTGGGGAGGAGCGGCCGCTGCCGATCCTCAGCGCCTTTCTCGCCGATCCACCCGCCGGCTACGAGGAGATGTCCCGCGCTGCCGCCGGCTCGGTTGAGTTCGTCGGCCGGCTCGAGCACCACGAGGTCGCCTCCTTCTTCCCCCGCGCCGAGGCGATGGTGATGCCGAGCACCTTCCCCGAGGCCTTCGGCATGGTCGCGGTCGAGGCGGCCGCCTGCGGGACGCTGCCGGTCTCGGCCGGCCATTCAGGGATGCTCGAGGTCTCCCGCCAGCTGGCCACGGCCCTGCCCGAGGGGGTCGGCGAGCTCACCTCGTTCCCGGTCGAGGTGGGCGCGGTGGAGGCGATCGCCGCCCGGCTCAACGCCTGGCTCGCGCTTCCGGAGAACGAGCGGGAGGCGGCCCGCACAGCCCTGGTGAAGACGGTGGGACGGCTCTGGAGCTGGGAGGGAGTGGCCCGAGGAGTGCTCGCCGCGGCCTCCGGAGAACTCGATCGTTTACCGCCCGCGACGAGCTAGTGCCAAGCGTCACCTGAGCCCCACAAAGCCTCCCGCCGCCGCTTCAATAGAATGCCCGCCGCCCCAATGTACGGCCGCCTGCCCATAGTCAAAATGCTGCTGGTCACCCTGGCCTCGACCGTGGTGCTCTCGGCGATCATGGTCCCGATCAACTGGGACGGCCAGGGCGCCTCCACGGCCGCCCCCAAGATCGATCACCTGCTGAACGTGATGATCGTCCTCTCGTCGTTCGTCTTCTCGCTGGTGGTCGTGATGCTCTTCTACGCGCTGTGGAAATTCAAAGCCAAGCCCGGCGACGAGTCCGACGGCGAGCCGATCCACGGCAACACCCGCCTGGAGATCGCCTGGACGCTGATCCCGACCGTGATCGTCCTCTTCGCCGGCGGTTACAGCTGGAAGGTGTTGAACGACATCGAAGAGCCGGTCAAGGACCACCTCACCGTCGATGTCTTCTCCCAGCAGTACGCCTGGAGCTTCGCCTACCCGGGCAAAGACTATGCCTGGACCGAAGGCGAATTCCACGTCCCGGTCAACAAACAGATCCAGTTCAAGATGCACGCCCAGGACGTGATCCACTCCTTCTGGGTTCCTGAGTGGCGGATCAAGAAAGACAACGTCCCCGGGATCGTCACCACCGCGATCGTCACCCCGGACAAGGTCGGCACCTACCAGCTCGTCTGCACCGAGCTCTGCGGTTTCGGCCACGCGACCATGCGCGCCAAAGTCGTGGTCGAGTCGCCCGCTAAATTCAACAAGTGGGTCGAAGGGCTTGACCAGAAGACTCCGCCGGAGCTGATGAAGTCCGTCGAAGAATCCACCCAGACCAACGCGCCGGATCTCGGAGCCGGCGGGGCATAATGGAGAGAAGCTGATGGTTGCCGCGATTAAGAGGCCGGGCTGGACCCGCGGAATCCTTGGAGCGATCGCCTTCGGAGCGTTCGGCTTCGGGCTCGTCATCGCCCTGCGGGCGATTTCCGACCTGCCGCTCTACCAGACCGAACAGACCGGCTACCCGCACATAATCGTGCCGGCGATCACGGCTCCGCTCGGCTTCCTGGCCGGGTTCGGCTGCTTCGACTACTGGCTGCGCTGGGCCGCCGGGATGCCGACGATCCCCGACGACCACTCCCAGCACGGCGCCACCAGCTGGAAGGACTACTTCCGCTTCAACACCGATCACAAGGTGATCGGCATTCAATACGTCGTCACCACCTTCTTCTTCTTCTTCATCGGCGGCCTGATGGCGATGCTGATCCGGGCCGAGCTCGCCCAACCGGGCACCCAGATCGTCGAAGCGTCGACCTACAACAGCCTCTTCTCGACCCACGCGGTGCTGATGATCTTCGTCTTCGTGATCCCGGTCTTCGCCGGGCTCGCGAACTACGTCCTGCCGCTGATGATCGGCGCCCCGGACATGGCCTTCCCGCGCCTCAACGCGCTCAGCTTCTGGATGCTGCCGATCGCCGGGCTGCTCTTCATCGGCAGCTTCCTCTGCCCGGGTGGCGCTTTCGACGCCGGCTGGACCGGCTACGCGCCGCTCTCAACCGGGGCGCCGCTAGGTCAGTCCTTCTTCAACCTCGGCGTCCAGTTCGCCGGCGCCTCCTCGATCGCGACGGCGCTGAACTTCCTGGTCACGATCATCACCATGCGGGCGCCGGGCATGACCTTCTGGCGGATGCCGCTGCTGGTTTGGGCGAACCTCTCGACCTCGCTGCTGGTCGTCGCCGCGACCCCGTTCATCGCCGGCGTCCAGTTCATGGTCCTCTTCGACCGCGCCCTGCACACCAACTTCTTCGACTTCGCGGCCGGCGGCGACGTCATCAGCTACCAGCACATCTTCTGGTTCTACTCCCACCCGGCGGTCTACATCATGATGCTGCCGGGCTTCGGGATCATCTCCGAGGTCATCTCCACCCACGCCCGCAAGCCGATCTTCGGCTACCGGCTGATGGCCCTGGCGCTGATCGGGATCGTCGTCCTCAGCTACTCGGTCTGGGCCCACCACATGTTCGTCGCCGGGATGTTCTCCTGGCTGCGGGTGCCGATGATGATCACCACCCTGCTGATCGCGGTCCCGACCGGGATCAAGATCTTCTCCTGGCTGGGGACGCTCTATTTCGGCAAGATCCACACCTATTCGACGGCGATGCTGTTCGCGCTCGCCTTCATCGTCACCTTCACGATCGGCGGCATCTCCGGCGTGATGCTCGGCATGGTGCCGATCGACATCCACGTCTCCGACACCTACTTCATCGTCGCCCACATCCACTTCGTGCTGTTCGGCGGCTCGGTCTTCACGATCTTCGCCGGCGTCTACCACTGGTTCCCGAAGATGACGGGCCGGATGTACGACGAGCGGCTCGGCCGCGTCCACTTCTGGGGCACCCTGATCGGCACCTGGGGCACCTTCGTCCCGATGCACTGGGTGGGGATGGACGGGATGCCCCGCCGTGTCGCGGACTACGCGGAACAGTTCGGTAACTGGAACCTGCTGATCAGCTGCTTCGCTTTCATGCTCGGCGCTGTCCAGCTCGTCTTCCTCTACAACATGGTCGTCTCCTGGAAGTACGGCCCGCGCGCTGAGGGCAACCCCTGGCGCGCCAACTCGATCGAGTGGCAGGTCTCCTCGCCGCCGCCGATCTTCAACTTCGACGAGATCCCGCGGGTCGTCGGCGGTCCCTACGAGTTCGGGATCCCGGGCGCCAAACACGCGATCATGGCCGGCGAAGGCGCCGAGGTTCCGGCGAGCACCGAGAGCGTGGTGGGCAGCCCCTCATGAGCGCCGAGCTGAGCGAAGAGCGCAAGCCGCTGCTGGTCTTCCTCAACGAGGTCGCCGGCGGACGCAAGCTGCTGCAGGCTGTGCGCGAGCGCCAGGAGCAGGTCTCGGGCGTGGTCGTCGCCGCTCCGCAGAACCAACCTTCGGTCGGTCAGCTGATCGACTCCGACGAAATTCGCGAGGCGGCCCGCGCCCGAGTAGAGGTGACGATGGCGCTGCTGGGTGAGTTCGGGATCGAATCGGTGGGCGAGGTGATGGACCCCGAGCCGGCTCTGGCCGTGGACGACGCGGTGCGGGCGCATCGCCCGGGCGAGGTCCTGCTCTCCTGCCTGTCCGATACGCGCTTCGGCTTCATGCGCCGCGACCTGGTCGAGTGGGTGCGCTCCCAGCTCGAGCCCGAGGTGAAGCTGACCCACATCCCGGTCCGGATCGAAGACGACGCGATCCGCTGGGACCTCAACCACACCCTGGTCGTCGCGACGAAGACGGTTGCCGCTCCGGACCTGGTGAACCGCCTCAAGGAGCGGGCCAACGTCCGCCCGCATCGCTTCACGATCATCTGCCCGCGAGCCGAGGACGTGAGCGAGGGGCAGGTCGTCCGTGACCTGGCTTCGACCCTGGCTGAGCTCTACCGCTCGGAGATCGACGCCACCGGCCAGCCGATGAGCCCCGATCCCTTCTACGCCGTCAAAAACGGCATCGAGCACTACCGGATCGACGACATCCTGATCTCCACCTTCGCCGGCGAGCGCTCGCAGTGGCTGGAGGAGGACCTGATCGGCCGCGTCCGCGAGATCACCGAGAAGTCGGTCGAGCACATCGAGGTCGGCCGGCCGGCAACCGCCGTCGCCGCCGCGGTCGCCGAGGAAGGGGCTGCGTCCTGATGGAGAGCGCATCTGTCGCCGTCGGTCAGGCCCACGCCGACCACCACCATCACGGCCCGCCCGAGGCCAACCAGAGCTCGCGGATCGACCGCCAGACGCTGGGCATCCTCCTCTTCATCGTCTCCGAGGTGATGCTCTTCGGGGCCTTCTTCGCCTCCTACTTCTTTCTTCGCGTCGTTGTCGACCCCGCGAGTTGGCCACCGGAACCGTACGAACTGCCGGTCGCGGTGGCGGGGATGAACACGGCGATCCTGGTCTCCTCCAGCTTCACGATCCACTACGCGCTGGAGTCGATCCGCCGCGGCAACCGCACCGGTCTCAAACTCGGCCTGGTCGCGACCTGGCTGCTCGGGGCGACCTTCCTCTTCATCCAGATCAACGAGTACGTGCACCTCGGCTTCAGCGCCCGTGACCTCTCGTTCGGCTCGATCTTCTACAGCCTCACCGGCCTCCACGGAGCCCACGTCTTCGTCGGCCTGATGCTGCTCTCGTTCGCGACGATCCGCGCCTTCCGCGGCCACTTCGGCCCCAAAGCGGAGGACCACCTCGGCGTCGAGGTGCCAGGGATCTACTGGCACTTCGTCGACATCATGTGGATCATCGTCTACGTGACGGTATACATCCTCTAGAGCGCTTCTGAACCACCGGCGCCATGAAGTTCAACGAGGCGGCGGTCTTCAAATGGGTAGTGATCGTCGGCGTTGCGGCTGCTTTGGTGATCGCGGTAACGCTGCTGACGCGGCCACTAATTGGGTCCCTGCTGGGACTGGTGCTTGTTATTGCGGGCTTGGTCTACGCCTATCGCTGGATTCAGCAGAAGCGCGGCTGAGCTCTAGGCACGCCAGGGTCAGGGCGATGGGGACCGTCGCCGGCAGCTCATCGACGGCGAAGAAGAGCAGGTCGAAGCCGAGGCAGATCACTGCGGCGAGCATCGCGCCCCGCAGTTGCAGGCGGCGGTCGTGGGCGAGGACGGCGCCGAGGACGGCGGCGACGAAGAGGTCGCCGAAGCCCATCAGCGCCGAGCCGAAATGGGCGAGCTGGAGGCGGGGGAGGTCGGCTGCGGGCGCGGCGGCGTTCAGCAAGGCATTGGGGCCCTGGAGGAGGTCGGAGCCGACCAGATAGGCGTCCACGGCCGCCATCACGTATATCCCCAGCTTCAGCCAGCCCGCCGGGACGACGCAAGCGATCAGCCAGCCGAGGCTGACGCAGGCCAGGGCCGTGAGCGCCAGGGCGGCGGCGTTGCCGCCTAGCGTGCCCTCAGCCGCCCAAGCGAGGGCGAATAGGGGAACGACGAGCAGCGCCCAGGGCGGCCGAGCCCCGTGGACGATCCCGCCGAGGGCCACGGCGGCAAGTGGTGGCACCGCTACCAGCGCCAGATAGGTCAGGAAGCGGGCGCTGGCGGAGTCGAGGGCGATCGCCGAGATCACGACGACGATGGAGAGCGGCAGCACCAGCGCCCACCAGCGGCTCTGCAGTCGCGCGAGGAGGGTGAGGAGGGGCGGCCGGGGGGCGGCTACGAGGGCGGCCTGGACGAGGCTGAGGACGCCGATCGAGAGCCAGAAGGGAAGCAAGCCTCAGGCGGCGGCCGTGGCGCGGGGGCGCTCCTGCGGCCGCGCCCCGCTGGGCTCCCGTCGCGGCTCCAGTCGCCCTGCACTGGCAACCGTCCACAGCATCGCCAGCCAGTTGCCGGTGGCGACGGTGACGTGGACCCAAACCAGCTCGGAGGGAAGTTCCAGCGCCCACTGGATGCCGCCGATCGCGCCCTGGAGGCCGAGCAGGCCGATCACGACCGTGAGCGGCGTCAGCGCTCGCCGATCTCCTCCCGGACGGCGCAGGAGGAACCAGACGCCAATCGCCGCCAGGCCGTAGACGGCGGCGATCGCCGCGTGTCGCTGCACGACCCATTCCAGCGTCGCCGCCCCCTCGAAATCGAAGCGGTGGACCAGCTGCCCTTCGTGGGCGCCGGCGTGAGGCCCGGAGGCGGTCGCGATCGTGCCGGCCAGGATCGTCAGCTGGCCGAGGGGGATCAGCGCCCGCACCGCCCAGACGCCGAGGCGGTCATGGGAGCGCCGCCGCTCCCAAGGTTCGTAGCGCGAGCACCAGGCCAGGGCGAAGGCCGCGTCGAGCAGCATCATCGAGAGGATGAAGTGGCTCATCACCAGGCCGGGAGCCAGGTGGTACTTGACGACGAGGGCGCCGAGGATCGCCTGCCCGATCACGCCCAGCGGCAGCAGCGCCCCGAACAGGGCCAGATGCCAGCGGTAGGGCCGCCGGAACCAGGCGAGGACGCTGGCGGCGATCACGGCGAAGCCGACGAAGCCGGTGAGGAGACGGTTGCCGTACTCGATTACCGCGTGCGATTCGAGCGGGGGCGTGGTACCGCCGTAGCATTTCGGCCAGTCCGGGCAACCGAGCCCCGAGCCCGTGAGACGCACCCCGGCGCCGGTCAGCACGATCAGCGAGAGCGCCGCCAGGGCGACCAGGGTCACCTGCGCGTAGCGCTCGGGCGAGATCTCGAGACGGCTTTTCAGGCGGGCTCGCATCTGGGGACCATGATGATCGAAGCGGCCGCTCGGCCGCGCTCGTTCAGCCTTTGGAGCTGCCGGAGGCTTCGCCGCCACCAGCGTTTTCGAGCAGGTATTCGACCAGGTCTTCGATTTCTTTCGAAGAGAGGATCTGCTCGTAGTTCTGCGGCATCACGTTGGGCGGGTAGCCCTTGACGATCTCGGCGTTCGGGTCTTTGATCATTTCTTCGACCGCGGCCGGGCTTTCGCCAGGAAGTTCTTCGTCGAGGTTCGGCCCGGTTACGCCGCCCGCTTCCGCGGCTGCGAAGGTGTGGCAGCCACCGCAGCCGTTGTTGGCGAAGACCTGGGCACCGGGGCCGCCTTCGACTTCGGGCGGAGCGGCGCCGGGCACGCCGGCCCATTCGCCGACATAGGCGGCGACGTCGTCGAGATCCTGGCCGGTGACGATGTCGGCCGGCATCGAGACGCGGGGATTGCCGTTGCTCTCGCGGGGGTACTCGACCTGCGCCTTGACGACTCCCTCGATCGTGTCGCTGTCGTTACCGTTTTCACGCGAGGACGCGAAGGCGTCGTCGAGATTGGGGCCGATCTGGGCCGTCGTTCCGGCCTGCGCCAGTTCGTGGCAGACGCCGCATTTCTGCACGAAAAGAGTGCGGCCGCGGTTGGTATCCGCGGTGGTGGTGCCGCAGCCGGAAGCCGTCACCGCTAGGGCGATCAGCCCGACTAGGGCGAGCAGCGGAGCGATCAGTTTCGAGGGGCGGTTCGTGGGGCGCAATGCGTGCGGGAGTCTATATGTCGGCGCTCCTGGCAAGCGTCCCGCGGGTCGCCTGTCTTCGGGTAAGGTTGAGCTGATTCGCACTAACTTCTGGAAGCAAGCGATCGGAGGTCGCGGGAGATGCAGGTGAGGGACGGCATGTCGGAGATCACGCTGACCGTGGGGCCATCCCACACGCTGCGCGAGGCGGCCTCAAAGATGGTGGAGAAAGGGACCGGTGCCGCCCTGGTGATCGACGGTGAGATGCCGACCCCGTCGGTGGTGACCGAGCGCGATCTGCTGATCTCGGTGGCGCGGGGCCAGGATCCCGACCGCGAGCGCGTCGCCGACCACATGAGCGAGGGGGTTCTCACCGCGGCCCCCGACTGGAGCCTCGAGCGGGCGGCGGCGGAGATGTCACGCCGCAACGTCCGCCACCTGGTCGTCTTCGAGGGGGGTGAGCCGACCGGCGTTCTTTCGATGCGCGACATCGTTCGCTGTTGGACCAGCGACGGGGCGACTTCAGAAATGACCCTGCCGGGCTGAGTTAAGGCTGAGGCGGGGTGGAGATGGTTTCCACGGGAAGCGCTGCTCCCCGGGTCTCCTGGCGGCGCGGCAGGCGGTAGTAGTCGCGGCCGGCGCCGCGGGCCATGCTGCGGAAGGCGGCGAGGATGATGATCGCGCCGACGATCGAGTAGAAGACCTTGGGGAAGCCGAAGCCGCCGGCGTAGATGCCGCAGACGAGCCCGACTGCGCCGAGGGCGAAGAAGGCGGGGGCCCAGGAGGGGCGCGGCGTGTAGATCATCTCGCCCGGCTCGCTGACGTTTCGGTGCTCGGTCATCGTCTACTGGGCGATGTAGAGGAAGGCGGCGACGAAGGAGAGGGCGAAGATCCCGGCGGCGATGCCTCCGGCGACCAGCCCGGCGCGCATGTTTCGACGTGCGGTCTCGCGATCCATCGGCAGGAGTTCTATCAGGCGACGGGGATCAGACGTTCGCAGCGATTGCCATCGCCAGGAACAGCAGCGCGAGGTAGGCGAGCGAGAAGAGGTAGGTGCGCAGGGCCCAGCGGCGGTCGCGGCCGCGGTAGAGGCGGGTCGAGAAGTAGATGAAGGCGGCGCCGAGGGTCATCGAGGGGATCAGGTAGGAGACGCCGAGGCCGCCGGCGCAGAACGGCAGCTGGGTGACCGCGTAGAGGAGGACGGTGTAGAGGAGGATCTGGCGACGGGTCTCCTCCTCGCCGCGGACGACCGGCAGCATCGGGATTCCCGCCTTCGCGTACTCGTCCTTCATCAGCAGCGAGAGCGCCCAGAAATGCGGCGGCGTCCAGAAGAAGACGATCGCGAACATGTAGAAGGCCATGCCGCTGAGCTCGCCCGTCACAGCTGCCCAGGCGACCAGGGGCGGAACGGCCCCGGCGGCGCCACCGATGACGATGTTCTGCGGCGTCCGGCGCTTCAGCCAGAGCGTGTAGACGCAGACGTAGCCGAGCAGGCCGGAGAGCGAGAGCGTGGCCGCCAGCGGGTTCACGGTCAGCGCCAGCAGCAGGAAGGAGGCCGTGCCGAGGATCACTCCGAAGGTGATCGCCGCGCGGGCGGAGACCCGGCCCGAGGCGACCGGGCGGTCCGCGGTGCGGGCCATCGTGCGGTCGATGTCGCGGTCGACGGCGTGGTTGATCGCGCCGGCGCCGCCGGCCGAGAGGGCGCCGCCGAGGCAGGTGAGGAAGATCAGGCTTGCCGAGGGGTCGCCCGCCACGTACATCGTCGTCACCGTGGTGAAGAGCAGCAGCGACTGCACCTTCGGCTTGGTCAGCGTCAGGTAATCGCGGACGACGGTGGGGAGGAGGGAGCGAGTGGCCGCCGTCGGTTTGGGCGCGGTCTGCGCGCCGGCACCGGAATGCATGGCGCTCAGGCTACCGGCTGGGACTCGCGCGCCGCCGCCGCCCGTTCGGCCCGCTGGGTGCGGTGGCCGATCGCCTTGCGGATGTCGTGCAGCGGCTGGGCGCTGCGGACATCGGGCAGGACGTCGAAGTTATGCGGCTCCGGCGGCGAGAGCGTGAACCACTCGAGCGTGCTGCCGCCCCAGGGGTCAGGGCCGGCGGCGGCGCCACTGGTGCGGCTGACGATGCCGTTGACGATCGTCAGCAGCAGGCCGACGAAGAGGATGAGGACGCCGATCGAGGCGATCACGTTGTAGGCGGTGACGTCGGCGGTGTCGAAGTACTTGTAGGCGTCGACGACCTGGCCCTGCTGGTCGCCGGCGAGGAAGAGCGGCACGAACCCGAGCAGGAGGCCGATCACGATCGCCCAGAAGGAGAAGCGGGCGAGCGTCTCGCCCATCGTCCGGCCGGTCATCTTCGGGAACCAGTAGTAAAGAGCCGCGAAGCCGCCGAGGACGGCGCCGCCGATCAGCGCGAAGTGGGTGGCGGCGGTGGCGTCGGTCGTGTTCTTCAGGTGCCAGCCGGCGGCGACGAGCGAGTGGCAGATCTCCGAAGCGAGGCCGATCGAGATCGCCGAGACCGCGCCGACGGCGAACAGCACCGGCGCGCGCATCCGCAGGGTGCCGCCGACGAGCGTCGCGATCAAGTTGAAGAGGACGAGGCCGAAGGGGACGATCAGCGCCAGGGACATCAGCATCGCGAAGTAGGTCCAACCGATCCCGATCGGCGCGGTGATCATGTTCTGCATCCAGGCGAGGGTGCCGAGCACCGCGATTGCCGCCAGCGAGGCCATCGTCACCGGCCGGTTGAAGAGCGGTTTGCGGGCGAAGGTGGAGAAGATTTCGGCGATCGCGCCGAGGGCGAAGATCAGGATCAGCATGTAGGCGCCGGTGAAGAAGATCCAGCTCAGGTGCTGCCAGAGCAGCGGCGCGCCGCCGGAGCCGTCGGCGAAGAAGATCCCGTCGTAGTTGCGGTCGATCATCAGCATCGTCAGTGCTGCCAGCAGGACCGGCCCGATCACGATCAGCAGCCAGGAGGAGACGGTCGCGGCCCAGGCGAAGACCGGCAGCCGCCGCCAGGCCATGCCCGGCGCCCGCATCATCCGCAGCGTCGCCAGCAGGTTGATCGCGAGGAAGACGAAGCCGAGCGTCGCCAGCCCGGTTGCCGTCGCCCAGGCGTCAACGCCGTTGTTGGAGAGGAAGGCGACCTCGGTGAGCGGGGCGAGGGGGTTGACCCCGGCCTCCGATGGGGTGAAGAGGAAGCCCGCGTAGAGGACGACGGCGCCTGCCACGTAGAGGGCGAGGCCGGTCTGCCCGAGCCGCGGCAGGGCGGTGCCACGGGCGCCGATCTGCAGCGGGGCGACATAGTAGAAGATGCCCATTACCAGGGGAATCGCGAAGAGGAAGATCGCGGTCGCGCCGTAGAGCGAGAGCATCCGGTTGAAGCCGACGGGCGACAGAAAGGTGTTTTCCGGCACCAGCAACTGCAGCCGCATCAGCACCAGCTCGAGCGCGGCGATGAAGAGGAATCCGAGGGCGCCGCAGATCAGGATCTGGCCTATTTCCTTGTGGTCGGCGCTGGTCGCCAGCTCGGCCCAGCGGGGTCGCGAGGTGTTCTGGTAGCCGTCGGCGACGAGCTCGGGGCGCGGGCTGGGGCTCATGGCACTTCTCCGTTTTCGATCAGGCCGACGACCCGGTCCTGGGCGGCTTCGATTTCGCTGAGCTGGGTTTCGACGAATTCTTCGTATTTCTCGGGCGAGACCACTTCGACCGCGGTCCGCATCGCCGCATAGGCCTGGCCGGAGAGGGTCGCCGAGTCACCTTCGTAAACGCCTTCCTCGTCGGCGCTGAAGACGACCTTATGGGTCTTGCCCGGCACCGCATCGGCCTTGGGGGCCAGGTCGTCGACGTTCCAGGTGTGGACGACGTCGGTCGACTGGACGTTGAGTTGGACGGCGGTGTCGACCGGCACGACGAGCTTGTAATAGGAGAAGGCACCGTTCGGGTAGTCGTAGCGCCACAGCCACTGCTGGCCGGTCGCCTTGATCTGCAGCGCTTCGGACTTGGCCGAGGCCAGGCCGGCGTCGCCCGTGCTGGGCGTCTGGCGCGCCTTGTCAGTGAAGACGACGCCGAGGATGAAGAGCAGGGCGGCGAAGACGGTGAGCACGGCGCCGACCCGGAACTGCAGCCCGCGGCCGCTCAGAAGCTGGCGCGGAGCGGTGCCGCGCTCGGAACGGAAGCGCCGCACCGCGAAGAAGAGCGCGGCGTTGACCGCGATCACGAGGATCACGGCGGCAACGAAGCCGATCCAAAGCAGGGTGTCCATCTGGTCGGTGCCAGGAGAGTGGGGCGCCAAAGCGCGGCCATTCTATTCAGGCCGGGCGGCGACGCGCCCTCCCGGCCCCTCCGGGGTGGCCGACCTATACTCGCCGTTCCGATGAGGAGGCGCTCGCGGCCACCCAAAGCGCTCCGCTTCGCCGTGCGTGCCGGAGGGGTTACGGCGATCGGCGCCGCCTTCGCCGTGCCGCTGCTGCGGCGCCGTCTGCGCGTCCCCGCGCCGGTCACCGTCGCCACCTGCGCGGCCGCGCCGCTGGCGCTGGCGGTGCTGCGACCGCGGACCAAGCGCCGCGACGTCGCCCTCTTCGCTCTGCAGATGTGGGCCTTCACCGTCGCCCACGAGCTTCCCTACGACGACCCCGAGCGACTGCGGGCGCGGCTGCGTACTCGCTACCCGATCGCGGTCGACCGGGTGATCGGCGCCGGGCACCTCCCCAACTCCCGCCTGCAGGGAGCGCTAGCGAGGCTGCCGCGGGTCGGAGCGGTGAACAAGGTCCTGACCTGGACCCACTGGCTCTGGTTCGCCGAGCCCTACGTCTCCCTGGCGCTGATTCTGGTGCGTCACAACGAGCGCTTCCCGCGGGCGGCGCGGCAGATGGCCGCGGTTTTCGACCTTGGCTGCGCGCTCTACTTCCTGGTCCCGACCGCTCCGCCCTGGTGGGCGGCCGAGAACGGCCTCACCGGCGAAGACGAGGTGCGGCGGATCATGGTCGAGGTCGGGGAACCGACCTGGGGCCGGGCCTGGGAGCGGATGTACGACGCCCTCGGCGGCAACCCCTGGGCGGCGATGCCCTCGCTGCACTTTGCGACGTCGCTGACCGCGGCGCTCTCGCTGGCCGAAGCGGGCAAGGTCGAGGGAGCGGTGGGGTGGACCTATGCCGGCACGCTCGGCTTCGCTCTCGTCTACCTCGGCGAGCATTACGTCACCGATTTGATCGCCGGCGCGCTCCTGGTCGCCGCTGTGCGTCGGGGCGAGCGACTGGCAGAACCCCTCGTACGCGGGGTAAACGGAGGACTACAGCGTCTGGAGAGGATCGCGAGCGGGTAATTTTTCGAACGTGTCTCAAGAAGACCCGGCGAACGAGAACAATCGCTTCGCCGACATGCCGATCTTCACGACGCGGCGGTTGGTCCAGACCGTCGTCCTCGTCCTCATCCTCCTCGGCGCGATCTATTTTCTCTTTCCAAAGTTGGTCGGGCTCGGCGACGCCCTCAGCCGGCTCGACGATGCCGATCCTCTCTGGATCGGCATCGCGATCGCCTTCAACGTCGTCGCTTACGCGACCTACATCGCCCTCTTCAAGGCGGTGGTCGGCGGCGACGCGCTGCGGCTGAAGTGGAGCGAGACCTACGAGATCAACATGGCCGGGGTCGCCGGCACGCTGCTCTTCTCGGCCGGCGGCGCGGGCGGGATCGCCGTCACCTACTGGGCGCTGCGCAAGGCGGGGATGACCCGCCGCGATGTCGGCCGGCGCATGGTCGCCTTCGTCTCCCTCCACTACGTCTTCTATCCCATCGCCCTGATCGTCTTCGGCATCCTGCTGCGGACCGGGGTGATGAACGGCAAGAGCTCGGTCGAGTTGACGATCGTCCCCGCCGCCGTCGCCGGGCTGATGCTGATCCTCGGCGTCCTGATCACGCTGATCCCCGCCGACGCCGAGCAGCGGCTGGCCCGCTTTGCCCACAGCGAGCGCTCGCGCAACTTCCTCGCCGCCGCCGGCAAGGTGCCGGCGACCCTCGGCGAAGGCTTCCGTTTCGCCCTCAGCCTCTTCACCCATCCCTCCCGGGGCGGCCTGGCGGTGTTCGGCGCCGCCGGCTTCTGGGCCGCGAGCATCGGCGTGCTCTGGGCCTCCTTCCACGCCTTCGGCGTCCATGTCCCCCTGGCGGTCGTCGTCCAGGGCTTCTTCCTCGGCATGGTCGCCAACCTCTTTCCCCTGGCGCCGGCCGGGGTGGGGGCGGTCGACGCGGGCATGATCGGCGCCTTCGTCCTCTTCGGGATTCCCGAGGAGACGGTCTTCCCGGCGGTGCTGATCTTCCGGCTGGTTGCCTTCTGGATGCCGATCCCGCCCGGGATCCTGGCCTTCTTCCAGCTCCGCCACACGGTCCACCGCTGGGAAGAGGAGGGGCTGCCGATCGATCGCAACCACGCGGAGAAATCGGACTTCGACGCCGCCGTGGAGGAATTGCCTTCCGCCTTCTCCGGCGGTACTATAAAAAGTAAAGTAATAGACTCCAGGCGGCGAGATAATGGCTGAAGACAAGAAAACCGAGAACGTGATCATCATCGGCGGCGGCCCCGCCGGCTACACGGCGGCGCTCTACACGGCGCGCGCCAACCTGGAACCGCTCGTCTTCGAGGGCTTCCAGTGGGGCGGGCAGCTGCAGAACACGACCGAGGTCGAGAACTACCCCGGCTACCCCGAGGGCGTGATGGGGCCAGAGATGATGGCCCAGTTCCGCGCCCAGGCCGAGCGCTTCGGGACCCGCTTCGTCACCGACGACGTCGACCGGGTCGAGCTCTCCGACGGCGGCGTGCAGAAGGTCTTCCTCGGCGACGAGGAGCACCAGGCCAAGACCGTGATCCTGGCGATGGGAGCGGAGCCGAAACGGCTTGGCGTTCCCGGCGAGATGGAGCTCGGCGGCCGCGGCGTATCCACCTGCGGCGTCTGCGACGGCGCCTTCTTCAGAGACCAGAAGGTGATCGTGATCGGCGGCGGCGACTCGGCGATGGAGGACTCGATCTTTATCTCCAAGTTCGCCTCGGAGCTGACGATCCTCAACCGCCGCGACGAGTTCCGCGCCTCGAAGATCATGTTCGACCGCGCCCGCGAAAAGGACAACATCAAGCTCAAGACCCCGTTCGTGGCGGAGGAGTTCGTCGCCGGTGAGAGCGGCAAACTCGAGAAGGTCCGCCTGCGCAACACCGAGACCGGCGAGGAGGAGGAGCTGCAGACCGACGGCGCCTTCGTCGCGATCGGCCACGTGCCGAAATCGGAGATCGTCGCCGACCAGGTCAAGACCGACGAGGACGGCTACATCGTCACCGAGGCCGGTTCGACCCGGACCAACATCGGGGGCGTCTTCGCCGTCGGCGACGTCGTCGACCACACCTACCGCCAGGCGATCACCGCGGCTGGGACCGGCTGCATGGGCGCGCTCGACGCCGAGCGCTACCTACGCGACTCAGATGTCCCGGTCGAGGCCCACTGGATGCCCGGCGGCGAGCCCGCCGAGATCGCCACCGGCTCTTAAAGCGGCGGCCTTCTCTTCGCGAGAAATTCCTGAGTTTTTAGACGCGGTATATCTTGGTGGAACCAGTGGCCACCGAGTGCACCCATCTCGACTCCGTCACCTACCTCGATCTGCCGGGCGAGGTGGAGGGCTGTGAGGAGTGCCTGGCCCTGGGGATGCAGTGGGTCCACCTGCGGATGTGCCAGACCTGCGGCCACATCGGCTGCTGCGACAACTCCCCCGGCAAACACGCGACCGCGCACCACCAGGACACCGGCCACCCGATCATTCGCTCGGCCGAGCCGAACGAAGACTGGAGCTGGTGCTACGTCGACGAGCTGATGATGCGGCTCAGCAGCTAGCCGATATCTGCTGGATATCTAGCTGCTAGAATCGCTACATGGCGAGAGCGACGAAGGTGCTGGTGACGATGCCCGACGATCTTCTCGAGCGGATCGACCGCGAGACCAACAGCCTGGGGCAGACTCGCAGCGAGTTTCTACAAGAGGCAGCGCGACGCCGGCTTGGTTGGCCTGATCCCCTTGCGGTCGACGCTGCGCTGTTGCGCGGTCGTGCTGCTCTAGCCGGGCTGGGCAGTTTTGAGTCCGCCGAGATGATCCGCTCCGAGCGCGAGGAGCGCGATGCCCGCGATCACCGTCGTTAGCGATGCGAACGTTGTCCTGAAGTGGTTCCACTCCGAGGGTGAGGAGGAAGTCGGCGAGTCCCGGGCTCTCCTCGATGCCCACAAGGAACGAACTATCGCCCTCTCGGTCCTCGACCTGACGGCGTACGAGGTAGGCAACGCCCTGATGCGTGGGCGCGCCGGCGCAACTGCCGAGCAGGTTGGAACCGTGCTCGAGGCCCTGGTCGAAATCTGCCCCTCGATCCGCCCGAGTCCCGAAGAGATGAGAGCGGCAAGTCAGCTTGCCGAACGCCACAGTCTGACTCTCTACGACGCGGTTTATGCGGCGGTTGCTCAGGGTCGCTCTGCCGAGCTCGTGACTTTGGACCACGCCCTCTTAGACGCCGAGCTCGGCAGGAGGCCAAGCGAACTGATAGCCGTCATCAGGGGTCCTGGGGGGGAGTAGCCTGCTCGGCTTCGGCTCGCAGTCGGGGCGCCGATCGGTAGGCGGCACCCCTTTCCCGCTCCAGGCTTTCGAGTAGCGCGGCGGCTCGATCCGGTCCGATCAGCTGCGCGAACCTCAGGGGGCCGACGGGCCAGTTGAAGCCGAGCTTCATCGCGGTTTCCATGTCCTCGGGTGAGGCGATCTGCTCTTCTAGGGCGAAGGCGGTCTCGTTGGCGATCTGGGCGAAGAGGCGAGTTAGAACCTCCTCGGCGGCGGGGTCGATCTTGGCGAGTTGCTCGGGGTCGAGGGTGGGGGCGTCGATTCCCAGGTCGGGATCGGGCTCGCGTTCGCTGCCTCCCTCGTAGTCGTGGTAGCCGCGGCCGCTCTTGCGGCCGAGCCGGCCTTCGGCGACGAGCTCTTCCTGGATCGGGCTCGGGCGCCAGCGCTCGACTTCGGCGCCCTGGGCGAAGAAGGAGCGGGCGATTTCGAGGTTGACGTCGAGCCCGATCAGGTCGAGCAGCTCGAACGGGCCCATGCGGAAGCCGCCGCCGAGGCGAACGATGCGGTCGATCGTGGCAGCGTCGGCGACGCCGTCGCCGAGGATCCGCAGCGACTCCAGCGAGAAGGGGCGGGCGAGGCGATTGGCGACGAAGCCGGGGCTGTCCTTGGCCCGGATCGGCGCCCGGCCCATCCGCTCGGCGACCTCGGTGGCGGCGGCGAGCGCCTGCTCGGCGGAGCGCTCGGCGGCGACGATCTCGACCAGCTTCATCAGTGCCGGTGGGTTGAAGAAGTGCATGCCGATCACCCGCTCGGGGTGCGGCATCCCTGCGGCGATTTCGGAGACGCGAAGGGATGAGGTGTTGCTCGCCAGCACCGGCTCGGGGCCCAGCGCCTCGGCAAGGTTGGTGAAGATCTCGCGCTTCAGCTCGAGCTTCTCCGGCGCCGCCTCGATCACCAGGTCGCAGCCGCTCAGACGCTCCAGCCGCTCCGACGCCGTCTCTACCCGTGCCGAGGCCGAGGCCGCGTCGTCGACGCTCCAGCGCCCGCGCTCGGCGCCCTTCTCCAGCGCCGCCCGCAGCGCCGCCGCACCCTCCTCGGCCAGTTCGGCGGCGACGTCGTAGAGGACGGTCTCGTAGCCGCCGAGGGCGGCGATCTGGGCGATGCCCCGGCCCATCGTGCCGGCGCCGATCACGCCGACGCGGGCTACCTTCACTTGCCTCGGAACCGCGGCTCGCGTTTCTCGAGGAAGGCGGTCATCCCCTCGACCCGGTCCTCGCTCGCCATCGCTTCGTCGAAGAGCCGGCGCTCGGCTTTCAGACCCTCCTCCAGGCTGGTCTCCTGCGCCACGAGCACCGCCTGTTTCGCCAGCCGCACCGCCAGCGGCGGGCGCTCGGCGATGATGCGCGCCAGCTCGACCGCCTCGGCCAGCCAGGCGCCTTTGCCGACGACCTTGTTGACGAGGCCCCAGCGCGCGGCCGTTTTCGCGTCCCAGCGGCGGCCGGTCAGCACGTACTCCATCGCCCGCTGCTTGCCGATCGCCCGCGCCAGTCGTTGAGTGCCGCCGCCGCCGGGGATGATCCCGAGGGTGATCTCGGGCTGGCCGAAGCGGGTCTTCTCGTCGCAGACGATCATGTCGCAGGCCATCGCCAGCTCGCAGCCGCCGCCGAAGGCGTAGCCGGAGACGGCCGCGATCGTCGGCGTCTCGATCTCCGTCAGGCGCTGCCAGAACTCGATCCCCTTCGGGTCGGGCGGCTCGTCCAGCGGGCGCTCGGCCATCGCCCTGATGTCGGCCCCGGCGGCGAAGAACTCGTCGTGTCCGGCGATGACGACGCAGTGAATCTCGGGGTCGGCGTCGAGCCGCTCGAGCGCCGCCAGCAGCTCGGTCCGCATCTCCGGCGAGAGGGCGTTCCGCGCCTCGGGGCGGTTCAGCCGCAGCAGGGCGACGTGGTACTCGTCGATCGCGACCTCGACCAGCCCGGCCACGGCCTCAGCCCTCTTTGAGCGGCGTCATCGCGTTCTCGCCGGTGGCGGCGCGGCCGATGATCAGCTTCTGGATCTGCGAGGTGCCCTCGTACAGGGTGGTGACGCGGGCGTCGCGCAGGTAGCGCTCGACCGGGTAGTCGTCGACGTAACCGGAGCCGCCGTGGACCTGGATCGCCAGGTTGGCGCACTCGACCGCCGCCTCGGTCGCGTAGAGCTTGGCGATCGAGGTCTCGGTCGCGTTCGGCTTCTTTTCGTCCTTCAGCAGGCCGGCGCGGAGGACCAGCATGCGGCTGGCGTCGCGGCGCAGAATCATGTCGGTGATCATCTCCTGGACCAGCTGGAAGCGAGCCAGGGGGACGCCGAACTGCTTGCGTTCCTTGGCGTAGTCGACCGAGCTCTGGACGCAGCCTTCGCAGATGCCGACGCAGCCGGCGGCGACGCTGTAGCGGCCGTTTTCAAGCGCGCTCATCGCCACCTTGAAACCGTCCCCGACCTCGCCCAGCAGCGCCTCCTCGCCGACCTCGACTTCGTCGAGCGAGATTTCCGCCGTGTCGGAGGCGCGCAGGCCGAGCTTGCCGTGGATCTCCTGGGTGGTGAAGCCCTCGCTGTCGGTGGGGACGATGAAGCAGGCGAGGCCGCGGTGCTTCTTCTCCGGATCGGTCTGGGCGAAGATCAGGGCGAAGTCGGAGACGTTGCCGAGACTGATCCACATCTTCTGGCCGCTGATCGACCAGCCGTTCGCAGTCTTCTTGGCACGGGTGCGCAGGTTGGCGGCGTCGGAGCCGGTGTCGGGCTCGGTCAACCCGAAGCAGCCGAGGCCCTCGCCCGAGCAGAGCCGCGGCAGCCACTTCTGTTTCTGCTCCTCGCTGCCCCACTTCTCGATCGGCCCGCCGACCAGCGAGGTGCAGACCGAGACGACGGTGCGGGCGGAGGAATCGGTGCGGCCGATCTCCTCGGCGATCAGGCCGTAGGAGACGTAGTCGAGGTCGCGGCCGCCGTACGCTTCGGCGATCGGCGCCCCGAGGAAGCCGATCTGGCCGAGCTTGCGCGCCAGCTCGCGGTCGAAGCGGCCCTCGCGGTCGTTGTCGCGGGCGTTCGGCAGGATCTCGCGCTCGGCGAACTCGCGCGCCGTCTCGCGGATCAGCTTCTGCTCGTCGCTCAGCTGGAAGTCCATCGCTCTCCGTCCCTCACTCGTGGTGGTCGCTCAAAGCTCGCGCAGCTCCCTGCCCAGCGTCTCGGCGAAGGCATCCTGCGCTTCGCGCGTGCGCGGGCCGGGAGCGACCGGGAACGCTCTGCCGTCGACGGAGGACACGGCCTGGATCTCCCGCGTGGTCGAGGCGAGGAAGGCCTCGCTCGCGGCGTGGAGGTCGTCGACGTTCCAGCTGCCCTCTTCGACGTGCAGCGCCTTGACCATGCGGTCGCGGGTGATCGACTCCAGCACGCCGTCGGTCAGCGCCGGCGTCCGCAGCTCGCCTTCTGGCGAGACCCAGAAGATCGAGGAGGTCGGCGGCTCCAGGACCGTGCCGTCGGGCCGGATCAGCACCGCCTCGTCCGCGCCCTTGCCCTTGGCGATCCGCGTCGCCTGCATGTTGGCCGCGTAGGAGAGGGACTTGACCCCGTTGAGGATCACCGTCGGGGAGTAGGTGACGGTGGCGAGGCCGAGGGTCTCCGGGTGGTCGGGAATCGGCTCGGTGGCGGCGATGCGGCGGCCGCCGCGGGTGACGATCAGCCGCAGCTGGCCTTCGACCGGGCCCGCCTCGGCGAGCAGCGCGGCGATCTCGGCTTCGAGCGCGCCCCGGTCGAACTCGAGCTCGATTGCCGCGGTCGAGCGTCCCAACCGGTCGAGGTGGTCGACCAGGGCAAAGGGCTTGCCGCCGTAGAGGCGGATCACCTCGAAGGCGCCGTCGCCGCGGTAGAGGCCGTCGTCCTGCAGGGAGATCGTCGCCGCGCCGGTCGGGCTGATCTTCCCGTCGACGCTGGCCAGCTCTTCGAACCCCGGGGACACAGCGGGCGAGGCTACCGGTTGCCCCTGGTCATCGCTAGCCGCGCTTGCTCTGGATCGGGCAGCGGGGGCCGCCCTGTTCGTGCTTGCGCAGGCAGCGCACGACGCCCCAGCGGAACCGGAAGTGGCTGTCCCAGAGAACCGCGTCCTCGTGGCGGACGTAAAAAGGTGAGACGACGCCGGCGTAGACATAAGGGCCGACCAGCCAGGCGATTTCGCATTTGAAGCGGGAGCGGCTGACCCGGCGGCAGTTGCCGGCGATCTTCTTTGCCCGTTCGAAGCGGCTGCCGAAGGCGTCGTTGAGAGAGAAGACGGCGAAAGTCTCGGCGACCGGCTTGGTCATCAGCGGGAACGGGGTCTTCGGGTCGACGACCGGCCGCGGCCCGCCGCTTTCGGTGGCGGCGATCCATTCCGAGACCCAGCCCGAGATGTAGTCGGTGCGGGTGAAGACGTTGGGCAGCTTGGTGCTGCAGAAGTTGCCGCCGGTGCTGATCACGCCGAGCTCGACCGGCGTTCCGTCGGGCCGCTGGCCGATCGCCGGGCCGCCGCTGTCGCCGAAGCAGCCGCCGCTCGTCTTCCCCGGCAGGTCGAGCGCGCAGGTCTGGGCGGCGGGGGAGAAGCTCGGGTAGTAGCTGCGGGTTCGGCGCCGGCAATCGTTTGCCGACCGGATGAGCATCTGCGTCGCTCGCAGGCCTTCGGGCTCGTTCTCGGCGTTGGCGCGGGTCAGTCCCCAGCCCGCCAGCTGGACGGTCGCGCCGCCGACGAAGAGGGCCGCGTCGTCGGGACCGGCGAGGGCGATCGGCGGCGCCGTCGTCGGGCGGTCGAGGATGAGGATGCCGGCGTCGCCGCGCAGGGCGCCGGGGTCGAAGCCCGGGAAGACGTGGGCTTCGGTGACGCGGAAGATGTTCTCGGCGGCCGCTTCGCTCGGCTTGGTCACCCCCGTCGCCAGAGCGTAGCTGCCGGCGTCGGTGAGGATGCCGTGCTCGATGCTCTCGACGCAGTGGGCGGCGGTGAGGACGACGCGCGGCGCCACCACGGTGCCGGTGCAGGCGAAGCCCTGTTTGCCTTCCCGCGCTTCGATGAAGGCGAGCGAGGGAAATTCGGCGATCGTCGCGCTGCGGCCGCCGACGATCGAGGCCTTGGCGGTGGCTTCGGCCGAGGCGGCGGCGGGAAGGGCGAGGACGGCCAGCGCGACGAGGGCGAGCACCACCGCCGTCTGTTTCCGCGCTTCTCCCCGGACCCTCACCGCCTGAAGGTTATTGGTCATTAAGGACTAGACCGTTTCGAAGACGGTCGCCAGGCCCTGGCCGACGCCGACGCACAGCGTCGCGATGCCGAACTTGCCGCCACGGCGGTGGAGCTCGCGGACGAGGGTGCCGGTGAGGCGGGCGCCGGAGCAGCCGAGCGGGTGGCCGAGGGCGACCGCGCCGCCGTTGACGTTGAGCCGCTCCTGGTCGAGGTCGAGTTCGCGGGCGCAGGCGAGGACCTGCGAGGCGAAGGCCTCGTTCAGCTCGACCAGGTCGATCTGCTCGAGCGAGAGGCCGGCGTTGCGCAGCGCGTTGGGGACCGCCTGCAGCGGCCCGACGCCCATGATCGCCGGGTCGACGCCGGCGACGCCGGTGGTGACGACGCGTGCCAGGGGTTTGGCCCCGATCTCTTCGGCGCCCTTCTCCGAGGCGACCAGCAGGCAGGCGGCGCCGTCGTTGAGGCTGGAAGAGTTGCCGGCGGTGACGGTGCCGCCCTCGCGGAAAGCCGGTCGCAGCTTCGCCAGCTTCGCCAGCGAGGTGTCGGCGCGGGGGCCCTCGTCGGCCTCGACCGTCACCGTCTCGCGCCCGCGCGGCGCCTCGACCGGGACGATCTCCTCGGCGAGCTTGCCCGCCTCCGTCGCGGCGACGGCGCGCTGGTGGCTGCGCAGGGCGAAGGCATCCTGGTCCTCGCGGCTGATCCCGTAGCGCTCGGCGACGTTCTCGCCGGTCTCGCCCATCGCTTCGGTGGACACGCCGAGCTCGGCCATCCGTGGGTTGATCATCCGCCAGCCGAGCGTGGTGTCGTGCATCGTCTGCGGGCCGCGGGGGAGGCCGCGCTCGGGCTTCTCGACCACCCAAGGCGCCCGGCTCATCGACTCGACCCCGCCGGCGAGGTAGAAGTCGCCCTCGCCTGCCTTGATCGCCCGCGCGGCGTTGTTGACGGCCTCCAGTCCGGAGGCGCAGAGGCGGTTGACGGTGGCGCCGGGGACGCTCTGCGGCAGGCCGGCCAGCAGCGCCGCCATCCGCGCGACGTCACGGTTGTCCTCGCCCGACTGGTTGGCGGCGCCGAAGTAGACATCCGTGATCCGCTCGGGGTCGACGCCGCTGCGCTCGACCACGGCGCGGATCACGTGGGCGGCGAGGTCGTCGGGGCGGACGCCGGAGAGGGCGCCGCGGTAGGCGCCCATCGGCGTGCGCAGGGGTTCGACAATGTAGGCCTCGGGCATGGGGATGAACCGTATCCTTGACGGGTGCTCTTCGTTCTCGGGACCCTGGGAATCCTGGCCTTCATGATCGGCGTGCTGCTGATCGTCGGGCACTACTACCCCGGCAGCTCGGCCAGCCTCGTCGACTGGTACCCGACGCGCTCGCCCGAGGTCGAGGCGCAGAACGAGATCGACGACGTTCGCCAGATGCTCGAGGCGCAGAACGAAATGCGCCGGCGGCGTGGCGCTCCGGAGATGACCGAAGAGGAACTGCACGCCGGCGTCGCCGAGGACGAGCAGCTGCGGCTGCGCGGTCGCGGTCCCTTCGATCCCTCGTAGGGTGCGGGCATGGCGCGAGCGCTGATCGTCGGCTGCGGCTGCCGCGGCCGGGAGCTGGGGGAGAGGTTGCTGGCCGAGGGCTGGGCGGTACGGGGGACGAGCCGCCGCGAGGAGGGTCTGGCGGCGATCGAGGCGGCGGGGATCGAGCCGGCTCTGGCCGACCCGGATCGGCCAGGAACGATCCTCGAGCTGGTCGGCGACGTCGCGGTGCTGGTGCTGCTGCTGGGAGGTGCGAGGGGCAGCGAGGAGGAGCTGGCGGCGATCCATGGCCCGCGGCTGGAGCGACTGCTGGAACACGTGGTCGAAACCCCTGTTCGGGGAGTGGTCTACGAAGGAACCGAGGGTGGGGTAGAAGTCGTGCGGGTGGCCGCGCGGACCTGGCGGATCCCGGTCGAGATCGTCGGCGATGGCGACGATCTCGCCGCCGCTGTGAAAGCCGCCCTGACCGGCCCGCGATCCTAAAGAGCTAAACTCTGATGGGAATTCAGGTAATTAGAAGAAACGCGAGAGGAGCGGGACAAGATGGCTCTACAGCTCGGTGACGTAGCACCGGATTTCGAGGCCGATACCACTCAGGGCCGGATCAAGTTCCACGAGTGGCTGGGCGACTCGTGGGGGGTCCTGTTCTCCCACCCGAAGGACTTCACCCCGGTCTGCACGACCGAGCTCGGCTACATGGCCCGCATCGAGCCCGAGTTCGAGAAGCGTGGTGTCAAAATCATCGGCCTCTCGGTCGACCCTGCCGACAAACATGAGGAGTGGGCGAACGACATCGAGGAGACGCAGGGTTCTCGGCCCGAGTACCCGCTGATCGGCGACCCCGACTTCTCGATCTCGAAGGCCTACGGGATGCTGCCGGCGGACGTCTCCGGCGACCCCGGCGACCGCACCCCGGCTGACAACCAGACCGTGCGCAACGTCTTCGTCATCGGCCCCGACAAGAAAATCAAACTCATCCTCGTCTATCCGATGACCACCGGGCGCAACTTCGACGAGGTGCTGCGAGTGATCGATTCGCTGCAGCTGACCGCCAACAACAAAGTCGCCACTCCGGCGCAGTGGAATCGCGGCGACGACGTGATCATCGCCGGGTCGGTCAAAGAGGACGAGGCGAAAGAGCTCTGGCCGGAGGGTTGGGAGAGTCCGAAGCCCTACATCCGGATCGTCCCTGACCCGTCGAAGGCGTCCTAAACCCGAGCGAGTAAATCGCCGAGGATCCGCGCGGTCGCCCCCCAGATCAGCTGCCCTTCCACCTCGTAGGTGGGGGTGTGGATGGGGACGCCGCGGCGGATCATCCGGCGCATCTCGTAGCCCTCGCGCAGCAGCTCGAGGGAGAAGGTGAGGACGGTCTCGACCTCGGTCGGGTTCGGCTGCAGGCCGAGCTCGCCGGGGTGGGGGACGGTTCCGACGAAGGGGTGGACGCGGTAGCCGGTGACGAAGGTGGAGACCGGCGCCAGGGCGCCGGTCAGCTCGACCGCGCCGGGGTCGAGCGCGATCTCCTCCTCCGCCTCACGCAGCGCCGTCGCCGCCAGGTCGGCATCGTCGGGGTCCTGACGCCCACCGGGGAAGGAGATCTCCCCGGCGTGCCGCCGCAGGTCCGCCCGCCGCTCGGTGAAGATCAGGCCGGGATCGTCAGGCCAGCCGTAGAGCGCGAGCAGCACCGCCGCCTGCGTCCCCCGGCGTCCCGCCATCCGTGCCGCCTCCTCGGGCGAGAGCAGCAGCTCGCTCAACGCCGACGGGCCGATTTCCCTCCTATTAGGGGTATTTTCGTCCCGTCGGCCCACGGGCTGGTCAGATGATGACCTGCACGGTGCCGCCGTCGACGGACCAGGCGGCGCCCGCCACGTAGGAGGCGCGCTCGGAGCAGAGGAAGACGATCGCCGAGGCGATCTCCTCGGCTTGGGCGAGGCGGCCGATCGGGCGCTTGGAGCCGGCTTCGGCCAGCGCCTCCTCGCGGCTGCTTGCGCTGGACATCTCGACCGACTGGTCGAGGAGGCCGCCGTCCTCCATCCACATCTCGGCCTCGACCGGGCCGGGGGCGACGGCGTTGACGAGGACGCCGGTCTTCGCGTAGCGGTCGGCGAACAGGCGCGACAGCGAGAGCTCGGCGGCCTTGGCGACCGAGTACTCGGCCATCGCCGCCGAGGGGCGCTTGCCGGCGGTCGAGCAGACGTTGACCACCCGGCCCCAGCCGCGATCGACCATCGGCGGGATCGCGGCCTTCATCGCCCGCAGCGGCGCCATCACGTTGAGCTCGTACTGGGCGCGCCAGTCCTCGTCGGGGACGTCGTCGAGGTCGCGCCACTTAGCGGCGCCGGCGTTGTTGACGAGCACGTCGAGGGAGCCGAAAAGGTCTTCCGTCGCCGACAGCATCCGCTCGCCGGCATCCTCGGCGGTGACGTCGAGGGACAGCGCCGCCGCCGCACCGCCCGCCGGCTCGGCCAACCGTGCCGCCTCCACGGTCACCGTCCTCAGCCGCTCCTCGCCGCGGGCGACCAGCAGCACCCTCGCGCCCTCGGCGCAGAGCTGCAGCGCCGTCGCGCGGCCGATGCCGCTGCTGGCGCCGGTGACGACGCAGGCGCGGCCGGCGAGGCCGAGGTCCATCAGGCCGTCTCCAGGCGCTCGACCACGTTGACGTGCGCCTCGCCGGCGAGGACCTTGTGGACGGGGCACTTGGTGGCGATCACCAGCAGCCGTCGACGCTGCTCGTCGTCCAGGTCCTCCGGCAGCTTCAGCCCGACCTCGAAGGTCTTCGGGACGACACCGTCGTAAGTCATCTCGACGTCGACCTCGACGGCGCCGACGTCCCAACCTTTGCGCTGCGCGTACATCTCGACCGTGATCGCGATACAGCCGGCGAGGGAGGCGCCGAGCAGCTGCGTCGGCCGCGGGCCGCTGCCTTCGCCGCCGGCCTCGGGCGGCTCGTCGAGCCGCAGCGTGTGACCGTCGACCTCGACGTCATGGGCATAGCCCTCGACCCGGCGGGCGACGACGCGCACGCGCTAGCCCCGGCGACGCCCCTCGAACAGGGCGGGGTCGTCGACGTCGGCGTAGCGGGCCATGGCGTAGACGAGGTCGGAGGCGCGGTTGACGAAGTGGATCACGGTCTCGCTCGCCAGCTCGCCGGCTTCGTTTAACTCTGAGATGCGGCGCTCGGCGCGGCGGATCGTGGTGCGGGCGACGTCGAGCTGGGCGGAGAGCTGGTTGCCGCCGGGGATGACGAACTGCGGAGGCAGCTCGACCTCGGCCATGTAGCGGTCGATCAGTCGCTCGAGCTCGGCGACCATCTCCTCGGTGGTGCGGCTGATGCCGTCTTCGAGTCGCTCGGCGGCTTCGGGAGCGGTCGCCAGCTCGGCCCCGGCGATGAAGATGTCGTCCTGAAGGCGGAGGACGTCGGCGGCGAGCTCCTCGTGCTCCGGCCCGCAGAGGGCGCGGGCAACGCCGAGCTGGGAGCAGGCCTCGTCGAGGGTGCCGTAGGCGTCGGTGCGGCCGTGGTGCTTGGGGACCCGGCCGCCGTACCAGAGCGAAGTGGTCCCGTCGTCGCCCTTCTTGGTGTAGATCTTGACCACGTCAGCGCACCGGGTTGAAGGCGAAGCCGGTCATCACCTTGGGGAAGAAGAAGGTCGACTTCGGTGGCATCACCGCGTCGGTGTTGCAGATCGCCTTCACCTGCTCGACCGGCACCCCCCGCTGAATGAAGGCGACGTCGTAGCCGCCCGACTCGACCATCTTCAGCGCGGCGGGGACGCTCTTCGCGTATTCGAGCCCGTCGCGCTCGTCGATGTCGTGGTCGCTCATCCCCACCAGGCCCTTGAGGACGAGGGTCTCGAGGATCGCCGAGTCGAGGCGGCGGTAGGCCTCGGGCTTGCCGGCGAGGATGCGGTCCACCTCGGCGGTGTCCTTTAGCCGCAGGCGGAAGGGCTGCTTGTGGAAGGAGTCGATGAAGCCGAAGACGCCGACGCCATCGGCGCCCGCCGGGTCGATCTCCTCGCGCGAGACCTCTTCCACCTCGAAGATCTCCCGCAGGCCCTTGCCGAGCCGCTGCTGCTTCTCGGGGTTGTCCTTGAGGCCGCTGAGCAGGCGGTGGGTGGGGAAGACGGTGAGGCCTGGGTCGTCGAGCCCGGTCAATGACATCAGCGTGTAGTTGTGCGGGCCCTCGCCGCCGATCTCGTCGCGGAAGGTCCGGGCGGTCTCGTAGCGGTGGTGGCCGTCGGCGATCAGCAGCTGCGCGTCGGCGAGGCGCTCGGTCACCGCCTGCAGCACCGCCGGGTCGGTGACCTTCCAGAGCCGGTTGAGGGTGCCGTCTTCGTCGCGCGCTTCGCCCCAGGGCTGCTCGGGCAGCGAGGGCGCGACCAGCGGCCAGGCGTCCTCCGTGCTCAGCGAGAAGATCGGCGAGAGGTTGTAGCCGCTGGCGCGGGTCAGCTCCAGCCGGTCGAGCAGAGGGCCGGGGTGGGTGCGCTCGTGCGGGCGCACGGTGCCGCTCTCGTAGTCCTCGACCCGCACCCGGACGAGGATCCCGTTGCGGCTGTAGGCCTTGCCGTCGGGGGCGGTGTAGTCCTGGGTCAGCGCCCAGATCGAGGGCTCCTCGTCTTGGACCAGGATCCCTTCCTCGCACCACTGCTCGATTCGCGCCGCCGCCTCGGCATACGGGTCGCCGCTGGGATTGCTGTCGGGGTCGGCCGGGTCGAACGGTTTCGGCAGGTCGATCGCCACCGCGTTGTAAGGCGAGCGCTCCAGCAGGGCACGCCGCTGCGGGTAATCGATCACGTCATAGGGAGGCGCGGCCACCGCATCGAGCGACCCCACCTTGTCGAGGTCGTAGTGCAGCGCCTTGAGCGGAAGCACCTCTGCCATCGCCCCAGAACCTACACTTGCCTTTAGTCGGGGTGTGGCGCAGCCTGGTAGCGCGCCGCCTTTGGGTGGCGGAGGTCCCCGGTTCGAATCCGGGCACCCCGACTTTGGCCGCCGAGAAGTTCTCGATCAGCGACGAAGCGATTTCGCTCGCTCCCTACGACCCGGCCTGGCCGGGCAGGTTCGAGCGCGAGCGGGTGCTGCTTGGCGAGCAGATCGGGCCCTGGGTTGAAGGCGGTATCCACCACGTCGGCAGCACCGCGGTGCCCGGCCTCGAGGCGAAGCCGACGGTCGACATCCTCGTCGGGATCGAGAACCTCGAGAGCGGCCGGGCTTGTTTCAAGCCGCTTGCCCAGCTCGACTACGCCTACGCGCCCTACCTGCCGGAGGAGATGCACTGGTTCTGCAAGCCGAGCCCGGCGCGGCGCGAGTTCCACCTCCACCTGGTCCCGGTCGCGTCCGCTCGCTTTCGGGATGAGCTCGCCTTCCGCGACCTGCTGCGCGCCGACCCGGGCCTCGCCCACGCCTACGTAGGGCTGAAGCGCTCCCTCGCCGCACGCTTCCCAGAAGATCGTGAGGCGTACACGGAGGGAAAGGGCGAGTTCGTCGAGCGCGTCCTCGGCCGCGCGGGATGATGAGCCTCGCGAGCGGGTAGGGAATCCTGCAGGGTTACTCGGGAGAAGGAGGCTGTAGATGGAGAGCTGGAACCTGAACACGGTGGACGTCGAGCCGCATCAGCCGCGGATCCTCGCTTCGGCTGAGGATGCGCGCACGATCCTCCTGCACCTGCCGGAGGGGGAGGAGCTGCAGGAGCACGAGGTGCACGAGCGGGCGCGGGTCCTCGTCGTCGCCGGCGAGGTCGACGTCAACGAGGCCGATGGCGAGTCCACCGGCGCCGGCGCCGGCCACCTCTTCGAATTCGAGCCGGGCGAGCGCCGCACGATCGTCGCCCGCTCCGAGGCGCGGCTGCTGATGGTCCTATCGCCGTGGCCCGGCGACGGCCATCCGGGGGCGATGAGCCTGGAGGAGAAGGCCGAAGCGCGGGAGAAAGCGGCGGAACACTCGCCCTAGGGGCGGGCGACGCCTGGAATGCGATGCCTTCAAGTTTTCCCTTCTCGAAGCCGAAAAACCTTCTAGATGGAGGATCTGCTTCAGAACAGCGCGGCGGAGAAACGGCGCCGACGGGTCGAGCGGGCCGTGTTCGAAACGGACCGGCAGCTGATCGAGGGTGACCTGACCCTGCCGCCCGCCGGCTACCAGAGCCGCTTCTCGGACTCCCTCAACCGCGGCGAGTTCGACTTCGTGCCGCTGACCAACGCCAAGCTCACCTCCCTGGATGACGGCAAGGTGACCGAGTTGCCCTTCGTCGTCCTCTCCAAGCGCCACATCCGCGTGGCCTATCCGACCGAGGCCTAAGAGCGCTGTCGGCCGCGGCTCGCGTAGGAGCCGAGGTCGATCACGAAGGCGAGGATGACGATGAACCACTCGAAGCCGGAGACGCGGTCCGAGCTGTTCCACATGACTGCGTAGGCGAGGGTCGTCCACGGCAGCAGGAAGAAGCCGAGGAGGGGGACGAACCAGCTGTCGAAGGCCCGGCTGAGCAGGTCCGTGAAGAGGAAGATCGCGAACAGCGCCAGCCGCGGCGAGAGGAAGGCGAGCAATACGACCAAGCAGCCCATGGCCAGACGCTACCTTCTCTGTAGGAAGGCAAAAGCGAGGAAACAGGCTGAGATGAACAGACTCGGAAAGCTGATGGAGATGATGCACCCGGAGAAGACGAAGCTGGTCACGGCGGATGAGGCGCTGCCCGGCCGCAGCGAGCGGGGCTTCGAGGTGCCGAGCACCCACGCGGTGCTGGGGACGCCCCTCGAGCCGCCGTTCCCCGAGGGGATCGAGGTCGCCTACTTCGCGCTCGGCTGTTTCTGGGGCGCGGAGCGGCTCTTCTGGGAACTCGACGGCGTCTACACGACGGCGGTCGGCTACATGAACGGGACCACGCCGAACCCGACCTACGAGGAGGTCTGCACGGCGCGGACGGGCCATGCCGAGGCGGTGCTGGTCGCCTTCGATCCGGAGAAGATCTCCTACGGCGAGCTGCTGAAGGTCTTCTTCGAGGAGCACGATCCGACCCAGGGCATGCGCCAGGGCAATGACGTCGGCACGCAGTACCGCTCCGGCATCTATTTCGTCAACGACGCGCAGAAGGCGACCGCGGAGATGGCGCTCGAGTCCTACGACGGGGCGCTGCGGAGCGCCGGCAAGGAGCCGGTGACCACCGAGGTCGTGCCGGCGGGGCCGTTCTACTACGCCGAGGACTACCACCAGCAGTACCTGCACAAGGTGCCGAACGGCTACTGCGGGCTCAAAGGCACCGGGGTCGCCTGCAGCATTCCCGCCGCGGCTTCCTAGACCGGGAGGGCGCGGCGTTGCCCGCCGGGCGCGCCGAATAGCATCCCGGCCTTCGTGGCCCCCTCCTTCGGTTCCTACCTCGCCGGCTCGCTGGCGCTGATCGGCATCGTCGCCGCGCTCGGCCTCGGCGGCTACTGGCTGCGGCGCTGGATCGTGCCGGAATTCACCGGCGCCCTGGCGCGGCTGGCGGACGCGACGCTGACCGTCGCCCTCTTCGTCGTCTGCCTGCAGGTGCTGGGAGCGCTCAGCCTTCTCTACTTCGGCTGGATCGTCGTCCTCTGCATCGCCGTCGGGCTCGGCGCCGCCTGGCTGGGGCGGTCGAAAGCAGGCGGGCACGGGCGCGAGGTGGCGGGGCCGCGGGTCGAGAACATCGCCCTCTTCATCGCCCTCGGCGTCGCCTCCTGGACCGTTGCCGAGTGGACCTTCCCGGCCCAGTCGAGCCTCGATTTCGGCATGTTCGGCGGCGACACCACCTGGTACCACATGCCGTTCTCGGCCTTCATCGCCCAGGAACACTCGACGGTCCACCTCCATTACACGGATCCGCTGCGCCTGGCGGCCTGGTTCTACCCGGCCTCGACCGAGCTCCTCAACGCCGGCACGATCGTCCTCTTCAAGAGCGACTGGCTGGCGCCGCTGCAGAACCTGATCTGGCTGCCGATCGCGCTGCTGGCGGCCTGGTGTGTCGGGCGGCCCTACAAGGTGGGGCCGGCGACGCTGGTCGCGGCGGCGATCATCCTCGACTCGGGGGTAATGATCGAAACGCAGCCTGGAGAGGCGCGCAACGACATCATGGGGCTGGCCTTCCTGCTGGCCTTCGCCGCGTTCCTGATCAACGGGCACCAGCGAAGAGCGCCCATTGCTGGGGCGGTGCAGGACGCGCCGGAGCGCAACGCGCCGCTGCTCGACAAGGGTCCGCTGGTGATGGCCGGGATCGCCGCCGGCCTGGCGGCCTCGGTGAAGACGACCTTTCTCGTGCCGGTGGTGGCGATCACGATCGGCGTCGTTCTCTTCAGCGGCCGCGGGCGCCGCTGGACCACGGCCTGGGTGATGGGGCTGCCGCTGCTCGTGGTCGGCGGCTACTGGTACCTGCGGGCGGCGATCAAGACCGGCGGCAACCCGCTGCCGATCACCAAATTCGGGCCGCTCAACTTACCCAAGCCCGACCAGATGCCGCTCGACCCGCGGCCGCGCTTCGCCGTCGCCCACTACATCACCGACCCGACGATCTACCGCCGCTGGTTCTTCCCCGAGCTCGACAACGCGCTCGGGCCGCTCTGGCCGCTGATCCTGATCATCGCCGTCAGCGCCGCGGTTTACATCGCCTGGCGCTCGCGCAACAAGATCCTGCGGGTGATCGCGGTGGCCTCGCTGCTGACCGCGCTCGTCTACGTCTTCACGCCGCTGACGGCGGCCGGTCAGGAGGGCTCGCCGACGGGGTTCTTCACCAACACGCGTTACCTGGTGCCGGGCCTCGTCTTAGCCATGGCGATGCTGCCGCTGGCCCGCCCGTTGCGGGCGCCGGACCGGCGCGCAAAACAGACGCTGTTCTTCCTCACCGCGGTCTACGCGATCACGGTGCTGACGACGCCGCGATGGTTCACCAGCTACATCGTCGGCACGATTTTCCTCACGCTCTGCCTGGTCTGGGCGCCGTCGGCGCTCTCGCTGGCGCGGACGCGGGCGAGCGTGAGCCGGGCGGCGGTGGCGGGCGGGGCGGCGGTGCTGCTCTTCCTCGCGGTCGTGCTCGGGCGGGCGCAGGAGGTCCAGTACGCCGACCAGCACTACGTCAACCCGCTGCCGTTCCTCGGCGAAGGCGGGCCGGTCGAAGCCTACGAATTCACCCAGAAGCTGCACGACCAGCGGATCGGGATCATCGGCTCGAGCCAGATCATCTTCGGCCAGTACGGGTTCTACGGCAACGACGCGACCAACCACGTCGAATACATCGGCGTCCGGGGACCGCACGGAGCGAACCGCCTGCCCACCACCTGCCAGGCCCTGCGCCGGACGATCAACGCCGGCGACTACGACTACCTGGTGATGAGCCAGTACACGCAGGACACCGGCCCCTACAACACCGGGGTGCCGAACCCGTACCAGTTCCCGGTCTATGCCTGGGTGAAGAACGACCCGGCGGTGAAGCTCGTGGTCGACGACACCAAAGCCTCGCCCCAGGTCGACTACGTGTTCGAAGTCAAGGGCAAGCTCGACCCGGGCGCGTGCAAGCCCGAAAAACGGCCGACGGTGCCGGGCGAATTCGAGGGCGAATAAGCGAACCGACGATTGTGCACCTCAGGGGTGCAGGATCATCGGTTCGATTCAGGCGCGGCCGGCGGCGAGCGCGTGCTCGCGGATCAGCTCGGCGGAGCGGTCGGGTCGCTCCCACCAGAACATGTGGCCGACGTCCTCGAAGGTCTCGAGCCGGGCGTCCGGCATCAGCGTGGAGATCAGCTGGCCATTGGGGTAGGGGAGGACGGCGTCCTCGGTGCCGTGGACGATCAGCGTCGGCGTCGAGATCTCACCGAGGCGGCCGCTGGTGTCGTGGCCGAAGATCGCCTGCACCTGCAGTTCGATCGTCCGTTTCGCCGCCGGCACCGTGGTCGCCATCTCGTGGAAGGCGTCGTAGCGGCCCTCGTCGGCACGGAAGGCGGGGGAGAGGTTGACTTCGTAGCCGGCCCGGATCGCCTTCTCCCTGTCACCTGAGGCCATCCCCGCCAGCAGCTTCTGCGCGCTCTCCTCCGGCATCAATTGCGAGCCAGGCCCGCCGCAATAGGTGCAGCCGAGCGTCAGCGACCGCAACCTCTCCGGCCGGGCGAGCGCCAGCTCCTGGGCGATCATTCCGCCCATCGAGATCCCGACCACGTGCGCGCTCTCGATCCCCAGCTGGTCGAGCAGCCCCGCCGTGTCCTCGGCCATCTCGACGATCGTGAACGGCCCATCGATCGGCGCAGACAGCCCGATCCCCCGGTTGTCGAACACAACCACGTCGAACCTCTCCCGCAATGGCGCCAAGAACGGATCCCCCCAGGAGACATGCGTCCCGCTCATCCCCTGGATCAGCAGCAGCGGCTCCCCCGCACCGCTGCGCTCATAGTTCAGCTCGTTCTCGCCCACCATCACTTTCGGCATGGGCGCGATCCTACGCCAGCCGCCCGCCCAGCCCCTAACCTTGCTCTATTGCGCCCGTAGCTCAGCCGGATAGAGCATCGGACTTCTAATCCGACGGTCGCTGGTTCGAATCCAGCCGGGCGCGTCTCAACCGCGATCAGTCTTTCGGAGGACACCGATGCCGGACACCACCTGCCACATGTCGATCTCGCTCGACGGCTTCGTCGCCGGGCCCGACCAGAGCCGGGAGGATCCGCTGGGGAAGCGCGGCATGGAGGTTCATCGTTGGCACCTCGGCGACGAGCGGGCGACTGACGCGAATGCGACGGCGGAGGGGTGGCTGATGCGACCCCGTGGCGCCTACGTGATGGGCCGCAACATGTTCGGGCCGATCCGCGGCGAGTGGGATGAGGACTGGGATGGATGGTGGGGCTCCGAGCCGCCCTACCACGCGCCGGTTTTCGTGCTCACCCATCACGCCCGCGATCCGGTTGAGATGGAGGGCGGCACCAGCTTCCACTTCGTCACCGACGGATTCGACGCCGCTTACGCGCAGGCGGTCGAGGCTGCCGGTGGGGAGGGCGTCGACATCGCGGGCGGCGCCTCGACCGTCCGCCAAGCGTTGACCGCCGGCGTGATCGACGAACTCACGCTCGACGTGGTCCCCGTCCTGCTCGGGTCCGGCGAGCGGTTGTTCGACGGGGTTGAGTCCTTCGATTTCGAGCCGGTCGAGGTGCTCCACTCCCCGCTCGCCACGCACGTCCGCTACCGGCGGGTGAGCTGAAGGGCCGGGGCGTCTTCACGGGGAGGGATTGGTGCAGAGCCCCGCGGCGACCTTCTCACCCGATTCGTGAACGAGGTGCTCCAGGGCGCGGCACTGGCGGCGGTGGACTGCCAGTTGCCTTGCCAGGTGGGCTTCCGCGGCTGCTTCGGAGGCGCTCCCGGCCACCTGCTGGAGCTGCGCCTCGAGCCTGTCTATGCGGTAGTCCGAGGTCGCGCCCAGGTGTTCGAGCCATAGCTGTTCGGAGCCTGATTGCTCCTGGGTCGTGGTGAGGCTGACCACTTCGCTTGCGAGGCGGTCGACCCGGCGTTCCAAAGTCGACTGCTGGTGCGGGGCCGTGACACCCACGGCCGTCGCGACGAGGAGCAGGCCCAGGCCGATGAGCGTGAACGTGGCCTGTGTCCCGTACCGACCGTTGCGTTTGCCTGGTGTCCATGTCCTTGTGGCGATCTGGTCGATGACGATGCCGGTGCCCTTGCCGCCGATGAAGACCGAGGCCACAAGTGCGACGGCGGAGCCTGCGATGAGGACGTAGAAGATCCAGTGTGGATCGAAGTTCTGGGAGACGTACGTGAACATCCCGGCCGCGCCAACCAGCACCGCCAGCGCGGCCGTCGCGACGTAGTTGCTCAGGGACGCCTGGAGGATCGCGGCTTCGCGCCGATCCTCGGTCAGGTCGCCCTGCTCGATGTTGGCTCGTAGTTGCGGCATCGGATCGTTCGACGCGACTAGCCGCTACCCCCAGATGTTCTGGCCGGCAGTTCGCAGGTCGACCCAGCGGTCGCTGAGGGCGTCGACCACGCTGTGGGCGGTGATCTCGTCGTCCGAGCGCTGGCGGGCGGTCTCGATCACCGCTGCGATGTCGGAGGCCAGGTCGTCTTCGAGCTCGCCCCGGGCCGCGTCGGGCCCCCGCACGGCCGTGACCGGTCGCGCGACGAATTCGAGCGCGAGCAGGTAGAGGAGGAGCTCCGCGTCGGGTCGGAGCTCGACGCTCGGGAGCCCCCGTTCAAGCGCCCCCCGTGCGAGGTAATGGGCGGGACCGCGATCCAGGTCCGGGTCGAGCCTGCCGTAGCGGCGCGGGACGCGGCTCGGGCGAAAGCTCTCGAGATAGTCGATGTGCTCTCTGAAGTAAGCGCGATATGCGTCGTCCATGAACCTTCTCCTCTGGTTGGCTGCTTTCTAGGGCGATCCGTGCTTGGCGGCCACGGCGGCGATGTCGGTGACGGTTACGCGTGCGGCCGGGTGGACCGGGACGTCGAGCTCCTTTTCCAGCGTCAGCGCGTCTTCGCCTGACGTCACCGTTCGCTCCTCGAGCTTGCTCGTCGGAATGAAGCCCCTGGGCGGCTCGGCGCCTGCGGCGCGGGCAGGGACTGGGGTCTCGTCGTACTCGTCCCGGAACCAGCGCAGCCACAGCTTCAGGGCGGCTCTGCTGGCGGCAACGGAGTCGGCGCCCGGGGTGCCCGGGATCCAGAAGCCGGCGTAGGACGCCAGAAGCGCCTGGGCCTGTGCGCGGGGGAAACCCGGCGGCACCGTTATGTCGTTGAAGAGAGAGAAGTGGGTGTAGCCGGAGACCGCGGCCCCCGCACCGGCAATGCCTGAGACCAGGTAGGCGGTCGTCACCGGGTTCAGCATGATGTTGCAGCCCTCGAACCTGATCGCTCCCGTGACCTTCACGCCGGAGGCGGCGAACCGCTTCCTGACGTCCTCCGCGGTCGGATCTTCGCCTTCGAAGATCAGCTGCCCTCCCGCCGAGTGGAAGAACAGCACCAGCGTTGAGATCGAGGAATACCTGGCGAGCGCTGCGGTGAGCTCTCTCCAGGTTCTTACGCCTACGAGGGTCCCGCTCGAGTAGAAGCCACTCTGGATCGCTCCGGCGGCCTTGGCAATTGCCGTTTCGCCGGCGTCATAGAGGATCAGGGTGCCGATCGCCGGTTTGGCGCGTGGTGCGCCGGCCGCCTTCACCGCGGAGGCGATGGCGTCGTCGAGGAAGGTCTTCGTGTCGAGGATCTTGCTGGTGTCGGTGACGGGGTCGTCCGGCACGCGATCCTCTTCTCTACTGGGGCTTGTCTTTGCCGGGGCCGAAGAGCTGGGCGGCGAGCTCGGCTCGGCGCTCGGGGTCTTCGACTTTTTCCAGCGTCTGGTGGAGGAGCTGCTCGCGTTCGTTGGCGAGGGTGCGTTCGCCGGCGGCGGCTTTCTGCATCTCCATCGCGAACTCGTCGAGGGCGTCGGCTTGGCCGAGGAGGGCCTCGACGATGACGGAGTCGGTGCGCATCACCAGGTCCAGCTGTGACATGAGGACGCCGTCGACCGGGTTGTCCTCGCCTTTCTGACCGAGGGGGCCGCGGCGGAAGCGGTAGTAGGTGTCCTCCGTCGGCGCCGGGAACTCGCCCGTTTCGTCGGTTTTCGCCAGCTCGGCCTCGATGCCGGTGCCGTTGTCGACGATCCGCACCCGCTCGAGGACGTTGATCGCGTTGTCCTCGCGGTCGAAGACGATGCCGGCGGCCTTGAGCAGGCGCTGCGCCACGCGCTCGACGTATTCCTCCTTGACGACTTCCTCCAACAGGCGCCTCATCTCCGGCAGGGAGACCTCGCGCCAGGAGTTGAGGCGGCCGTTGGTGAAGCCGATCCGCACCTCTTTGAGATGGATCTTCGTCGCGTAGCTCTGGTTCAGCTCGCGGAAGACGAAGTTGAGGACGCGACGCATGTTGGCGTTGCTGATCGTCCGTTCGACCATGCTCTCGGTGCCCGATTCGTCGGTTCGCTCGGAGGCCGAGCTGACCGAGAGCTGCCGTTTGCTCGATGACTCGGCGCTGTGCTCCTGGACCGCCTCGCCGGCCTGCTTGGCGAACTGTTCGCGCCCCGACTGGTATTCGCCGGAGGCACCACCGGAGACCTTGGCCGACCCCCAGCCCCAGGAGGCGCTCGCCTCCGCCTCGGCGTGCCATTTCTCGGTCGAGGAGCGGGTCGCCTTGTCGGTCGTTTCGTTCTGGATGGTGTTGGCGAAGCGGTCCCGCGCCGACTGCTCGTGGGAGTCGATGATCGAGGACGATTCCTGGATCGACTGTTTGGAGGACTGCCAGGTTTTCAGCGAGATCGTCGTCGACTCGCCCGGCAGGAGGGTGAAGGTCTTGACGGTGCGACCCATCCCGTAGTCACCGAGGAAGGAGCTGATTCCGTAGTACTCGACGAGGAAGAGTTGGGGCTCGGCGTCCCCCTCCGGCGGGGTGGAGGTCGTCGGTTTGCCCGACCAGGTGGCGCCGGGGATGGCGACGACCCCGTCGCGCAACTTGCGCAGGTAATCGACGTAGGTGAGGAAGAGGTCGGAGCGGATCGGCGGCTGGATCGCCTCCGGAAGCTCGGCGGCCGGCGAGGCCGCCGCGCTCTCGCCGCGGACCCGCATCAGCAGCTCGGGCCGCGCCATCGCCTCGCGCGCGACCGCCGCGATCGGGCTGTTTCCCGCGTGCAGCTCCTCCGCTTCGCCGACCGTGGGGATGACCGACGGATCGACCGCGACGCCGCTCTGCAGCATCCGTTCGATGAAGAAGTCGCGCGCGCGCCGCTCGTCCACGGTGACGCTGCCGGACTGGGCGCGGCTCACGCCCGCCTGCTCGAGCAGGTCCTGACCGGCTTTGCGCGCCGCGTCGTTAAAGACGTCTTCGTCGAACTCGAGGTCGGAGGCGATGATCCGGCGACCGGTTTGCGCCCCGGGGAGGGGGATGCGGTAGTTGATCCGGGCGGCCTCTCCCTGTTCGGCGAAGGCGATTGCGACGGGCATGTCCCGTTCCTACCACGAACTCGAGAATCTTCAGAGTACTTCAATGTTTCTTCAGCAAGCCGGCGACCCGGGCGTAGGTTCTGAAAAGGTGGGTACTGGAAAGGGTTTCTTTAGTATAAAACTCCTAAACATATCGATTTCTAGGTATTGCGCAACATCGATCCGTGCAATACGACTGATCCTCAGTTTCGTCCACCCGCGAGCTGGGGAGGCCAGCAAATGAGCGGTCAGCGTCCGGGGGCAATGCTCCGCTGGATCATTGTCTTCACCTGTCTATTTGGCGCCTGCGTGATCGCTCCGGGGGTGGCATTCTCAGCGGAAGAGGAAGCTGAACCCCGCCAGGAGCGGCCCGGCTCGGTTCTGCCCCTGCCCGACGGCGAGGAGCTCGGCGGCGCGCTGTCGCAGGCCTTCAGCCAGCACCGACAGCAGCTGGCCCAGCGGGAAGCGGAGCTTGCGAGCCCGGCCGCGGTTGCGGAGCGCGAGCGCTCGCGCCTGGCCTACGCCGACATCGGGGACGGCGCGGCCGAAGAGCTCCTGCACTCGGTCTTCGGCCCCGTCCTGGCGGAACTCAACCAGGACCCCGCCCGCCTTCTCAGCGACGCCACTGTCGAGCGTTACGCGGGGGACGAAGGCGCGGTGGTGACCAGCGACGGGGAGACGCAGCTGCTGGAATCGAACCTGCCTCTGCAGGCGGAAGAAGAGAACGGAGACCTCGGGCAGGTCGACGTGACCCTCGCTCCGACCGCCGAAGGGTGGGAACCGGAGAATCCGGTGGTCGACCTCGCGATCGGCGGCACCGCCGACGAAGGGATCGAGATCGGCGACGAAGGCCTGACCGTCACCCAGGCCGGCGCTGAAGACGCGGTGGCGGCGCCGCTCGGCGACAAGAGCCTTTTCTTCGGCGAAGTCACGGCCGGGAGCGACACCGACCAGGTCGTCGCGCCGATCTCCAGCGGCGTCGAGATCTTCAACCTGCTGCGCTCGGCTGACAGCCCGGAGAGCCTGCGCTTCCAGCTCGACCTTCCGGCGGGATCCGAGTTGCGTGCCGGGCCCGGCGGCTCGGCCGAAGTGGTCGACGCGGACGGCGCCCTAACCACCCTCGTGCCGAAGCCGTGGGCGCTCGACGCGCAGGGCACCCAGGTGCCGGTGGAGATGACGGTCGACGGCGACTCGCTCGTGCTGGCGGTTGCCCACCGCGACCAAGACCTCGCCTACCCGATTCTCGTCGACCCCAGCATTTACCAGGACTGGGACAGTTGGTACAACGGTCAGGGGACCGCCGGGCTCGCCGGCTGGCGCTGGCAGCAGACCTCCGCGACCTGGATCTACCACGGCACCGAAGACTCCGGCGGCTTCCCCAACTACCCTGGCAAAGGATTGTTCGTCTACACGGCCCCGGCGACGATGCAGGGTCAGCAGTGGGGGCAGTGGATCTACTCGGCACCTCCCGGCGCCTATCTCGTCAGCGCCACGATCAGCCCCTTCACCCGCAACAACAGGGGCTGTCCATCGAGCACCAACTACTACCCCTACGACTACGAGGGGATGTGGAGGGAATCCTCGGGTTGGGCGAACATCAAGTTCAACAACGCCAACGACTACGGCACGTCCTCACTCGGCACCTGGGGCGAATCGCTGATCATCGGGTTGAGCACCGACTCCAGCACCAACACCACCATGACCTGTTGGCGCGACCTGATGATCGGCGGCGTCGGGATCATGGTCGACGACTGGCAGATCCCCTGGATGACGATCCTCGTCCCATTCCCGACGAGCTGGATGAAAAAGGACGCCACCGCGCGGACCGTCGAAGTCAAGGGGACCGACATGGGCCTCGGCGTGCAGAAGTTCATCCTCAACACGCCCGGCAAAGAATGGACCTGGGACCAGCCCTACTGCGCCGGCACCTACGAGGACCGTTGCGCCACCGAACGCACCGGCAAAATCACCTACACGACCGAAGGCGTGGGAGCCGAAGGAAAAGTCCCCGTCTTCCTGCAGGTGATCGACCCGACCGACAAGCGGGGGACGGTCGAACGGACCCTGTCGATCGACGGCACCGCACCGACGGTGACGCTCGGCGGCTCCTCGACCGGGATCGCCTACAACCTCAGCGTCGAATCGAAAGACGGCAGCAGCACCGAACCGCGCTCCGGGGTCAAGGAAGCCAAGGTTTACCTCGACGGGGTCCTGAAGGAAACGAAAACCAACACCTGCACCAGCTCGGGCTGCCCGGAAACGCTGAACTTCTCCTACACCCAGAGCTACAGCGGCCTCAGTAGCGGCTTCCACGTCCTCGAAGTCGTCGCCACCGACCAGGTCGGCTACACCAAAGCCGCGACCCGGCTCTTCAACGTCGAAGCGCCGAACACGCTGATCGACTCCGGGCCCGAAGGGCTGACGAAACAGTCGGCGCCGACCTTCACCTACCACTCGACGGCCGAAGGCTCGACCTTCGCCTGCAGCGTCGACGGCGCCGCCTACGTCAGCTGCCCGGCTACCGGCTACGCGACCGCCAAACTCGCCGACGGCGCCCACACCTTCAGCGTCCGCGCGACCAGCCTCGGCCTCACCGACGCCTCACCCGCGACGAGGAGCTTCACCGTCGACACCACCGCGCCGGATACGACGATCGAAGCGGGGCCCTCCGGGACGACGATCGATACGCAGCCCAGCTTCGGTTACAGCAGCGCCGACCTCAACGCCCGCTTCGAATGCCGCCTCGACGCCGCCGCCTTCGAACCCTGCGGTTACGGGTCGCAGCGGGTCGAACCGGCCCTCACCGACGGCTCCCATACCTACGCGGTGCGGGCGGTCGATCAGGCCGGAAACGCTGACGCGACCCCGGCGACCCGGTCGTTCACCGTCGACGCAACTGGACCCACGCTCGAAATCCTCAGCGGCCCCGCCGAATTCACCAACGTCGCGAAACCGAAATACACCTTCAAAGTCGCCGGGCAGACCGTGCTCCAGTGCGCGCTCTACTCCGATGAAGCGGAAATCGCGGCCCCGACCTACGGGGCGTGCACCAGCTCCTCCTCCTACGAAGCGGCGAGCGCCCTCGTCGACGGGAGCTACTCCTTCTGGATCAAGGCGAAGGACGCGTCGGGCAACGTCGCCACCGAATCGAGGGGCTTCACGCTCGACACCAAAGCCCCGGAAACGACGATCTCCTCCGGGCCCAGCGCCACGACGGACGATCCCAAACCGGCGATCGGCTTCGCTTCCAGCGACGCCGACTCGTCGTTTGCCTGCCGCTTCGACGCCGAAGCCTTCGCAGCCTGCGCCGAGCCCCTGGCCTACCCGAAAACCACGCTCGCCGACGGCGCCCACAGCTTCGAAGTCAAAGCGACCGATCCCAGCGGCAACGTCGATGCGACGCCGGCGAAACGCAGCTTCACGGTCTTCACCGCGGCGCCGCAGACCAAAGTCGTCTCCGGACCCGAAGGGCCGACCGCCGACACGACGCCGTCCTACACCTACTCGGCCGACGAAACGGCGACCTTCGAATGCAGGGTAGACACCGCCCTCTTCGCCAGCTGCGCTGCGACCGGCAAGGAACTGGCCGTCCAAGCCGAGGGCCAGCACGTCTTCGAAGTGCGCGCACGGAACGCCGCCGGGGTGGATCCGACCCCGGCCAGCCGCACCTTCATCGTCGACGTCTCGAACCCGAGTGAAACGGTCCTGGGTGGCGAAGTCTTCGCCGAACCCGGTCCCTACGGCCTCGACCTGAGCATCCAGGCGACCGATGGCGACCGGGCGGCGGCGAGTACCACCCGGGCGGGAGTCGAATACGCGGCGCTGTACATCGACGGCGTGCAGACGGTCACTCTGCGAAACCGCTGCGGCGCGACCGGCTGTCCCGACGAACTCGACCGTGATTACCAGGTGTCGCCGTACAAGGCGGCCGGGACCCACGCCTACAAACTGGTCGTGCGTGACCCGCTCGGGCACGAACGGGTCAACCAGTGGTCGCGGACGATCCCCTCGACCTCTGTGCTGAGGCAAAAGGTCAGCAGCAAGGCCGTGTGCGCCCCGAAAAAGGTCCGCCTGAACAAGCGGGACTCCCCCTACTTCGGGAAATCGTGCAACGAAATCGTGATCTCGCATGAAGGCGTCTCGGAGATCAACACCGGAGACGGCGACGACATCATCGTCGGCGGGCCGAGCGCCGAGCTGATCGAAGGCGGTGAAGGGAACGACGTCATCCGGGGTGCTCGCAGCAACGACAAACTCTACGGGCAGGGCGGTAACGACTTCATCTACGGCGGACCCGGCGACGACAAAATAATGAGGGGCGGACCCGGTGCCGACCTGGTCGACGGCGGTCCGGGCACCGATTCCCCGCAGGGTCAGGACGGGAACGACGTGGTCCGCGGCGGCCAGGGCGGCGACACGCTCAGCGGGGGTGCCGACAATGACACGGTCAGCTTCGCGGACGCGATCGCACCGGGCTACCACCTGGACGACTCGGAGCTCTTCGGAGGGGTGAAGGTCGACGGGCGGTCCCCGGGTTACGCGGGCGTCTACGTCGAAGTCACGAACGTGAACAACGGGGTGGCGAGCGGCAGCGCCGACAACGGCCCGATCGCTGAGGAACGAGGCGGAGAAGACTCCTTCTCTGGAGTAGAGAGCATCGTCGGCTCGGCGTTCGACGACGTGATCAAGCGTCAGAGCTCGTCGATCGAAGTCGCAGGCGGTCCTGGTGGCGACATCATCATCGGAGGGGGCGGCAAAACGGGCGTAACCCAGCGGAAAGGTGACAACGACTACATCGAAGGCGACGCGGACCACACGATCGGCCACCCGCAGGCCATCGAATTCGGGCTCCAGACCGGCAACGGCGGTAAAGAGACCGACCTCTTCCTGTCGGGAAGCCCCAACAGCGATGACGTGACGGTGAATCTGCGCGATAAAGGCGCCACTTTCACCTTCCACGGCGGCGCTCCCACGGCTGAAGCCAGCAACTGCAACAAGAGCGGGAACAGCTTCAACTGCAAATTCCCCAGCAGCGAGCTAGGAGCCGTCGTCCTTGCCGGTTTCGCATCGAACGACACGCTTGCGACCACGGGCCGCGACGAATTGTCCAAGGGCTCTGTCACGCTCGCCGGCGGGCCCGGTCCCGACGTCCTCCAGGCAGGTCCTGCCGAAGAGATGGCGATCGATGGCGATGCACAGGGGGGTGGCGAAGAGAGGCTGCTGGGGATGGCCGGCGACGACGTCCTGATCCAGGCAAAGGGCAACGATCTCCTCAGGGGCGACGGGGGCAACGACCTCCTCATCTCGTCGGACCTGTGCAGCGAAGGCTCCGCCGACCGCATCGTCGGCAGCACTGGATCCGACAACGCCCAGTTCCATCCTTTCCAGACCGGAGGCCCGGGGGTATACGCCGACCTGAAACTCGAAAACAACACGAGTGTCCAGAATCTGGGCACGAACGTGAAGGGCGAACACACCACCTGCGGCACCGTCAAACAGGTGGAGGACCTCGAGGGCTCCCCTCAGGGCGACGACTTCGAGGGCAGCGCGCGCCGCAACCTCCTACTAGGTCGTGGCGGCGCCGACATCCTGGCCAGCAACAAGGGCCGCGACAGACTCAACGCCAGGGATCTCGGACTCGACGAACGGATCGACTGCAGCAATTTCAAACAGGTCGAGGTGTTCGCCGATCCCGGGGTCGAGTTCACCGAAAACGGGAAAAGCAAAAAGCTCAATCACCCGCCGTTCGAACATTGCAAGCCCTCCCAGGTGAGCAAGGAAGGCGAAATTTACGACGACGGCCAGAACACAGGGGCAAGGCTCGCCGCCGTCACGCCCGACCCGGCTCGGCTCGAACGACTGCTCGGCGAAGAAGAAACCGAACCGCCTGAGGGCGAACTTCCGGCCTCTGAAGAAGAAGTCGAACCGGCGCTCGCCTCCTACCTTGCGCTCGACGACGAAGGCGCGAGCGCGGTGGACTCCTTCAGCGGGAGCACCGCCAGCACCTACGGAACGGCCGGTGGAGGAGCCTCGCTGACCGCTGCCTCCGGTCCGGAAACCGGGGTCGAAGGCGGTCTGCGGGAAGAAGAAGGCACCGCCGTGGCGCTGGATGGCGTCGACGACGTCATCTCGGTCTCCGAACCGCCGCCTCTGGAGGAAGCGGCGGGCTCCGGTCTCAGCCTCGAACTCCTCGTCAAGTTCAGCCGCGCGGCCGGCGCGAAGGAATACCTCTACTCGAGCGGCACCGCCACCGACGGGCTCTTCCTCTACCGCGGCGCCAACGGCGTCATCACTCTCGCAACCGGCAACGACGTGGGAGCGCCGAGCGTCAACAGCTACCTCCCGGTCACCGACAGCACCTGGCATCAGGTCGTGGGGGAGGTGGAAGGGGACGGCCTCACGCTCTACCTCGACGGGATCCCGAGCCGGGTCGGCTTCGGTGAGGAAATCGTCTCGGAACTGCCGGAAGCGGCTCCTGAAACGACGATCGGCGCTGGGCCGGGGGGGACTGGCTTCCTGGCGGCCACCGTCGACGAGGTCTCCTCCTACGTCGGGCCGCTGTCCGAAAACGAGGTGGCGGGGCACCTGATGGAAACGGTCACTCCGGTCCCGAACGAACTGCTCGTGCCGGAAGCGGTGACGTCCGATTACGACGGGGACGGCGCGGTCGACGACGTCGACAACTGCCCCAACCTCGCCAACGGCGCCCAGACCGACGTGAACGAAGACGGCATCGGGGACTCCTGCGTGATGCCGGACCTCGACGGTGACGAAGTACAAGACAGCAGCGACAACTGCGCGGAAACCCCCAACAGCGACCAAGCGGACGCCGATGGCGATGGCGTCGGCGATGCCTGTGAGTGGCTTCCGGGTGAAGCCACCACCGGTGCCGCGAGCGAAGTCAAAGCGGAAACCGCCAGGGTCAACGGTGTGGTCGTGCCCGGCGGCACCGAAACCACCTACAAGTTCGAATACGGGACCACGACTCTCTATGGCAAATCCGTTCCGCTGACGGCAGCGACCGTGTCTGCCGGCAGGAACCCGGTTGCGGTCAGCCAGGCTCTCTCCGGCCTGGCCCCTCAGACCACCTATCACTACCGGCTGGTCACCGAAAACGTGAACGGCGTTGCCGAAGGAGAAGACCTCACCTTCACCACCACGCAGCTTCCGACTGCGACCCAGCTGGCGAAACTGCCGGTAACCGAGCCGTTCGACGGTTCATCGACCTCGCTGTCGAACTTCAGCGCGAGCTGGACGAAGCTGGGCTGGTCGTACGGCAAGGGAGAAGACGCGACCACCGGCTGGCGGCCGATCGAAGCATTCCCGGCCGACTACGGCGCCTTCTACGCGAAATCCGTCTCCGCGTCGGCCAGCGGCATCGCCACCGTGGCGACGCTCGCCGAAGCGCCGACGATCGCGGAACGCTACTTCTCGGCCTGGCTGGGGATGCCCACTCCGACCGCCACCGCGGCCGCGGGCTACGAGCTGCGGTTCACCGAAACCGCCACCCGGAACGTCTACGACGTCACTCTCTCCAGCTGGAGCAACGGGACGAAATCGCTCCTCACCCAGAAACTGGGCTACTCCTTCCCGGAAAAAAGCCAGTTCGCCTTGGTCGCGAAGGGCGGCATCGTTTCCGCCTGGGTCAACACGGGGGCCGGGTTCACCGAAATCCTCGCGGTGAAAAGCGCCACCTACAGCGCCGGCTACGCGGGCATCGAGGCGGCCGGCAACATCCTCGATCTCAGCAACTTCAAAGCGGGTCCCTTGCCCGAAAGTTAGGGCGGGTCTACATTCCGAATAGATGCGACGCTTCAGCCTCATCGCGCTCCTGGGCCTTCTCCTCGCCTTGACGTCGGCCCCCGGTGCGGGGGCGACGAACTACTTCGGCAGCGGCGACGGGGTCAAGGTCGCCTTCCGGGTCAAGGGACGTGAAGTCACCAAGGCGAGCGTCGTCGCCCGTCTCTACTGCGAAGGGCCTCACGGCGGCAGGCACTTCGAGCGCTTCGAACGCAACTACGCGTCCCCGGACCAACCGTTCCTCCTCGACCGGCGGGGAGGGTTCCGGTGGGATGCCACCGGCGGGCCGCAGGAAGAAGCCTTCACCCTCGAATATTTCCTCTCGGGCCGGGTCGGCGGGGGCGTCGTCAAAGGACGCTACGAATACTTTCGTTCCGGTGGGAACCACCCCACCTGCCAGACCGGCTCCTTCTTCCGCAGCTTCGGCGAGCGCGCCGTGCGATATGTGGCGCGTCGCCAGGTGGTGGGTAGCTGAAGCCGGCGCGGGAGCCTCAGTGTGCTGATCCAGGCCGATGTGGTGGCTCGCCTCTACTGCGCCGGGCGCCACGGGCAGAAGCAGTTCGATCGCATCGAACGGCGCTACGCCACGCGCCGGGACCCGCTGCGGATCGAGCGGCGAGGGGGCTTTCGCTGGAGCACCATCGGCGAACGGCAGGAAGAAGCCTTTTCGCAGGAAGAACTCATTGCCGGCCGGGTCAAAGGCGACCTCATCAAGGGCAGATTCGAATTCTTCCGCGATGGAGGGCGCCGCCAGACGAACTGCCGGACCGGGTCCTTTCCGCTTGAAGCCGGACCCACCGCAGTGCGGTTCCGGGCGCTGCGTCGCTCGGGCGGCAGCTGACGCAAGCAGAAAATCACGGATGGACGAGATCTCCTTTCTGGCTTAGGTTCTTCTTTGCACCCGCGTCGGTCGCGGGCGGTGATATCGAACCGATAGGCCCGCGGGCCAGCAGTGAAAGGAGCCGGTAATGGAGGGACGGGAAGGATCGCGGTACGTGGAGGAAAGGCAGCCGACTGGCTGGACGGTCTTCGCCGGGGTCGTGATGTTGATCGTCGGCTCGCTCGACGCTCTCTACGGGCTGGCGGCGATCCTCAACGACGAAGTCGTAATCGTCGGCGGCCAGGGCGTGATCATCGCCGACGTCACCACCTGGGGATGGATCCACTTCCTGCTCGGCTCGGCAGTGGCCGCGACGGGTATTGGCCTCTTCGCGGCGGCGAACGCGGCGCGGATGGCGGCGGTCTTCTTCGTCACCATCAACGCGATCTCGCAGATCGTCTGGTTCCCCGCGGCGCCGCTGTGGGCGTTCCTGATGATCATCCTCGACGTGACGATCATCTACCAGCTGACCGCGCGCTGGGAGGAATAAGCCGGCGCCGGAAGCGGGCGCACTCGCCGGGCGCTTAAAGGCCCGGCGGGTGCCTGGCGACGAAGCCGGCGGTGTCGGTGGCGGCGAGGTGCCAGCGCGGGCCGGTGCCCTGCTCGTCGCCGACCGTGTCGAAGCGCAGGCCGGCGATCTCGGTGAAGGTGTGGCCGGGGTTGGCGTAGACCGTGATCCACTTGCCCGGGCCGGGCGCGCCCCAGCGCATCAGGTCGCCGGAGGTGAGCGGGCGCGGGATCAGGCCGCCGCCGAAGAGGGCGAAGCTGACCGCGCCGGAGCAGTCGTAGGAGTTGTCGTAGAAGGAGCCGTGGCCGCCGCCCCAGACGTAGGGGCGGCCGACGATCGTGTTGGCGGCGTTGATCGCACCCTTCACCGCTTCGGGAGCGTTCGGCGGCGCCAGGGCGACGCCGGTGAGGAGGATCGCCGTCGAATTCGGATCGCCACCGCGGCGGTGGGCGAAGATCTCCGCCCGGCTCAGCTGTGACTTGTGAGGGACGGTGGTGCCGTTGCTGCCCGCCGAAGCGGGGGGCAGCTTCGAGGGATCGGCGGCGATTTCGGCGGCCGTCGGCACGGCGGGCGCCGGCGCCGGCTGCGGTGGCGGGGTCTGCGCTTCGACTTGGTGGCGGGCGCTGACCAGGGCGAGGCTGTCGCCGAGCGCCTGCACGGTGCGGTCGCCGCCGCTGACGCCGATGCCCACGTGTCCGAAGGCGACCAGAAGGGTCGCCAGTGCCGCCGTCGCTCCCATCCCGCCCAAGACTACGCGGCCGCTTGGCTGAGCCGCTGATTTCCCTTCAGGCCAGCGTTTGCGATCCCTCGCAAAGGGAAAGTTTTCCTTTGGGAAGAGGTTTCAAGCCAGGAGGAGAGTGAACAGACGTGGCTCAGCAGACGAAAGCCAAAAGCGACCGCAAACGATCGCAGCCGAAAAGCGGCAAAAGCAGCGGGCGCGGCCGCAACAAAAGCCCGACGCCGAAGAAACAGCAGCAAGGCGAAGAGCAGGCCGGAATCCGCAACCAGGGCGGTAAAAAGACCCGACCGGAGCAGATGTACGAAGACTATACGGTCATCGATCCGGTCGAAATCAGCGACACCGACGAGCCCGACGTGATCGTCGATATCCCCGTCGTCAAGGTCGACGAAATCCATTTCGAGTTGGACGATCTGATGGCGCGCATCTCGTTACACGCCGAAGTGCTCGACCTGGTGAAACTGAGCGTCGGCGTTCACGCCGAGCTGGGCAAGGTCGAACTCAACATCAAGGGGGTCGAAGCGCAGGCGCTGATGCGGGCGCGGCTCGACCACGTCACCGCGATCATCGATCGTGTGCTGACCACCCTCGACCGCAACCCCGACGTGCTGAAGACGATTGCCGAGACGCTCAAACCGGTGACCGAGGGCGCGGGCAAAGCGGTCGGCGAAGTCGGCGAGGGCGCGAACAAAGCGGTCGGCCAGATCGGCGAAGGCGCAGGCAGCGCGGTCGAGGACGTCGGCGAAGGTGCCGGCGGGGCGGTCAAAGACGTCGGCAAAGGTGCGGGCAGCGCCGTCGAGGATGTGGGCGAAGGCGCCGGCGGGGCGGTCGAAGACGTCGGCGGCGGCGCGGGTAAAGCTGTCGGCGAGGTTGGCGAAGGGGCCAACAAAGCCGTCGGTCAGGTCGGCGAAGGCGCGGGCCAGGCGGTCGGCGAGGTCGGCAAAGGCGCCGGCGAAGCGGCCGGTGGTCTCGGCCAGGGTGCCGGTGCGCTGGGCGCCCTCGGCGGTCTCGCCGGTGGCGGCGGAGGCGGCAACGGCGGTGGCAACGGGGGCGGTGGCGGCGCCGGTGGCGGGATCGCCAAACAGATCGCCAAAATCGTCGCCGCCGAGATCAAAGCCGCGGCCACCGACGAGGTCAAAGACATCGGCCTCGGCGCCGCGCACAAGGCAAAAGAGCTGGGCGAGAAACGGCGTCAGCGGCGGGCGGAGAAGCACCACGCCACCGCGGCGGCGCTGCGCAAGGCCGAAGAGGCCGGCGTCAACATCGAGGACGTCGAGGGCACCGGCGCCGAAGGGCGCGTCACCGTCCACGACGTCGAGAAGGCGGCCGCGTGAAGGGCCGCCCCGACTTCGAGTGGTCCACCTCGGTCAAGGCGAAAGAGGTGACCTTCGGCAAACTCTCCGACCAGCGGAAGGTCACCTACGTCGAGGAGCCCGACGCTGAAACGGAGGTCACGGTCGAGCGGGAGAACATCCCCGAGGAGCCGAAGGTCGGCGTCACCTACCGCGACGTCAAGGTCGACTGGAAGGTGCTGCAGCGCATCGTTCACCCGATCGAGGAAGCCGACGACTGAACGAACAAGGCCGGCGACCGCGCGTCCAGTGGCGCGGTCGCCGGCCGATTGTCCTCAGGGCCAGCCCTGGCGCTAGCGCCTCGCGGTGAGTCCCTGTAGAACGACCTCTACCGGCGAACGGTGCTTGCCGTTTCCGTTAGACGAATCCTGCGCACGTTGAATCCCCTCGGCGATCTCGCCGACCTGCGTGCCGACTTTGCCCACCTCTTTGGCCGCCTTCACCAGGTCCTGCGACTTGATCTTGACCTTGGGTTTGCGGGGCATCGCTTTAGGCACAGCCGCCATCGCGCCTTTGATGCCTTTCTTGCGGCCTTTTTGCGAGGCGGCGAGGGCCAGGCCGCCGGCCGCTCCGGCAAGGGCAGCGCCCCCGGCCACGAGCGGAACTTTCGCTTTGCTCGCCGCTTTGCCGACAGATTTGCCGGCTTTGCCGACGGTTTTGCCGGCGCCTTTGGCTTTGTCGCCTACGCCACCGACCGCGTGGCGCACCGCGTCAACGGGGCTGCCGCCGCCACTGGAGCCGTTGCTCGAGCGCGACCCGTTGGAGCTTGGGGATTTCGAGCCGGAAGCTTTCGGTTTCGCAATTGCTTTGGTGGCTTTTTTGGCTTTCGGTTTCTGCGTTTTGGTTTTCGCTTTCGCTTTCGATTTAGCCTGCGATTTCGTTTTCGATTTCGCGCCGGCTTTGGGTTTCGATTGCGATTTCGATTTCGTCGAAGAACCCGCGCGTTTCGATGCGGACCCGTTGTTGGATTTGCTTTTCGTTTGAGCCATTTCCTCTCTCCTCAGGGGTGTCCCTATTGGCTCAAGTACCCAATCCAATGTCGGCAAATCAGCATGGGTGCTGACTTGCGGCGCTCTTGACCACCTCGAAGGCGCTGCCGGGGATGCGCTTCAGCTGGTTCAGGTTCTCGTCGTCCCAGCGGCGGTCGCTGCTGCCGGAGAAGAACCAGTTGGAGCCGTTGTCGGCGACGATCAGGCCGTAGCGCTTCATCGCCACGGCGATCGCCTTGGCGGCGCCGCTGAAGTGGCCGAGGCCGTAGGCCGCCTTCAAGCGCAGGCGCAAACCCATCGGCGGCGCGTTCGGGTCGGAAGTGTCGCCGGCGCAATGGGAGGCGGGGTGGACCCAAGCGCTGCGGGTGCTCTCGAAGGTGACGCGGATCGCATGGTCGATGCGGCCGGCGGCGGCTTCGTCGTAGCGGACGAGGCCGGGGAAGATCGGCAGGCCCGCGGCGTCGGCGGAGGCCCATCCGTCGGGGCGCAGGGCGGCCGAGCGGAGGTCCCATTCGACCCCGGCGTCGGCGTCCCAGTGCGGCTTCGGCTTGGACTGGGGGAAGGCGTCGTAGAGCTCGAAGAGCTTGCAGGTCGACTTGTCGACGACGAGGACATGGCGGTCGCCTTCGGCGTGGGCGCCGCCCTCGACCGGGGCGTTGGTCGGGATCGGGAACGGGCCGGGGGAGCTTTCCGAGCCGTAGGCGGTGTAGTGGATCGGCAGCTTCTTGGCGCCCGCGCCGACCACCGCGTAGGGGAAGCCGTATTCGCGCGGCGAGCCGAAGTCGGGGTGGATCGCGTTGCCCCCGTGCGAGTTGATGTAGGCGATCACCTTGGCCGAGTTGGCGGCC
>DASSMJ010000053.1:0-110660 GCA_035688955.1 Solirubrobacterales bacterium | reverse complement strand
CTGATGTCGATCGACGGGATGATCCCGATCGGCCGCGGCCAGCGAGAGCTGATCATCGGCGACCGCCAGACCGGCAAGACGGCGATCGCGATCGACACGATCATCAACAACAAGGACAAGGACCTGATCTGCATCTACGTCGCGATCGGGCAGCGGATGTCGACGGTCGTGCAGCTGAAAGAGACGCTGGAGGAAAACGGCGCGATGGAGAACACCATCATCGTCGCCGCCCCCGCCGACGAGGCGGCCCCGATCAAGTACATCGCCCCCTACGCCGGCTGCGCGATGGGCGAGTACTTCCTCTACAACGGTAAAGCCGCCCTCTGCGTCTACGACGACCTCACCAAACACGCCTCCGCCTACCGGCAGATGTCGCTGCTGCTGCGGCGCCCGCCGGGCCGCGAGGCGTACCCGGGCGACGTCTTCTACCTGCATTCGCGCCTCTTGGAGCGGGCGGTGAAATTGAACGACGAGCTCGGCGGCGGCTCGCTGACGGCGCTGCCGATCATCGAGACCCAGGCCTCCGACGTCTCCGCCTACATCCCGACCAACGTGATCTCGATCACCGACGGCCAGATCTTCCTCGAGTCCGACCTCTTCTTCTCCGGGGTCCGGCCGGCGATCAACGTCGGCATCTCGGTCTCCCGGGTGGGCGGTAACGCGCAGACTAAGGCGATGAAGAAGGTCGCCGGAAAACTGCGCCTCGACCTCTCGCAGTACCGCGACCTCGAGGCCTTCGCCCAGTTCGGCTCCGAGCTCGACGCCGAGACCCAGAAAGCGCTGACCCGCGGCGAACGGCTGGTCGAGCTGCTGAAACAGAAAGAGCGTGAACCGCTTTCGGTCGGCGACCAGGTGGCCTCGATCTACTCGGGCACCGGCGGCTATCTCGACCGGATCAAAGTCGAGCGCGTGGGCGAGTTCCTCGCCGACCTGCGGACCCGCTTGCACTCGGAGAAGTCCGACCTGCTCGGCCGGATCGAAGAGACCGGCAAGCTCGAGGAGGACGACGAGAAGGAGCTGGGGAAGGCGATCGCCGACTTCGTCGACGACTTCGGCCCCGACTTCGATGAGCACGGCGACCCGCTCGAGGAGGGCGAGTCCGACCGCATCCACTCCAAAGAGGAGCGCGAGGCCCCGGCCCGCACCCCCGGCTCGGACACGGCTCCCGAGAGCACCGAGGACGAGGAGGCGGCAACCCCGGCCTAGCGGCCGCAGGGCGACTCCCTCATGGCAACGCAGAAGGAAGTCAAGAACCGCATCGCGTCGGTCAAGAACATCAACAAGATCACGCGAGCGATGGAGATGGTCGCGGCGGCGCGCCTGCGCCGCGCCGAACAGCGGATCTCCGACATGCGCCCCTACGCGGAGGGGATGCGCAAGCTGACCCGCCGCGCCGCCGCGCAGGCGGGCGGGATCCCGCGGGTCCCTGTCCTGGAAGAGCGGGAGAACGTCAAACGGGTCGGGATCGTCCTCGTCACCGGCGACCGCGGCCTGGCCGGTGCCTTCAACTCGAACATCATCCGCGAGGGGATGCGGATGGCGACGAAAGTCCGCGAGGAGGGGGCAGAGCCCACCTTCGCCGTGGTCGGGCGCAAGGGCGTCTCGGCGCTGACCTTCCGCAAGATGGACGTGACCGACTCCTACGTCGGCTTCACCGACCGCCCCGCCTTCGCCAACGCCCGCGAAATCGGCGAGGCGCTGACCGCGCGCTACGTCGACCAGGACCTCGACCGGGTCGAGCTGATCTACAACCGCTTCGTCTCACCGCTGACCCAGCACGTATGGCGCCAGACCCTGTTGCCGCTGCAGCAGGCCGAGGTGATCGGCGAGGGAGCTGGGGAGGAGGCGGCAGCCGAAGACGAGGAAACTGAGGCGGAGAAGGCGCAGAGCCGCTCGGAGTGGATCTACGAGCCCGACCCGGAGGAGCTGCTGGCGCGGCTGATCCCGGAGTACGTGACGATCTCCGTCTACCGGGCGCTGCTCGAGTCGGCGGCCTCGGAGCTGGGGGCGCGGATGACCGCGATGCGCAACGCTGCGGAGAACGCGGAGACGATGATCGGCGACCTGACCCTGGAGATGAACCGGGTCCGTCAGGCGGAGATCACGCAGGAGATCTTGGAGGTCGTCGGCGGCGCCGAGGCGCTCGGCTAGGCGACGCAGACGGCAGAGAAACTTCGATTCGAGGACCAGAAAAGGAACCCATGGCTGAGAGCAACGGAAACGGAACCAACGTAGGGCGCGTCGAGCAGGTGACCGGAGTGGTCATCGACGCCGTCTTCCCCGACGAACTGCCGGAGATCTTCTCGGCGGTGACGATCGAGACCAGCGCCGGCGACGGCGACGGCGAATCGGCCGTGCTCGTCTGCGAGGTGCAGCAGCACCTCGGCGACGACCGCGTCCGCGCGGTTGCGATGGACGCCACCGACGGGATCGAGCGCGGCGCGGTGGTCACCGACACCGGCGGCCCGATCACGGTTCCGGTCGGCGACGCGACCCTAGGCCGCATCTTCAACCTGCTCGGCGAGCCGATCGACAACGGGCCCGAGCTCGAGGAGGGCGAGCGTTGGCCGATCCACCGGCCGGCCCCGAAGGCCTCCGACCTGACCCCGACGCAGGAGATCCTCGAGACCGGGATCAAGGTCATCGACCTCCTCGCCCCTTACGCCAAAGGCGGCAAGGTCGGGCTGTTCGGCGGCGCCGGCGTCGGCAAGACCGTGCTGATCCAGGAGCTCATCCGCAACATCGCCGAGGAGCACTCCGGCCTGTCGGCCTTCGTCGGCGTCGGCGAGCGCTCTCGCGAGGGGAACGACCTCTGGCTCGAGATGAAAGAGTCGGGCGTGATCGACAAGACCATGCTCGTCTTCGGCCAGATGAACGAGCCCCCGGGTGCGCGTCTGCGCGTAGCCCTCTCCGGCCTGACGATGGCCGAGTACTACCGCGAGCAGGGCGGCCAGGACGTGCTCCTGTTCATCGACAACATCTTCCGCTTCGTCCAGGCGGGCTCCGAGGTCTCGGCGCTGCTCGGGCGGATGCCTTCGGCGGTCGGTTACCAGCCGACGCTGGAGACCGAGATGGGCGGCCTGCAGGAGCGGATCACCTCGACCGACCGCGGTTCGGTGACCTCGATCCAGGCGGTCTACGTGCCGGCGGACGACTACACCGACCCGGCCCCGGCCTCGGTGTTCGCCCACCTCAACGCGACCACGGCGCTCTCGCGGTCGATCTCCGAGAAAGGGATCTACCCGGCGGTCGACCCGCTCGACTCGACCTCGACGATCCTCAAGCCCGACGTCGTCGGCGACGAGCACTACCGGACCGCGACCGAGGTGCAGGAGGTGCTGCAGCGCTACAAGGAGCTGCAGGACATCATCGCCATCCTCGGCATCGACGAGCTCTCCGACGAGGACCGCCAGACGGTTTCCCGCGCCCGCAAGATCGAGCGCTTCCTCTCGCAGCCGTTCTTCGTCGCCGAACAGTTCACCGGCCGCTCCGGCGAGTACGTGCCGGTGGCCGAGACGGTCCGCGGCTTCCGCGAGATCCTCGACGGCGAGCACGACGAGCTCTCCGAGGGCGCCTTCTACATGCAGGGCTCGATCGACCAGGTCCTCGAGAACGCCAAGTCCGGCGCCGCTGCCTAGGAGCAAACCGTGGCCGCGGAGCACATGGTGGATGTCGAGGTCCTGACCCCGGAGGGGGAGGTCTGGAGCGGCGAAGCGCGCCAGGTCTCGACCCGCACCGAGGTGGGCGAAATCGGCATCCTCGCCAACCACGCGCCGGTGCTGGCAGCGCTGCAGCCGACCGAGCTGCGGCTCCACCTCTCCGAGTCGGAGACGAAGAGCTACGCCCAGGCCCACGGTTGGCTGCAGGTCTACGGCAACCGCGCCCGGCTCCTGCTCGAGGAGGCGATTCCGCCCGAGAACCTCGACACCGGCACCCTCAAAGAGCAGCTCTCCGACGCCGAACAGCGGCTCTCCGAGAGCGAGGAGGGGAGCGCGGAGTACACGCGGGCGCAGAAGGACAAGGACCGGGCCGAAGCTTTCCTTTCGATCGCAGGGGCGTGAGGGGCGCCGACACCCCTCTTCCGGAATTGACCTCCCCTCCGCTTCGCTCCGGGGAGAACGTGCAGCGCGGCTTTGCCGCGCCCCAAGACAGATTGCATATCGCCGAACATCCTTCCGGGGGAGTACCGGCTCTCCTCCCAGACGCAGCGAGGCTTCGATGCAGCAGCTCGAAAAGTCGTGGTTCCTTTGTCGGGTATAGCCGGACTAAGGAACCACGGAACTGCGGAAATCAGCGCGGCGCCCGTTGCGTGGTTCCTTTGTCGTCCATAGGCGGACAAAGGAACCACGCAAACCGTTGCCGGCCTAGCGGGCCCCTTCGCATCCCGCTCCCTCCAAGTCGTGGTTCCTTTCGGCCGAAATACGTGCATAAGGAACCACGGAACTGGTCTCGCGGCTTGGCCCGCCGAGTCGTGGTTCCTTTCGGACGAAATACGTGCATAAGGAACCACGGAACTCGTGGGGGGTGGGCTTGATGACCGACGAGCTTCTGGTTCTTGCGAAACGGCTGATCAGCTTTGAGACCTGCGAGCCGGATGCGATCTCCGAGGCGGCTGGGTTCATCCAGGGATGGCTGGAAGCTAGAGGGATCGAGACGGTTGGCGATGAGGTTCGGGGCCTGCCGGTGGTCACGGCGGAAGTCGGCCCTGCGGATGCCCCGACCGTGGTCCTGCACGGGCATATCGACGTGGTCCCAGGGTACGCCGCGCAGTTCGTGCCTGAGACTTCCGGGGACCGGCTGATCGGGCGGGGCGCCTATGACATGAAGGGGGCGATCGCGGCGATGCTGCTGGTCACCGCGGCGATGCGCGAGCAGGACCGGGTGCGGGTGCGGCTGGGGATCGTCGGCGACGAGGAGTCCGAGGAGGACGCCGAGCGCGGCTCCGACCACCTCGTCGACACCGGCTTCACCGGCGACTTCGCGATCACCGGCGAGCCGACCGACCTCCACATCGGGATCGAGGCCAAGGGGGTGCTCGCCCTGCGCTTGGAGGTGGGGGGAACCGCGGCCCACGGGGCCACGCCCTGGCTCGGGGATAACGCCGTTCTCAACGCGATCGACGTTTTCCGCAGTATCGAGTCGCTACCTTTTGCCCGGCACAGCTCGGAGCTGTTCGACCGGCCGTCGATCAATCTGGGGAGGATCGTCGGCGGCGACGCTCTCAACAAGGTGCCTGACCGATGCGTGATCGACGTCGACATCCGCTACCTGCCCGAACAGGACCCGAAGGCGATCCTCGAGGAAGTGCGCGAGATCGGCGGGGTCGAGGTCAAGGCGCTGCTGACCCGGCCGCCGGCCACGGTCGACCGCAACTCCGCCTTCCTCAAGGCCCTGCGCTGGTCGACCACGCAGCACCACGACGGGGAGCCGATGAGCGTCGGTCGCGACGGCGCTTCCGACGCGGTCTCGTTCCTGCGGGTGGGAGTGCCGGCGGTGGAGTTCGGGCCGGTCGGCGCTGGGCACCACGGGCCGGCCGAGTGGGTCTCGATCAGCTCTCTGGAGACCTACCGGCAGACGCTCGACTCGTTCCTGCGGGCGATCCCGGACCATCTCGATGACTGAGCCGCTGCCCGGCTGGAGCCCGAAGAAACCGCCCCCGAACGGGGACGGCGAGGCGCCGCCCAAGCCGCGCCGCTTCTGGTGGCGCTTCACCCTCGCGGCGGTCCTGATCATCGCCGTCTCGGCGGCGACCACGGCGACCGCCAGCCTGCTCTACATCGACAGCATCGCCAACGCGATCCGGCCTGAAAACGACAAGCTGCAGAAGAAGCTGAACAAGTTCCTCGCCGACGCCGGCACCGGCGGTGCCCAGACCTTCCTCGTGATCGGGTCCGACAAGCGGGCCAACGAAGAGGAAGACCCGGGTCGCTCCGACACGACGATGCTGGTCCGCCTCGACCCCGACAAGGGCCTGATCTCGATGATGTCGATCCCCCGCGATCTCAAGGTCGAAATCCCCGGCTACGGGTCCGGCAAGTTCAACGAAGCGTATTCCTACGGCGGCACCAAGCTGACGCTGCAGACGGTCAAGGACCTGACCGGCCTGCCGATCAACCACGTCGTCAACGTCGACTTCCTCGGCTTCGCGCAGGGCGTCTACGCCCTCGGCTGCGTCTATGCCGACGTCGACCGCCGCTACTACCACTCCAACGAAGGCCTGCCGCCCTCCGAACAGTACGCCGAAATCAACGTCCAGCCGGGCTACCAGCTGATGTGCGGGAAGAAAGCCCTGGCCTACGTCCGCTACCGCCACACCGACACCGACATCGTCCGCTCCGCCCGCCAGCAGGAATTCGTCAGCGCCGCCCGCTCCCGGGTCTCGGTCAAGGACCTGGTCTTCGACCAGGGCGAACTGATCGAGGCCTTCACCGACTACACGACCTCCGACATCAGCGACGGCAAGACCCTGCTGGAAGTGCTGAAACTGCTCGCCGCCTCGCGCAACTCGACGATCAACGAGGTCCACTTCCCGGCCGAACTCTCGCCCAGCTTCGTCTACACGACCAAAAGCGCCCTTGACGAAGCGGTCCAGGAATTCCTCGGCGGCGAGACCGTGCAGGAAGCGAAAGCCAAGCAGCGCCGCCAGCGCCAGGAAGCCGCTGCCAACAAGAACCGCAAGAAGCACAAGAAGAAGTCGAAGCAGAAGAAGCCGAAGGTCGAAGTCGCCAAGCCGGGCAGCGACGGGCTCCTCCCGGCCGTCGAAGCCGGTGAAGCGGAGGCGAAGCTCGCCGCCCGTCGCGCCCGCGGCTTCTTCCCGATCTACTACCCGACCCGGATTCCCCCGGACAGCCACTTCGTCGAAAGCAACCCCTACGAAAAGGTCGTCGACCCCTACGTCTACAACCTCAAGGACGAGGACGGCCACCGCCACGTCGCTTACCGGATGGTGATGGTGCTGGAAGCCGACGACGGGCTGCACTACTTCGGCGTGCAGGGCATCCGCGGCTGGGAGAATCCGCCCATACTTGAGGATCCGAGCCTGACCAAGACGATAAAGGGGCGGGAGTACGACATCTTCGTCGACGGCGAAAATGTGAAAATCGTCGCCTGGCGCCGGGGAGAAAACGTCTATTGGATCTCGAACGACCTGCTGCGAACCTTGACTAACGACCAGATGATCGGGATGGCGCGCTCGGCGAGGGTGTTCATCGAAAAGAAGAGACCGAAGCCCGGAAGGAGCAGGGGATGAGCGAGAAGGACACCGTCGGCGTAATCGGAGTCGGCTGGGTCGGCCTGGTCACGGCGGCCTGCTTTGCCGAGCTCGGGCACCCGGTGGTCGCCCGCGACATCCTCCCGGAGAAGGTCGAGGCGCTCTCGCGGGGCGAGATCGTCATCCACGAGCCCGAACTCGAGGACCTCGTCCACCGCAATGCCGAGCGGATCACCTTCACCACGAGCATGAGCGAGCTGCTCGAGCGGGCGAACCTGCTCTTCGTCTGCGTCGACACGCCGCCGACCTACTCGGGCGACGCCGACCTCTCGCGGGTGCGGGCGGTCGTGCAGGAGCTGCCCGAGGACTCAGACCACGTTCTGATCATGAAGAGCACGGTGCCCGCGGGCACCGGCGAGTCGATCCGGCGTGACAAGCCGGACCTCGCTTACGTCTCCTGCCCCGAGTTCCTCAAGGAGGGGACCGCGGTCGCCGACTTCATGCATCCCGACCGGGTCGTGGTCGGCTCCGATCCCGGCGACGAGGCGGCGGCCGACGCGGTCGAAAACCTCTACCGGCCGCTCGGCGGCGAGATCCTCCGCACCGACGTCGCCAGCGCCGAGATGATCAAGCTCGCCTCCAACGCTTTTCTGGCGACCAAGATCTCCTTCATCAACGAGATCGCCAACGTCTGCGAGGAGGTAGGCGCCGACGTCGGCCAGGTGGCGCAGGGGATGGGCCTCGACAGCCGGATCGGCTCCTCGTTCCTCCGCGCCGGCATCGGCTACGGCGGCAGCTGCTTCCCCAAGGACGTCAGCGCCCTGAAGATGCTGGCCGGCAACACCGGCTACCACTTCCAGCTGCTGACCTCGGTGATCGAGGTCAACGAGCTGCAGAAGCGTCGCGTGGTCGGCAAGCTGGAGAAGCACCTCGGCTCGCTGATCGGCAAGCGGATCGCCCTGCTCGGGCTCGCCTTCAAGCCGGACACCGACGACATGCGCGAGGCCTCGAGCCTGGTTCTCTCGGCCCGGTTGCAGGGCGAGGGCGCCGAGGTGGTCGCCTACGACCCGGTCGCGGCCGATCGCGCCGCCGATCTGCTCGGCTCGGTGGAGATGGCGACCTCGGCGATGGAGGCGATCGACGGCGCCGACGCCGTCGTCCTCGTCACCGAGTGGAAGGAGTTCGCCGAGCTCGACTGGAGCGCGGCAGCGGAGCGTATGACGCAGCCCCTCGTCGTCGACGGCCGAAACTTCCTCGACCCGGAGATGCTGGCAGCGGCAGGCTTCGAGTACGAGGGCATCGGCAGGCAGTCTCGCGAAGCGCCGACGCCGGCCGCCGCGGACTAGGTCCGCTTCGTGCAGGCCATCGTTCTGGTCGGAGGCGAGGGGACTCGGCTCCGACCGCTGACCAGCGACGTGCCGAAGCCGGCGCTGACGCTGGTCGACCGTCCCTTTCTCGCTTACGCGATCGAGTGGCTGGCCTCCCATGGCGTCAGCGAGGTCGTCCTCGCCTGCGGCTTCCTGCCCGAGGTTCTGCGGGAGGCGCTGGCGGGCGAGGAGGAGCGGGCGGGGGTGACGATCACCTACGTCGCCGAGCCCGAGCCGCTGGGCACCGCCGGCGCGATCCGCTTCGCCGCCGACGCGCTCGGCGATCGCCTCGAGGATTCCTTCTTCGCGCTCAACGGCGACGTCCTCGCCGACCTCGACCTCAGCGCCCTGGCGCGGGCGCATCGCGAGTACGGCGACCAGGCGACGATCGCCCTGCACCCGGTCGAGGACTCCTCCGCCTACGGCCTGGTCCGCTGCGACGAGGGGGGGCGGGTGCTCGAGTTCCTCGAGAAGACCGGCGAGGTGGTGCCCGGGGAGATCAACGCCGGCGCCTACCTGCTGGAGCGCTCGGTCCTCGACCTGATCCCCGCCGGCCGTGCCGTCTCGATCGAGCGCGAGGTCTTCCCCCGTCTGGTCGGCGAGGGTCTCCACGCGCTCCTGCTCGACGGCTACTGGATGGACATCGGCACTCCTGAGCGTTACCTGCAGGCGAGCTGGGACATCCTCGAGCGGCGGGTGGCGACGCGGGTCGAGCCGAGCTCGCCGGGCTCCCTGATCGCCGAGGATGCCGAGATCGATCCTGGCGCCACCCTCGGCGCCCGTGTGGTCGTCTCGCCGGGCTGCCGGATCGCCGCCGGGGCCGAGCTGAACGAGGTCGTCCTGCTCGAGGGCTGCACCGTCGGCGAGGAGGCCCGGGTGGAGGCCTCGATTTTCGCTCCCGGAGCCGAAGTGGCGCCCCAGGCAGAGGTGGTAAACGCGGTTGTCGGCCGAGATGAAAGAGTCCCCGCCTGATGAGCTCGATGCGCGACGACGTCCTCGCCCTGCCCGATCAGCTGCGCGACGCCCTCTGGCGGATCGAAACCGCGCGCCTGGAGGCAGCCGACTCGGCCGGGCTGATGGTCTGCGGCATGGGCGGCTCGGCGATCGGTGGCGACCTCGCCGCCAGCGCCCTCGGCGACCGCCTGACCAAGCCGATGGTCTCGATCCGCGGCTACGAGCTGCCGAGCTGGACGACGCCGGAGTGGACGGTGCTCTGCTCCAGCTACTCGGGCAAGACCGAGGAGACGCTGGCCTGCTTCGAGGCGGCGGAGATCCTCGGCGCCCGGCGGCTGGTCCTCAGCACCGGCGGTCCCCTGGTCGAGCGCGCCCGCGAGGCCGGCGTCCCGGTGATCGCCCCGCCCGGGATCTACCAGCCCCGGGTCGCGGTCGCCTACATGTTCGTCGCCGCGGCCGAGGCTGCAGCGCTGGCCGGCATCGCGCCCTCAGTCCACACCGAGATCGATTGCGCCGCCGCCTTCCTCGAGCGCGAGCGCGAGGCGCTGCAGGCGCGGGCCCGGGAGATCGCGGCCGAGCTGCCCGGCGGCACGGCGGTCATCTACGGGGCCGACCTGACCGCTCCGGTCGCGCATCGCTGGAAGACCCAGTTCAACGAGAACGCGAAGCTGCTCGCCTTCTGGTCGGAGATGCCGGAGGCCGACCACAACGACGTCTGCGGCTGGGCCGGGGACGGCGCCGGCGAGGTCTCGGCGATCTTCCTCGGCGACTGCGACCAGCACCCGCGCGAGCGCAAGCGCTTCGACCTCACCGCCGAGGTGGTCGGCGAGGGCGCGGCCGCCGTCGCCAGGGTCGAGACGGCGGGGGAGACCCGGGTGGAACGCCTGCTCTGGGCGACGATGCTTGGAGACCTGGTCTCGCTGGAGCTGGCCGAGAAGCTTGGCGTCGATCCCGAGCGGGTAGACGCGCTCGACCGAATCAAGGAGGGGATGACGGAGTGAGAGCGATGGTCCTGGCAGCGGGGTTGGGGACGCGGCTGCGGCCGATCACCTACGCGATGCCGAAGCCGATGGTGCCGGTGATCAACCGGCCGGTGATGGAGCACATCCTGCGCCTGCTGGCGCGCCACGGGTTCACCGAGACGATCGCCAACCTGCACTGGTTCCCGGACGTGATCGAGGGCTACTTCGGCGACGGCTCCGGCCAGGGCGTCTCCCTCACCTACAGCCACGAGGAACAGCTGCTGGGTACCTCCGGCGGGGTGCGCAAGGCTGCCGACTTCCTCGGCGACTCCTTCCTCGTCATCTCCGGCGACGCCCTCACCGACATCGACCTCGCCGCGATGCGCGAGTTCCACGAATCCCACGACGGGATCGCCACGCTGGCGATGAAGCGGGTCGAGGACACCAGCCAGTTCGGCGTCGCGATCGTCGGCTCCGACGGGCGCATCCAGGGCTTTCAAGAGAAGCCGGACCCCGCTGAAGCGCTGTCGGACCTGGCCAACTGCGGCATCTACATGTTCCGCAAGGAGATCTTCGATTACTTCCCCGAGCCCGGGACCAGCAAGGCGGCCGGAGAGGGCGACCCGGAGGGCTTCGCCGACTGGGCGATGGACGTCTTCCCCCGCCTGCTCGACGGCGACGTGCCCTTCTACTCGCATGAGATCGAGGCCTACTGGAACGACATCGGCAACCTCGAGGAGTTGCGCGACGGCAACGTCGACGCCCTCACCGGCGCCGTCCACGTAGAGAAGGAGGGTGAGGTCGTCGACGGCTACCGCAGCGGCGAGGACCCCGGCGACGAGGGCGCCCTCGTCGGTCCCGTCCTGCTTGGTCCCGGTTGCGAGATCGGCGACGACGTCCGCATCGACGGTCCCACGATCATCGGCGACGGCGCCCGCGTCGGCGACGGCGCCCGCCTCAAAGAAGTGATCGCCCTCCCTGGCTCCGAGATCCCGCCGCAAGCGGTCCTGATCGGCGCCATCCTGGCTGCGCGGGGCTGACGGCCGAGGGACGGTAGCGCTAAGGGGAGGGGGCCGGCACCCCTCCTCCGGAATTGACCTCCCCTTCGCTTCGCTGCGGGGAGAACTTGGAGCGGGCTACGCCCGCCCGACTTCAGATTGCATGTCGCCGAACATTCCTGCGGAGGGGTACCGGCCCCCTCCACTCGGAGCGGTTCTGGCAGACCCAGACCCCGCATCGGAGTTTTTGCACACCCTGGTGTGTTGAAAGTCGGCTGCGCGTTCTGGTCTTAGCTGGAGTTTCAGATTTGGCGCGATGTTGACGGCGAATTGTTTGTTTTTGCGCGCCATACGTGCGCTTTTGCTCGACAGGGTGGGGGCATGGAGATTGCCGAGCTTGCTGCTGTTGCCCTGGTGCCGCCATTGTGCGCGGCTTGTGGGCGGCCCTGTCGGCGGGAGGCGGTGCTCTGCACGCGCTGTGGGCGGCGGCTGGCTTCGGCTGACCCGTTGCTGGGAGGAGGGCCGCCGGGGCTCGACAAGGCCTGGTCCTCGGCCTCCTATGAGGGGGTGGCGCGCGACCTCGTCGGGGCGCTGAAGTTCCGCCGCCTGTTGCCGGTGGCCGATTTGATGGCAGAGCGGATCGAGTGGTTGGCGCCGGCACACATGTTGAGCGGGGCAGTGGTGCCGGTGCCGCCGGCGCCGGCGCGCCTGCGGCGCCGCGGCTTCGACCCGGCGGGGGAGCTGGCGGCGGCGCTGGCGGAAAGGATCGAGGCGCCGCTGGTGCCCTGCCTGGAGCGGCGGGGAAGCGGGCGACAGGTGGGACGGCGGCGGGCTGAACGGGTGGGACACCCCCCGCGCATCAATGCGATCGAGGCCGCGCCCAGGAGTGCGCTACTGGTTGACGACGTGCTCACCACCGGGGCGACCCTCACGGCCTGCGCTCGCGCGCTGAGGGCCGCGGGGTCGTCTCGGGTGGTGGCGGTGACCTTTGCCCGGCGCCTTTAGTTGGATTTCCGCGGCCCTACGGCCGCGCCTCCGCCGGGCGGCCACGCAGCTGGTCGACCATCCGCCGCGTGCGGCGGCGCTTGCGTCGCAGTTCCCGATGTTTCTTGACCTGCCTGCTCATGTCCTCGGCAAGTTCGTGGATCGAATGGGTCATCTTCGGGGCGCACTCCCGCGCATGCAGGGTCACGCCCTTCAGGTAGAACGTCGCCTCCGCCACCTGGCTGTCGGCGACCCGTGGATTGCGCTCCTCCGAGAGCACCACTTCCAAGGTCGCGAGCGGTGAGACCTGCCGTCCCAGCCGCTGGAAGCGTTTCCGCACCGTCTCACGCAGGTCGTCCGTCATCTCGACGTTTCGGCCCCGAATCTCAATCCGCATGAGTGCCTCCTTGTGGGTTCCGTCACGAGCTTAAACCCCTTGACGGAGACCTACAAGGCCTAGTTGAAGGGCGGCGGCGGGAATTTATGGTCGCACCGCTACTCTTGAGCAATGCCAGCGATGGACCTTGTAACGAAGGCGCTGCGCGCGGGAGAGGGGAGGAAGTTCAAGACCTACCAGAAGCGCGCGGAAGCGATCAACCGATTCGAGCCGGAGATGGAAGCGCTCTCCGACGAGGAGATCCGCGAGGAGGCGGACAAGCTGCGCGAGCGCGCTCGCGGCGGCGAGTCGCTCGAGGACCTGCTGCCGGAGGCCTTTGCCCTCACCCGTGAGGCTTCCAAGCGCTCCACCGGCCAGCGCCACTACGACGTCCAGCTGATCGGCGGGATGGTCCTCAACGACGGCGCCATCGCCGAGATGCGGACCGGTGAGGGCAAGACCCTGACCGCGACCCTCGCCGTCTTTCTCAACACCCTCGCCGGCGACAGCGTCCACGTCGTCACCGTCAACGATTACCTGGCCCGCCGCGACGCCGAATGGATGAAACCGATCTACGACGCGCTCGGCGTCAGCGTCGCCGCCGTCCAGGACTTTGACGACCACGACGCCCGCCAGGAGAAATACGCCCACGACGTCGTCTACGGGACCAACTCGGAGTTCGGCTTCGACTACCTGCGCGACAACATGGCCAACCAGCTCGAGCACTGCGTCCAGCGCGGTCACCACTTCGCGATCGTGGACGAGGTCGACAACATCCTGATCGACGAGGCGCGGACGCCGTTGATCATCTCCGGCCAGCCCGAACAGGCGGCCCAGACCTACTACACCTTCGCCCGCCTGGCCAAACAGATGCAGGGCGTGCCGGCCAAACAGAAGCTGAAATCGCTGGGCGAAAACAAGGACACCTCCGAGGCCGACTACGACTACGAGTACGACGAGAAGCACAAGACCGTCGCCCCGACCGAGCGCGGGGTCAAGAAGGCGGAGGAATTCGTCGGCGTCGACAACCTCTACCTCGGCGAGCACGGCAGCCTCGTCAACCACCTCGTCCAGGCGCTGAAGGCGGAGTCGCTCTACAAAAAGGACGACGACTACGCGGTGATCGACGGCGAGGTGATGATCATCGACGAGTTCACCGGCCGCATCCTCGAGGGGCGCCGCTGGTCGGAGGGCCTGCACCAGGCAGTCGAGGCCAAGGAGGGCGTGGCGATCCGCGAGGAGAACCAGACCCTGGCGACGATCACCCTGCAGAACTACTTCCGCCTCTACGACAAGCTCTCGGGCATGACCGGCACCGCCCTCACCGAGGCGACCGAGTTCATGAAGATCTACAAGATCCCCGTGGTCGAGATCCCGACCAACAAACCGATGGTCCGCAAGGACCAGAACGACCAGATCTTCAAAACCAAAGACGGCAAGTGGGAGGCGGTGCTGGCGGCGATCATCGGCCGCCACGAAGCCGGTCAGCCGATCCTCGTCGGAACCGTCTCGGTCGAGGTCTCGGAGATGATCTCCGAGGCGCTGAAACGCGAGGGGATCAAACACGCCGTCCTCAACGCCAAGCCCGAGCACGCCGAACGAGAGGGTGAGCTGATCGCCCAGGCGGGCCGCAAAGGCGCGGTGATGATCGCCACCAACATGGCCGGCCGTGGCGTCGACATCAAGCTCGGCGGCGACCCCGAACACCTGGCGATCGCCGAGCTGAAAAAGCAGGGCATCAGCGCCGAGGACGAGGGCTACGAGGAGGCGCTGGCAGAGAAGACGGCCGAGCTGGAGCCGCAGTGCAAGGCCGAAGGCGAAGAAGTCCGCGAGCTCGGCGGCCTCTACATCTGCGGCACCGAGCGCCACGAGTCGCGCCGGATCGACAACCAGCTGCGCGGCCGCTCCGGCCGCCAGGGCGACCCCGGCGAGTCGCGCTTCTTCCTATCTGCCGAAGACGACGTGATCCGCCTCTTCGCCGGCGACCGCATCTACAAAATCCTCGACAAACTCGGGCCGATGGGCGACGACGGCGAGGAAGTGCCGCTGGAAGCGAAGATGCTCACCAAAACCGTCGAGAACGCCCAGAAGAAGGTCGAGGAACAGAACTTCCTGATCCGCAAACGCGTGCTCGAGTACGACGACGTGATGAACGAGCAGCGGCGTGTGGTCTACAAATACCGCCGCGAGATCCTCGAAGGGCGCGACATCTCCGAGAACGCTCGCGACGAAATCGAGGGCGTGATCGAGCGCCTGGTCGACGAGTACACCGCCGGCGACATCCTCGACGAATGGGACCTGGAGGAGCTGGAGACGCAGCTGCGCCAGATCTGGCCGGTCGGCATCGAGGTCTCCAGTCTGGCGCCGGAGACGGTCGACCGCGAGCAGCTGAAGGAAGCCCTCGACGACGACGCGATGAACGCCTACGACGAGCGCGAGGAGCAGCTCGGCGAGGAGCTGATGCGGTTCCTGGAGCGCTCGATCCTGCTGCAGGTGATCGACAACCGCTGGCGCGAACACCTCTTCGACATGGACTACCTGCGCGAAGGCATCCACCTCCGCGGCTTCGCCCAGATCGACCCGCTGGTCGCCTACAAAAACGAAGGCTTCCAGATGTTCGAGGAGCTTATGCACTCGATCTGGGACGAGTTCTCCAAACTCGTCTACCGCGCCGAGGTCGAAGTCCGGCCCGACGAAGCCGGTGCCGCGATCGCCACCAACGGCGACGGCGAGACGACCACCCTCGCCTACTCGGGTGGCACGGCGGAGGGCCAGCCTTCGGCCCTGGCCGAGGTCGCCGCCGCCAGCGGCGCCAGCGCCGTCGACGTCGCCGCCGCCCAGGCGGCCGGGGCCGGCAACGGAGGCTCCGAAATCGTCGAGACCGTGGTCAAGAGCGACAAAGAGAACATCGGTCGCAACGACCCCTGCTGGTGCGGTTCGGGCAAGAAGTACAAGAAGTGCCACGGCGCCTGAGGGCGCGGTGACCGACCCGGTCCGGGAGTTCATCCGCGCTTTCAACGAGCGCGACCTCGACGGGTTCGCCGCCGTGCTCGATCCCGAGGTGGAGCTGCATTCGAGCCGGGGGCTGCGCAAGGGGATCGAGGCGGCGCGGGTCTGGGCGACCCGGGACCCCGGCGGCGTGCAGCAGACGATCGAGCTGGAGGAGCTCTACGAGGAAGGGCTGGAGGGGGGCGGCGGGCGCGCGGTGGCGCTGATCCGGCGCCACTGGCACTGGGCCGAGGATGGCAGCGAGGCCGGCAGCGACGAGATGGCCTGGGCCTTCGAGCTGCGCGCGCACAAGGTGTTGAGCTGGCGGCCCTACGAGGACCGCGAGGCGGCCCTGCGCGAGGCGAGCTTCCTCCACGGGTAGTCTTGCGGCCATGGCCGATACCGCGCAGAGCGAACCCGTAGCGCCGCGCCTGGCCGCCGTCCGGGAGCAGCTGTCCCTGCTCGCGGACTACCTTTGACCCGGCTGGGCTAGAGAAGGAAGCCGGCGCGCTGGAGGAGGAGATGGGCCGTCCCGGCTTCTGGGACGACCAGGAGACCGCCGCCAAGACCTCCGCCGCCCACTCGCGCGCGCAGAAGCGGCTGGAGACCTTTCGCGGGCTCGAGCGCGACGTCGCCGACCTCGATGACCTGGCCGAGATGGCGGCCGAGGACGAGGAGATGGCGACCGAGCTCGACGCGCAGTTGCGCTCGGTCGAGCAGCGGCTGGCCGAGCTCGAGGAGGCGCGGCTGTTCAGCGGCGAGTACGACGCCGGCGATGCGGTCGTCACCGTCCACGCCGGGGCCGGCGGCACCGACTCCCAGGACTGGGCGGAGATCCTGCTGCGGATGTACTTGCGCTGGGCTGAGCGGCGCGGCTTCGGGGTGGAGATGGTCGAGGCCTCTGCGGGGGAGGAGGCGGGCCTCAAGTCAGCCACCTTCATCGCCCGCGGTGAGAACGCCTACGGCCTCTTCGCCGCCGAGCGCGGCGTCCACCGGCTGGTCCGGATCTCTCCCTTCGACTCATCCGCCCGCCGCCACACCAGCTTCGCCCAGGTCGAAGTCGGGCCGGTTGTCGAAGAAGGCGTCAGCGTCGAGATCGACGAGGGCGATCTGCGGATCGACACCTACCGCGCCTCCGGCGCCGGCGGCCAGCACGTCAACAAGACCGACTCGGCGGTGCGGATCACCCACCTCCCGACCGGCGTCGTCGTCCAGTGCCAGAACGAGCGCTCGCAGCTGCAGAACCGGGCGGTGGCGATGCAGCTGCTGCGCTCGCGGCTGATCGAGCTGGAGGAGCGCAAACGCTCCGAAGAGCTGGCCAAGCAACGGGGCGAGGTCAAAGACGTCGCCTGGGGATCGCAGATCCGCAGCTACGTGATGCACCCCTACACGATGGTCAAGGACCACCGCACCGAGCACGAGGTCGGCGACGTGCAGCGGGTCCTCGACGGCGACCTCGACGAGTTCGTCCGCGACTACTTGAACAAGACCGCCGCCGCATCGGCGAACTAGCGGTGGCCGAGCTCTTCCACCTGGAACGGGCGGCGAGTGGGGAGCCGGAGGGGCTGCTCGTCCTTCATCACGGGCGCGGTACCGGCGAGCGTGACCTGATCGGCCTCGCCGACTACCTCGACCCGGAGCGGCGGCTGCGGGTGGTGACGCCGCGGGCGCCGCTGCAGTTGCCGGGATCGCCCGGCTACCACTGGTACCTGGTGCCGCGGGTCGGCTATCCCGACCCGGAGACTTTCGAAGCCGCCCGCGCGGCGCTGGCCGAGCTGCACGACTCGCTCTGGGAGGAGAGCGGGGTGGGGCCGGAGCGGACCGTCCTCGGCGGCTTCTCGATGGGGGCGGTGATGAGCTACGCGCTGGGTCTGAGCGCCGAGCGGCCGCCGGTCGCCGGCATCCTCGCCTTCAGCGGCTTCGTGCCGACGGTCGAGGGCTGGCAGCCCTCGCTCGCGGACCGCACCGAGACGCCCGTCTTCATCAGCCACGGCAGCCGCGACCCGGTAATCGGGATCGAGTTCGCCGAAAGGGCGCGGGACCTACTCAGCGAGGGCGGGCTCGACGTGACCTACCGCGAGTCCGAGCTGGGGCACCAGATCGACCCGGCTCACCTGCGCGACGCGGGCGAATGGCTGGCGGAGCGGTTGCCGTGAGCGGGGTGCCCGTGGCGGTGCCCCTTCTTCTGCGCCTTGCGGTGGTGGGCCGCGCCGGCTGAGGCGCCTTTGCCCTTTCGCTTCGGCTTCGCTTCCTCTTCGCAGAATTCTTCTTCGTCGTCTTCGCAGAATTCGTCGTCGACTTCTTCTTCATCGCCGAGTTCGGAGCCCTCTTCGGCTTCTTCATCCCAATCTGCTTCTTCCTCGGCGGCAAGCGGCGCGGCCGTCGGCGCCGGCAGGCTCATCGCGTGGGCCGAGGCCGCGGCGGCGAGCAGGCACAGCGAGAGCAGCAGCTGGACGATGAGGAGGGGGAGGAGCCGTCGCACGACCCCTTCATCGGAGCCGGGTGCGGCGGGCTTTAGGAACCTGGACTCCCGTCCAGGACGCCCTCGAGCTCCAGCAGAGACTGCTTCATCGGCAGCCCGCCGCCGTAGCCGCCGAGGGCGCCGCCGGTCCGCAGTACCCGGTGACAGGGGACGACGAGCGGGATCGGGTTGCTGCCGCAGGCGGTGCCGGCGGCGCGGACGGCGCGCTCGTTGCCGGCCTTGCGGGCCATCTCCGTGTAGCTGCGGGTCTGGCCGTAGGGGATTTTGTTGATTGCCCGCAGGACCCGCTGGCGGAAGCCGCCGCTGAGCCGCCAGTCGAGCGGCAGGTCGAAGAAGTCGAGCTTGCCGGCGAAGTAGAGGTCGAGCTCGCGCCGCACCTCGTCCAGCTCCGCCGGCGCCTCCAGCACCCGCGGCGAGACGCGCTCGGCCAGGTCGACCAGGAGCTCGTCGGCGTTCTGGTTCGGCAGGCCGACGCGGACCAGGCCCTTTTTCGTCTGCGCCAGCAGCAGCGGCCCGAACGGTGAGTCGGCGGTGGTGTAGGCGACGTCGAGCAGGCCCTCTTCGGCCGCCCGCGCCTTGAATCTCCCGACAGCGGCATCGGTCTTGGTACTCATGCCAGCTCCTTTCTCAGTCGCTTCAGTCCCTCGTGCAGGCTGCGCCTTGCCGCCTCCGGTGAGCAGCCGAGCGCGGAGGCGATCTCCCCGTGGGGGAGGTCGCTGCCGTAGCGCAGCGCCACCGCCGCCCGCTGCTTCGGCGGCAGGGCGCCGACCGCGGCCCAGAGCGCCTCGTCGCGCTCAGGGATCCCGTCCTCGACCGTGATCTCCGCCACCTCGGCGACCGGCACCGGATTGCGCCCGTTGGCGCGGTGGTGGTCGATCGCCTTGCGGTGGGCGATCGTCAGCAGCCAGCCGCGCAGGTTGTCGTCGTTCTCGAGCTTGGGATAGGCGCGCAGGGCGGCCAGAAAGGTCTCCTGGAAGCAGTCCTCGGCCGCCTCGCGGCCGACCGCGCCCCGCAAGATCGCCATCACGGTGGCGGAATGCTCGTCCAGGACGGTTTGAAACGGCGGCAGCGCGGTCACTCTGTGGGATTAAACGCGGCGGGGCGAAGAAACGTGAGATTCGTGAGGGGCTAGGGTGGCGCGATGACCGAGTTGGCGGTGGAAGTCGAGGAGCTGGTCGCGCGGGCGCTGGCCGAGGACCTCGGCGAAGGCGATGTCACCTCTGAGGCGACCGTGCCGGAGGAGGCGACGGCGCGGGCGCGGATCGTGCAGAAAGAGCCCGGTGTGGCCTTCGGGCTGGCGCTCGTTGCTGAGACGATGCGCCAGTGCGGGGTCGAGCACGTCGACAATCTCCTGGTCGAGGGGCAGTGGCGCGAGGAGGTTCCCGCCGAGGTGCTGATCGCCAGCGGCTCCGCCCGGGGGCTGCTGGCTGCCGAGCGGACCGCAATTAACTTCCTCGGCCACCTCTCCGGGATTGCCACCCTCACCGCTCGCTACGCCGAGGCGGTGGTCGGCACCGGCACCACGATCCTCGACACGCGCAAGACGACGCCGGGGCTGCGGCGGCTGGAGAAGGCGGCGGTCGCGGCGGGCGGCGGCATCAACCATCGCCTCGGGCTCTACGACGCGGTCCTGATCAAGGAGAACCACATCGCCGCTGCCGGCGGCCTGGCCAAAGCTGTCTACGCCGCCCGCAACGCCGAGCCGGAGATGGCGATCGAGGTCGAGGTCCGCGATCTCGACGAAGCCGCCTACGCGCTGGGAACCGGCGTCGACCGCCTCCTGCTCGACAACATGAGCATCGACTCGATGAAGGCCGCGGTCGCCCTGCGCGACGAAAACGCCGGCGGCGCTGACGGCGTCTCGCTCGAGGCTTCCGGCGGGGTCACCCTCGAGAACGTGCGCGAAATCGCCGAGACCGGCGTCGAGTTCATCTCGATCGGTGCCCTGACGCATTCGGCGCCGACGCTCGACTTCTCGATGCTGCTCGAGCTGGGCTAGCTACTTCAGGAGTTTGGAGAGGCGGCGGTCTTTGAGGACGCGACCGCCGGTCTGATCCTCGGGGCAGTAGGTGGTCTGGTGCTCGGAGAAGAAGACCGCCTCCAGCGTGGTGCCGCAGCGGGGACAGGGCTCGCCCTCGTGCTTGTGGATCTTCAGGGGCTTCGTCTCCTTGTCCGGAACCTCGGGGCCGATCGTCTGCTCGTAGTGGTCGATCGCGTCGCCCAGCACGTGCAGGGCCGCGTGCAGGCGTTCGACCTCCTCGGGCTGCAGTTCCGAGCCTTTCTTGAAGGGCGAGAGCCGCGCCTCCCAGAGGATCTCGTCGACCCAGGAGCGGCCGATCCCGGCGATGTCTTTCTGGTGGCGCAGGAGCGGGTGGAGGTGGCGCGGCTTGTCGATCGCCGCCGCGAACTCCTCCAGCGGGGGAGCGGGCCACGCTTCCGGGCCCAGCGAGGCCACCATCTCGTCCTCGCCCACCTTCTCGGTCGGCAGCAGCTTCGCCCAGGCCCGCTGTTTCGTCCCGAACTCGCGCAGCCGCAGCTCGCGGCCGTCGTCGAGCCGGACGAGGACGCGCGAAGCTTTGTCTTTGAGCGAGGCCCGTTTGTCGAAGACGCGCAGCCGCCCGGCCGACATCAGGTGGATCAGCAGCGCCAGGTCGCCGAACTCGACCACCGGCATCTTCCCGACCCGGCGCACGCCCGTCAGCTCGCGGCCGACCAGCGCTTCCAGCGGCGGATCGAAGGTCTTCATCACGTTCATCCCCGGCGCCAGCACCGATTCCACCTTGCTTCCCGCCAGCGCCGTCTGCAGGCGGCGGGCGACGATCTCGACCTCGGGCAGCTCCGGCATCGCGAGGAAGGCTAAACGGGACGTGTCGTCGTCTAGACTTCGTTCACGTTCATTCGTCCGGTCCGGACTCGATCCCGCCGGCGAACATAAGGAGAAGGGCTCATGCAGGAGCTCCCGACGATCCAACCTACGCTCGCACCGGAGCTCAGCCCGGAGGAGATCGCTGCGATCAGCGAGGAAGTCCGCCTGCTCGCGGAGCAGCGCAACGCGGTGATCCTCGCCCACAACTACCAGCTGCCCGAGATCCAGGACGTCGCCCACTACCTCGGCGACTCGCTCGGCCTCTCGCGCGAGGCCGCCTCCTCCGACGCCGACGTGATCGCCTTCTGCGGGGTCCACTTCATGGCCGAGACCGCCTCGATCCTCTCGCCGCAGAAGACCGTTTTGATCCCCGACCTCGACGCCGGCTGCTCGCTCGCCGACTCGATCACCGCCGACCAGCTGCGCGCCTGGAAGGCCCAATACCCGGGCGCCCTGGTGGTGATGTACGTCAACACCTCGGCCGAGGTGAAGGCCGAGACCGACTACTGCGTCACCTCCTCCAACGCCGTCGACGTGGTCCGCCACATCTGGCAGGAGCACGGCCCCGAGCAGGAGATCCTCTTCGGGCCGGACATGTGGCTCGGCGCCTTCGTCGAGCGCGAGACCGGCCTGGTCGAAGAACCCGAGCGCCGCGGCCGCTTCCACATCTGGGACGGCGAGTGCCACGTCCACGCCGGGATCAAGCCGCTGGACATCGTCCGCACCCGCGAGGAACACCCGAACGCCGAATTCCTCATCCACCCCGAGTGCGGCTGCTCGACCCAGGCGATGGAGTACGTCGCCGCCGGCGACATCGACCCCGAGGGGGTCCACATGCTCTCGACCTCGGGGATGCAGAAGCACGTCGAAGCGCACCCCGACGGCGAGTTCATCGTCGCCACCGAGAACGGGATGCTCTACCCGCTGCAGCAGGCCGCGCCCCGCGCCAACCTGATCGAGGCCAACCGCATGGCCTTCTGCAAGTACATGAAGATGATCACCCTGCCGAAGCTGCGCGACTCGCTGCAGGAGATGAAGTTCGAGGTCAGCGTGCCGCCGGAGATCGCCGAGCGCGCCCGGATCCCGATCGAGCGCATGGTCGCGATCGGCTAGCTCGGCTTTTCACCAGTTTTTTAGTCGACTTTTCAGTTCCTTTGCCGAACCGGGGGCAGGGTGTGTTCGTACCCCCTGTAGCCCTCGGAAAGGAACGAGCATGACTTCGACCAAGCAGAAGGTCCTGGTGGTGGCCAACCGCACCGCCGATTCTCCCGATCTGATCGCGGCACTGGGCAGGCGCGCCGCCGAGCGCCCGACCAGCTTTGCCCTGCTGGTGCCGGCGGTGCCCCACGGCCTCGCCTGGGCGGCCGACATGAAGGCGGGGTGGACCGAGGCGGCGCTGCGCGCCGACCGTGCCGGCAAGCGGATGCGCCGCTCGGGCCTCGAGCTCGACGAGGTGATCGTCGGCGATCCCGACCCCTTCGCCGCCGTCGGCGACGTCCTCCACACGCGCCAGTTCGACGAGATCGTCGTCTCGACCCTGCCGCGGATGATCTCCCGCTGGCTCGCGATCGGCCTGCCGGCGCGGCTGCGGCGGACGGTGGATCTGCCGGTGAGCCAGGTGAACGCCCAGCCGCTCGCCCAGCCGCTGCCGGCCCCGGCCCGGGAGGAAGCGGTCGCCGCCTGATCTTGGCCACTCTTTTCCGGCGCCTTTACCGAGTCTTTGCCCGGCGGACGGCAGGCTGGCAACCGTGCAACCCGGTGAAGAGGACCGCCGCCGCCTCTGGCCGCCGTCGAAGCGGATGCTGAAACGGCTCGCCCTCGGGCTCGTCGCCCTGCTGCTGGTGATTCAGGTCGTCCCCTACGGCCGCTCGCACAGCAACCCGCCGGTCACGCAAGCGGCGAAATGGCCGTCCGGGCCAGGACAGCAGATCGCCGAAGCGGGCTGTTACGACTGCCACAGCAACCTGACGAAGTGGCGCTGGTACTCGAATGTCGCCCCCTCGTCCTGGCTGGTCCAGCACGACGTCGAAGACGGGCGCGCGATCCTCAACTTCTCCGAATGGGACAAGCCGCAGCCCGACGCGGGAGAGCTGGCCGAGAAGGTCACCAGCGGCGAGATGCCGCCCCTTCAGTACAAGCTCGCGCACCCGGCGGCGCGTCTCTCCTCCCAGGAAGAGAAGCAGCTCGCGGGAGCGATCACCCGCCTCTACGCAACCGACCCGCCACCTGCGGGCGGGGGCTGAGCCCTAGTCGTCGTCGCTGTCGGAATCGCCGCCACCGTGGTCGTCGGGGGTGGTGGTTTCGCTGAGCGGCTGAGGTTCCTCCGTCGTGGTCGTGGGCTGCGGGGAGGTGGTGGTCGTCGTTTCTTCCCCGCCGGGACCGGAACTGTCGCCACCTTCCCCCCGCGGCTTGGCCGGGACGTTCAGCGCCGGCGCCAGAGCGTCGCCGGCCGAGACCGATTCGGAGGCGATCCCGATCTGGCGGCTGGTCAGGTTGGCGGCGGCGATCGCGATCGCGATCGCGATCGCCAGGCCGGCGAGGGCGAGCAGGGTCCATTTCGCGGTGGCTCTCAGGCTCACGAACGGACCTCCGCCGGGGCCAGCTCGATCGTCGCCGCCAGCCCGCCGCCCTCGCGGTTGCGAAGCCGGACGTCGCCGCCCCACTGCCTGGTCAGCTCGCGGGCGATCGCCAGGCCGAGGCCGGTTCCCGCCACCCCGTGCCGGCCGGCGCTGCCGCGGCTGAAGCGCTCGAAGACCGCCTCCTCCTCGCCCGCCTCCAGGCCGGGTCCTTCGTCGAGGACGGTGATCCGCCCGGGCGCGGCCTGTAGGCGCACGGTCGAGCTCGGGGGCGAGTAGGCGAGCGCGTTCTCGACCAGGCAGTCGACGGTGCGCTCGAGGTCCGGCGCCGCGCACCAGCCCTCGGCCGCGACGCCTTCGGCCTCGATCTTCAGCTCGATGCCGCGGTCCTCGGCGCTCGCCCGCCAGCGCTCCGCCGCCCGCCGCGCCGCTGCCCGCAGGTCCAGCCGCTCGCCGGGAACTTCGTGCTCGCCGGCTCGGCTGAGGATCAGCAGCTCGTCGACGATCAGCGAGAGGCGGTCGATCTCGCCCATCGCCGCGCCGAGCTCCCGCTCGGTCGGAGGGTCGCCGCGAGAGCCTTCGGCGAGGTTCTCGAGCCGCAGCCGCAGGCCGGTCAGCGGCGTCCGCAGTTGGTGGGAGGCATCGGCGACGAAGTCCTGCTGCACCCGCAGCAGCCGCTTGATCCGCTGCGTCATCTCGTTGAAGGCCCGCGCCAGCGAGCGCTGCTCGGTGCTGCCCTGGACGGCGACGGTGGTGTCGAGGTTGCCCTCGGCGACCCGGCGAGCGGCGCTGTCGAGGCGACGGATCGGCCGGGCGATCTGGGCGGCGATCAGAGCGCCGGCGACGATGCCCAGCAGGAGGACGACGCCGGCGAGCGCGGCGATGTCGAGGATCGAGGTCTTCACCGCCCGGTTGACCGCCTCGACGCTCTGGGTTATCCGCACCGCCCCGATCGGGCGGTTGCGCTCGAGGATCGGGGTCGCGGTGGCGAGGATCTCAGCCCCGAGGGTTTCGCTGTCGCGGGTGATCTGCTCGCCGTGGCCAGCGAGCGCCGCTTCCACCTCGGGGCGGTCGTCGTAGCTGCGGCCTGACGAGGCTCCGGCCGAGTCAGCGAGCAGGCCGCCGCGGGCGTCGACGACGATCACCCGGCCGCGGACGCTTTCGGCCGAGCGCTCGGCGATCCGCTGCAGCGGCAGCGGTTGGGGCGGGTCGACGAACTCGGCGGCGCTGGTCGCCACCACCTCGGCCTGACTGCGCGCCTGGCCCTTGACCTCGGAGTCGACGCGGTCGCGCAGGCTCAGCGCCAGCGGGACTCCGAAGGCGATCAGGGCCAGCAGCAGCACGTAGGCGAGCGCCAGCAGGAGGGTCGCGCGGAGGCTTACGGCCTGTCCTCCGGGGCGGCGAAGCGGAAGCCGACGCCGCGGACCGTCTCGATGTAGGTCGGGTCGGCGGGGTCGTCGTCGAGCTTGCGTCGCAGCCAGCCGACGTGGACGTCGAGCGTCTTGGTCGAGCCGAACCAGTTCGTGTCCCAGACCTCGGACATCAGGTCCTCGCGCTTGACCACGCGGCCGGCGTTGCGCATCAGCACCGCCAGCAGGTCGAACTCCTTGCGCGAGAGCTCCAGCTCCTCGCCGCGCAGGCGGGCGATCCGGGCTGCCGGGTCGAGCTCGAGCTCGCCGATCGCGATCGGCTTCAAGGCAGCGCCGTCGCCGTTTTCGCGCGGGGCGCTGCGCCTCAGCACGGCGCGGATGCGCGAGATCACCTCGGCGGCGCTGAACGGCTTGACCACGTAGTCGTCGGCGCCGAGCTCGAGGCCGACGATCTTGTCCATCTCGGTGCCGCGCGCGGTCAGCATCACGATCGGCACGTCGGAGCGGCGGCGCAGCTCGCGGCAGACGTCGCGGCCGTCGCCGTCGGGTAGGGCCAGGTCGAGCATCACCAGGTCCGGCTCCTCGGTGTCGGCGAGCTCGAGCGCGCCGGCGGCGGTGGCGGTGACCAGGGCTTCGAAGCCGGCCCGGCGCAGCGCCTCGGCGAACGGCTGAGAGATCGATTCCTCGTCCTCGACGACGAGGATGCGACCCCCTGGCGACTGGTTGTTCATCTCTCAACTGTAGGGCCTGTTTCGGCGATCCAAGCCTGCTCGGGGGAGGTTTTGCCAGGGCTTTACCGACCGCTTTCCGGCGCTTGCAGGGGCCCGGCGCACACTGCCACCGCAAGCTTCGAAACCAGGGGGAGCCCCGTGAAGAACACCAAAGCCAAAGTCGCAACCGCAGCCACCGTCGTCCTCCTCGGAGGGCTGGGCGGGCTGGCCCTGAGCCAGGGCGGCACGGCGCCGAGCAAGCCGGTCGCCGACAAGCCGGTCGTCCACACCAAGGTGATCCGGCGCACCATCCACGTCACCAAGCACGCGAAGCCGAAGCATCCCGCGGCGGCGGCGCCGGTCGAACCGGCCGCGGCTTCCGCAGCCCCTGTCGTCAGCGGCAGCAGCGGCGGCGGCTCGGAAACCGCCCCCGTCAGCACCGGCTCCAGCGGCAGCAACGAACCCGCCGTCACCACCAGCACCAGCGGCAGCGAAGCGGCAGCGGTTACGACGGCGACCAGTGGCGGTGGTGGCGGTGGCGAGGTTGAGAACGAGCACGAGAGCGAGGGCGGCGATGACTGAGCGCAGCCGCTCGCGGCGGCCACCGGCGAGCATCGTCTTCTGGATCTCGATCCTTCTGTTTGCCGCCCTCTTCGCCCTGCTCGCCTACCGCTTCTCGGCTGAACAGCCGGCGCCGAGTGCCCAGGCGGTGCAGGTGCGCAAGGTGATCAAGCGGCGCGTGGTGACGACGATCGTCCCCTCGCCGGGCGAAAACACCGTCACCGCCTCGCCCGTCAGCAGCAGCTCTTCGTCGGCCACGACCGAACCGGTGGTGACCAGCTCCTCATGAGCGAACACGACCTCAGCTTCGAGGCGATGGGCAGCCACGTGCGCCTGCTCGTCGGCGAGCCCGGCCCGGGGATGCCGCCGGCCGCGGTCGCCGCCGACCAGGCCCGGCGGTTCGTCGAAGACTTGGAGGCCGCGCTCTCCCGATTCAAACCCGAGAGCGAGCTCTGCCGCCTGAACGCCGACCCGCGCGAGCGCGTGCCTGCCACGGAGCTGATGCGACGGGCCGTCGAAGCGGGCGTCTTCGCCGCCGAGCTCAGCGGCGGTCTCGTCGATCCCACCCTGGTCGGCGAGATCGAGAGGGCGGGGTATGTCGCCTCCCGCGCCGGGTTGCCGGGCCTGGCGCTGGACGAGGCGCTGGCCGCGGCGCCGCCGCGGCAGCCGGCGAGCCCGCGCCCGGAGCGGCGCTGGCGAGGCTTCGAGGTCGACGAGGAGGCGGGGGAGGTGATCCGCCCACCGGGTCTGCGCTTCGACACCGGCGGCACCGGCAAGGGCCTCGCCGCCGACCTGGTGGCCGCCGGCCTGCGGGGCTACTCGCGCTTCATCGTCGACTGTGGCGGCGACATCCGCATCGGTGGCGCCGATGCCCTCGTCAACCCCTACGAGGTCTACGTCGAACACCCGATCAGCGGCAGCCGCGCCCACGTCCTGCGTCTCGGTACGGGCGGCGTCGCCACCTCCGGCATCAACGTGCGGATCTGGCGCGACGAGCACGGGCGCTACGCCCATCACCTGCTCGACCCGGCGAGCGGCGAGCCCGCCTGGACCGGTCTGGTCGGCGCCACCGCGCTCGGCGACAGCGCCCTGGAAGCCGAGACGCTCTCGAAGGCGGCGCTCCTCTCAGGGCCGGGGCGAGGCCGCGCGATCCTCGCCGCCCGCGGCGGCATTCTGATCCACGACAGCGGCCGCGCCGAGCTGGTCGGGCCGCTGGCGGTGGCGCCGCGGATCCGACTGCCGCAGGTGGCGCGATGAGCTCGGGTGGGGTCGTCGAAGTGATCCAGACCCACGGCTGGTGGCTCGCCAGCCGTGCCTCGGGCCTGGTGGCCCTGGTGCTCGTCACCGTCTCCGTCTTCCTCGGGCTGGCGATGGCCGGCAAGGTCATGCGCCGCCCGGGGCTTTCGAAGAAGCTGCTGGCGATCCACGAGCAGACCGCGCTCGCGGGGCTGGTGGCAATCGCCGTGCACGGCATCACCCTGCTCGGTGACCCCTGGCTGCACCCCGGGGTCACCGGGGTAGCTGTCCCGTTCGCGCTCGGCTTCAAGACCTTCTTTACCGGCCTCGGCGTGATCGCCGCCTACCTGGCGGCGCTGCTCGGCCTCAGCTACTACGTGCGGCGCCGGATCGGCGCCAGGCTCTGGCGCAAGGCCCACCGCGCAACCGTCGTCGTCTACCTGCTCGGCCTCGTACACGCGCTCGGCGCCGGCAGCGACGCCTCCGCGGTCTGGTTCCGCTGGTGGGTGCTGTTGACCACGCCGGCCATCGCTGGCCTCTTCGTCTACCGCGTGATCTCGGCCCGGACCAGGAAGCAGGGCCGCCGGAAGGCGCCGCGGCCGGCGCCTCGCATCCCCTCCCCGGTCCTGGAGGAAGCCTGATGCCCGACCACGGCGTCCTCATCGTCGGCGGCGGCCTCGCCGGGCAGCGCTGCGCCGAGACGCTGCGACGGCGCGGCTACGAGGGCCGGGTGCGGATCCTCTGCGCCGAGAACGAGCCGCCCTACGATCGGCCGCCGTTGTCGAAGGCGGTGCTGGCCGGCAGCGCCGCCGAAGAGACGGTCGCCTTCCGGCCCGCCGATTGGTACGAGGAGAACGCGGTCGAGCTGATCCTCGGAACCCGGGCCGAGGGGCTCGAGCCCGGGCTGCGTTCGGTCGTCCTCGCCGGCGGCGAGCCGCTGCCCTACGACAACCTGCTGATCGCCAGCGGCGGGGCCCCGCGGCGCCTGCCGTTCCTCGAGGGCTTCGAGAACGTCCACTACCTGCGCACTCTCGCCGATGCCCGTCGGCTTCGGGCCGAACTGGCCCGGAGGGTGAGGGTGGCGATCGTCGGGGCCGGGTTCATCGGCCAGGAGGTGGCGGCGACGGCGCGCGGGCTCGGTGCCGAGGTGACCATCGTCGAGGCGATGGAGGTGCCGCTGGCGCCGATCCTCGGCAACGAGCTCGGGCGCTGGTTCGCGCAGCTGCACCAGGAAGAGGGCGCCCGCCTCCATGCCGGGGCACTGCTCGAGAGCGCCCGTGGCGCGGGGCGGGTCGAGCAGCTGCAGCTGGCGGACGGCACCCGCCTGGAATGCGACCTGGTCGTGGTCGGCATCGGCACCGTCCCGGCGACCGGATGGCTGCGCGGCAGCGGCCTCGGCGAGCGCGGGGTGGAGACCGACGTCCAGGGCCGCACCGCTGTCCCGGGCGTCTTTGCCGCCGGCGACGCCTCGATTCCCTTCGATCCCCGGTTCGGAGGGCACGCGCGCACCGAGCACTGGGACGCGGCCGCCTGGCAGGGCGCCGCCGCGGCCAAGGCGATGCTGGGCGAGGAGCCGGGGACGCCGCCGCTGCCGAGCTTCTGGAGCGACCAGTACGGGACGCGCATCCAGTCGGTCGGGCACCCGCACCTCGCCGACTCGGTTCTCGTCGAGGGCGATACCGCCGGTCGCTGCTTCGAGGCGTTGCTGCTGCGTGGCGGCGTTCCGGTCGCCGGCCTCGCGGTCGGTCGGCCGCGCTCTGTTCCCGCCCTTCGCAAGCGCATCGAGGCCGGCCACCGCGCCGCCCCGCAAAAGGAGGAGGTACCGGCATGAGCTACGTGCCCGTAGTCGACCCCGACGAGTGCAGCGCCCACGGCGACTGCGTCGAGATCGCCCCCCAGGTCTTCCGGCTCGACGACACCGCGGTGGTGATCGGAGCCGGCCCCGACGAGCTGGTCATGGAGGCCGCCGAAGCATGCCCGGCGGTGGCGATCTCGATCGTCGACTCGGCGACCGGCGAGACCGTCTTTCCCTAGGTAAAGCCTTGGCAAAACATCGCCTCGCTTGAGGGGGGATTTAGGGAGCTGGCGAATCCTCGGAGGATGACCACTCCGCGCCCCCGCGCAGTCGTCATCGGCTCGCTTGTCCTCTTCGCCGTCATCTTCGCCGTCCTCACCTTCGAGCTCAGCGCCAGCGCGAGCACCTCGGCCGGGAAGACGCAGGCGGCGAGAAAGGCACGGCCGGCGCCGACTGAAACGAAGACCGATGCCGCCGAACCGGAAGAACCGGCGCCGGAAAGCGTCGAACCGGAATACGAATACGTCGAACCGGAACCGGAACCCGAAGTCGAATACGTCGAACCCGAAGTGGAAGAAGTCCCACCGGTCGTCACCTCGAGCTCGTGATCGAAGCGATCCCGCACACGCTGTCGACCCAGGGCTGGTGGATCGTCAGCCGCTCCTCGGCGATGGTCGCCTTCGTCCTCGTCACCACCTCCGTCTTCCTCGGTCTGACGATGGCGGGAAAGCCAGTGCGGGACCCCCGGTTCGCCAAGGCGCTGCGGGCGCTGCACGAGCAGACCGCGCTCGCCGCCCTGGTCGCGATCGGCGTCCATATCGTCGCCGTCCTCGCCGACCCCTGGCTGAAGCCGGGGGTAGCCGGCGTCGCCGTCCCCTTCGTCCTTGACCTCAACCGGTTCTGGAACGGCATCGGCGTGATCGCCGCCTACCTCGCCTTCCTGCTCGGCCTCAGCTTCTACCTGCGGCGGCATATCGGCGCGCGGCGCTGGCGCCAGGCGCACCGGGCGACGATCGCCGTCTACGTCCTCGGTCTCTTCCACGCCCTCGGCGCCGGCAGCGACACCGGCTCCCTGCTCTTCCTCGCCTTCGCCGGCCTGACCGCCCTGCCGATCGCGATCCTCTTCGTCTACCGCCTGGGCGCCGCCCGCCGCCGCGAGGAACGTCGCCGCCTCGCCTCTCGCCGCCCCCTGCCCGACGTCGTTTGAAAGATCCCCTGCGTGGGCGAGATCTTGCGGGGCCGGGGAGGCGCAGGAGTCACCCTGTGACCAGAGAAGGCACCACCCCGATGCGTAGATCTCGAAAGAACAAAGGCGGCAACGAGGAGCCGCGTCGTCCCCGCGGGCGTCGCGCTCCGATCATCGAGCTGAACGACGTCACCAAGGTCTATCCCGGTGGCCACATGGCGCTCGACCGGATCTCCCTGGGGATCGGTCGCGGTGAGTTCGTCTTCCTCGTCGGCCCGACCGGGTGCGGCAAGTCGACGCTGATCAAGATGCTGATCCGCGAGCTGACCGCCACCGAAGGCTCGGTGAAGATCGCCGGCCGGGACATCGGCAAGCTGCCGGAGAAGAAAATCCCGCAGCTGCGCCGCAACATCGGCACCGTCTTCCAGGACTTCAAGCTCCTTCCCGACCGCACCGTCTACGACAACGTTGCCTACGCGCTGCAGGTGATCGGCGCCAGCCGCGCCGAAATCCGCGAGCAGGTGCCGCAGACGCTGCGCCTGGTCGGCCTCTCGACCAAGCTCCACAGCTACCCCGACCAGCTCTCCGGCGGCGAGCAGCAGCGCGTCTCCGTCGCCCGCGCCTTCGTCAACCACCCGCCGCTGCTGCTGGCCGACGAGCCGAGCGGAAACCTCGACCCGGTCACCTCGATCGGGATCATGCAGCTGCTCTACCGGATCAACAAGGCCGGCACGACCGTCGTCGTCGTCACCCACGACCGCGAGATGGTTGACAACATGCGCCGCCGCGTGATCGAGCTCTACGAGGGGCGGATCGTCCGCGACGAGGTCTCCGGCGGCTACACGGAGGAGTCGACGACCGAATTCGGCCTGCGGATGCGGGCCGAGATGGGCGTCGGGTCCGAGGGCGAGCCCCTGACCAACGGGCACTCGGAGCACTGATGGGACGCGTCATCTTTTTCTTCCAGGAGGCTCTGCGTGCGCTCAAGCGCAACGGTGCCCCCTCGCTGGCGGCGATCGTCACCACCGTCGTCACCGTCGTCCTGCTGGGGATGCTGATCCCGATCTTCCAGACCGCGCAGGGCAAGAGCGAGGAAGTTCGCGACCAGCTCAACGTCCAGTACGCGCTCTACGACGACGCCACCAAAGGCGAAATCGCCGGCCTGAAGCGGAAGCTGGAAGGGATTCCGCACGTCGCCGAAGTCGCCTTCGTCTCCAAGTCCGAGGCGCTGGCGACGCTGAAGGGCGAACTCAAGGACAAGACGATCGTCGAAGAGCTGCACTCCAACCCGCTGCCCAACAGCTTCGAAGTCAAAGCCGACGATGCCGCCAACCTCCCCGCGATCCAGGAAGCCGTCTTCCCGAACGGGCCAAAGGGAAAGGCGATCTCGCCGATCATCAGCAACGAATTCGACCGCCAGCAGTCCTCGGCGAAGATCGAGCAGGTGACGAGCGCGCTGAAGATCGTCCTCACCGTGATCACGGCGCTGCTGGTGCTGGCCTCGCTGATGCTGATCGGCAACACGATCCGGCTCTCGATCTACACCCGCCGCCGCGAGGTCGAGGTGATGCGCCTGGTCGGCGCCACCCGCTGGTTCATCCGCTGGCCGTTCATGATCGAGGGCGTGGTCGTCGGCTTCGCGGGCGGCCTGGTGGCCATACTGATCCTGTGGCTGGGCAAGATCACCGTCGTCGACCCCTTGAGCGACTCGATCGGGGTGCTGGCGGCGCAGAACAACTCGACGCTCGGCTTCCCGGCGCTGATCGCGATCCTCTTCGCCGCCTCGATCGTCGTCTCGACGATCGGTTCCGGCATCACCCTGCGCCGCTTCCTCCGGGTCTGAGGCCCGCGTGAGAGCACGCGGGGCCGTGGCCTTCGCCGCCGCCCTGGCGGCGTTCCTGGCGCTCGGGATGTGGCTCGGCGGCCACCCGCGCAACCTGCCGGGCCCGCTGAAGGACGTCTTCGTCGAGGAAACCGGCGGGCTGACGGCGGAAGCGGCCGAAGCGATCGAAGACAGCTACTACCGGCCGGTCGGCGGCAAGGAACTGAGCAACGCCTCGCTGCAGGGGATGGTCAGGGCGCTGCGCAAACGCAACGAGGAGGACCGCTACAGCGAATACTTCTCCCCGGAAGCGCTGGAAAGCTTCAACCAGCAGATCGAAGGGCGCTTCTCGGGGATCGGGCTTACGGTGGTCCCGGTGAAACGCGGTCTGGGAGTGGCGAGCGTCTTCCCGCACTCCCCGGCCGACGAGGCCGGGATCGGACCGGGCGACACGATCGTCTCGGTCGAAGGCGAATCGATCGCCGGCGAGAGCAGCGCCGAGGCGACGAAGAAGATCAAGGGGCCGGAAGGAACGCAGGTGACGGTCGGCGTCCGCGACGGCAAGACGAAGAAGGTCCGCGAGGTGACGCTGACCCGGGCCGAGGTGACGCTGCCGAACGTCAGCGGCAGCGTCAAGGAGGTGGGGGGAAAGAAGCTGGGTTACGTGCGGATGCTGAGCTTCAGCGAAGCCGCCCACGCCCAGCTGGCCGAAGCGGTGCAGAAGGTGGAAAGGAAGGGCGCCGAAGGGATAGTGCTCGACCTCCGCCACAACCCCGGCGGGCTGCTCGACGAGGCAGTGTTGAGCGCCGGCATCTTCCTGCCGAAGGACTCGGTCGTCGTCCGCACCAAGTCGCGGACCCAGGGGGACAGCGTCCACAAGACCTCCGGCGATCCGATCTCCGATCTGCCCCTCGTCGTCCTCGTCGACGGTGGCTCGGCTTCGGCCGCCGAGATTCTCGCCGCCGCCCTCGCCGACGACGCCGATGCCCCAGTCGTCGGCACCCGCACCTACGGCAAGGGCCTCTTCCAGGAGGAGCGGGACCTCGCCAACGGCGGCGCCCTCAAGCTCTCGGTTGGCGAGTTCTTCACGCCGCAGGGGGTAAATCTGGCGAAGAGCCATGGCATCCATCCCGACGTGAAAGTGAAAGACGACGCGGCGACGCCCGCCGACGAGGCCAAGCAGCGCGCCTTCGGAGTTCTCGCCGGCCAGGTCGGCGGCTGATGGCGGACCGGGGCAGGAGCCGCCGCGGCCGCACCTCGTCGGAGCCACGCCGCCGCAGCCGCCGTGCCGGGGCGCCACGGACCGAGCGGCGGGCGCGCGAGCGCGAGGCGCAGCGCTCGGCGCGGGAGACGGTCGAGGAGCTGCTGCGGGAGGAGCTCGGCTTTCGCGGGTTCCGGCCGACGATCGAGGGGGAAGCGCGGGAAGCGGCCGGCTGGGCGGAGCGGGAAAGCGGGCCGCGGCGCGACCTGACCGCGCTGGCGACCTTCACCGTCGACCCCGCCACCGCCCGCGATTTCGACGACGCCGTCTCCGCCCAGCGCGAGGGCGACGGCGCCCGCGTCTGGATCCACATCGCCGACGTCGCCGCCCACGTCAAGCCGGGCTCCCTGCTCGACCAGGAGGCGCGCAAGCGCGCCAACAGCACCTACGTGCCGGGGGCGGTGGAGCCGATGCTGCCGCATGCGCTCAGCAGCGAGGCCTGCAGCCTGGCCCCCGGCGTCGAGCGGCTGGCGGTGACGACCGAGATCGAGCTGGACGCGGCGATGGAACCGAAGCGGCCGCGCTTCTACCGCAGCCGCATCCGCTCCGATGCCCGCTTGAACTACGACGAGCTCGACGAGATCTTCGCCGGCCGCCGCCGCGCCCCGGCCGAGGTCGCCGAACCTCTCGCCGCCGCCCGCGAAGTCGCCGCCGGTCTCGGCGAGCACCGCGGCACCACCAGCCTCGACGTCGAATCCTTCGAGCCGGAGTTCGTCTTCGACGCCGAGGGCAACGTAACCGCCGCCCACGGCGTCGCCCAGACCGAGGCCCATCGCCTGATCGAGCGGCTGATGATCCTCACCAACGAGCAGGTCGCCCAGCTGCTCGAGCGCGAGCGGGTGCCGGCGATCTACCGCGTCCACGCCCAGCCCGACGCCGCCCGGATCGAGGCCCTGCTGGAGAAGCTGGCGGCGCTGGGAGTGCCGACGCCGCCGCTGCGAGGCGGGCTTGCGCCGCAGGAGGCGGGCCGGCTGGCGGCCGAGGCGAGCCGCCTGGCGCGGCGCGAGGCGGAGCGGCGCGGCCACGGCCGCCAGGCCTACACCTCGCTGGTCCTTCGCTCCCTCAAGCAGGCCTCCTACAGCGAGCGCAACATCGGCCATGCCGGCCTCGCCAGCCCTGCCTACTGCCACTTCACCTCGCCGATCCGGCGCTACCCGGACCTCGTCTGCCACCGGGCGCTGCTGGCGCTGCTCGGCGAGGGGGAGGAGGCGCCGACCCTGGCCGAGGCGCGCGACGCCGCCGCCGAGGCCTCGGCCCGCGAGCGCGAGTCGGCCCAGATCGAGCGCAGCGCCGACGACATTTGCGCGGCGTACCTGCTGGAACGGGAGCTGGGCGAGCGGGGGCTCGACGCCGTCTTCGAGGGCGAGGTCTCGGGAGTGATCCGCTCCGCCGCCTTCGTCTCCTTCCGCGGCAAGCTCGGCGACGTATACGAGGGGATGCTGCCGGCGCGGCGCCTTCCCGGCGATCGCTTCGAGCTCGACCGGGCCGAGGTCGCGCTGGTCGGACGCGGAGGGGGCGGCCGCATCAACCTCGGCGATCCGATATCCGTCCGGGTGGCGGGAGTCGATCCGCCGCGCGGTCGGGCCGAACTGGCGCTGGCCGACGAGGGTTCCGAATGAGCAAGCCCAGATGAGCAAAAAGAGTAAGAAGAAGAGAGAGCCGGCCTCGGGCGACGTCGTCACCAACCGGCGGGCTCGCCACAAGTTCGAGTGGGTCGAGAAGATGGAGGCCGGGATCGTCCTGCAGGGGTCCGAGGTGAAGGCGCTGCGGGGCGGCAAGGCCCAGATGACCGACGCCTACGCGGTCGTCGACGAAGGCGAGGTTTGGCTTCGCAAGCTGCATATCCCGCCCTACGAGTACTCCTCGGTCGACGCCCACGCGGCCGAGCGACCGCGGAAGCTGCTCTTGCACAGGGAGGAGATCGAGCGGCTGGTCGGGAAAACCGCGCAGAAAGGTCTGACCCTGATTCCGACCAGGATCTATTTCAAAGGGCCGCGGGCGAAGGTGGAGCTGGCTCTGGCGCGAAACAAGGAGGGTCGCGACCGGCGCCGTGAGATCGCCGACCGCGATGTCCGCCGAGAGGTCGAGCGCGAGTTCAAGGGAAGGATGCGTTGAGGTTGAAACTGCAGAACCAAATGGGAGGATTCACCGCGATGCGGACGATGAAGAGATTGCCCGCCGCCGGGGCTGGGATCATCGCCCTCGTGATGGCCGCTCCGGCGCAGGCCAACGCAGAATCTTTCCCCGACAAGGCGAGTGATTACGTGAGCGACCACACCGGTTATTTCGTTGCTGCCCTCCTGGTAGCCATCCTGGTCCTGCTGCTGATCGTGCGGATCACGCAGCGGCGCAGCAAAGAGAAGGCGGCGAAGCAGGGCGCCCAGGGCGCGCCCGCGGCGGCGCAGCCAGGCGCTCCAGCTCCTCCGGCCGCCGCGGCACCTGTCGGCGCGCCGCAGGGCGTGCCGACGCAGACCGCTGAGATGTCGGCGGTGCCGGCTGCCGCGGCTGTGCCGCCCGCACCCGCCCCCGGCCAATCGACCCCGCCCCCGGGCGCCTCGGTGCCGCCCCCCGGCGTCGCCGCCGCGCCCGTGCCCGGCGCGGTGCCCGCGAACGAGTCGGCAAAGGACCGCAAGCGTCGCCAGCGCACCGAACAGCAGGCGAAACGAGCCCAGATGCGCGAAGCGCGCAAAGCCGAGCTGCAGCGTCGCAAGGAAGAGCGGGCGAGCCGCAAGGCGCAGAAGAAGGGCCAGCCGGCTCCCGCCGCGGCGCCACCGGTAGCGGCCCCCGCGGGCGCGGCTCCTCAGCCTGGGCCGGAGTCGGGCAAGAAAGGCTTCACCGAGATGAGCCTTTTCGGCCTCAAGCTCGGCCGCAAGGGCAAGCGCGACGCGGCGCTGGCCGAGCAGCGGCTGGCCGAGGCGCGCCTCGCCAACGAACGCGCCGTCGCCGAAGCCCAGGCCGGCGGCCAGGTGCCGCCGTCGGGGCAGCTGCCGCCGTGGGAGGAGGCGACGACCGTGCAGCCGCCGACCGGCGAGCTCTCGGCCGTGCCCGCCGTCCCGCCGCCGCCCCCGGGCGGCACTCCGGCTCCCGGCGAATACGACCCGACCCTGGCCGAACAGCGCGTCCGCGACAAGGTCGCCGAGGTCCGCTCCGAGCAGCAGCGGATCGGCGCCGAGGCCGACCGGCGGATGGCCGAGGCTGAACGCCTGCAGCAGCACGGCGCGATGCCGCCGGCAGGTGGCGCGCAGCCGATCCAGGACGTCCCGCAACCCGGGCCGCAGGCCGTGCCGCCGCCTCCGACCGATCTGCAGAACGCCGAGCAGCGGCTCGAGCAGGAACGGCAGGCCCGCGAGCGCGAGATGAAAGCCGCCGAGGAGCGGTTGCGCCAGATCGAAGAGCGGACCAAAGCGGCCGAAGAGCGCGCCGCCGAGGCAAAACGGCTGGAGGAACGCCGGGCCGAAGAGGAAGCCCAGGACCGGCGCCTCGAGGAGATGCGCCGCAGCGTCGCCGAGGCCGAAGAACGGGCCCGGCTGGCCGAGCAGAAAGCCGCCGAAGCCGAGCAGGCCGCGATGCGCTCGGTCCAGGGAGGCGGGATGCCTCCCGTCGCCCCGCCGCCCCCGCAGGCCGTGCCCGAGCCCCCGGCTCCCCCGCAGCAGTCGTTCGCGCCGCCTCCGCCCCCGCCGGCGGACATGCAGTCCTTCCAGGCCGCGCCCACGCCTCCGCCCCCGCCGCCTCCGGCCGAGTCGTTCTCGCCTCCCACGCCCCCGCCGCCTCCGGCTGAGGCCTACGCGCCGCCGACCCCGCCTCCGGCGCCTGCGCCCGAGCCTCCGGCGCCTGCGCCCCCGGTCGAGTCCTTCTCACCGCCGACGCCGCCGCCGGCACCGCCGACCTACTCGGTACCCGACCCGGCTGCCCAGTCGGTCGAGCCGAGCAGCCAGGGTGGCTCCCAGATCAACCTCAACTCGGTCACCTTCGAGCAGCTGCGCGAACAGAATCTCTCCGTGACCCAGGCGACGCGCCTGTTAGCGCACCGTGAGCGCCTCGGCGGCTTCCAGACCGTCGACGACCTCGACCAGGTTGCCGGGTTTCCGCAGGACCTGCTGGACGACTTGAAGCAGCGCTCGACGGTCTAAGCGGCTTCTTCGTACTTCTCGAGCAGCTTCAGCCAGATCTCGCTACGGGAGGGGTAGGGCGCGATCGCGTGCCTCAGCTGGGGGAGGGGTATCTCGCCCACGATCGCGATCGTGGCCGCCTGGAGGAAGTCGGCGGTCTCGAAGCCGGTGAAGGTGGCGCCGACGATCGTCTCCTTCTGCTGATCGACGACGATCCTCGAGGTGCCGCCGGTGTCCTTGCCCTGGAAGCTGGCGCCGGGTGACCCGTCGGTCGGGACGTCCACCGCGCGGGCGTCGATGCCGGCTTCCTTGGCCTGAGCCAGGGTCTTGCCGGCGGCGGCGACCTGGGGGTCGGTGAAGGTGACCCTGGGCGATCCCAGGGCTTCGGCTTGGACTTCGACGACTCGCCCGAGCAGGTTCTCGGCGGCGACCCAGGCGTGGTACTTGCCCATATGGGTGAAGAGGGCGCGGCCGTTGGCATCGCCGATCGCGTAGAGCCACTCGCTGCCGCCGGCGCGCATGCGGTCGTCGACGTCGAGGTAGCCGTGTTCGTTCGGCTGCGCCCCGGCGGATTCGAGCTCGAGGTCGCCGGTGTTCGGCACCCGCCCGACCGCGATCAGGATCTCGGCACCCTCGACCTCGCCGCCGTCGCTCAGTTGGGCGATTACGCCGGCTCCGCCGGAGCGCACGCTCTCGACTTTCGTCCCCGTCCGCACGTCGACGCCGAAGTTCTGCCGCAGCGATTCGGCCACTTCCTCGCCGGCGAACGCCTCCTCGCGGGAGAGCAGGTGCTCGCCGCCCTCGATCAGCGTCACCTCGGTGCCGAGGCTCGACCACGCCTGGGCCAGCTCGCTTCCGACCGGGCCGCCGCCAAGCACGATCATGCTCTCCGGCACGTGCTTGGCGTTGGTCGCGGTGCGGTTGTTCCAGGCTTCGATGTCGTCGAGCCCGTCGATCGGCGGCATCGCCGCCTTGCTGCCGGTGGCCACCACCACCCGCCCCGCGGTCAAGACGTCGTCGCCGACCAGCACCCGTCGCTCGCCGTCGAAGCGGGCGCTGCCGCGGAAGAGGTCGATGCCCCGTTCTTCCAGCCAGGGCAGCTGGACCGAGTCGTCGAGGTCGTGGACGACCTCGTCGCGACGGGCGAGCACCGCCGGCGCCTCGAGCTCGCCGTGGCCGGTCGGCACCCCCGGGATCCGCTTCGCCTCGGCCAGCACGTCGGCGGGCCGCAGCAGCGCCTTCGAGGGCATGCAGGCGTAGTAGGAGCATTCGCCGCCGATCAGGTCGCGCTCGACGATCGCCACCCGCATGCCGCCGTCGGCGAGGCGGCCGGCGCAGACCTCGCCCGCCGGGCCGGCGCCGAGGACGATCGCGTCGTAGCTGCGCTCGCTCACGGGGCGCATCATTTCAGGCTCAGCGCCCCGGCCCCGTACAATGGGGTGCATTCCCAAGCACGGGGGCGACAGGCTTCGACGTGGTCGACTCGTGCGAACGGTTGCAGGTCGAGGTTGCTGGAGGCCTCGTTAAACCCCAGCACAAACCAATACGTGCGGACCATGAGTTCGCCCTCGCCGCTTAGTCAATAGCTAAGCGCTGTGAGAGTCGGTCCTCCCTCGCCCGAGGGGAGGGGCACCGGCTTCAGAATCGGGCTCACCCAGGCGGACCGCCCCGGCCGCAAGGGAACATCGAAGGGGCTTTATCTCCCGCAGTGCCCGCTGGCGCGGACCCCGGGAGACGAGAATCAAGCGCCGGCTAAACCTGTAGACACCCTCGCACCGCGTCCGCGGATCCGAGTTCGAATCTCGGCGCCTCCACTGGAAAGATCAGCCCGGTAGGGCGTCTTTCCCTGCGTTCCGGCCGGTTTCGTTTCCCATTGCAAACGGCCGGGTAGATAGGACTTAGTTCCCGAGTGGATCGCCAGGTTCACCAGTCGCGGAGATTCTCATCGGGGGCTGTTGTTCACCCTCCCAGGTTGCGCTCTCTTGTCCGAACGGGCTTGACCGAGCTTGGGCAAGCTATTCACAGGAGGCATCTCATGGAGTCAGCAACTACCCGCGCCCCGGGCGCGGGCGCCGAAGTAAACCGCCGCTCACAGCGCGGCGGAGTTCGCCGTCTCGCCACCGAGACGAAACAGGCGTTCAAGACGACCGAGTTCTGGGCCATGGTCGTGGTGATCGTTGGCATCCTCGCCGCCGCCGCCACGATCAAGGGCGGCGACACCGCCCCCGGCACCGACGAGTTCATCGCCAAGCAGGCATGGCTCTACGTCGCCATCGTCGCCGTCGGCTACATGATCAGCCGCGGCCTGGCGAAGTCCGGCTCGCGCGAGCCGTACGACGAAGACCGCGACGACAGCGATTCGTCACGCCACTAGTCCGAGGACGAGTGGCAGCAGGAAAAGGGGCGCTTCGGCGCCCCTTCTTCTTGTTCTAAGGCATCGAACGGCGCCTCGGCGAAACCTAAGTCGAGTTTTGGGGTTGATCTAAGTGGCCGATGGGGGGCGGCCGCGCTTCTCGATGTCAATCCCTTCACCTTCAAACCCCCTTCTCCGCTGGGATCCGGCCGCGTCCGATCCAGGCCAGCGACGGATCCATCCGATGCTGCGTGGCGCCGTGCTCGAGCGGGATCGCTGGAGCTGCCGGTACTGCGGCAGCGAGACGGCGGAGGTCGACCACGTCTGCCCGCGGGCCCTTGGCGGTCCGACCACGCCCGGCAACCTGGTGGCGGCTTGCCGCCGCTGCAACCGGGCGAAGGGGCTGCGGACGCCAGAGGAGTGGCGACGGCAGCAAGCCCTGGAGAGGTTGAACCGGGAAGCGGAGCGCCGGCGCTCGTGCCGCAGGCCGCGGCCTGCCTGCGCCCGCCGCACACGGGCCTGACTGACGAACCTCGATAATCCCCCGCCGATGGAACGTTACGTCGCCTTCCTGCGGGGGATGAACCTCGGTAAGCGCCGGATCAAGAACGAGGGGCTGCGGCGGCACTTCGAGGAGATGGGGTTCGAGGAGGTGGCGACCTTCCGAGCCAGCGGCAACGTGATCTTCTCCTCCTCGAAGCGGGAGGCGGAGGGCAAACTGGCGCAGCGGGTGGAAGCGGAGCTCGACGAGCGGCTCGGCTACGACGTGCCGGTGTTCCTTCGCAGCATGAGTGAGGTGGCGGCGATCGCCGAGCAGCAGCCGTTCAACCCGAAGGCGGTCGCCAAGTCGAAGGGCAAACTGCAGGTCTCGCTTCTGCAGAAGAAACCGACTGCGGCGGCGAAGAAGAAGGTGCTGGCACTGGCGAGTGATGAGGACCTGCTGGCGCTTGAGGGACGGGAGCTCTACTGGCTGCCGAGCGGCGGCCTGCTCGAGTCCGGACTCGACCTGAAGGCGATCGAGGCACTGGTCGGCGCCGACACCCGCCGCACCATGGGGACGATCGAGCAGATCGCCTCGAAGTACTCCTAAGTCAGGTCGCTGGCTACCCTCGCAAGCACCATGGCGATCGCGACCGCAACCTCGCTTGACGTCTACGTCGGCGGCAAGCTGCTGTTCGAAGAGGTCTCCTTCAAGCTCGAGCCGCGCGAACGGATGACGCTCTCCGGCCGCAACGGCGCCGGCAAGTCGACGCTGCTGCGCGTGCTGGCCGGCGAGCTGCCGCCCGATTCCGGCTCGCTGGCGCTGCAGCGCGGTGCCCGCGTCGCCCTCCACGACCAGCGCCCGCCGCGGGAATCGCAGGCGGCGCTCGGCGAGTACGTCTTCTCCGGACGCGCCGACATGCTCGAGACCGAGGCCGAGCTGGCGCGGCTGGAGGCGAGCATGGGCGACGGCGACGAGGAGACGATGCGCGCCTACGCCGCCGCCCAGCAGCGGCTGGAAGCCGGCGGCGGCTACCGCTGGCGCGACCAGGTGCTCGAAGTCCTCCGCGGCCTCGGCTTCGACGAGGAACAGACCGCCCGCCCGCTCTCTACCTTCTCCGGCGGGGAGCTGACCCGCGCCTCGCTGGCGCGCGCCCTTGCCACCCGCCCCGACCTGCTGCTCCTCGACGAGCCGACGAACCATCTCGACATCCCCTCGCTGGAGTGGCTCGAGGGCTACCTCGTCGACCTCGACGCCGCCGTGGTCCTCGTCGCCCACGACCGCTGGTTCCTGGAGGCGGTCGGCACCTCGGTGCTGGAGCTGGAGGCGCAGCGGGCCCGCTTCTTCGCCGGACCCTGGCACGCCTGGCGCCAGGAGCAGGCGGCGCGGCAGATCGCGCTGGGCAAAGCGATCGAGCGCCAGCAGGCGGAGATCGCCCGGATGGAGCGCTTTGTCGAGCGCTTCCGCTACAAGGCGACGAAGGCTCGGCAGGCGCAGTCGCGGGTCAAACAGATCGAGAAAAAGAAGCGCGACGGCCCGCGTGCCGAACGCCGCGACACCCGCAGCCTGCGCTTCCAGTTCAAGCCGCCGGAGCGGCCGGGACGGGTGGTGCTGAAGCTGGTCAAAGGCAGGCTCGAGGTGCCGGGACGGACGCTGCTCGACGGCGCCGAGGTCGAAATCGAGCGGGGCGAACACGTCGTCCTCGTGGGGCCGAACGGGGCCGGCAAGACGACCCTGATCGAGACCCTGGCCGGCCAGCGTGAGCCGGCCGGCGGCAGCGTCCGCAGCGGTCACAACGTCAAGCTCGGCTACCTCTCCCAGCATGCCGACACCGCCGCCGGCTCCGGCACCGTTCTCGACGCCGCCAAGCGCGAGACCGGCCTGACCGAGAACCAGGCGCGGGCGCTGCTCGGCGGCTTCCTCTTCTCGGGCGGCGACGCCGACAAGCAGTTGGCTGACATCTCCGGCGGCGAGCAGCGGCGGCTCTCGCTGGCGATCCTCGTCGCCTCCGGCGCCAACGTCCTCATCCTCGACGAGCCGACGAACCATCTCGACATCGAGAGCCGCGAGGCGCTCGAGGACGCCCTGGTCGAGTTCGAGGGGGCGGTCCTGCTCGTCTCCCACGACCGGGCGCTGCTGGAGGCGGTCGGCAGCCGCACCCTCGTCTGCGAGGACGGCAAACTGGAAAGTCACCCGAGCGGCTGGGCCGAGTACCAGCGGCGGCGCGACGAGCGCGAGTCGGAGGCGAGCGCGGCGGCGAAAGCATCGTCGGGAGAGGCCGGCGGCAAGAAGTACAGCGCGACCAAGCCGGCGCAGAAAGCGGCCCGCAAGGCGGCGAAGCTGGAGCAGCGGATCGAGGCGGCGGAGGCGAAGCTGCGCGAGCTCGAGGACGAGCTCGCCGACCCCGCCGCCTGGTCGAGCCCGGGCCGGATCGAGCGGGCGACGAAGCGACACGAAGAAGCGAAGGCCGCCGTCGAGGAGCTGTACTCCGAGTGGGAGGAAGCTCAGGCCGAAGCGGAGACGGCTTCGACCGCCTGAGCGAGCGGTTGCTCCAAGACCACCAGCGTCCCCTTCGCCGGCACCAGGGTGATGTTGCGGGTGGCGACCTTTTCCGGCGCAGGGTCCGACGCCCGCAACCGCGCTCGGCCGACGATCTCCCGAAGGACGGTCCGCATCTCGAACTCGGCGAAGGCCGCCCCGATGCAGCGGCGGACGCCGCCGCCGAAGGGGATCCAGGCGTAGTTGTCAGTCTTGCCGTCGAGGAAGCGCTCAGGGCGGAACTCGCGAGGCGCGGGATAGAGGTCATCGCGGAAGTGGACCGCCGCGATCCCGGGCAACACGAACATCCCCGCCGGAAGGTCGTAGCCGCCAATGCGCGCCGACCGCGTCAGCTTGCGGGCGACGTCGATCAACACCGGCCGCACCCGCAGCGTCTCCTGCACGGTTGCGTCGAGGTAGTCATCCTCGCCGGCGGCGATCGACTCGCGCAGCCGCTCCAGCGCTGCCGGCGTCCGCAGCAGCCGCTCCATTGCCCATGCGAGGCTGGTGGCGGTCGTCTCGTGGCCGGCGCCGACCATCGTCACCAGCTCGGCGCGCAGTTCGGATTCCGACATCGGCGAGCCGTCATCGTGCCGTGCCTGCAGCAGCAGAGAGAGGATGTCGTCGCGCTCCTTGCTCTCGGCTTCCCGCCGCCGCAGCTTGATCTCCTCGTAGATGAAGGCGTCGAGCGCGTTGCGCGCCCGCACGAAGCGGCGCCACGGGGGGAGGCGCCGCCCCTTGCCCCGCTGCAGGAACGGCAGCCGGGTAATGGTCGTCACCCGGTCGGAGAACTCGTCGATGAGCTCGGTGGCGTGATCGACCCGCGCCTCGTCGGTGATCCCGAAGATCGCCCGCAGGATCACCGTCAGCGTGATCCGCTGGGTGTGCGGGCGCAGCGCGAACGGCATGCCGACCGGCCAGGTCTCCATGTCCCGCCGCGTCACCTCGGCGATCAGCTCGCCGTAGCGGCGCACGCGCTCGCCGTGGAGCGGCGGCAGCAGCAGCTTGCGCCGGCGCAGGTGCGGCTCGTCGTCGAGGGTGATGACGGAGCTGGTCCCCACCGCCGGCTCCAGTAGCGTCGCGTTCGCCTCGCCGCCATGGAAGATGCTCGGCGACCCCGTGAAGACCTCTTTCACCAGCTCGGGGCTCGCGACGTAGACGATCAGCCCGAAGAAGGGGAAGCGGACGGTGAAGATGTCCCCGTAGCGTTCGCGGTAGCGGGAGGTAAAGCCGAGCGGGTCACGGATGTAGCGGAACCCCTGGACGAAGGCCGGCGCCGAGGATCCTGGAGGCAGCGGGCCCATCTCAGAAGACGATCGTGCGGTCGCCGTCGAGCAGGACGCGGTCGTCGAGGTGGGCCATCACCGCGCGGGCGAGGACGAGGCGCTCGACGTCACGCCCGAGTCTGATCATGTCGGCGACCTCGTCGCGGTGGTCGACCGGCTCGACGTCCTGGGCGATGATCGGGCCGGCGTCGAGCTCGGCGGTGACGTAGTGGGCGGTGGCGCCGATCAGCTTGACGCCGCGCTCGTAGGCGCGGTGGTAGGGGTCGGCGCCGACGAAGGCGGGCAGGAAGCTGTGGTGGATGTTGATCGCCGGCGCCTTTAGCGCTCGCAGGAACTCGGGGGAGAGGATCTGCATGTAGCGGGCGAGGATCAGCAGGTCGACCCCGTCGAGGAGGTCGAGGATCCGCCGCTCTGCCTCGACCTTCGTATCGGGAGCGACTGGCACATGGTGGAAGGGGAGGCCGACCGCCTCGACCTGGTCACGGTGATCGGGGTGGTTGGAGATGACGGCAACGAGCTCGCCGCCGAGGTCCCCGTTGCGCCAGCGCCAGAGCAGGTCGGAGAGGCAGTGGTCCTCGCGTGAGACCATCACCACGGCGCGCTTGGTGCGCCCCGTCTCGCGGAAGGCGTAGTCCATCGCGAACGGCTCGCCGATCTCCCGCGCGAAGCGCAGCTCCAGCGCCTCCCGTTCGGCGTCCGGCACCCGGTCGAAGACCATCCGCATGAAGAAGCGCCCCTCGGCGCTCGAATGCTGGTCGACGTCGACGATGTTCAGCCCGGACTCGGCAAGGAAGCCGCTGACGCGGGCGATCAGTCCGGGTTGATCCGGGCAGGCCAGCAGCAGTCGCGAAGTCGGCGCCTCTCCCATTCCCGGGATGATCGCGGATAGGGTGGGGCCGATGCGGATCGCTGCCGTGCCCGATGGAGCGGTGGAGCGCCTCGGCCTCCTCCTCAACAAACTGCCGACGCCGATCGGCGAGGCGATGTTCGCGATGCCGATCGCCCGCTGTCTGCAGGTGGCGCAGCGGACCGGGATTCTGGAGGCGCTGGCCGAGGGGCCGCGGGAGCCGGGCGAGCTGGCCGAGCACCTGGGCCTGCGGGAGCCGGGGACGATCCGGGTCCTCGACGTGATCGCCACGCTGGGGCACGTGCGGCAGCGGCCCGACGGCCGCTACGAGATGACGAAGAGCGGCCGGCCCTGGCTCGACCCGCGCTCGGACACCTACCTCGGCGATTTCCTCGCCGACACCGCCCATTACTGGGACTGGTACGCGGGGCTCGAGGACCTGGTCCGCGACGGCAAGCACGTCGAGTTGCACGAGAAAGGCGCTGACGACCCCTACTGGCAGTCCTACATCCGGGGCCAGTACCAGGTCGCACGGCTCTCGAGCGCCGAAGTCGCGAAGGGGATTCCGTTGGCGAAGGGGGCCCACTCGATCCTCGACGTCGCCGGCGCCCACGGCGAGTTTTCGATGGCGCTCTGCCGACGCCACGAGGGCTTGCGGGCGACGATCGTCGACCTGCCGGGCAGCGCCAAGGTGGGGGAGCAGATCGTCGCCGAAGCCGGGATGAGCGACCGCGTCCGCCACCTGGTCGGCGACATGTTCGAGGTCGACTACGACGGCCACTACGACGGCGCCCTCTGCTTCAACATCATCCACCATCTCTCGCCCGAGCAGGCGCGGGCGCTGTTCGCCCGGATCCGCGCGGTGCTGCGGCCGGGCTCGCCGTTCGCCGTGCTCGACCTCTACGACCGCCCCGCCAGCCAGCGGGCCAACACCGCCTCGATCCTCGGGCTGTTCTTCCACCTCACCTCCGGCGCCGACACCTACACGGTCGAGGAGGTCTCCCGCTGGATGGGGGAGACCGGCTACGGCAGCGTCGACGTGAAGTCCTTCCGGACCCTTCCGGACCTGCGCCTGCTGGTCGCCAAAGCGGTCTGACGCCGCAAGATCGCGATCAAGTCACCCGCGGCGACGGCCTGCTCCGTGCCTGAGCTTGTGCGGCTCGTAACGAGATAGAGGGCTTCTGTGATGCCCCCCACACATGAGATCGGCGCGAACCCTCACGGTTTCGCGCTTGCTCATAAAACGCAAACATTTCACTCCGATCTTGTTCATCCTTCTCGCCTTCCCGGCGGCGGCTCTTGCCGCGGGCGGCGGCAGCCCCGACCCCGGGCCCAAGCTGGGGTCGGCCCAGGTGGTGCCGCTGGCGCCGCTGCAGCGACCGGTGGATCGCTTCCAGCACCTCGTCCACCGCATCGCCGAGGACATCCGCGCCGAAGAACGGGCGGCCGAGCGCAGGCGGGAGCGCGAACGCGAAGAAGAGTTCGCCGAGCTGCCCGGCGGCGTCTCGCTCTCGACCCTGGAAGCGATCGCCTCCTGCGAGTCAGGTGGCAATCCGGCCGCCGTCTCCTCCGACGGGACCTACCGGGGCAAATACCAGTTCGACTACGGCACCTGGGCCTCGATGGGCGGCAGCGGCGACCCCGCCGCGGCTCCCGAGGCCGAGCAGGACTACCGCGCCGCGCTGCTCTATGCCGCCTCCGGCTCCAGCCCCTGGCCCGTCTGCGGTTGAGCCTACGATCCGCGATGTGAGCGAGGAGCAGGTACCGGCGCCCGATCCCGAGGGACCTCGGCGCAAACCGCCGAAAGAGGCGGTCGCCGAGGCGCGGGTGCGGGCGCCGACCCGCGGCAACCGCAAGCTCGAGAGCTTCCTCGAGGCGGTCAACTCCGATGACCAGGTGCGGGCCTGGTGGTACATGACCCAGGTCCACGCCGAGCGGCTGGGGATGTCGGACCACTCCTGGGTCCACATGCAGATCGTCCTCAACATCGCCCTGCGCCTGCTGCGGCTGCTGCTCAAAGCCGGGGTCGAGCCGGCGATGGTCGCTGACCACGGGATGCGCGACCGCGACGCCGAAGTAGTCGTCGCCGGCGGCGCCCTGCTCCACGACGTCGGCATGTCGATTCACCGCGCCGACCACGAGGCCTACTCGCTCTTCCTCGCCAACGCCGCGCTCGAGCGACTCCTCGCCGACGCCTACCGCGAGCCGGAGCGCACCGTCGTCGCCTCCGAGATCCTCCACGCGATCATCGGCCACCGCCGTCGCGGCGAGCCCTACACGCTCGAGGCCGGCGTCGTCCGCGTCGCCGACGCCCTAGACATGGCCCAGGGCCGCACTCGGATCCCGATGGAGAAAGGCCACGAGGGCATCCACTCGATCTCCGCCGCCGCGATCGACGAGGTCCGCATCGAGCGCGGCGAAGACCGCCCGATCCGAATCGAGATCCAGCTCAACAACTCCGCCGGCATCTTCCAGGTGGACGACCTCCTCGCCACCAAGATCCGCGACACCCCCCTCGAGGGCAAAGTCGAAGTAGTCGCCAAGGTCGAGGGCGAAGCCGAGAAACGCCTACTTACCGGCTTCCGCCTCTCCTGAGCGCCACGGTTGGCGAGGCGAGGGTGACGGCAAAGCCGCTGCTTCCATCCCGCCCCCGCTGTTGGGCCGGGCGGGAACGGGGAGAGGCGCGCCTCTCACCTGTGCCTATCTGTTGCTATGGGCCGAAAAGGAACAGGTGAAGGAGGAGGCGGCATCTCGGCCCGAAGCGTGGGTGTTCGTCGAAACCCTTAGTTAAAGCGAGCGAGGTCGGCCCGGCGCTGTTCCTTGCGCTTCTCCAGCTTGTTCTGGATCAGCGAGAGGACGATCACCAGGCCGGCAAAGAAGGCGATTACGCCGAAGCAGAAGAAGGTCACCGTCTTGTCGGTCGTGGGGCCGGCGAGGCCGACGCCCTCCTCGGCCAGGGCGGCGGGGGCGATGACCAGCATCAGGGCCCAGATCGAGAGCAGGGCTGCGGCGGTGCGCTTCACGGCCGGGAATCTAGCGCAAGCCGGAGCGGCACGGCATAGGATGCGCGCCGATGTCGAACCTCGAGGCGTTGCTGCTGGGGGTCGTGCAGGGGCTCACGGAGTTCCTCCCGATCTCCTCTTCCGGTCACCTGATCCTGGTCCCCTGGCTCCAGGACTACACCTTCCTGCAGACCCACGAGGCCTTCAACAAGACCTTCGACGTCGCCCTGCACTTCGGCACCCTGATCGCCGCGATCGCCTACTTCCGGGTCGAGGTGGTGATGCTGATCAAGGGGTTCTTGGCGGCGGTGCGGCAGCGGGCGGTGCGGACGCAGGAGCAGCGGCTGGCGGTGGCGATCGCGATCGGCACCGTCCCCGCCGTGATCGCCGGCGGTCTCGGCTCGAGCTTCATCGACGAGCACCTGGGGGAGCCGTGGATGATCGCCCTGCAGCTGATCATCTTCGGCGCCCTGCTCGGCTATGCCGACCGGATGCCGCAGCGCCGCAACCTCGGCGACACCGGCCTGCGCGACGGTTGGTACATCGGCCTCGCCCAGGTCCTCGCCCTGGCGCCCGGCACCTCTCGCTCGGGGATCACGATCACCGCCGGCCGCTGGCTCGGCCTCGACCGCGACGCCGCCGCCCGCTTCTCCTTCCTGCTGCTGATCCCGGCGGTCGCCGGTGCCACCATCTTCAAGGCAGCCAGCGCGGTCCACGACGGGCTGCCGTCCGGCGTCGCCGGGCCGATGATCGTGGGGACCATCGCCGCGGCGGTCTCCGGCTACCTGGCGATCTCCTTCCTCCTGCGCCTCCTGCGCACGACCAGCTACCGCCCCTTCGTCCTCTACCGCTACGTGGTCGGGGTGGCCGTCCTGCTGATCATCGCCACCGGCCTGCGGCCGGCGACGTTCTAGGCGGGCGTTCCCGCAAATTCGGGGTGCGCCCGCCCCCGGCTGTGAAAATCCTGTGAACGCAGGGAGTTCGCGCCTCTGAGGTGCATACAATCCGGTTATCCGCATCGCCGTGATCGACACCGACAGCGGCTTCGTCACCGTTTTCAACAAGCGTGCCGAAGCCGCGGGCTGGCAGCTCAACCGCAGCGCCGGGCCCCTGCCGCCGCGCGACCTCGTCGCGATGAAGCTGAACGCACTGCTGGTCGATCCCGCCGTGCTGGGCGACGAAGCCTGGGACTACCTGGAGCGGATTGCCGCGATGCTGCCGGAACTCGGCCTCGTCGTCTGCACCGGTCGCTCCACCGTCGCCCAGCGCGTGCGCGGCCTGCGGCTGGGGGTCGACGACTGGATGACCAAGCCCTGCCATCCCGAGGAGGTGCTGGCCCGGCTTGAAGCCGTCGCCCGCCGCCACGACAACGGCCGCCGCGAGGCCGAGGGGGCGCCGCTCAGCGCCGGTGAGCTGGAGATCCGCCCCGACCGCTTCCAGGCCTTCGTCGGCGAAGAGCCACTGGACCTGACGAGGCGCGAGTTCGAGCTGCTCTACCTGCTCGCCGAGGAGCGCGGCCAGGTGTTGGAGCGGGAGAGGATCTACCAGCGGGTCTGGGGATACGCGATGGCCCACGGCGATCGCTCGGTCGACGTCTTCGTCCGCAAGCTGCGCCAGAAGCTGGAGAAGCGCTCGCCCAGCTGGTCCTACATCCACACCCACTTCGGCATCGGCTACCGCTTCGAGCCCGAACCGGCGGGGATTGTCAAGGAGGAGCTGCGCCCGGCCGCGCCGGATGCGGTCGCGCCGGAGTCGACGGCCACCGAGCCGCACCCCAACTCTTCACAGGTCGTTCACAAGACCTTTACGGCGGGGTAACCGCCACCCCTGCGGCGCCGGCCATCCTCGGCGGGGATGGGACGGCTGGAGATCAAGCCCGAGGAGCACGCCGCGCTGGTCGACGGGCGGCCGCTCAGCCTCACCGTCCGTGAGCTGCAGCTGCTCTGCAGCCTCGCCGGGCACCCGCAGCGGATCATGACCCGCGAGGAGCTTTTCGCCGAAGTCTGGGGCGGGGCGCCGCGCGACGACGACCGCTCCGTCGACGTCTACGTCAGCCGCCTGCGGGCGAAGCTCGGCGAGGCGCTCCCCGGCCGGCGCCTGATCCATACCCACAACGGCATCGGCTACCGATTTTCGCCCGACGGTTGAGGCAAAAAGCCGCTTCTCGGCGGCCTTTTACATCTTTTTTACATCCTCGACACAGCGCAGTAACAAGCTGGGCAACGACCGCTGGGAGCCTCCGCCTCAGCTATGTCGAAACGAATCAAGAGGAGACTGATGTTCAGCTCTAGATGGCTTGTGGTGATCGCGTTTGCCGTGGCCCTCGCTCTCGGCGTTGCCGCGTGCGGGTCCAGCAGCGACAGCGAAACCGGTGGGGGTTCCTCGGCCGGCGGAGGCGAAGTCTCGGGTGAAGTCGCCGGGGCGGGCTCGACCGCCCAGCAGGCGGCGCAGGAAGCCTGGATCGCCGAATTCGAGAACGCCAACAGCGGCGTGACGATCTCCTACGACCCGGTCGGGTCCGGCGGCGGCCGCGAACAGTTCATCGCCGGCGGCGTTGCCTACGCGGGCAGCGACGCGGCGCTCTCGCCCGAAGAAGGCGAACTGGAAAAGGCCGAAAAGCGCTGCGCCCCGGGCGAACTGATCGAGGTCCCGGACTACATCTCGCCGATCGCGATCATCTACAACCTGCCGGGCGTCGAAGGGCTGAAGCTCGACCCGGAAACCCTGGCGAAGATCTTCGCCCAGGAAATCACCAGCTGGAACGACAAGGCGATCGCCGCCGACAACCCCGGCGTCGAACTGCCCGACACCCGCATCACCCCGGTCAACCGCTCCGACGAGTCGGGGACCACGGAGAACTTCACCGAATACCTCTCCGAGGTCGTCCCCAGCGTCTGGAAGTTCGAAGTCAGCGGCGACTGGCCGGTCAAGGGCGGCGAAGCCGCGTCCGGCACCTCCGGCGTGGTCGAAGCGGTCAGCGCCGGCGAAGGCACGATCGGTTACGCCGACGCCAGCCAGGCCGGCGAACTCAGCGCCGCGATGGTCAAAGTCGGCTCCGAATACGCCGAACCGACCCCCGAGGCCGCGGCCAAGGTCCTCGAGGAGTCGCCCCTCGACAAGGAACTGAGCGCCGGCAAGCACATGCTCGCCTACAAGCTCGACCGCAAGACCGAAGCGGAGGGGACGTATCCGATCGTCCTCACCTCGTACCTGATCGCGTGCACCAAGTACGACTCCGCTTCCGAAGCGGAAGCCGTCAAGGCGTACGCGGAATACCTGATCAGCCCGGAAGGGCAGGAACTGGCCGCCGAACAGGCCGGCTCGGCTCCGCTCTCCTCGGCGCTGACGAAGAAAGTGACCCCCGCCGTGGAAGCGATCGAAGCGGGCTAGGGGGGACGTGGCCTCGGTCGACACCACGACCAACGCGGGCCAGTTGCTGGCGGCGGCGTCCGGAGGACGCCGCCGCGTCGGCGACCGCGTCTTCTCCCGCACCGCGACCGTTGCCGCGGTGACGATCCTCGCCCTTCTGGCGGGGGTCGCGATCTTCCTCCTCTCCGAGGGCTATCCCGCCCTCACCGCCAGCGCCTCGGAGCTGCCGGAGGGGAAAACCTTCATCGACTACGTCGCCCCGCTCGCCTTCGGGACGGTGCTGGCGGCGACGCTGGCGGCGTTGATCGCGGTTCCGCTCGCGGTCGCCGCGGCGCTCTTCATCACCCACGTCGCGCCGCCGCGGCTCTCGCTCACGCTCGGCTATCTGATCGACCTGCTGGCAGCGATCCCCAGCATCATCTACGGCCTCTGGGGCATCTTCGTCCTCGGGCCGAAGATGGTGCCGGTGATGAAGTGGCTTGAAGCCAAGCTCGGCTTCCTCCCCTTCTTCGACGGCCCCGCCTCGGTCACCGGGCGGACGATGCTGGTCGTCGGGCTCGTGCTCGCGGTGATGATCCTGCCGATCGTCTCCGCCGTCGCCCGCGAGGCGTTTGCGCAGGCGCCGCGCCGGCTGCAGGAAGGCGCGCAGGCGCTGGGCGCGACCCGCTGGGAGATGATCCGGATGACGGTGCTGCCGTTCGGCCGCTCCTCGGTGATCAGCGGCGCCATGCTCGGCCTCGGGCGGGCGCTGGGGGAGACGATGGCGGTGACGATCATCCTCTCGGTCTCCGGCGCCGTCACCTTCAACCTGATCAGCCAGGCCAACCCCTCGACGATCGCCGCCAACATCGCCCTCGACTTCCCCGAGTCGAGCGGCCTGGCGATCAACGCCCTGATCGCCACCGGCCTCGTCCTCTTCGCGATCACCCTGGTCACCAACATGGGCGCGCGGTGGATCATCGCCCGCCAGCAGGGGGAATAGCGTGGAGGGCTCGGTTCAAACCCTGACTCCAGAGCGCCCCTCGGTCCTCCTCGCCGGCGGCCTCGGCTGGCGTCGCCGCAGCCTCAACACGGTGATGATGGTGCTGATCGCGGGCGCCTTCGCGCTGGCGATGATCCCGCTCTTCTCGCTTGTCTTCGAGGTCGCCAAGCGCGGCATTCCCGGCCTCAGCGCCGAATTCTTCACCTCCGACGCGCGCGGCGTGGTCGGCGGCGGCGGCGCCGCCCACGCGATCGTCGGCACCCTGGTGATCACCGGCGTCGCCACCGTGATCTCGGTCCCGATCGGGATCATGGCGGCGATCTACCTCAAAGAGTACGGCACCGGACGCCTGCGCCGGGCGCTGACCTTCTTCGTCGACGTGATGACCGGGATCCCCTCGATCGTCGCCGGGCTCTTCGCCTACGCCCTCTTCGAGATCTTCTTCGGCCCCGGGATCCGGCTCGGAGTAATGGGATCGGTGGCGCTCTCCCTGCTGATGATTCCGATCGTCATCCGCTCCGCCGAGGAGGTGCTGAAGATCGTCCCCAATCACCTGCGCGAGGCTGCTTACGCGCTGGGGACGCCGAAGTGGAAGACGATTACCAAGGTCGTCCTGCCGACCGCCTTCGCCGGCCTCGTCACCGGGGTGATGATCGCGATCGCCCGCATCGTCGGCGAGACCGCGCCGCTGCTGGTGACGACCGGCGTCGTCGACTCGATGAACACCGACCCGTTCAACGGGCGGATGCAGAACCTCGCGGTCTACGCCTACAACGAGTACCGCTCGCCGGGCGTGATGAAACAGGCCGCCTACGACAAAGCCTGGGCGGCCGCCCTGACGCTGATCGCGATCGTGATGTTGCTGAACGTGGTCGCGCGCCTGATCTACCGCCGCTACAAGACCGAGATCCGCTGAGACAGTGGAGGCAAGGAGCAAAAAGCCGATGTACAAACCCTCTGAGGACGTCATCGCCGAGCCGCAGGGACAGCAGGTTTCAGGCCGTCCGGCGAAGACGATCGAGGCGCGCGAGGTCGACCTCTTCTATGGCGACTTCCAAGCGGTTGAGGGGGTATCGATGACGATCGAGCCGAACAAGGTGACGTCGCTGATCGGCTCCTCGGGCTGCGGCAAGACGACCTTCCTGCGCTCGCTCAACCGGATGCACGAGCTGACCCCGGGGGCGCGGGTGGCGGGCGAGGTGACCCTCGACGGCGAGGACATCTACGCGTCGGGGGTCGACCCGGTGGTGGTGCGACGCCTGATCGGCATGGTCTTCCAGCAGCCGAACCCATTCCCGACGATGTCGATCTACGACAACGTCGCCGCCGGCCTCAACCTCAACTCGACGCGGATCAGCAAGGCTCAGAAGGACGGCGTCGTCGAGCGCAGCCTGCGCGGCGCCCATCTCTGGGAGGAGGTCAAGGACCGGCTCGACAAGCCCGGCGGCAGCCTCTCCGGCGGCCAGCAGCAGCGGCTCTGCATCGCCCGCGCGATCGCCGTCGAGCCGGAGGTATTGCTGATGGACGAGCCCTGCTCGGCCCTCGACCCGGTGGCGACGCTGGCGATCGAGGACCTGATCGGCGAGCTGAAGAGCCACTACACGATCGTCATCGTCACTCACAACATGCAGCAGGCGGCGCGGGCGAGCGACGTCACCGCCTTCTTCAACATCGAGGGCACGGGCACGCCCGGCCACCTGATCGAGGTCGGGCCGACCGAGCAGATCTTCACCAATCCCGACAAGAAAGAGACCGAGGACTACGTCTCCGGTCGTTTCGGTTAGGGGGCAGGCGATGCCGGAAGTGGCGCGGGCCGAATACCTGGAGGAACTGGCGAACCTGGAGGCGAGCGCCCTCGGCGGGCTCGACCTGGTGAACGCGGCGCTGGGGCGGACGATGGAAGCGATCGAGCACCAGGACGTCGAGCTGGCGCAGCTGGTCGTCGCCGACGACGACCGGATCGACGGCCGCTACCTCGAGGTGCACCAGGCGCTGATCACCCTGCTGGCGACGCAATCGCCGGTCGCCACCGACCTGCGGCTGATCTCGGCGCTGCTCCACGTGCTGAAGAACATCGAGCGGATGGGCGACCAGTGCGTCAACGTCTGCAAGCTGATCCCGATCTCCGGCAACGAGCCGCCGGCCGACGAGGAGATGGTCCACCTGATCCTCACCATGGGCCGCCACACGAAAGCCCTGATCGGCCAGGCGAAGCGGGCCTTCGCCGAGCGCGACATCGAGATGGCGCAGGACCTGGTCCGCCAGGACGACGACGTCGACCATCTCAACCGCGACTGCTTCCGGTTGGCGCTGGAGCTCGGCGACGACGCCGACAAGCGGGAGTGGGCGATGACGATGCTGCTGGCGGCGCGGGCGATCGAGCGGACGGCTGACAATGCGGTGGATATCGGCGAGCAGGTTGCCTTCGTCGTTACGGGGTTGTTCCGGGAGTTCGAGGACGCCTCGCATCCCTCTTAGGTCGGGTCCTCGTGTGAGATCCGGGGTGCCTGGGAAGATGGGTGGGATACCCATGACCCTTTGTGCGGCGATAGATATCGGCTCTAACACCACGCGACTGCTGGTCGCGGAGCCTGTGGATGGGCAGTTGAAGAAGGTGATGGAGCAGCGGGCCTACACGCGGATCGGCAAGGCGGTCGACAAGAAAGGCGCGATCCGGGCGGAGAAAATCTCCGAAGTGGGGGAGGTCGTCGGTACGCAGGTGCGGCTGGCGCAGGAGATGGGGGCGGAGGAGATCCGCGCCGTCGCCACCGCGGCGGTGCGCGATGCTCGCAACTGCGAAGAGGTGGCGGAGGCGGTCGGAACCGCCGCAGGCATCTCGATCGAGGTCCTGCCCGAGCAGGAGGAGGGACGGCTTTCCTTCCTCGGCGCGACGAAGACGCTCGGGCATGCGGCCGAGGGGCGGATCGGCGTCGTTGACATCGGCGGTGGCTCGACCGAGGTGATCCTCGGCACCGTCGCCGACGGCGTCCAGAGCGTCCGTTCCTGGCCGGTCGGCTCCGGCAACCTCGCCGAGGAGTTGATCTCCTCCGATCCGCCCTCCGCGGCCGAAATCCGCCGCATCCGCGACCGCATCGACGACATCTTCGAGGAAGTCGAGTTCGAGAAGCCCGACCAGGCCGTGGCGGTCGGCGGCTCGGCCACCTCGCTGCGGCGCATCGTCGGCACCGTTCTCGAGTACGAGACGCTCGAGCGCGGCATCCGCGTCCTCTCCAGCGACCCCGCCGCCGACGTCGGCCGCCGCTTTGAGCTCGACCCCACCCGCGTCCGCATCCTGCCGACCGGGGTCCTCCTGCTCGAGAAGGTCTCCGACCTGCTCGGCCAGCCCCTGCAGATCGGCAAGGGCGGCCTGCGCGAGGGAGTCATCCTCGACCTCCTCAACGGCAGCCTCAACGGCTCACCCGAGCGCGTCGCGGCCTAGCCGTAGTCTTCGATCAGGGCGCGCCGCTGCCGTTCTACAATTCGTGCGAATTCTTCCTGGCTCTTTCTGTTTTCCTCTCGTATTCGCAGCAGCTTTTCGACTTCCCAGGGTCGGGATTCAACGACCTCCAGCGCCTTCGCGAAGTCGAAGACCTCGGAGTCATCGGCTAGCCGCTGCGCGAGGTCCCTCTGTTCCTGCCGGTTCATATACGCAAAGTTACCCTTGGTCATTAGTTGTCACCTCTTTTCAGGTGGTCGATCTCCCGGTTCGCCTCGACGAGATCATCAGCAAGGCTTTTGGTGGTCTCCTCCAGGCGCTCGAGCGCCTGGCGAGTCACCTTCGTCGATTCGCTCGCCTCTTCGGCGAACTTTGCGCCGCGGGTGGAGATCTCGATTGGGAGCCGGCCGCGGACGACGCCTGAGAAGGCGGGGGTGACGAGGAGCAGCCAGCCGTAGAAGGTCAGCAGTGCCACCTCAAGCCGGTAGAGCCCCTGCTGTCGCAGGGCAATGGCCGGCAGGTCGTCGGGGACCGGAATCGCAACGCAGGCGAGGAGAGCGGTGCCCAAGGCAGCGCCGACGAGCACCCGAACGAGGTGGCGCATGCGTTGTTCTGACATAGCCCGACAAGGTCCGACAGCCCAACCTTCGCCCCCTCTTCTCTGCCTTTTCACATCTTCTTGCTGCACGTAGCGAAGTCTGTAGGCGACAGAACGACTTGAAAGAGGGAGAGCACCGATGACTTCCCGTGTTGACATGCATTGCCACTCGACCGCGTCGCACTATTCGAAGCTGGGGGTGCAGCGCTCGCTGGGCCTGCCGGAGTGCGCTACGCCGCCGGAAGAGGTCTACGAGCTCGCCAAGCGGCGGGGGATGGACTTCGTCACGATCACCGACCACGACACGATCGACGGCTGCCTCGAGCTGGCCGATCGTCCCGACTGCTTCGTCTCCGAGGAGCTGACCGCCCGCTTCGCCGGCGAGCCGCAGGCGGTCCACGTCCTCACCTACGGGATCACTCCCGGGGACCACGAGTGGCTGCAGGCGCATTCCGACGACGTCGAGGCCTGCGCCGCCTACCTTCACGAGCAGGGGATCGTTTGCGCTCTGGCGCATCCCTTCTTCAACGTCGCCGCGCCGCTGACCCGGCGCCACCGGCGACGACTGGCGGAGCTGTTCCCGATCTGGGAGGTCCGCAACGGCTCACGGGCCGCCGAGCTGAACATGCCCGCCGCGATCTACATCGAGACCCAGGGCGGCACCGGCATCGGCGGGTCCGATGACCATGCCGGCGTCGACATCGGCCGCACCTTCACCGCGGCACCTGCGGCCGCGACGCCGGAAGAGTTTCTTGCTCACCTGCGGCGGGGTGATGCCGAAGCGGGCGGGGAGCAGGGCAGCGCCGCGAAGTGGACTCACGCGGCGATGGCGCTGGCGACTCGGGCGCTGTCGATGGGGGACGGGCGGGACCCCCTCGCCGGACAACAGCGGGGAGGGTCCGGCGAGGGGGTCCCGCCCGTCCAGGCGGGCGCCGTGTTGAAGATGGCCGAGCGGGTGATCCGGCAAGGGGCGGCGCGGGGCGGAAAGATCGCAGCTGATGTAGGTCCAGACGATGCACGAGCCTTGTTGGATGCCTGGCTCGATGGGGTTGGGCTTGACCTGCGCGGGCGCGAGCTGATCGCGTTCCTGCAGTCCGACGGTTTCTCCCACGCCGATCTCTACCGTCGCGCTCGCCGCATCCACGACCGCCGGCTGCGAGAGGCGGTTGCGGGTGGGGCGCAGGCGGTAACTGACGGCGACCTTCAGGGTGCCGTCAACAGCTTGTTCGGGGCGCTCGTGCCGGCGGTTCCCTACGCGCCGGCGACGGCGTTCCTCGGTGCCGAGAAGGCGAAGCTGCGGGATCGCAGGGGTGAGCGGCAGCGGGTGGCGGTGATCGCCGACGGGATCGGCTCGATGCACGGCGTCACCCACACGATCGAGCAGATCCGCGAGCACGGCGTCCCCGGCTTCGAAGTCGACATCGTCGGCACCGACCCCGGCGTCGACCGTCGCCTGCCCGCCGCGACCGAGCTCGAGATTCCCTTTTACGAGGGGATGACGCTGGGCGTGCCGGGGCTGCCGGACCTGGTCGAGACGCTCGCCGACGGTTGCTACGACCTGGTGCACGTCACCGCCCCCGGCCCCGCCGGCATCGGCGCCACCCTGATGAGCCGGATCACCGGGGTGCCGCTGATCGCCAGCTACCACACCGAGCTCGTCACCTACGCCGGCATGCGCAGCAAGGACGCAACCCTGGAGGCGCTGACCCGTGCCGGCCTCGCTGCCTTCTACACCGCCCCAGGGGCCGTGCTTTCGCCCAGTCCTTCGGCCGACGCCTCGGTCCTCGCCCTCGGCACCGACCCCGCCCGCCTCGGTCGCTGGGAGCGCGGCGTCGACACGGCTCGCTTCGACCCGGCGAAGGCCCGCCGCGACGCCTTCCCGGGCGAGATCAAAGTTCTCTACGCCGGCCGCCTCACCCGCGAGAAGGGAGTCGACCTCCTGGCCGAGAGCTTCCTCCGCGCCCACGCCCGCGATCCCCGCCTGCACCTGCTGCTGGCCGGCGGTGGACCGGAGGAAGCTCATCTGCGCAAGCGGCTGGGGGAGCGGGCGACCTTTCTTCAATGGCTCGATGGCGAGGATCTGCCGCGGGCCTATGCCAGCGCCGACGCCTTTCTCTTCTGCAGTGGCACCGACACCTACGGCCAGGTGATCCTCGAGGCTGCCGCCAGCGGCCTGCCGATAGTCGCAGTGGCCGAAGGCGGCCCGGCGACGCTGATCGAGAACCGTCACACCGGCCTGCTCTGCCGTCCCGACGCCGACCAGATCGCCGGCACGCTGCTGCAGCTCGCCTCTTCGCCGCAGCTGCGTCGCCGGCTCGGCGCCGCCGCCGCCCGGGCCGCCCGCGCGCGCTCCTGGGAGCGCTCGATGGGTCAGCTCGCGGCGGGGTACCGGCGCGCCCTCGACGCCGCCGCCGCGAGCGGCTCGCAGACCCGCGCCCGTGCCGCCTGAGCCGGGCGACCAGCCAGGGGCCCCCGAGTACGATGGGGCGATCGACGACCCCGCCCTCTACTTCAACCGCGAGCTCTCCTGGCTCGACTTCAACCAGCGGGTGCTCGAACTCGCGGAGGATGCCGGGGTGCCGCTGCTGGAGCGGGTTCGCTTCTGCTCGATCTACGCCTCCAACCTCGACGAGTTCTTCATGGTCCGAGTCGCCGGGCTCTTCGACCAGCTCGACGCCGGGATCGAGGCGCGCGGGCCGGACGGGCGCACCCCGAAGGAGCAGATCGACGCGATCCAGAAAAGGGTCCTCGATCTCGACGACCGCCTCTGCCGCTGCTTCGGCACCGAAGTGCGGCCGGCACTCGAGGAGCAGGGAATCCGCATCGTCACCCTCGACACCGCCACCGACGAGGAGCGGCGCGAGATCGACACCCGCTTCGAACAGCAGGTCTTCCCGGCGCTGACGCCGCTGGTGATCGGGCTCGGCCGGCCCTTTCCCTACATCTCCAACCTCTCGCTCAGCCTCGGGGTGCTGCTGCGCGACACCGAGAGCGGCAACGAGATCATCGCCCGGGTCAAGGTGCCGAAGGAGCTGCTCGGGCGCTTCCTTCCGCTCGGCGACGGCGGCCTCACCTTCGTGCCGCTGGAGGAGGTGATCGGCGCTAACCTCGACGCGCTCTTCCCGGGCATCGAAGTGATCGACCACGGCTACTTCCGGGTCACCCGCGACGCCGACTTCAACGTCTCCGACGAGGCCGACGACCTGCTGCAGGCGGTCCAGGACGAGCTGCGGCGCCGCCGCTTCGGCGAGGTCGTGCGGCTCGAGGTCGAGTCGGCGATGAACCCGAAGTTGCGCACTCAGCTGGTCGAGGCACTGCGACTGGAAGACCGCGAGGTCTACGACATCGACGGCCTGCTCGATCTCGCCGACCTGGCGGCGATCGCCGACCTCCCCGGCCACGCCGAGCTGCGCTACTCGCCCTGGACGCCGGTCACCCAACCGCGCCTGCAGGGCGAGGACGACGAGCCGGTCGACATGTTCGCGGCGATCCGCCAGCGCGATCTTCTGGTCCACCATCCCTACGACTCCTTCGCGACCTCGGTCGAGCGCTTCGTCGCCCAGGCGGTCGCCGATCCAGACGTGCTGGCGATCAAGCAGACGGTGTACCGGACGAGCGACGACTCGGCGCTGGTGCCGGCGCTGATCCGCGCCTCCGAACGCGGCAAGCAGGCGGTCTGCATGGTCGAGCTGAAAGCTCGCTTCGACGAGGAGGCGAACATCCACTGGGCGAAGTCGCTGGAGGAGGCGGGCGTGCACGTCGTCTACGGCATCCCGGGCTTGAAGACGCACGTGAAGGCCGTCCTCGTCGCCCGCCGCGAGGGAGATGAGGTGCGGGAGTACGTGCACGTCGGCACCGGCAACTACAACCCGAAAACCGCCCGCCTCTACACCGACCTCGGCCTCTTCACCGCCGACCCCGACCTCGGCGCCGACGTCGCCGAGATGTTCAACTTTCTCACCGGCTACGGCCGGCCCGCCGCCTACCGCAAGGTGCTGGTCTCGCCGACGACGATGCGTGACCAGATCGTCGAGGAGATCGAGCGCACGATCGAGGCGCATCAGGCGGGCGAGGACTCGCGGATCGCCCTGAAGATGAACGCCCTGGTCGACACACGCTGCATCGCGGCGCTGTACAAGGCCTCCCAGGCGGGGGTCAGGGTCGACCTCAACGTGCGCGGGATCTGCTGCCTGCGCCCTGGCGTCGAGGGGGTCTCCGAGAACATCCACGTCTGCTCGATCGTCGGTCGCTTCCTCGAGCACTCGCGCGTCTATGCCTTCCGCCGCGGGGAGGAGACGCGGGTGCTGATGGGCTCGGCCGACCTGATGCCGCGCAACCTCGATAGCCGGGTCGAGCTGGTGGCGGCGGTCGAGGACGCGGCGCTGAAAGCCGAGATGCTGGACGTATTGGAGCGCTGCTTCGCAGACAACGCCAGCTCCTGGGACCTGGGGGCGGACGGAGAATGGGTCCGGCGCCGCCCGGACGGGGAAGTGCGCAACGCCCAGGAGGAGCTGATGGCGCGTCATTCCGCCCGCGCCGCAGAGCATCTGGCCGCCTCCGCCGCCTGAGAAGCGCAGACGCCTGTCACGTGACTAGGATGCGCCCCAGTGGCGCGCTTCTCGCTCCTTCCTCGCGACCGGACCTTCTTCGACCTCTTCATCGAGGCGGGTCAGAACGCCGTTCGCGCCGCCAAGCTGCTCGACGAGATGATGCACACCTGGCCCGAGAGCGAAGGCCTCTCGCGCGAGATCGTGATCGCCGAGCAGGAGGGGGACCGGATCACCCACGACATAATCCGCCGCCTCAACTCGACCTTCGTCACCCCGATCGACCGCGAGGACATCTACGCGCTGGCGACGCAGATGGACGACGTCGTCGACTTCACCGAGGAGGCGGCTGACTTTCTCGGCCTCTACAAGATCGAGGCGCCGATGGAGCAGGCGCAGGCGCTGACCAAAGTGCTCGTGGCCTCCTGTGAGCAGCTGGCGATGGGGCTGGAGAACCTGCCCTCGTTCAAAGATCTCGACAAGTACTGGATCGAGATCCACCGGCTCGAGAACGACGGCGACCGGATCTCCCGCGACGCAGTCGCCTCGCTCTTCTCCAACGGGATCGACCCGATGGTCGTGATCCGCTGGAAGGACATGTTCGCGGTGCTCGAGGAGGCGATCGACGCCACCGAGACCGCCGCTCAAATCATCGAGGGCATCGTCATCAAGAACTCATGACGATCTGAGACCGTCGTGAGTTCAGACATCATTCTCGTCATCGTCATCGGCACCGCCCTGGCGTTCGACTTCACCAACGGGTTCCACGACACCGCCAACGTCGTCGCCACCTCGATCTCGACCGGGGCGGCGCGGCCGTCGGTGGCGATCGGGTTCGCGGCGGCACTCAACTTCCTCGGCGCCTTCATCTCGATCAGCGTCGCCGCGACCGTCGCCAAGGACGTGGTCGACGCCGAAGTGATCACGCCGACGATCGTCTTCGCCGGCCTGATCGGGGCGATCGCCTGGAACTTGATCACCTGGTATTTCGGCCTGCCGTCCAGCTCCTCGCATGCCCTGATCGGGGGGGTGGTCGGGTCCGCCGTGGCCGCCGTCGGCTTCGACGCGGTGCTCGCCGAAGGCCTCGTCGGCAAGGTTCTGGTTCCGGCAGTGGTGGCGCCGATCGTCGCCTTCCTGGTCGCCGGCCTGGCGATCGGGATGTCCTACCGGGTGGTGGGCAGGCAGCGGCCCGGGATCGTCACCCGCGGCTACCGCTACGGGCAGATCGTCTCCGGTGGCCTGCTGGCGCTCGCCCACGGCACCAACGACGCCCAGAAGACGATGGGCATAATCACCCTGGCTCTGATCGCCAACGGCACCCTCGGCGCCGAAGCCGACCCGCCGACCTGGGTGATCGTCTCCTCCGCCGCGGCGATCGCCCTCGGCACGTACAGCGGCGGCTGGCGAATCATCAAGACGACCGGCACCCGGATCATCAAGATGGACGCCGCCCAGGGGTTCTCGGCTCAGGGTGCGGGGGCGGCGGTGATCCTCTCTTCCACCCACTTCGGCTTCCCGCTCTCGACCACGCACGTGATCAACGGCGGTGTGATGGGCGCGGGGGCCGGTAAGCGGCTCTCGGCGGTGCGCTGGGGCGTCGCCGGCAACATCTTCGTCGCCTGGCTGCTGACGCTGCCGGCGGCAGCCTCGATCGGCGCGCTCACCTACGGTTTCACCCGGATCTTCGGAACCGGCGCTCTGGGGCCGGTGCTGGTCACGCTGATGGCGCTCTCGCTGGTCGTGGCGGCCTTTTCCCGCCGGGCGCGGCAGGGCGCGCCCGTCGAGGCGGTCGGGGCGTGACGCTCGCGACCCTGATCGAGGGCAAGGCCCTCTGGCAGACGGTGGTGGCCTCGGTTGTCGCCGGGGTCGGCATCACCTTCCTCTTCTCGCTGGGCATCTGGGGCTCGGGGCAGTTCCTCGAGTTCCGCCGCGGCAACCAGCCGGCGCTGGCGGTGGCGGCAGGGGTTGTCGGCGCACTCGCCCTCCTCGGCGTCGCCGCCGCGGTGATCATCGGCATCGTCGTGATGACGAGCAAGTAGAAGCTCGACGGCCGCCTACACTGGAGTGGTGCGAACCGCGCGCAACGTAGCGATCCTGATGCTGCTCGCCCTGGGGGTTGCCTTCCTGCCCGGGGGCGGCAACGTGGCCGAGGCCGTGATCACCGCTCTCACCATGGCCCTGCTGGCCGGCATCGCCTGGATGATCTACGTCCTCAGTCGCGAGAACCAGCTGACCCTGGCCAGCCTCAGTGACGGCCGCCGCGCGCTCCTCTACGGCGCGGTGGGGATGCTGACCCTGCTGATCGCCGGCAGCGACAAACTGTTTGCGACCGGCGGCGGCACGCTGCTCTGGATAGTGCTGCTGGCCGCCTCGGTGGCGGCGATCTGGAAAGTCTGGATGGAGGCCAACACGTACTCCTGAGCCGGTCACGCTTTCGCGCGTGATTTGACTCAGAGAATTTGCAATCTGCGCGCCATGCGTGCGTCGCGGCCTGGGACGGTCCCGGCATGCCGACGAGGACCGCAGGAGCAGCGCACGGGGAGGAGGGGACCGCCTCCGTCGAGCTGGTCGCGGTGGTGCCCTTCCTGCTGCTGGCGGTTCTGGCGGCGGTGCAGATCGCGCTGGCCGGCCAGGCGCTCTGGTCGGCCGGCGTGGCCGCGCGAGCTGGGGCGAGGGCGGCGGCCGTAGGGAGGGATCCGGCCGCCGCCGCCCGCTCGGCGCTGCCGCCGTCGATGAGGGGCGGCGCTGAGGTCGAGGACGAGGGCGGCGTCTCGGTTCGGGTCGCGGTTCCCCGGCTGATCCCCGCCCTGCCCGAGGTGCGGGTCGCGGCTCGCAGCGCGCTGGAGGCCGAAGATGGCTGAGCGCGGGCAGGCGACGGTCGAGCTGGTGGCGGCGCTTCCGGCGCTGCTGTTGGCGGCACTCGTTGCCCTGCAACTGCTGGCGGCCGGCTACGCGCTGACGCTCGCCGACGGGGCGGCCGAGGCGGGAGCCCTGGCGCTCGCCTCTGGGGGCTCGGCCGCGGAGGCTGCTCGAGGGGCGCTGCCGGGGTGGGCTCGCGATGACGTCTCGGTTGCTGTCGAGGGGGGCACCGTTTCGGTGCGGCTGCACTCACCCTCGCCGATCGCGGCTCTGTCGAACCAATTGACGATCAGCAGCAGCGCCGACGCAAGGCCGGCGCGATGACCGGACCTGACCTCCTGCAGAACTGGTCGAAGCCATCACCGTCCGTCTCGACTGAGGGCGGGACCGTCTTCGTCAACCCGCTGCACGCGGGCCGCACCGTTCTCGTTGCCCGGGTTGGCGATGCAGAAGGTTCGCTCGGGGCCGCCGCCGCGCTTGCCTGTGCCGGAGCGCGGCTCGACCAGGCGAGTCTGCTCGTGACCGTCGGCGGCAGGCAACCGCGCCCGGCTCTCCTTGCCTCCGCCGCCGCGCAGAAGCTGGAGGAGCGCCTGGGCAGCCATCTCCCAGAGCTCAAGCCGGCGGCTCGCGGTCAGGTTTGCCAGTTGGCGGTCCCGGCCGAGGAAGGGGGCTTGGCGGCTGCCGCGGCGGCGGCGACGGTCGCTCGGGAAGCAGCCGTAGTAGTCCACCTGCCCCCGGAGCTGGTGCAGAAGTCCCTCGAGGGGGACGCTCCCCTCGCGCCCGCAGCGATGCTCCTCCGAGCTGACCTGCCCCTCGACCGGCCGCTGGCTGCGCTGGCGGCGAGCGATCTGATCCGGCGCGGCCTCGCCGTCGCGGTGCTGAAGCGTCGCCTTGGCTGGGTGGTGGAGCGCCGGGCCCTGTTCGGGGCGCTGCCGGCTGGGGCTCCGGGTGGCCTGCCGGAGCGAGTCGTTCGCCGTCTTCTGCCGGAGCCACGGTGAGGCTGCGCAGCGAGTCGGGGCAGGCGTTGATCCTGTCGCTAGGAGGAGCCTTCGTGGTCCTGGCGGGAGCTCTTGCCCTGGTTGCCATCGCTGGTGCGGTGACGGGGAAGGGAAGGGCGCAGCGGGCAGCCGATCTGATCGCGATCTCGGCCGTGCGCTCGATGCGCGACGACCTGCCGCGCCTGCTCTCACCGCCCCGGCGTGCCGACGGGAGCCCGAACCCCGACCACCTCGGCAAGGGCGCCTATCTGGCGCGAGCGCGGGCGGCGGGGCTTGCAGCCGCGCGTGGCAACGAGGTCGATCCCGACCGCGTGCACGTTGGCTTCCCCGACGCCGGTTCGTTCGCGCCGCTGCGGGCAAAAGCGACCGTGAGAGCGAGTTTGCGGGACGGCGACGGGCAGCGGGTCGAAGCCTCGGCCGTCGCCGAAGCCGCGGCGCCTTACGGTGCCGCCGCCGGCGGTGGCAGCGGCATGGCTACGGGAGGCGGCTACAGCGGCCCGCTGATCTTCAGGGACGGCGAGGGAATCCGGCCGGATGCCGCCGCGGCCTACGACCAGATGGCGCTGGCGGCGCGAAGCGACGGCATCGTCCTCCTCGTCGTCTCCGGCTTCCGCTCCGATGCCGAGCAGGCGGAACTGTTCGCCGCCCATCCCGATCCGACCTGGGTCGCCCCGCCCGGCCACTCCCTCCACCGCTGCGCCACCGAGCTCGACCTCGGCCCCGACTCCGCCTTCGCATGGCTGGCGGCCAACGCGGGCCGCTTCGGCTTCGTCCAGCGCTACTCGTGGGAGCCCTGGCACTACGGCTTCGATGCGGGGCCGCAGCCCTGCTCCCCAGCGGGCGAAGCCTTGGAGAGCGAGGGAGGAGCGAGCTTTGCCAGTTCGTCGACCACCCTGCCGGCATTCGTCCCGGCGCAGTTCCGCGAGCCGATCCTGCGCTCGGCGGCGCGCTGGAACGTCCCGCCGGCCCTGATGGCGGGGCAGCTGATGGCCGAGTCGGGCTTCGACCCGAATGCGGGCTCGCCCGCGGGGGCGCAGGGCATCGCGCAGTTCATGCCGAGCACCGCAGCGAGCTACGGCCTCACCAACCCCTTCGACCCGGTCGCCGCGATCGAGGCCGAGGCGCACCTGATGTCCGACCTCCTCCACCAGTTCGGCTCGCCGGAACTGGCCCTCGCCGCCTACAACGCCGGCCCGGCCCCCGTCGAAGCCTGCCACTGCATCCCGCCCTACCCCGAGACCCAGGCCTACGTCACCCGCATCCTCGCCCTGATCGGCGGCGCCGGCGCCATCGCGATGCCGAGTTTCGAAGTGCGTCTGGTCGCATGACCTTTCGGGTCAGACGGATGCGAGAGACCTACCGGAGTGCCTACAAACACGGCATCGCCGAGACCGATATCAAGCACGTGCTCAAGCACCCAATACGGATCATGCCTCAAGATGACGGATCGCTTCTTTACCTTGGCGCGGCAACTGATGGAGCCCTGTTAGAGGTGGTGACCTATCCCCGACCGGACGGCTCTGAGTTAGCGGTCCACGCAATGAAGATGCGACCGAGGTATGCAAACCTCCTACCGAGGGAATGACGATGCCGCGTAAGAAGACCTACGGCAGGACCATCAAAGGCGAGCTGATCACCGAGGAGTTCATCGAGAAGGCGGTGGCAAGAGCTGAGGCCGGCTATGACGTCGATGAGCTTCTCAGGCGGGACGCTGAAGCGCAGGCTGCTTCGGCGCCAGATGCTCATGCACGAAGCGGACCACGGCGGCGCCCTCGCCGACGGCGGTAGCACAGCGCTTGATCGAGCCGGAGCGGACGTCGCCGGCGGCGTAGACACGGGGTGCGGTGGTTTCCAGCAGGCCTTCGACCCCGGCGTCGGAGCCGGTGAGGATGAAGCCGTCCTTGTCGCGACTGACGGTGTCGCCGAGCCAGTCGGTGCAGGGGGCGGCGCCGAGGAAGAGGAAGAGGAACGAGTAGGGGAGGCGGGACCCGTCGCTGAGGGTGACGGCTTCGAGTTGCCCGGCCGTTCCGTGTAGCTCGACGATTTCGCTGCGGTCGCGGACGTCGACCCCGTAGCGGTCGAGCTCGCCGATCAGGTAGTCCGACATCGTCTCGCCGAGGTCGCCGCGTCGGTGCAGCAGGGTGACGAGGGCGCCGCCCCGGGCGAGCCAGACGGCCGCCTGGCCGGCTGAGTTGCCGCCGCCGACGACGCCGACCCGCTGCCCGCCGCAGATGTGGGCCTCGGGCGGTCCCGCCGCATAGAAGATGCTCAGCCCCTCGTAATCCTCGAGGCCGGCGACCGGCAGTTTCCGGTATTCGGCGCCGGTGGCGAGGACGACGGCGCGGGCGCTGATCTCGTTGCCCTCCTCGAGTCTGACCAGGTGACGGTCCTCGCCCGGTACCAGGGACGCTGCCCGGTAAGGGGTGGCGGTTCGGGCTCTGAACTTGCGCGCCTGCGTGACCGCCCGGCTGGTCAACTCGGTGCCGGTGATCCCGGCGGGGAAGCCGAGATAGTTCTCGATCCGCCGCGAGGTTCCGGCCTGCCCGCCGAGGACGGTGCCCTCGATCACCAGGGTGTCGAGCCCCTCCGAGGCACCGTAGACGGCGGCGCCGAGGCCAGCCGGCCCGCCGCCGATCACAAGCAGGTCGACCTCCTCCTGGGCTTTCAGCTCCAGGCCGATGCCGAGCGCGCGCGAGAGCTCACCATCGCTCGGCGCCCGCAGCTCGCCGCCGCCCGGCAGCCGCAACAGGGGGATTTCGTCTGCAGCGAGTCCCTCCAGCGCTGCCGCCGCCTCCTCGTCCTCGGCCGTGTCGACCCAGGTGTAGGGGAGGCGCTGTCGTTTGACGAAATCGACCATCCGCCGGGTCGGCTCCGAGGTCCGCGGGCCGACGATCTCGACCCCGATTCCCTGCCGTTCCTGCAGCAGTTCCCGCCGCTGCACGAAGGCGGGCAGGAGGACGTCGGAGAGGGAGGCGTCCTCCAGCAGCAGCCGGCGCAGCTCTTCGCGCTCGACCGCGACATAGCGCATCGGCTCGGTGACGACGGCGGTGAGGAAGACCGTCTGGCCCGAGAGCAGGTTCATCTCGCCGAGGAAGCCGCTGGCGCCGTGGCGGACGATCTCCTGGCCGGCGCCGTCCAGCACCGCCGCCTCCCCCTCGAGGATCGCGATGAAGGGGTAGGTCTCGTCGCCGATCCGGAACAGCTCCTCGCCGACTTCAGCGGTGCGCTCCTCGCCATGTTGCGCCAGCGTCGTCAGCTGGCTGCGGGAGAGGACGCGGGTTGCGGGACCGGCCACCGGCCTAGGCTACCCAGCCGTGCAACCCGTCCTCCTCGCTCAGCTCAGCGACCTCCACATCTGCGACGAATGGGAGGGGGTCGATCCGGCCGCTCAGGTCGGGCGTGTGGTCGATGCGATCCGCGGGTTGCCGAACAAGGTCGACGCCGTCCTCGTCACCGGAGACCTGACCGACGACGCCAGCGAGGAGAGCTGCCGCCGCGCGCGTGAGCTGCTGGAGCGGCTTGACGCGCCCCTCTACGTGCTGCCGGGCAACCACGACGATCGCGGCCGCCTGCGCGAGGCCTTCGAGCTGCCCGGCGTCGGTAGCGAGCCGGTCAACTACAGCGCCAACATCGGCAACATCCGCCTGGTCGCCTTCGACTCGATCGTCCCCGGCCGCGATCCCGGCGCCTACAGCGGGGACCGGCTCCGATGGCTGGACGAAGAGCTGGGTCATGACGATGCACCCACGCTGCTCGCCCTCCATCACCCGCCGCTGCCGACTGGAAGCCCGGACTGGGATGCGATCAACCTCACGGCAGCCGAGCGCGAGGCGATGGCGGAGGTCGTGGTCCGGCACCCCCAGTTGCGGGCGATCGTCGGCGGACACCTCCACCGGACCGCCGTCGGGTCTCTGGGCGGTTGCGCCGTCCTCTCCGCCCCCAGCGCCTGCCTGCAGGTGCGCCCGGACTTCGAGGCGAACAGGATCGAATTCGTCGACCCGCCGGGCTTCGCGCTCCACGTCTTCCGCGACGGCGAGCTCTCCTCGCAGGTCGAAATGCTTGCCACCTGAGTCGCCGGGTAGCGTGCTCCCAGCGGCCGCAACCGAAAGGAACCGATGCGAAACCCCTTCACCCACAAGAAGCTGGACGAGGTCAAGGACTCGGCGCCTGGCTTCGGCTACGACGACGTCATGGAGGCGCGCTTCGCCAGGGAAGACGTCGACGCGGAGGAGACCGGCTTCAGCTTTTACCGGCTGAAGCCCAGGAAGCGGCAGCCCTTCGGGCACAAGCACGAGGACGCGGAGGAGGTTTACGTGATCGTCCGCGGCAGTGGACTGCTGAAACTCGACGACGACGTGATCGAGGTCGAGCGCCTCGACGCGATCCGCGTCTCCCCGGACGTGACCCGAGCCTTCGAAGCGGGAGACGACGGCCTCGAGATCATCGTCTTCGGCCCCCGTCGGGAGGGCGACGGCGAATTGATCCACGGCTGGTGGAGCGACTGAGCGCGGTTAGACTGCCGCCGATGGCAACCGAGGTCCAGGGAGTCGAGGGGATGAAGGCGCTGGTCGGCCAGGAGGTCGGCCCGAGCGAGTGGCGCACGATCACCCAGGCCGACATCGACGCCTTCGCCGAGCTCTCCGGCGACCACCAGTGGATCCACGTCGATCCCGAGCGGGCGAAGACCGAGAGCCCCTACGGCACCACGATCGCCCACGGCAACCTCACCCTCGCCACCGTCGACGGTTTCCGCGGCGAGCTGATCTCCTCGACCGGCTTCGCCCTCGGCGTCAACTACGGCTGGAACAAGATCCGCTTCCCGGCCCCCGTACCCGTCGGATCGCGCATCCGCGCCAAAGCCGAGGTCGTCTCGGTCGAGGAGAAGGGCAGCGGCTGGTACGAGGTCATCACCCGCTTTACCCTCGAGGTCGAGGGCGGGGAGAAGCCCTGCTTCGTCGGCGACTCGGTGACCCGGGTGATGGCGGCCGCCTAGGCCGCCGCCGCTTCCGGGGTCTGCTCCAGCCGCCAGCGCCGCTCCAGCTCTCGCAGCATCGGTGGGTAGACGACGAGGTGGCGGAAGGGCTTGATCGCCGCCATGTAGGCCTCGCCGAAGAGGCCGTTGGGCTTGACGTAGACGGACATCTGGCCGCGGTAGGCGCCGGCGCCGTCGGGCACCCAGGCGAGGTGCATGACGCCATGGACGGTCTTGTTGGCGACCTCGGCTGCCCACTCGTTCTCGAGCAGGTAGACGGGGGTGAAGGGGAGGCGGTCGGGGTTCGGCCCCGTCGGTCCGCCTCGCAGATCGGCGGGCAGGCGGTCGCGGAGCATCTGCCAGTTCGGCAGGTCCTCTGACTCCACCTCGTCCCAACCGAAGATCTCGCCCAGCTTCCAGCGAATCGCCCACAGGGCGCCCGCGACTCGGGAGGGGGTTTCGGCGGTGTCGGCGGTGGCGAACAACTCCACCAGCCGGGGGAAATCGTCCGGCCCGCCGGGCGTGGGGAGGGCCCAGACGTCGAGGAGGCGGAAGTCCTGGGTGAGCTCGTGGATTCGCCAGGGCTGGGAGGTCTGCGCACTCTTCGGGAGCTGAGCGTCGTTCGGAAGTTTCATTGCCGCCTCCGTTCCATACAGTTATGTACGGAACGGAGGCTAGACTGCTCGCCTGGTGATGTCAACTGGACCTGAAAGAGGTTGCCGGTAGTGCCCGCCCCGGCCCGCACGCCGCGGAGCAGGTGGGTCGAGGAGGGGCTGCGGGCGCTGGCCGCCGGCGGGCCCGACGCGGTCCGCGTCGACTCCCTGGCTAAAGCGATCGGCGTCACCCGCGGCGGCTTCTACTGGCACTTCGAGGACCGGGGGGCGCTGCTAGAGGAGATCCTCGACGCCTGGGAGCGGACCAGCATCGACGAGGCGATCGAGCGGGTCGAGGCGGGCGGGGGAGATGCCCGGGAGAAGCTGCGAAGGCTGTTCGACCTCGCCGCCTCCAGCCGTGATCTGCTGAAGGTCGATCTCGCCGTCCGCGACTGGGCCCGCCGAGACCCGGCCGTCGCCAAGCGGCTGCGCCGCGTCGACAACCGCCGGATGGACTACATGCGCTCGCTCTTCGCCCTCATCTGCGACGACGAGGACGAGGTCGAGGTGCGCTGCCTCTTCACCTTCTCGATCTTCGTCGGCAGCCACTTCATGCGGACCGACAACGGCCCGCGCAGCCGCAGGGAAATGCTCGAGCTGGCCCTGGACCGACTCACGACTCCGAACTTCGGGGCCCTATAGGCACCCAAAGTTCGGAGTCGCGGCCGGAGGGAGCTACTTGACGGTCAGCGTGCCTTCCATCCCGGCCTGGCGGTGACCCGGGACCGAGCAGAAGAACGTGTAGGTGCCCGGCTTCAGTTCTACTTCGCCGGAGTCGGAGCCTTCGGAGACGACTTCGGTGCCGCCGATCTCCTTGCCGCTCTTGTCTTCGATCTTGACATCGTGGGGGACGGGCGAGGAGTTGGTGAAGTTGATCGTGACCTCACCGGCCTTGGCGGTGGCTTCTTCCGTGGTGAAGGCGAGGTTGCCGCTGGGATCGGCTTCGATGTCGACGCTGGCACCGCTGCCGCTGGTGCCCCCTTCGGCTTCTTCCTTGGCGCCTTCGGCCTTTTCCTTGGCTTCTTCGCCGACTTCTTCGGCCTTTTCGCCCCCTTCTTCTGCCTTTTCTTCGGCTTCTTCGACGACGCCGGCAGCGCCGGTTTCGCCGCTGGTGGAGCTGTCGGAGCCACACGCCACTAAAGCGAAGGCGGCGAGGAGCAGGGCAAACAGGGCAATCAGCTTCTTCATCTTTTTCCTTTCCCGCAAAGGACGTTGGTGGCGGACTCTAGTCGCGGTACGTAAAGAGTCGATACCCCGTTCAGCGGCCGTGGAACTCGGGGGTGCCGCCGCTGAAGAAGGTCTCGACGCCCTGGCGCAGGTCTTCGGTCGCCATCGAGTCGGCGATCCCGTGGCGCTCCAGTTGCAGATGGTCGTTGATGCTGTTCTCGATACTGACGCCGACCAGCTTCTTCGCCATCCGCACGTAGTGAGGCGCCTTCTTCGCCAGCTCTTCGGCTTTCTCCCGCGCCGTATCCGTCAGCTCGTCGGGTCCGACCACCTGGCTGACGATGCCGAGCTCCAACGCCGCCTCGGCCTTCAGGTTGGGGTCTTCCAGCAGCAGTTCCAGCGCCTTGCTCGGCCCGACCACGCGGGGCAGGAAGTAGGTCATGCCGCCGTCTGGCGAAGCGCCGATCCGGCCGTAGGCCGGCGCGAAGAACGCGGTTGAAGAGGCGATGCGGATGTCGCAGGCGAGGGCCAGCGAGAATCCGGCGCCGGCTGCTGGTCCGTTGATCGCCCCGATAACCGGATAGGGGACCCGCCGCAGGTCGATGATCGCCTGGTGCAGAACCTCGGCCCCGCGCCGCACGTCGGAGGGGAGGTCGATCTCGCCCGACTCGACTCCTTTGCGGAACCAGGTGACGTCGCCACCGGCGCAGAAGGCTTGGCCGGCGCCGGTGATGATCAGGCCCCGCAGCGGGGCCCGGTCGGCGAGCCAGGCGAAGGCGACGGTCATCTCGCCGATCAGTTCCGGGCTCATCGCGTTGAAGGCGTCCGGGCGGTCGAGGGTCAGCGTCCCGATCTCGCCGTCGATCTCGATCCGAATCGTGTTCAGCTGCGGCGGGTTGATCGTGTCGCTGGTCATCTGCTCTCCTAGGCAAGCGGGTTGGCCGGGTGGCCAGCAGCCTACCCTTAGATCGATGGCCAAAGGCGGGAACAAAGCGAAGACGGAGGGCGCGCTGAGCCGCGCCGAGCGGATCGCGCAGCAGCGCAAGGAGCTGCCCGACCAGCCCGGCGTCTACCTCTTCTACGGGCGCGACGGCGAGCTGCTCTACGTCGGCAAGGCGCGCTCGATCCGCAAGCGGATCTCCTCCCACTTCTCCGGCGGCAACACCCGCCTCACCTCCCGGATCGACCGCATCGAGTCGCTGGTCACCGCCAACGAGGCCGAGGCGCTGCTGACCGAGCAGAGTTTCGTCAAGCGCCACCGGCCGCGCTTCAACATCCGCCTGCGCGACGACAAGTCCTACCCCTACGTCGCCGTCAGCCTCGACGAGGACTACCCGCGCGTCTACTTCACCCGCGAGAAGCACCGCTCCGGCCGCGCCTACTTCGGTCCGTTCTCCAGCGCCAAGCGGGTGCGGGAGACGCTCGACCTGCTCGGCAAGCTGTTTCAGTTCCGCACCTGCGAGGGCAAGGAGCCGGGCCGCCGCTCCGGCAGCCCCTGCCTCGACTACTACATCAAGCGCTGCGGGGCGCCCTGCGTCGACTACGTGAGCAAGGAGGAGTACCGCCACAACATCGAGCTGATCGTCGACTTCCTCTCCGGCCGCTACCGCCAGGTCGAGCGCGAGGAGGAGGAGAAGATGAAGGCGGCGGCGGGCGGGCAGGAATTCGAGCGGGCGGCGCTCCACCGCGACCGGCTGAAAGCGATCCGCTCGCTGTTCGAGCGCCAGCGGGTCGCGGGGGTGACGATGGGCACCGCCGACCTGATCGGGGTCGCGCTCGAGGGCCAGGACGCCAACGCCCAGGTCTTCCAGGTCCGCGACGGGATCCTCGCCGAGCGCCAGAGCTTCTACCTCGAAAACCAGGGCGAACGCGAGCCGGCCGAGGTCGCCGAGGAGTTCATCAGCCAGTACTACGCCGCCTCGCCCTCGATGCCGCGGACGATCATCGTCGGCCCCTACCTGCGCGACCGGGCCGAGGTCCTCGCCGAGGCGCTGAGCGAGCGCCGCGGCGCGCCGGTCGAGGTCCGCGCCGCCGAGCGCGGCGACAAACGGCGCCTGCGCGAGCTGGCCGAGCGCAACGCGCAGCTGGCGCTCGATCAGGACCGGCTGCGGCGCGAGCATCGCCGCACCCGCCGGGTCGAGTCGCTCTCGGCGCTGGCAGAGGCGCTGGGGATGGAGGAGTTGCCGGTCCGGATCGAGGGCTTCGACATCTCGACGATCGGCGGTGAGCACACCGTCGCCTCGATGGTCGTCTTCGAGGGCGGCGCGCCGAAGAAGGCCGACTACCGCCGCTTCAAAGTCCGTGGGGACCTGCGCATAGATAACGTCGGCAACGGCGGACCGGACGACTTCGCCTCGATGGAGGAGGTGCTCTCGCGGCGGATGGCCCGCTATCTCGAACAGGCCGACCTCTCGCCGCACGACGGCAAACGCGACCCCAGCTTCGCCTCGCTCCCCTCGCTGATCCTGATCGACGGTGGCAAAGGCCAGCTGGCGGCCGGCGTCCGGGCGTTGCGGCCGTTTACCGAGCGCGGCGTCACCGTCGCCTCGCTCGCCAAGCGCCTGGAGGAGGTCTACGTGCCGGGACGGGCACAGCCGCTCGACCTCGCCGCCGATTCCGAGGCCTCGCGCCTGCTGCAGCGGGTCCGCGACGAGGCGCACCGGTTCGCGATCGACCACCACCGCGGACGCCGCGACCGCGGCATGCTCGAGGGCTCGGTCTTCGATTCCCTGCCGGGAATCGGGCCGGCGCGCAAGCGGGCGCTGCTGCAACACTTCGGTACGCCGGAGCGGTTCCTCGCCGCCACCCGCGAGGAGCTCGAGGCAGTGCCCGGCCTGCCTGGCAAAGTAGGCCGTGAGATTCACGAGCAGCTCAACCGGACCAATTGAGGAGTCGGATGGCGGAGCGGGTGGAGAACGAGGTTCAGAGCGGAGGCGCCGACGGGAACGGCGCCAGCCCCGTCAAGGCCGTGACCCTGGTGGTCATCACCGGCCACTCGGGCGCCGGTAAGTCGGAAGCGATCGCCGCCTTCGAGGACGGCGGTTACTTCTGCGTCGACAACCTGCCGCCGCGAATGATCGCCAGCCTCGGCGAGCTCTTCCGCCACGAGGGCAGCGGGGTCGAGCGCGCCGCGATCGTTTCTGACGTGCGCGGCGGCGAGTACTTCGAGGACCTCGTGCAGGTAATCGACGACCTCGAGGCCGAAGGCCTGAAGCCGATGGTCCTCTTCCTGGAGGCCGACGAGGAGGTGCTGCTCGACCGCTACAAGGAGACCCGTCGCCGCCACCCGCTGGCGCCGGAGGGGCGGATCGTCGAGGGAATCCGGGCCGAGCGGGCGCTGCTGGCGCCGCTGCGCGAGCGGGCCGACAAGGTGATCGACACCAGCGACGTCACCGGGGCCGAACTGCGCCGCCAGATCAAGGAAGAGCTGCTGGGCCAGGAGGAGAGCGGCAAGCTCGCCCTCACCCTGCTCACCTTCGGCTTCAAGAACGGGCCGCCACGCGACGCCGACCTCACCCTCGACGTCCGCTTCCTCCCCAACCCCTACTACGACAAGGACCTGCGGCCGATGACCGGAATGGACGAGGAGGTCCGCGCCTACGTCGAGCAGGGGACCCAGGCCGGCGAGTTCTACGGCCGCCTGCTGCCGCTGCTCGAGTTCCTCGTCCCCGCCTACGTCACCGAGGGCAAGAGCCACCTGACGATCGCCGTCGGCTGCACCGGCGGCCGCCACCGCTCGATCACCGTCGCCGACCGCATCCGCCGCGACCTAGCCGGCCGCGACGACGTGATCGTCCGGGTGAAGCACCGCGACGTCGAGCTGGGCTAAGCCCCGGCTGTGGCGTCTAGGAGGCTGCGCAGGTCGGAGGCGATCGCCTCGGGTTCGTCGTCGAGCTGATTCCAGGTCAGACGGGTGACTGAGTAGCCGGCGACGCGGAGGGCTCTGTCGCGGGCGCGGTCGTCGCGGAAAGCCGATCGGGTGCGGTGGCCCTCCCAGCCGTCGAGCTCGACGATCTGCCCGGTTCCAAGCCAGTGACAGTCCACCTGGTAACGCTTCGGCCCGAGCAGGATCCAGTCGTTGAAGCGAGGAAGGGGAAGGCGGTACCGCCGCAGGAACGGTGCGAACCGTCCCTCCAGCTTCGAGCGCTTGCGCCCGGATGGCTCCTTCTTCAGGCGCCGCAGCGCCGCCTCGACCTTCCGTGATCCGCGTTTGCCGGGATACCGCTCGATCAGGTCCCAGAGCGACAACCGGTCCCAGAGACGGTGGAATTCCGACTCCCTCAGCATCGAGATCACGGCATCCAGATCCTCGGTAGCCGCCAGGTCGAAGATCGTCCGCGGCACCGACGTGACCGGAATCCCCTCCTGCGGGGTCCGCTCGTCGCCGGGGACCGAAGAGACGTGCCTGAAGATGCGCTTCGACGAGCGACTGCGGTGCGGCACGGTCACGTGGATCACCGTCCGCGAGGTTGGCCGGATCTGCCAAAGCGCTGCCGCCGACCAGTGGCTGAGAACTGCCTGGGGTCCCGAGGCGAGCACCGCCGCCATCCAGCGCCCTTCTCGGGTGACTAGCTCATGCCCGACCGAGTAGACGCCGGCATGCACCCGATGCAGCCGCCCGGCACGGATCCGCTTTTCGATCGCGCCTTCGCTCCACCCGTTCTTCAGTAACTGCCGGCGCCCCACCACCCCGTGTTGTCGGGCGGCCAGCGCCGCCAGGGCTCGGTCGTCATCGCGAGTCCGCGAAAACCGCTCCTCGGGGATGGTTTTCGCGGACTCATCGGGCATGCCCGGGAGCCTGCTGGGGCAAAGCGCGCGGGTGACGCGCACTTTGTGCTTTTTCGGGGACGGAAGGTGCGCGAGAGGCGCAACTCTAGAATCGCCGGGCCTTGCCAGACCCCGTCATCTCCATCAAGGGCCTGCGGATGAGCTACGGCTCGACCGAGGCGGTCCGCGGCATCGACCTCGAGGTCGAGCGCGGCGAGGTCTTCGCCTTCCTCGGTCCCAACGGGGCGGGGAAGACGACGACGGTCGAGATCCTCGAGGGGTACCGGCGCCGCAGCGGCGGCGAGGTGACGGTGCTGGGTGAGGACCCCGAGCGGGCGGGGCGAGACTGGCGCGAGCGGATCGGGATCGTCCTCCAGAGCGGCCGCCTCGACCCCTATCTGACGGTGCGCGAGTCACTCGACCTCTACGCCGGCTACTTTCGCTCGCCGCGTTCCACCGAGGAGGTGATCTCGCTGGTCGGGCTGGAGGAGAAAGCCGACGAGCGGGCCAGCCGGCTCTCCGGTGGGCAGCAGCGCCGGCTCGACGTCGGCATGGCGCTGATCGGCGACCCTGAGCTGCTCTTCCTCGACGAGCCGACCACGGGATTCGATCCCTCCGCCCGCCGCCAGGCCTGGGAGGTGATCGGCGGGCTGCGCGACCTCGGCAAGACCGTCTTCCTCACCACCCATTACATGGACGAGGCGCAGCGGCTCGCCGACCGGGTGACGATCATCGCCGCCGGCCAGATCGTCGCTCGGGGGACGCCGGAGGACCTCGGCGAACGCGACGCGGGGGAGACGACGATCCGCTACCGCTCGGCCGGCCGCGAGATCGTCCTGCAGACGAAGGATCCGGTCGCGACCCTGCACGAGCTGACGGCGAAGGCGCTCGCCGACGGCGAGACCCTGGAGGGGCTGGAAGTGACCCGGCCCTCGCTCGAGGATGTTTACCTGGAGTTGACCGCCGACTCGGAGGCCGCCGAATGACCGGCCTCGCCCTCGTCGCCCACCAGTTCCGCTACGACCAGAAGGCGTTCTGGCGCAATCCCGCCTCGGTCTTCTTCACGGTGATGTTCCCCGTGATCCTCTTCCTCATCCTCGGCGTCGTCTTCGAGGGGGAAACGGTCGACGTCCGCGGCGGCATCGAGGCGACCACCTACTACGTGCCGGCGATCATGTCGCTGGCGATCATCTCGGCGACGATGCAGACGCTGGCGATGACCCTGGTGATCGCCCGCGAAGACGGCCGTTTGAAGCGCGGCCGCGGCACCCCGATGCCGCCCTGGGTCTTCATCGCCGGCCGGGTCGGAAACGCGATCGTCGTCGCTCTGATGATGCTGGCCCTGCTGGCGGCGATCGGCGCCCTCCTCTTCGGGGTCGACGTCCCCTGGGGTCGGCTGCCGGCGATCCTCCTCGCCCTCGTCGTCGGCGCCGCCTCCTTCTGCTGCCTCGGCATCGCCCTCACGGCCGCGATCCCCTCCCAAGACGCCGCCGCCGCGATCGTCAACGCGATGCTGCTGCCCCTCTACTTCCTCTCCGGCGTCTTCATCCCCGAAGATCAGCTGCCCGACGGCGTGATCGCCTTCGCCGACGTCTTCCCGGTCCGCCACTTCTTCCACGCCTTTTTCGACGCCTACGTCCCCGCCGGCGGCCCCGCCGTCTCCTGGGACGACCTCGCCGTCGTCGCCCTCTGGGGTATCGCCGGCCTCCTCCTGGCGATCAAGTACTTCCGCTGGACCCCGCGCTCAGGCTGAGCCGCGCGACTTGCCGGGAACCGCCCCTATAGCCTCTTTCCCTCGATGCTCCACCACGTTCTCCTGGAGGTCGGCGATCTCGACCGGTCCGCCGCCTTCTACGACTCGATGCTGGCCCCACTGGGGTGGCGGCGGCATTTCGAGCAGGACCAGACGATCGGCTGGGGCATCGCCAAACCCGTCTTCTTCATCTCCGGCAAGCACAGCCCCGCCTCGGGCTTCGGGCTGCTGAGCTTCTCGGCGCTCGGGATCGTCGCGGTCAAGGCGGCCTGGGAGAATGGGGTGAAAGCGGGCGGCGTCAGCGTCGCCGACCCCGGCCAGCAGCGTTCGGCCGGGTCCGGCTCCTATTCCGCTTTTCTCCGCGACCCCGACGGGTACGAGATCGAGATCACGATCGGCTCCGACTAGCTCGGAGCCGACCGCGCCGAGTCCATAGGATCGGCTTTACCAACCCCGCGTCACCAACACGAATCTAGGAGGAACTTGTCCATGGCTGTGAAGGTCGGCATCAACGGGTTCGGTCGCATCGGGCGCAACGTCTTCCGCGCCGCGAAGGAGGCGAACGCGGACATCGACTTCGTCGCGGTCAACGACCTCGTCGACACCCCGACGATGGCCCACCTGCTCAAGTACGACTCGATCCTCGGTCGCTTCCCCGGCGGGGTCGAGGTCGACGGAGACACGATCATCGCCGGCGGCGATGAGGTCAAGGTCCTCTCCGAGCGCGATCCGGCGCAGCTGCCCTGGGGCGACCTCGGCGTCGACGTCGTGATCGAGTCCACCGGCTTCTTCACCGCTCGGGCCGACGCCGCCAAGCACCTCGAGGCCGGCGCCAAGAAGGTGATCATTTCCGCTCCGGCCAAGGAGCCGGACGTGACCGTCGCCCTCGGCGTCAACTTCGACCGTGACTACGACCCCGAGAGCCACGACGTCATCTCCAACGCCTCCTGCACCACCAACTGCCTGGCGCCGCTGGCCAAGGTCGTCAACGACGCCTTCGGGATCGAGCAGGGCCTGATGACGACGATCCACGCCTACACCGCCGACCAGCGCCTGCAGGACATGCCGCACAAGGACCTGCGGCGCGCCCGCGCCGCGGCGCTCAACCTGATCCCGACCACGACCGGCGCCGCCAAGGCCGTCGGCCTGGTGCTGCCGGAGCTGAACGGCAAGCTGAACGGGTTCGCGATGCGGGCGCCGGTTCCGACCGGCTCGGTTGTCGACCTCACCTTCACCACCCCGGAGGCGGTCAACCCCGAGCAGGTCAACGAGGCGGTCAAGGCCGCGGCCGAGGGCGACCTCAAGGGCATCCTCTCCTACACCGAGGATCCGATCGTCTCCACCGACATCGTCGGCGACCCGCACTCGTCGATCTTCGACTCCGCCCAGACGATGGTGATCGGCGACGGCAAGCTGGTGAAGGCGGTCAGCTGGTACGACAACGAGTGGGGCTACTCCAACCGCTGCGTCGAGCTGGCCGGCAAGGTCCTCCCGTAGCGCCCGTCGATCGGCTGATGGGCTTCGACAAGGCAAGCGTCCGCGACGCCCCGGTCAAGGGGCGTCGCGTCCTCGTCCGGGTCGACTTCAACGTCCCGCTCAAGGATGAGGGCGGGGAGCGGGTGGTCGCCGACGACACCCGCATCCGCGCGGCGCTGCCGACGATCGAACTGCTGCGCGAACGCGGCGCGGCGCCGGTCCTGGTCTCCCACCTCGGGCGGCCGCAGGGGAAGCCCGATCCGGCGCTCTCGATGGCGCCGGTGGCGAAGCGCCTCAGCGAGCTGCTGGAGACGAAGGTGAAGCTGGCGCCGGGGGTGATCGAGGGCGATGTCGACCTCACCTGCGGCGCCCTCGGCCCCGGCGACGTGCTGCTGCTGGAGAACGTTCGCTTCGAACCGGGGGAGACGAAGAACGATCCGAAGCTGGCGGAAAACCTGGCGCAGCTGGCGAGCGTCTACGTCAACGATGCCTTCGGCGCCGCCCACCGCGCCCACGCCAGCACCGTCGGCGTCGCCGATTACCTGCCCGCCTACGCCGGTCTGCTGCTGGAGCGTGAGGTGACCGAACTGACCAAAGTGGTCGAGGATCCGCAGCGGCCCCTGGTTGTCGTCCTTGGCGGCGCCAAGGTCTCCGACAAGGTCGGCGTGATCGACCGCTTCCTCGAAGTCGCCGACCAGATCCTGATCGGCGGCGCGATGTGCTTCGGGTTCTTCAAGGCGCAGGGGATCGAGACCGGCAACTCGCTCGCCGAGGGAATCGAGGAGGCGAAAGAGGCGCTGGAACGGGCCGAGGGCTCTGACTGCGAGCTCTCGCTTCCGGTCGACCTCGTCCTCGGCCGCGAGTTCTCAGCCGAGACCGAGCGCAAAGAGAGCGATGGGGTGGAGGTGCCCGAGGGCTGGATGGGCCTCGACATCGGACCCCGCAGCGCCGCCCACTACGCCGAGGCGATCGCCGGCGCCGGCACCGTGCTCTGGAACGGCCCGATGGGCGCGTTCGAGATGGAGCCCTTCGCCGCCGGCACCCGCGCCGTCGCCGAGGCGGTCGCGAAGGCGCCGGGGACCACCGTGGTCGGCGGCGGCGACAGCGTTGCCGCCCTCAACCAGTTCGGCTTGGAGGACGAGGTTGACTGGGTCTCGACCGGCGGGGGAGCATCCTTGGAGTTGCTCGAGGGAAAGAAGCTGCCGGGCATAGAGGCCCTGCTCGACGCCGAAGAGGGGAGCGAGACCGATGCCTGATCGGACGCCGTACATCGCCGCCAACTGGAAGATGCACAAGACGGTCGCCGAAGCGGCCGAGTTCGTCGACGCGCTGCTGCCGCGGATCGCCGCGACGCAGAGCGACGTGGTGATCTGCGCGCCCTATACGGCGCTGACCGCCGTGGTCGAGCGGCGTTACGGGACTGCGGTCAAGGTCGCGGCCCAGAACATGCACGAGGAGGAGTCGGGCGCCTTCACCGGCGAGGTCTCGGCGCCGATGCTGGTCGAGCTCGACGTCGAGGCGGTGGTCCTCGGCCACTCCGAGCGCCGCCAGTACTTCAACGAGACCGACGAGGCGCTGGCCCGCAAGGTGCCGGCCGCCCTCGCCGCTGGCCTCGAGCCGATCCTCTGCGTCGGCGAGAGCGAGGAGGCGCGCGACGCGGGGGAGACCGACGCGGTGCTGGAGCGCCAGCTGCAGGCCGACCTCGCCGGCCTCGAGGCGGGACAGGTCAGCGGCGTCGTCATCGCCTACGAGCCGATCTGGGCGATCGGCACGGGCCGCACCGCCACCCCCGAGCAGGCGCAGGAGGCATGCGCCTTCATCCGCGACGTGCTGCGCGCCCGCGGCGGCGCCGCCGACGAGGTGCGGGTCCTTTACGGCGGCTCGGTCAAGCCGGGCAACGCCGCCGAGCTGCTCTCGCTGCCGGATGTCGACGGTGCCCTCGTCGGAGGCGCCTCGCTCGACGCCGGCGACTTCGCGGCGATAGTCGAGGCCGCGGGGTAGGCGATGCCCGCGCTGGTCCCCTCGCTCGCCCTGATCATCCTCGACGGCTGGGGACTGGCCGAGCCGGGCCCGGGCAATGCGATCTCGCTCGCCAAGACGCCCGTCTTCGACCGCCTCTGGAGCGAGTTCCCGCACACCGAGCTATCGGCGCAGGGACCCGACGTCGGCCTGCCGGAGGGACAGATGGGCAACTCCGAGGTCGGCCACCTCAACCTCGGCGCCGGCGCGATCGTCATGCAGGACCTGGCGCGGATCGACGACGCCGTCGCCGACGGCAGCTTCTTCGAGAACGAGGCGCTGCTCGCCGCCTGCGAGCGCGCCCGCCGGAGCCCTCGAGGCAGACTGCACCTGCTGGGCCTCGTTTCCGACGGCGGCGTCCACTCCGGCTGGGAGCACATCGAGGCGACGATCGAGCTCGCCGCCCAGGAGGGCGTGCCCGACGTCGTCTTCCACGCCTTCACCGACGGCCGCGACACTCTGCCGCACGGCGGCAAGGGCTACCTGGAAGAGCTGGAGCGCTGGCTGCAGGCGGCAGGCCGCATCGCCACGGTCAGCGGCCGTTATTACGCGATGGACCGCGACACCCGCTGGGAGCGGACCAAGCTCGCCTACGACGCGATCGTCCACGCCCAGGGACTCCGCGCGCCCACTGCAGCCGCGGCGATCGCCGACTCCTACGAGCGCGGGGAGACCGACGAGTTCGTCAAACCGACGGTGATCGGCGACTACGACGGCGCCGCCGCGGGTGACGTCGCGATCTTCATCAATTTCCGCCCCGATCGAGCCCGGCAGCTGACCCGCGCCCTCGCCGAGCCCGAGTTCGACGAGTTCCCGCGGGGCGGCGCCGCCCCGCTCGATCTGACGACGATGACGGAGTACCGCAAGGGCTGGCCCTACCCGGTCGCCTTCCCCGAGCAGCGGCCGCAGACGACGCTGGCGGAGACGATCGCCGCGGCGGGCGGGCACCAGCTCCACGTCGCCGAGACCGAGAAGTACGCCCATGTGACCTACTTTTTTAACGGCGGCAAGGAGCAGGAGGTGGATGGCGAAGAGCGGGCGCTGGTCGAATCGCCCCGCGACGTCCCCACCTACGATCACAAGCCGGAGATGAGCGCCGAGGGCGCGGCGGCGACCTTCGTCTCCCACTGGAGCGAGGGCGACTACCGCTTCGGGATCATCAACTTCGCCAACCCCGACATGGTGGGACATACGGGCGTCATCCCCGCGGCGGTCAAGGCGGTCGAAACCGTCGACGCCCAGCTCGGCAAGGTGATCGAGGCGGTCACCGCCAAGGGCGGCGCCTGCATCGTCACCGCCGACCACGGCAACTGCGACCACATGCTCGAGCCCGACGGCTCCCCGAACACCGCCCACTCCCTCAACCCGGTGCCCCTGATCGTCACCGAGGGCGGCTTCGACCTCCGCGACGGCGGCATCCTCGCCGATGTCGCCCCCACCGCCTTGGAGCTGCTCGGCATCCCCCAGCCGGAGGCGATGACCGGCCGCTCGCTGGTCGTGCCTGACGATTGCTACTGGAGCCAGTAACCGAGAACTGCTCCGACCCATCCAGCGGCAAGTTTCTGGGTCGCTGGATCACCTAGTTCGAAGAGCAGGGCGCCGAGTCCGGCGACAAGGAAGACGCACGAGATCCAGACCTGCATACGGAGGCGCACCGAGTCTTCCGTCATCGACCCGATGTCTCCGTAACGGCGTGTCTAGAACAGCTTCTCCTGCCGGTTGCGTCGGAGCCTGCGCTCCTCGCGAATGACCTCAGCGGCCCAGCGCAGGCGATTGCCAAACAGATGCCGTCGTTCCATGACGATCGGGCGCGGCCGGTCGGCTTCAGAGGAGATGTCGGCATGTCGGCGGTTGGGATATTCCAAGCTCGGCTTCACGTTTCAAAGGGTAAAGATCTGGCGGACAGAAAGTCTCCCCCTCCCACGGCTTGCTTTCCCGCTCTTTGGGAAGGAAGCACAGCCCCAGAACGATCCATACGCTGCCGAGCGTGCGCAGCGAGCCGCAGCGACTGAGGTTCGGAATCGACGCCCGCGACGGAGACGCCCGCGCGGGGATCATCCATACCGCTCATGGGCCGATCGAGACGCCGGCCTTCATCCCGCTGGCGACGAAGGGGACGGTGCGGGGACTGGAGTCGAGCGAGGTGGCCGATCTCGGCTACCAGCTGATCCTTGGCAACACCTACCACCTCTTCGTCTCGCCGGGACCCGAGCGGATCGCCGCCGCCGGTGGCCTGCACGGCTTCATGAACTGGGAGCGGGCGATCATCACCGACTCGGGCGGCTTCCAGGTTTTCTCGCTCGCCCACGGCGGCGTCGCCAACGAGGTCAAGGGCAGCGGCCGCTCCGGCGACCACGGCTCGAAGGTCGAGATCAGCGAGGAGGGGGCTCGCTTCCACTCGCCCCGCGACGGAGCCGAGCTGTTCATCTCGCCCGAGGTCTCGATGAGCGTGCAGGCGCAGCTCGGCTCCGACATCGCCCTCGTCTTCGACGAGTGCACCCCCTTCCACGCCGACCGTGAGTACACCGCCCGCTCGACCGAGCGCACCCATCGCTGGCTCGACCGCTGCCTGGTCTGGCACGAGCAGGAAGGCCCCGCGAACCAGGCCGTCTTCGGAATCGTCCAGGGTGGGACCTACGAGGACCTGCGGCGCGAATCGGCGCAGGCCGTCTGCGAGGCCGGCGTCGACGGGCTGGCGATCGGCGGCACCCTCGGCCGCGACAAGGCGGAGATGGCCGAGGTGCTGGCGATGACGGCGCCGCTCCTGCCGTGGGAGGCGCCGAAGCACCTGCTCGGGATTGGAGAGGTCGACGATCTCCTGGGCGGGATCGCGCTCGGCCTCGACGTCTTCGACTGCGCCGTTCCGACCCGCCTCGCCCGCCACGGCGTCGCCCTCGCGCCCTCGCCGGAAAAGCGCTGGCGCCTCGACATGCGCAAGGGCAGATGGGTCGGCAACCGCGAGCCGCTGGTCGAAGGCTGCCCCTGCCCCGCCTGCCAGCGCCATGATCGCGACTACATCAGCTACCTCTCGCGCGCCGAGGAGCTGACCGCGGTCCGCCTGATCGTCCTCCACAACCTCACCTACATGCGGGAGCTGACCGTGCATGCTCGCGCCGCGATCCTCGCCGGAGGCTTCGACGCCTACCGCGCCGCGATCCTCGCCGGCGCCACCCCGTGGCAGGCGCATTTGCAAACCCCTGGTTAGGAAAGGCGCCTGGCGTCCCTATTCGGTGTTGTTGTTGACCAGGTCTTTCAGTTCTTCGACGACCTTGTCGACCGTGTCGCCCGCCACCCGGCTGACCTTGACGCCGGCGGCCTTGTCGGTGCTGACGATCACGGCGGTCGCGACCGCGGCGGCGACCAGCACCAGCGCGACCAGGGCGAGGACGAAGCGGACGAAGCGCGAGAAGGCGCCGCGTCGGCGCGGTTCGGCGGTCCGGGCTCGTGGCGCCGCCGGAGCGGGTGCAGGCGCTGGGGCGACCTGGCGCGGCGCCGGCCGCCGCGTCTGCGACGGGGGGCGGTACTCGGTCTGGGCGGTGTCGCGGCCGAGATGCCGGGTGGCGGCGGTGTCGCCGCCGAGAACGCTGGTCGCCGCCGTCCCCTTGTCCAGCGGCAGCGTCACGTCCTCCCCTTCCAGCCCGAGCCGCAATCCGCTCGCAAGCTCGTCGGCGCTGGCGTAGCGCCGGTTCGGGTCCCCCTCGAGCGCCCGCAGGACCGCCGCCCCCAGCGTCTCCGGGACTTCGTCGTTGTAGGTGCTGGGCGGCAGCGGCTTCTCGTTCTGCTGGCGCACCGCCAGCTCGGCCAGCGAAGACCCCTCGTAGGGAAGGCGGCCGGTGAGGAACTGGTAGAGGACGACCCCCAGCGCGTAGACGTCGGTCGCCGGCGTCGCCTCCTCGCCGCGCACCTGCTCCGGAGCCAGGTAGGCGGCGGTGCCGACGACCGAGCCGACCTGGGTGATCCGGGTCTGCTCGATCGCCCGGGCGATCCCGAAGTCGGTCAGCTTGACGACCATCTCACCGCCCCCGACCGGGCCGCCGACGACCATCAGGTTCCCCGGCTTGACGTCGCGGTGGATGATCCCGCGCCGGTGGGCGTAGTCGAGCCCGGCGCAGGCCTGGACCCCGATCTCGGCCGCGATCTCCGGCTCGACCGGCCCCTGCCGCTGCAGGATCTGCGCACCCGAGCGCCCCTCGACGTACTCCATAACGATGTAGTGGCGGCCTTCGTCGACCCCGGTGTCGTAGACCTGGACGATGTTGGGGTGGATCAGCTTCGCCACCGCCAGCGCCTCGCGTTTAAAGCGGGCGACGAAGCGCTCGTCGTCGTGCAGGTGCTCGGCGAGGATCTTCACCGCGACGGTGCGCTCGAGGATGCGGTCGGTCGCTTTGTAGACGCTCGACATCCCGCCGGTGCCGAGGCGCTCGGCGGTTTCGTAGCGGCCCGAGAGGGTTCCGGCCTCCATCATTCGACCCCCACGCCCGGGCTGACCCCGCCCGAGGAGCCTTCGCCCGTTTCCGGAGCGGGGGTCGGCGTGGCTGGAGGCGGAGTTTCTTCGTGCCCTTTGCCTTTGCCTTCCGACTGCGGCGGCAGTTCCCCTTCTTCGGCTTCGGGGGTTGCCGCCTCTTCTTCCTTCTTTTCTTCCTTTTCCTTCAGCTTTTCAGCCTTCTCCTCAGCCTTTTCTTCGGCTTCGAGACCTTTCTGTTCCAGTTCTTCTGCTTCAACATCCGCTTCCGAGGAAGGTTCCGCTTCTTCTTCCCCTTCGGCTTCTTCTTCGCAGCGGCTGACGACTTCGCTCAGCTTCGTCGTCCCTTCGCGCAGCGCCGCCTGGAGCTTCGCTGCCACGTTCACTTCTTCGACCTCGGCGGCGACCTCGGCGACTGCGTCTTCGGCGCCGATGCAGTCTTCTTCGGCAACCAGCTGCTTCACCTGGTCGAGATTGGATGCGATCTGGCTCGCGGTCGTCCCCGGCAGCAGCTTGGCGTTGCTCTCGCTGCCGCAGGCGGCCAGCGCCACCGCGCTGGCGGTGGCGAGGAAGAGGGCGAGGAGAAGCGCGCTCAAGCGGCCCATGATTCGAGTCTAGACAACGGTCCGAAGACCGTATTTGCCCTGCAATTTGGGATCAACGGCCGACCTCCAAGCGCTCCGCCAGCATCGGCGGCAGACCGGCCGCGGTTATCGCCGCCGCCGCCCCCTCGATGTCGTAGGGAACCCGGTGGTAAAGGCCGGTCCAGGCATCCGTGTCGAGCTCGAGCCAGGCGGCGCGGGGATCGCCGTCGCGGGGCTGACCGACGCTGCCGGGGTTGAGCAGCCACTCGCCCTCGTGCAGCTCGATCTCGAAGCCGTCGTCGGCCTGCGCGCCCTGCGCGTAGCCGGGTCGGGAGTCGGGCAGGCGGACGAAGAAGAGGGCGATGTGGGAGTGGCCGATCAGACCCACCCGCTGCTCCTGGGCTTCGAACCCGGCTTCGGCTTGATCGCTGGAGAGCACGTACTCCCAGATCGGGTCGCGGGGCGAGGCGTGGAAGAGTCCGACCCCCTCGCGCTCCCCGGCGGGCTCGAGCTCGCGGAGGAACTCGAGCGTCTCGGCGGACACGTTCTCCCGAGTCCACTCGACCGCCGCCGCCGCGTTCTCCGAGAAGGTCGAGATATCCAGCGCCCCCAGCACCGCCAGGTCGTGGTTGCCGACCAGGCAGGCGTCGCTGCGCTCGCGGATCAGCGCCGTGCAGGCGTCGGGGTCGGCGCCGTAGCCGACCATGTCGCCGAGGCACCAGATCTGGTCGACCCTGGCCTCGTCCACCGCCGCGAGGACGGCTTCGAGGGCCTGCCGGTTGGAGTGGATGTCACTGAGGACGGCTGCGCGCAAGGCGGGCAGCGTAACGTGGCCGAGCCTCGGTCCATACGATGCCCCCGTGACCGCCACCGATTCGATAGCCGCGCTGCGGGGGGCAGTGGAGGGCGCCTCGCGCACCCTGTGGGAAGGCGAGCCCGGCGATCACAGGCCCACCCTGGAGCGGCCGCCGAAGCCCGAGCTGGGCGACTACAGCTCCAACGCGGCGATGCTGCTGGCGCGCCATCTCAGCGACAACCCGCGCACCGTCGCCGAGCGCCTGCGAGGGGAGCTGGAGGCTGACTCCACCCTGGCACCGGATCTGGAGCGGATCGAGGTCGCCGGCCCCGGCTTCGTCAACTTCTTCCTCGCCGACTCCTGGTACTTGCGGGCCCTGGAGCGCCTGCTCGAGGCGGGGGATGACCTCGGCCCGGCAGCGGCCGCGACGCCCGAGAAGATCTTGGTCGAGTTCGTCTCCGCCAACCCGACCGGTCCGATCCACGTCGGCACCGCCCGCCACGCCGCCTACGGCGATTCGCTGGTGCGGCTGCTGGAGGCGACGGGCCACAAGGTCGAGCGCGAGTACTACGTCAACGACGCCGGCAGCCAGATCGGCCGCTTCGCCGACTCGATCGCGGCGCGGATGCGAGGGGAGGAGCCGCCCGAGGACGGGTACGCCGGCGAGTACGTCGGTGAGGTCGCCGAGCGGCTCGCCGCCGACGGCGTCGACCCCGGCGACCGCGAGACGCTCGAAGTGCGCGGCATCGAGTTGATGCTGGAGGAGATCCGCCGCACCCTTGACCGCTTCGGCGTCCGCTTCGACAACTGGTTCTCCGAGCGCAGCGTCTACGCCAAGGGAGAGGTCGAGGAAGTGCTCGCCGAGCTGGAGAAGCGCGGCCACACCTACCGCAGCGAAGACGCGCTCTGGCTGCGGACGACCGCCTTCGGCGACGACAAGGACCGGGTCCTGATCCGCTCCAACGGCGAGGCGACCTACCTGACGCCGGACATCGCCTACCACTGGGACAAGCTGCAACGCGGCTTCGACCGGCTGATCGACGTGCTCGGTGCCGACCACCACGGCTATGTGGCGCGGATCCGGGCCGCGCTCGAGGCCCTCGGCGCCGACCCGGAGCACTTCGAGGCACTGATCATGAGCCTCGTCCACATCGTCGAAGGTGGCGAGCGGGCGCAGATGTCGAAGCGGACCGGCGACTTCGTCACGCTCGACGAACTGATGGACGACGTCGGCGTCGACGCCACCCGCTGGTTCATGCTCTGGCGCAGCCACGAGACGACGGTCGACCTCGACCTCGAGCTGGCGCGGAGCCAGTCGAGCGAGAACCCCGTCTATTACGTCCAGTACGCCCACGCGCGGATCGCCAGCATCCTGCGCAAAGCGGGGGAGGGAGTGCAGCCCGCGGCGGCGGTGGAGGCGGGCGGGCGGCCGCCGTTGGAGGCGAGCGAGAAGGTGCTGGTCAAGCGCCTGCTCGAGTTCCCGGAAGAGGTGCGGGTGGCCGCGCAGCGGCGGGCGCCGCACCGGATCTGCGCCTACTCCACTGCCGTCGCCGCCGACTTCCACGCCTTCTACCGCGACTGCCAGGTGGTCGGCGCCGAGGGCGAGGGAGTGGAAGCCTCGCGCCTGGCGCTGATCCTGGCGACGAAACGGACGATCGCCGCCGCGCTCAGCCTGCTTGGAATCTCCGCCCCCGAGCGGATGTGATGCTGCGCGGCCGGAGCAGGCTCCCGGTCCTGGCGGAGGTCAGCGGCCCCTCGGATGGCACCCGAGCCTGGTCCCTGCGCAAGAACGATTTCGAGAGCCTCTCGGGCGCGCTGCCCCGGTTAGGCGGCCAGCGGGTGCTGCTCCTGACGGGTGATGCCGAGGCGACGGCAGTCGCGGGCATCGCCCTGGCCTCGGCTGCTGTCGCCGGCGGACGGCGGACCGTCCTGGTCGAGTGCGATCTGACCCACCCGCGACTGGCAGCCCAGCTCGGGCTGTCAGCGGCGCCCGGCGTCCACGAGTACCTGCGCTGGGAGGCGGAGCCGGGGGAGATCCTGCAGCCGCTCGTCCTCGGCGGGCCGGCGGCGAGCGGCGCGGCCGAACCGCTGGTCTGCATCTGCGGCGGTCGCCCGGCGTCGAAGACCGCGACCCTGCTCGGTCTGCAGAGCTTCGCCCACATGATCGAGAAGCTGCGCGGCGCCTACGAGCTGGTGGTCGTCACCGGACCGTCGATCGAGGATGAACCAGAGGCATGCGGAGCTGTCGCCCGCCGGGCCGAAGCTGTTATCGCCGCCCAAGCGCCCGACGGTCGCGCGACCCGCTCCCTCCGCGCCGCGATCAAGCGCTTACCCGCCCCCGCGGTCGGGGCGATCTCAATCGCTCAGAGGTCGTAGCGGGCGAGATCGGCGTCGAGCCGCTCGGCGTCCTCGCCGCTGGGGCCAGCGGCCCGCGGAGTGCCCGAGCGGCCTGACCCGCCACCGGCGCGGCGCCAGCGCAAGACGCCGATCGCCAACGCCACCGCGGCGACCAGCAAGGCGACGATCGGGACCACGTAAGCCGAGAGGCTGAAGCCGGAGTCGGGCGGCAGCGCCAACACCTCGTCGCCGTACTCGGCGACCAGCGCGTCCTTGATCTCCGCTTCACTCTTGCCTTCGTCGATTAGGCCGCGGATAAAGACCTTCTCCCGCTGCGCCTGCGGCGATTCGGCCAGCTGCAGCAGCGTGCCGCATACGGGGCACATCACCTGCTTTTCGATTTCGGTCAGCGAGGCGCGCTCTGCCGAGGCGGTCGTAGCCAGGATCAGCAGCGCTAGGAGCGCGGAAGCAAGGCAGCTTCCGGCCTTGCTCACGACGCCCCCGTCGGCAGGAAGGGTTCGACCTGCGTCCGCAGGTACTCCTCGTCCACCGGCCCGCGCAGCAGCCACTGCACCTTCCCGGACGGGTCGACGAGGTAGTTCTCCGGCACCCCGGTGGTGCCGAAGTCGTGGGCGATGCCGCCGTCGCCGTCGCGCAACTGCGGGTAGCTGAGGCCGTACTGCCGCACGAACGCCCGCCCGTCCTCGGTCAGGTCACGGCTGTCGATCCCGACCACGGTGAATTTCGGTCCCCCATGCCGGCGCTGGAACTCCTCCAGCGCCGGCGCCTCCTGCTTGCAGGGGATGCACCACGAAGCCCAGAAGTTGACCAGCACCCAGCGGCCGCGGTAATCGCGCAGCGATTCCTCGCCGTTGCCTTCGAGCTGCGGCAGGGCGGAGGTCGGCGCGGGGTCGCCGACCGCCACTCCCGAGGAGCCCTTGCTGACCAGCCCGAAGACGAGCAGGCCGACGACCGCCAGGACGGCAAGCACCGCAATGGAAGAGCGAACGCTCACTAGAAGCGGACGACGGGGGTCGAACCCGCGACCTCGAGCTTGGGAAGCTCGCGCTCTACCAGCTGAGCTACGTCCGCGCCGGGGGGATTCTACGCTGGTAGAGGCGGTCCTTGGCGGCGAGCAGCTCCTGGTCAGCCGCATCGAGGAGGGCCTCCGCGTCGCGACCGGTAGTGGCGGCAATGCCGAAGGAGAGGCTGATCGCGCCCCCGCCCAGGCCGGCCGCCTTGACCTGCTCGGCGACCCGCTCGGCGGCGCCCCGGGCTTCCTCGGCGGCGGTCGCCGGCATCAGGATTGCGAACTCGTCGCCGCCGATGCGAAAACTGTCGTCAGCGGTGCGGGAGTCGTCGAGGATCTTTGCCGTCAGACGAAGGACTTCGTCGCCGGCGGGATGGCCGAGGCTGTCGTTGACCCCCTTGAAGCCGTCGAGGTCGAGGAGGCAGAGGGAGAGAGGGCGATCGTCGCGGGCGGCGCGGGCGAGCTCCACCGGCAGGCGTTCTTCGAAGGCGCGGCGGTTGGGCAGGCCGGTGAGGCCGTCGCGGCGGCCCTGGCGCGACTCGGCCTCGAAGAGGTTGGCGTGGGCGAGGTGGGCAGCCATCAGCTCGCTCAGCAGCTCCAGGGTCTCGACGTCGCTGTCGTCGAAGTGGTTGTTCTCGGCGGCGTAGACCTTGAGCACACCGACGGTCGTCCCCTGATGGGCGAGGGGGACGCAGATCATCGAGCCGGCATTGACCCGCCGGCAGGCCTCGGCGTCGACGCGCTCATCGTTGCGCGTGTCGTCGCTGCGCAACACCCGTTCTTCGGCGACGCAGAGGCCGGAGAGGCTGGTTGCCCGCTGCAGCCGCGTCCCCAGGTAGGGCGTCGCCTCGCCGGCGGTTGCCGTGTAGACCATCTCCTCGTCTTCGGCAAGCTCGATCACTCCTGAGCTGGCGTGGGTCAATTCCTGTGCCCGTTCGGCGATCAGCTGCATGATCCCCTCCGGCTCGAGCTCGCCGGCAACGATTTCGGTCTGCGTTCGGATGATTGCCCGCAGCTGGTCGTTGGAGCGCTCGATGGCCATAAGGATTGATCGGCCGCGGCAACCCCTTGATTTAGAACCGCAAACGTGTTCCGCTCTTCGGGTTACATCAACCGCAGACCGAGGAGGAGAGATGTACGCACGGGTTGCGCGTTGGGAGGGGGCCACCGCGGAGAGGCTGAAGCTCAGCGCAGAAGGAATCCGGTCCGATGCAGAGTCCGGCCCGCCGGAGGGAGTGCCGGCGAAGAAGTTCTTGCTGTTGCAGGACCCTGAGGGAGGTCGTGCGATGGCAATCACCCTGTTCGAGACCGAGGACGACTACCGCGAAGGCGATGAGACGCTGAACTCGATGAACCCTCCCGGAGCCGGGATGGGCGAGCGCGTCGGCGTCGACAAATACGAAGTGGCGGTCGAGATGGAGGCCTGAGCCTCAGCTGACGGCGACGGGGTGCCGCGTCTCCTCCGCGGAGCCGGCGCTCTGCTCGCCCTCGGCTGGTGGGTTCTCCTGCGGCAGGCGGTAGAAGTGCTCGGTCGCGCCGCGCACCTGCCGCTCCCGCACCAGTTCGATCAGGTTCGATTTCGCCAGCTCGGTGACGTGGTAGTTGGTGTTGCTGAGCGGGATCTGCAGCTCACGGCTGAGGTCGCTGGGGGAGAGGACCCGGCCGCCGTCGATCCCCAGGATTTCGAGAATCGAGACCCGCAGGGGGTGCGCCGTCGCGCGCGCCAACCGCTCCCAATCAACCGGGAGCGAGTGCCCCTGCCCGGAGCTGCCGTTGCGGCCGGAGGACCCGTTCTGAGCCGCACCGGAGCCGTTCTCGTAGTGGTGGGAGAGACCATTGGGGGAGTGTCCGTTTTGGGTTGGCATGAAGCCATATTACCCAAAAATGTTGACTCAACTCATGAATTTCGGGTAGGTTATTCGTCGAGGTTGCTGCTTGGGAGAAATTTCTTTTCTGGCGAGGGAGGCGATTAGCAAGTGAAGGACGTGGGTAAGGACGCTGTCGAGGTGAGACGATTCGTCGCGAAGATCGGCCTGCTCGCAGCCATGCTGGCGCTGCTGTTCGCCGTCGCCGCGCAGGCCGCGGAAAACCCCTTCGTCCCGCAGGACAACAGCCATCCGACGCCGAACGACGGCTGGCAGGCGGGAACCTGCACCACCGACACGCCCACCTGCAGCGTCGCTACTCCTGGGCAGTTCTACGAAACCGCGGCCGGTCACCCGCCGGTCGGGTTCACCCAGATCATCGTCAAGCACAAAGGCATCGAAATCCCGCTGGTTGGCACCACGGAAGAACCGCTGGTCGACCTCGACACGCTGCGGGTCGATCTGCCGATCGGTCTGAGCGTCAACCCCGGGGCAACCCCTCGATGCGACCTCGCCGCGGGCGCGCACCCTGACGCCTCCGGCTGTCCGGCGACCACCGAAGTCGGCAAAAGCTTCGTCACGGTCACGCCGGAAGTCCTCGGTCTGCCGATCACGATCCCGGCGTCCGTCTACAACCTGAAACCCAAGGAGGGGCAGCCGGCTCGCTTCGGGTTCAGCGTCCCCAACCCGGTCCTGGTCGCTCCGCCGAGCGACATCTACCTGGAAGCCGACGTCGCCTACGACTCCGACTTCCACGAGGGGTTCACCATTGACGTGCCCAAGGTGGCCGGTGTCCGACTGCTGAAAAACCGCCTGGTCTTCAACGGGCGTGCCCACGGACCGGACTCGGTCGGCTTTTTCCTGACCAACCCCAGCACCTGCCTCGACCCGAACCAGCCGGCGTTCGCCCACACCTACGCCACCTACGCGCGCGGCGATTCGCTGCAGAACAAAGACAGCGATTTCCCCAACGGCTCGCCCTTCGTCGAATCGCCGCTGCCGCCTGGCACCAGCCCGAAAGACTGCGCCTCGATCCCGTTCAAACCCGGGCTCCACCTCGGCGCCGGCACGAACCAGGTCGACTCCCCCGCCGGCGCGACCACCGAAGTGACTCTGCCGGTGGTGGAAGACCCGACGGCGCAGGAAAACTCGACGATGCGATCGGCCAGGGTCACTCTGCCGCTCGGGATGGGCCTCAATCCGTCCGCCGCGAACGGGCTGCAGGCTTGCACCGATGCCCAATTCGGCAAGGGCACCCGCAACCCCATCGCCTGTCCGGCGGCTTCCAAAATCGGAACTACGACCGTAGTCACTCCGCCCTTGCCGGAGGGTCCGCTGACCGGCAACGTCTATGTCGGCACGCAGGACAGCCGGGACCCCGAATCGGGGCAGGAGTTCAGGATCTTCGTCGACGCGGCGTCTTCCCGCTACGGGGTCGACGTACGCCTGATCGGCAACGTCGTCGCCAACTCGAAGACCGGTCAGCTAACCGCGGTCTTCGACGAACCGGCGAAACAGGTGACCCGTGGCGGCAATAGCGACAACCTTCCCAGCGGCCTGCCGCAGGTGCCCTTTACGACCTTCCGGATCAGCATCGACGGCGGGCCGAAAGCCGCCCTCACCAGTCCCGGAACCTGTGGCCCGAACAAAGCGACCAGCCAACTGACGCCGTGGTCGGGCAACGCCCCCGCGACCCCGGGAAGCGAGTTCACTCTCGCCAAAGCTCCGGGCGGCGGCGACTGTCCGAAGACCCTCGGCGAGCGCCCCTTCTCACCGGGCTTCAGCGCCAAGCCGAAAAGCAGCGAGGCGGCAGCCTTCACTCCCTTCTCCACCCGCATCACCCGCGGCCCGGGTCAGCAGGAGCTGAAAGGCATCGACGTCACCCTGCCGGAAGGGGCGACGGCGAAGCTCAAGGGCGTCCCTTACTGCCCGCCTGACGCGATTGCCGCCGCCGCGAACCGCTCGGGCGCGGACGAGAAGAAGAATTCGAGTTGCCCCGGCGACAGCAAGATCGGCGTGGCGACGGTCGAAGCGGGCTCCGGCGATCCGCTGAAGATCGAGGGCAACGCCTACCTCGCCGGTCCCTATCAGGGCGCGAAGCTCTCGGCTGTGGTGGTCACGCCGGCGCTGGCCGGGCCCTTCGACCTCGGCACCGTCGTCGTCCGGGTGCCGTTCTTCCTCGACCCCGAAACTGCCCAGATCCACCCGAAGACCGACGCGCTCCCGGACGTCTACGGCGGCACCAAACTCGACCTCCGCTCGATCTTCCTCAACATCAACCGCAAAGACTTCACCCTCAACGGCACCAACTGCCGTAAAGGCGCCACCGCCGGCTCGATCAAGGGCGGCGGGGGGGACCCGACCAACCCGGCGGCCTTCTCCTCGGTCAACGTCAGCGACGAGTTCCAGGCGACCGGTTGCGACAAGCTCAAATTCCGCCCGAAGCTCAAGATCCGTCTCTTCGGCGCCACCCGGCGGGCGAAGAACCCGAAACTGCGCGCCGTCCTCACGGCGCGGCCCGGCGATGCCAACATCGCCCGCGCCTCGGTCGGCCTGCCGCACGCGCTCTTCCTCGACCAGGCGAGCCTGGCGACCATCTGCACCCGGGTCCAGTTTGCCGCCGGCAACTGCCCGAAGAAATCGATCTACGGTCGCGCCCGCGCCTTCACGCCGCTGCTCGGCAAACCGCTTGAAGGCCCCGTCTACCTGCGCTCCTCGGACAATCCTCTGCCCGACATGGTCGCCCACCTCGAAGGCCAGGTCGACATCGACCTGGTCGGCAAAATCGACAGCTTCAAGGGCGGCATCCGCACCACCTTCGGTCGGGTCCCCGACGTGCCGGTTGAAAAGTTCGTGATGACGCTGCCCGGCGGCAAGCACGGCCTGCTCGTCAACTCGACCAACCTCTGCGCCAAGCCGGTCAAGGCGGTGATCCGCTTCACCGCCCAGAACGGCAAGAAGCTGAAGCCGAAGCCACGCAAGAACAAGCTCCGCACTCCCTGCAAGAAGCAGAAGCGCAAGCACTCCCGGCATCACAAAAAGTAACACCGAAAAGTGTTACGTCACCAATCGGTGACACGTTTATAACAATGGTAATACGGGGAGGTACTTGAAAGACCCGCGCAGCCCTGTATGTTCTGCCACGGGAGAGTTGTTCAGGGGCGCTTACAGGGGGGCGTCCTCGTTAAGGGAAAACGAGGAGGAAATTGATGGCGAAGCGCTCGCTTGCGTTGCTTCTGATGTGTTTGGCGGCTCTGCTTGCCCTATCGGGGACGGCCGTCGCAGACACGGGGAATGTCATTGAACCGCAGACCGAACCGCCGACGTCCAAAAACGGCTGGCAGGCGGGAACGTGTTACGAAAATCAGGTGGGAGAAGTGCCGCAAGGGCCTATTCCCACCCAACCGACCGACGTCAGCAAACCGTTCTGCTCGGCGGAAACCCCGGGACTGTTCTACACGCAGGCGGGCGGGCATACGCCGTTCGCGTTTGACCAGTACATCATCCGGCACAAAGAAGAACCTTCCCCCGTCGGGATCCTCATGCCGATTGAAGAAGATCCGGCGGATACGCCTCCCTTTGCGGGCCGGGTGCTGAAAACGGAGCGAGTCGATCTTCCTACGGGGTTCACCGAGAACCCGCAAAGCAGCCCCCAGTGTTCGCGGGCTGAATTCAGAAATGAAGTCGCACCGGGCAAATTCGCTCCGGCTTGTAAAGCAGAAACGATCGTCGGGCGCAATGAAACCTGGCTGGTCGTGAACACTGCGGGTGTCGTCCCGGCGCCATCGCCTCCGTTCCCGCCGGGCTCCACCCTTCCCAAAGGCTTCGTCCTCCCGCCCAATCCGGCCCAAGGAACGAGAGTGCCGGTCTACAACCTCGTGCCGAACGATGGCGAACCGGCTCGCCTCGGTTTCGTCATCGCCGGAACCCGGGTCATCGAACTCGAAGGTGGCGTTGCCTGGGAGAGCGACTTCCATGAGTACTTCACGATCAAACTCCCTCCGCCCTCGGTTCCGTTCTCGAGCCTGAGGAGCCGGCTGATCGCCTTTGGTCAGTCAGGTGACGGCGTCCACATCACGCAGCCGACCACCTGCTTCAACCCGACCGAATGGCCGCACCTCTACTCGACCTGGTTCAGGGGCGAGTCTTGGGCCGAACCGAATCCGACCTTCCCCGAAGGCTCGACCGCCTTCGAGGCGAAGCTGCCGCCGGGCGTGATGCCGACCGGTTGCGACAAAGTTCCGTTCGACCCGAGCGTGAAAGTCAACCCCGGAACCGAGGCGGTCGATTCACCCGCCGCGGCGACGGTGACGACGGAAATTCCGTTCGATCCCGCCAAAGAAGGCGGCGAAGTCAGAGTCAACGGCAAAGGCGAAACCGAAGGCATCTCGCAGTCTCACGTCCGCAAGGCGGAAGTGACGCTGCCGAAGGGGATGGGCCTGAACCCCGCTGGAGCGCAGGGCCTGGTCGCCTGCTCCTTCCAGGCGTTCCGGAAGGGTGAGCGCAACTACAACAACGCCTGTCCGGACGAGTCGATCATCGGCTCGGTCGAAGTCGATTCGCCGCCACTGGCGGAGACGCTCAAAGGCAACGTCTACCTCGGGCCGCAGGAAAGCCGCGATCCCGAATCCGGCAAGGAGTTCCAGATCCTGCTGGAAGCCAAGAGCGAGCACGAGGGCATCGACGCGCGCCTGATCGGCAACGTCAAGGCGGATGCGAAAACCGGTCAGGTGACCGCGGTTCTCAACGACAAGTTGAGCAACCAGTTCGCGGGTGAACTGCCGGAAGGCCTGCCGCAGGTCCCGTTTGAATCGATCCGGGTCCGCTTCGACAAGGGCCGGGAAGTTCTCTCGAGCCCGCCGATCTGCTCGACCGAGAGCATCAGTCATTTCGAACCGTGGGCTCGCCCCGGCGAAAACGCGGCGACGAAAGAACCGACGACGGTCACCCTCACGAAAGACCCGAGCGGCGGCGACTGTCCGAAAACGATGGCCGAGCGGAAGTTCACGCCCGGCTACAAAGCCAACACCGACAGCACCACGGCCGGCTCCTACAGCCCCTTCCACGTGCACATCACGCGCAAGGACGGCGAACAGGAGCTGAAAGTGGTCGACGTGACCCTGCCGAAGGGGCTGACCGGCAAGCTCGCCGGCATCCCCTACTGCCCTGAGAACGCGATCGACGTCGCCGGCGCCAAGAGCGGTCTCGAAGAGATCGGCAAACCCAGCTGCCCCGACGACAGTTTCCTCGGGTCGGCTGAGACGGTCTCCGGCACCGGCGAGCACCCGCTGAAGCTGGGCGGGAACGTCTACCTCGCCGGGCCCTACAAGGGCGCTCCGCTCTCGCTGGTGACGACCACCCCGGCGGTGGCCGGCCCGTTCGACCTCGGCGTCGTGGTCGTCCGGGTGGCGCTGAATGTCAATCCGGAAACCGCTCAGGTCAACGCGGTCTCCGACGCCATCCCCGACGTGTACGGCGGGGTGAAGCTGGACCTGCGGTCGATCGATCTCAACATCAACCGCAAGCAGTTCATGCTGAACCCGACCAACTGCGCCGCGCAGGCGACGCAGGGCACGATCAAGGGCGGCGGCGGCGATCCGACCGACGCGTCGATGTTCAGCTCCTACGCGGTCAGCGACCCGTTCCAGGCGACCGAATGCAACAAGCTCGGCTTCAAGCCGAAGCTGAAGGTGAAGCTGTTCGGTCCGACCGAGCGTGCCAAGAACCCGCGTCTGAAGGCGGTCCTGACGGCCCGCAAGAAGGACGCCAACATCGCCCGCACGGCGCTGACGATGCCGCACTCGCTGTTCCTCGACCAGGGCCACATCGGCACCGTCTGCACCCGGCCGCAGCTGGCCGCGCACGAGTGCCCGAAGGCCTCGGTCTACGGGAAGGGCTGGGCGAAGTCGCCGCTGCTGGATAAACCGTTGCAGGGCAAGGTGTTCCTCGTGTCCTCCAACCACAAATTGCCGGACCTGCTCGTCGACCTGCGCGGCCAGGTGGAGATCTACCTGCGCGGAGTGATCAGCTCCAAGCGTGGAGGCCTGAAGACGGTCTTCAACAACGTGCCCGACGTGCCGGTGAGCAAGTTCGTCCTCAACATGAAGGGCGGCAAGAAGAGCCTCCTCGTCAACTCGCAGAACACCTGCGCGAAGACGCAGCGGGCGGTCCTGAAGATGAAGGGGCAGAACGGCAAGAAGGCCAACAACAACAAGTTCAAGCTGAACATCGTCTCCTGCGGCAAGAAGGGCAAGAAGAAGTAGCCCGCAGTTCGGTTTGAGCCGGTCGCCAGCACCGGCGCGGAGGTCCGAATAGCCTCCGCGCCGGTGCGACCGACGCTCTCAGTCCTGATCGTCGCCTGGGAGAGCCGCGACGATCTCCGGCAGACGCTCCCCGCTCTGCTTCCAGAGCTGGGCGAGGGCGACGAGCTGATCGTCGTCGAGAACAAGTCCGGCGACGGTAGTGCTGAGGTGGTGCGCGAGCTGGCGCCGGCGGCCCGGATCGTGCCGATGGGGCGCAACACCGGCTTCGCCGGCGGTGCCAACGCCGGCGCCGAGGTCGCGCAGGGGGACCTGATCGTCACCCTCAACCCAGACGCGGCCCCGCAGCCTGGCTGGGGAGAGGCGATCCGCCGGCCCTGGTGGGACGGGAGGGGATGGGCGGCCTGGCAGGCGCTGGTCGCCGACGGCACCGGGGAGGCGATCAACTCCGGCGGCAACCCGGTCCACTTCACCGGCATCGTCTGGGCCGGCGGCCACGGCAGGCCGATCGCAGAGGCGCCGCCGGCTGGCGAGGTGACGGCCGCCTCCGGCGCCTGTCTGGCGATCCCGCGGAGCGAGTGGGAGCGAGCCGGTGGGTTTCCGGCCGAGTTCTTCATGTACCACGAGGACGTCGACCTCTCGGTGCGGCTGCGGATGGCGGGCGGCATCGTCGGGATCGAGCCGAGCGCGGTCGTCAACCACGCCTACGACTTCAGCGCCAGCGCTGACAAGTGGCGCTGGCTCGAGCGCAACCGCCTCGCCTTCGTGGTGCGGACCTACCCGGCGGCGCTGCTGGCGCTGCTCGCCCCGGTTCTGTTGGCGACTGAGGTGGCCCTGCTGCTGGTCTCCGCCACCGGCGGTTGGGGGGCACAGAAGCGGCAGGCCAACCGCGAATTCATTCGCTGGCTGCCGCGCCTGCTCGCCGAGCGGCGAGCGATCCAGCGCAGGCGCACCGTCACCGCCGACGAGTTCGCCTCCTGGCTGACCCCGGACCTGGACAGCGACCTGATCTCGCCGCTGGTCCGCACCTGGCCCGCGCGCATGTTGCTGCGCACCTACTGGCGCGCCGTGCGCCTACTGCTCAGCTCGACTGACTCGTCGGGCGAATCAGGATCTCGTTGACGTCGACGCCCGGCGGCTGCTCGAGCGCGTAGACGACGGCGCGGGCGATGTCCTCGTCCTGCAGGGCCGAGTCACCCGGCCGGTTGTCGAAGAAAGGGGTGTCGACCATCCCCGGCTCGATCAGGGTGACCTTGATGCCGTGGTTGTCGTGCATCTGGCGCAGCTCCCCCCGCAGCGACTCCCCGATCGCCGTCGCCGCCCACTTCGTCGCCGAGTAGAGCGAGCCGGGGAGGGCGCGCCGACCCGCGACCGAGCTGGTGACGAGGAAATGGCCGTCGCCGCGCTCGAGCAGGTGGGGGAGGGTGGCGCGAATCGTCAGCGCGACGCCGTAGACGTTGGTGAGGACCATCGAGCGCCAGTGCTCGGGCGACTCCTCGAGGAACCCGCGGCTGGCGCCGAAGCCGGCGTTGGCGAAGACGGCGTCGATCCGCCCGAAGCGCTCCAACGCCGTGGCGGCCAGCGCCTGTACCTCGTCCCACTTCGTCACGTCGCAGCGCACCGCGACCGCCCGCTGCTCGCCGCCCAGCTCCTCCGCCAGCTCTTCGAGCTCCTCCAAGCGCCGCGCCGCCAGCACCAGCCGGTGGCTCCCGGCGGCCGCTCGCGCGGTCGCCGCGCCGATGCCACTGCTGGCACCGGTGATCAGGAGGACGCGGTCATCGGTCACGCAGCGATTGTCCCACGTCGCCACCTTGCGATAATCCCCGATGCCTGTGGACCCCCAACGCAAGCGGAAGATCCGGCTCGTAGTCGCGCTCAGTGTCGCGGTGCTGCTCGCGGTGGCGCTGATCTACACCTCGTTCTCGGCCTCGACCGAGGCGAAGGAGCCCTCGCAGCTGCTCGCCGCCAGCCCCGGTACCAGCTACGAGATGACCGGCAAGGTCGTCAAAGGCTCGATCCGCCACCAGGGCAACGGGATCGCCTTCCGCGTCGTCGACCGCGACGGCAAGGGGCAGAGCCTGCCGGTCACTTACCAAGGGACCGTTCCTGACCCCTTCCGGGGCGGCCGCGAGATCGTCCTTACCGGCAGCCTCGAGAACGGCACTTTCGTCGGGGAGCCGGAAACGCTGATCACCAAGTGCCCGTCGAAGTTCACGACCAAGTCTGATGGCTAGCCTCGGCAGCGCCCTGCTGGCGCTCGCCTTCCTCACCGCGGTCGGCGCCGCGGTGCTGGCGCTCGTCGGCCGCCACGACCAGCGCCGCGTCGACATCTCCCGCCGCGTCGTCTACGCCTTCTGCGGGCTGCTCACCGCCTGCGTTCTGATAATCGAGCTGGCCTTCGCCGGCAACGACTTCGGCTTCCGCATCGTCCAGGAACACTCCTCGATCGAGACGCCGCCGTTCTACAAGCTGGCGGCGATGTGGTCGAGTCAGGAGGGCTCGCTGCTGCTCTGGGCCTGGGTGCTCTCGATCGCCGCCAGCCTCGCCCTCTGGTCGACGCGAAACAAGCTGCGCGAGATCGTCCCCTACGCGACCGCGGTGATGATGGGGGTCGCCGCCTTCTTCACCGGCCTGATGCTGTTCGCGCCGGACGTGCAGCCCTTCGCGACCGTCCCGGCGGCGGCCGACGGGACCGGCCTCAACCCGCTGCTGCAGCACCCGAGCATGATGATCCATCCGCCGATGCTCTACTCGGGCTACGTCGCCTTCACGGTGCCGTTTGCCTTCGCGATCGGGGCGCTGGTCACCCGTCGCCTCGACGCCGAGTGGATCCGCGCCACCCGCCGCTTTGCCCTGATCGCCTGGACCTTCCTCGGCTTCGGCCTCCTGCTCGGCGCCCGCTGGTCCTACACCGAGCTCGGCTGGGGCGGCTACTGGGCCTGGGATCCGGTCGAGAACGCGGCGCTGATGCCGTGGCTGCTCGGCACCGCCTTCCTGCACTCGATCATGGTCCAGGAGAAGCGGGGGATGCTGAAAGTCTGGAACGCCTGCCTCGTCGTCGGCACCTTCTCGATGGCGCTGCTCGGCACCTTCCTCGTCCGCTCCGGGGTGCTGCAGTCGATCCACGCCTTCGGCGACAACACCGTCGGCCCCTACATCCTCGGGCTGATCGGGGTCGTCCTGATCGGCTCCGCGCTGCTGATCGTCAGCCGCTTGGACGACCTGCGCTCGCCGAAGCGAATCGATTCGCTGGTCTCGCGTGAGGCCGTCTTCCTCGTCAACAACCTGCTGCTGGTCGGGCTGACCGCGGTGATCTTCTGGGGGACCTTCTTCCCGCTGATCTCCGAACTCTTCACCGGCAATAAGGCCTCGCTGGCCGCGCCCTGGTTCGACCGCTACACGACGCCGCTGGCGATCCTGCTGGTCCTCTTCACCGGGATCGGCCCGCTGCTCGCCTGGCGGCGGGTCTCCTGGGAGTCGGCCAAGCGCGTCTTCCGGGTGCCGCTGGCGGTGTCGGCGGTCGTCACCGTCGCGCTCGCGGTCTTCACCGATGCGGCCGACCAACTCTGGGCCCTCGCTCTGTTCGCCTTCGCCGCCTTCGCCCTGGCGGGCCTGACGCAGGAGTTCTGGCTCGGGGCGCAGGCGCGGCGCCGCCTCTCCGGCGAGGGGACCCCGCAGGCGCTGGTCGGGCTGGTTTCCCGCAACCGCCGCCGCTACGGCGGCTACATCGTCCACGCCGGTATCGCGGTTCTGCTGATCGGCATCGCCGCCTCCTCCAGCTTCCAGACCAACCGCGACGTCGACCTGAGGCCGGGGGAGAGCACGGTGGTCGACGGCCGCACGATCACCTACGTGAAGCCGACCGTCGCCGTCGACAGCGAGAAGATCACCCTCGGCTCGTTGCTGCGGGTCGAAGAAGACGGAGAGGTGATCGGCCACCTGCGACCTAGCCAGGCCTTCTTCCGCCCGACCGGGCAGGAAGCGGGGATGATCAGCACCTACTTCGCCGGCGAGGCGACGAGTGAGGTGGGCCTGCGGGCCGGCCTCGGCAGCGACCTCTGGATCGCCGAGCGGCCCAACGTCACCGGCGTGCAGCGGCGGGTGCGGGCGGCCGACGCCGGCTTCGCCGCTTGCGTCAAAGGCGCGCCCGGCACGCCCCAGCAGTGCAAAGCACTCGGCGCCCTGATGCGCGCCTCGGCGGCGAACCCGGCGCTGCGGGCCCAGGCGTTGGAACAGGTCTCGAAGCTGCAGGGTCTGGCAGCCGAAAACGTCGCCAAGAGCTATCTGAGCGAAACCGCCCCCTCGACCTTCAAGGTGATCGTCAACCCGCTGGTCACCTGGATGTGGATCGGCGGCCTGATCGCCCTCGCCGGCGCCCTGATCGCGATCTGGCCGACCCGCGGCAGGCGCCGCGGCGCCCTCGTCCGCACCGAGGCCGACGCCCGCAAGGAAGCCAAGTACCGCGAGATCCGCGACGCCGAGCTCGACCATGCCGTCGGCAAGCTCTCCGACGAGGACTTCAGCGTCGTCGACGCCGAATTGCGAGAGGAAGCCCTCGAGATCCTCAACGCGAACGGCAACGGCAACGGAAACGGTTCACACCCCCGCGAGCCGGAAAAAATCGAGCAAAGCTAGAATCCCGCCCGTGTTCGCACTCTTCGGCTTCATCCAGGTGATCCTCGCCGTCGTGCTGATCTTCCTGATCCTGCTCCATTCCGGCAAAGACGCCGGTCTCTCCGGCGCCTTCGGGGTCGGTGGCGGCGGCAGCTCGATCGGCGGCGGCTCGATGGTCGAGCGCAACCTGGATCGGGCGACGGTCGTCGTCGCCGTGCTCTTCGTGCTGAACACGTTCCTGCTGCTGAAGATCTAAGCGCTGAGGGGGACGGAGGGGAGGACCCTCCGTCGCGATTTAGGTGGAGGCTCCTCCGGGTCCTCCCCTCCGTCCTGCGCTGGCCTCGTGGGACAAACTGACGTGCGCTGTAGGGAAGCTTGACAAGAAGCCGATCTGTGTAAAGATGGGAGACGACGGGTTGGCTATTGACAAGGGGGAGCAGTGGAGGCGCACGCGGAGCACGTACATCACCATCACCACCACGACGGTGTGGAGGTCAATCCGGCGGCGTGGACGGATGGGAAGCGCTACGCGTGGCTGCTGGGGATCATCGTGCCGCTGTCGCCCTTTCTCGCCTTCTTCTGGGTCTGGGTAACCGGGTTCGGGGGGATGTGGTTCCTCGGCCCGTTACTCGTCTTCGGGGTGTTCCCGCTGCTCGACATGGCCATCGGCAGGGACTCGGTCAACCCGCCCGACAGCATCCTCAAGTTCCTCGAGCAGGACCGCTATTACCGCTGGTGCACCTACGTCTTCATCCCGATCCAGTACGCGGGACTGGTCTTCGCCTGCTGGATGTGGTCGAACGGGGATCTCTCCCTGGTGGAATCGATCGGGTTGGCGCTGACGATGGGGGTCGTCGGCGGGATCGCGATCAACACCGCCCACGAGCTCGGGCACAAGCGGGAGAACTCCGAGAAGTGGCTCAGCCGCGTCGCCCTCGCCCAGACCGGCTACGGACATTTCTTCATCGAGCACAACCGCGGTCACCACGTCAAAGTCGCCACTCCCGAGGACCCGGCCAGCTCGCGCCTGGGCGAGAGCTTCTGGGCTTTCCTGCCGCGCACCGTCGTCGGCAGCGTGCGCTCGGCTTGGGCGATCGAGGGCGCCCGCCTCGACCGCCTGGGCAAGTCCCCCTGGAGCCTCCGGAACGACATTCTCGGAGCCTGGGCGATGACCGTCGGCCTCTTCGCCGGCCTCACCCTCGCCTTCGGCTGGGTGGTGCTGCCCTATCTGGTGGCGCAGGCGGTGATCGGTTTCTCGCTGCTGGAGGTCGTCAACTACCTCGAGCACTACGGGCTGCTGCGTCAGAAAAAAGAGGACGGCCGCTACGAGCGCTGCCGCCCCGAGCACAGCTGGAACAGCAACAACGTCGCCTCCAACGTCCTGCTCTACCACCTGCAGCGCCACAGCGACCACCACGCGAACCCGACCCGGCGCTACCAGGCGCTGCGCCACGTCGACGAGGCGCCGCAGCTGCCGACCGGGTACGCCGGGATGATCGTCCTCGCCTGGTTCCCGCCGCTCTGGCGACGGGTGATGGACCCGCGCCTGCTCGACCACTACGAAGGCGACGTCACCCGCTGCAACATCCACCCGCGCAAGCTCGGCCGGGTGCTCGAGCGCCACGGGCGGCCCGCGTGAGCGCCTGGCGCTGCCCCAGCTGCGGGTACGTCTACGAGGAGGAGGCGGGGCACGCCCGCGAGGGCTTTCCGCCGGGCACCCGCTGGAGCGAGGTGCCCGACGATTGGCCCTGTCCGGACTGCGGCGTTCGCGACAAGATCGATTTCGAGCCGGTTGTAGAAGGCGCCTGACCGCTTTCGCTGCGACGATAGGGGTCATGCCGAACGGGAGGACCCCTTACCAGGAGGCGGCAAGGGAGCTGCTGCGCAAAACCGTCTTCGACGCCGCCCGCGATCAGCTGGGTCGCCAGCCCTGGTCGGAGATCACGATGGCGGACATCGCCACCGGCGCCGGCGTCAGCCGCCAGACCCTCTACAACGAGTTCGGCAACCGCAACGAGTTCGGCTTCGCCTTCGTCATCCATGAGGCGGAACGGTTCATGGACGACGTCGAGAAAGCGGTTCTGGAGAACAGCGACGATCCGCGCGCGGCGGTGGCCGCCGCGCTCGAGCACTTCCTGCGGACCGCCGGCGACGATCCGCTGATCCGCATCCTCCTCAGCGACGACGGCACGGGGGGGATGCTGCCCTTCGTCACCACCCAGGGCTTGCCGGTGGTGCAGTGGGCGACCGCCCGCTTGACCTCGGTGATCGGCGAAGGCTGGCCGGAGGCGCCGGAGGAGGACGTGAAGACCCTGGCGGAGACCCTGGTGCGGCTGGGGATCAGCTACGTGACGACGCCTGGCGAGGCCGTGGCGGGGGAGACCGCGAAGGCGATGGCGGAGCTGCTGGGCCCGTTCATCGACGAAGCGCTCGGCACCTCCGTCGAGTGAGCCCGGCGCCGCAGGCGGTCGCGGTCACCGGCGCCTCGGGGCAGGTCGGAACCCTGCTGTGCGAGCGGCTGGGGGAGCGGGGCGTGCGGGTGATCCCCCTCGGCCGCGGCGACGACTGGCGGGCGGGGATCGCCGGAGCCGACGCGGTGGTGCACCTGGCCGGGACGCTGCAGCCGCGGCGGGGCGAAAGCTACGAGGCGGCGAACGTCGCACCGGCGCAGGAGGTGGCCCGCGCGGCGAGGGCGGGTGGCTGCGGTCGCATCGTCTTCCTCAGCTACGTCGGCGCCTCGCTGCGCTCTCGCAACGCCTATCTGCGAGCCAAGGCGACGGCCGAGCACAAGCTGCAGGGCTCGGGCTTGCCGACCACGATCTTCCGCTGCCTCCACATCTACGGCCCGCCCGAGCGACCTGGGCCTACCGCCGGCCCTTTCCTCGCCGAGGACAGCAAGGCGGTGACGGTCCCCGGCACGGGGCGGCAGCGGATCCAGCCGCTCTACATCGGCGACGTGGTCGCTGCTGTCGCCGCTGCCGCCACGGGGGAGCAAGCCACCAGCGGCACCTTCGAGCTGGGCGGTCCGGAGGAGATCTCGATGGACGAGTTCGTCCGCGCCCTCAACGGCGGCGCCGAGGTGAAGATCCGGCACCTGCCGGCGCCTGTCGCCAGGCTGGCGGCACGGCTCTCGCCGTCGCTGACCCCGGCGCTGATGGAGCTGCTGCTCACCGACAACGTCACCACGGCGCCCGTCGCGGAGATCGCCGAGCGCTTCGACTTCACCCCACACCGGTTGGCCGAGGTCTGGCCGCCGGCTCGGGCTCGCTGAGGGCGTGCTCTCTCCCAGGTTCGACTCGCTCGGCGTGCGCCCGGTAGTGGCCGCGGACGCGGAGGAGCTCGATGCCCTGGTCGCGGCTAACCGGGCTCACCTGTCTCCGTGGCTTCCCTGGGCTGCCGGCCAGGACCTGGCGGCGACGAGGAGGTTCATCGCCGAGGCCGAGGAGCAGCTTGCCCGCAACGACGGCTTCCAGGCATGCATTGCGTCCCAGGGGGCGATCGTCGGCATCGCCGGCTTCCACTCCGTCGACTGGGTCAACCGCAGCACTTCGATCGGCTACTGGCTGGCCGAGGACGCGCAGGGGAGGGGGACGATGACCGCCGTGGTTCGCGCCCTTGTCGAGTACGCCATCCACGAGTGGGAGCTGCACCGAGTCGAGATCCACTGCGCTCCCGAGAACCGCCGCAGCCGCGCGATCCCGGAGCGGCTCGGGTTCCGGGAAGAAGCCACGCTGCGCGAGACCGAGCTGGTCGGCGGGCGCTATCTCGACAGCGTCGTCTACGGGTTGCTGGCGCCGGAGTGGGAGGGATGACCGTCTTCGTTGGATAGCTCACGCTCGAGGTTCGCGAACCACTCCTCGGTGAAAGCGTGGAGGTCGGCGCCGAAGCGGGCCGTGATCGCGGGGAAGCGGATGCCGCTCGCCTTCGCGAAGGCCTCGGCAAGCGGCAGGACCTCGTCGCGTAGCTCCGACCCGGTCTCGGCGCTGCGCGCCCGCAGCCTGCGGACCAGGCCGATCGCGTCGGCGAGCGGCAGGGCGTCGGCGAAGTAGAGGCGCAGCATGCCCTCGTCGCGCACCCGCAGCGGTTTCTCATCGCTGTTCCGGAGCCAGTCGAGCATGGCGGCCTGTCCCTCCTCGCTCACCTCGTAGGCGGCCCGGCTGCGGTTGCCCCGCGAGTCGTCGCGGCGCACCACCATTCCCTCCTGCTCGAGCCTGCCCAGCTCCGGGTACACCTGGGCCAGCGAGGTCGGCCAGAAGTACCGCATCGAGACATCGGTCGCCTTCTTGATCGCGTACCCCGAGGTGGCGCCGAGGCGCAGCATGCCGAGGATGAAAAACGACGATGACCTGGCCTTCATGAGCGGGTTCCGCTTGTATGCATCCGGCCCTTCATATCCGACGTGGATGACAGGATCAACATTGAGAACTCGAAGTCAATATGGCCATAACCAAGGGCATCTAGAGGGGAGTAGTCACCGATGCATGACCCGACTCGCTGGCTAGGAGTACTCGCCATCTTCGGCATCCTCGGCGTCCTTTACGGCGGCTGGGCCCTGCTCACGTTCCTCACCGCCAAGCCCGACCTTAGCGTCGCCCGGGCCCGCTTCTTCCGCGCCGGCCATGCCCACGCCGGCGTCCTCCTGGTGCTCAGCCTCGTCTACTTCCGATATCTCCCGGAAACGGATTTCTCGGATGGGTTGCAGTGGGCGGCGGGGCTGCTCCTCCTGGCCGGTGTCCTCGCCCAATCCGGCGGCTTCTTCCTCCACATGGCCGCCGATGACCTCGAGAGGCCATCCGGGGGAACGAAGACGACCCGCACCGGCGCCTTCCTGATCGCCCTCGCGCTCCTCTTCCTGGCGCTCGGGCTGGCCATCGCTTAGCCAGATCGGGTTTAGCTTCCGTAGAGCACCCTCAGGAGACTCCGCAGGAATTCAAAGGGGACCAGCGGGCATGAGCGTCGGGCTGAGAAGGGCGAGAGGGCGCGGTCGACGGACAGGGGGCTCCTCGGCCGAGGTTTACCCGGGAAGAGTGACTGCTCAAGTCTGCAAGCCACGTGCCCAATGGCTGGATCGAGGATTCGCCTCCACGCGAAACGTTGTAGATGCATCCTGTAGACGTCATTTTGGATGCCGCCCTTAAGCAGCGTTCCCACTTTTCGACTTGCTGGCTCGTCACGAGCGGGTCTGGGTTCATTCCTCGCGGACGCGGGCATCCTGCATCCTCGGCGTTCCGGCAATGGGCGCGGCCGATGGGCGTGGTGCTCGCTTAGCGCTTGAAGGAATGGAGGCTTGCGCTTTCCTGCGGCGGTATTCCCGCTGTGCCTGTGCCCGTGCACATTCGGCTTTGCAGTACTTCACTCCCCGAGTGCGGTGCTGGCCATGAACCGCACGACCCTTTTGCCTCACGAAGAGTTGTTGGCAGGTCTCGTTCGCGCATCGCTTGTAGTCGGCGCGTTCAGCTATGTGGTTGAACAGCTCCAGGCAACAAATGAGGAAGACCGGAATGCCCTGCGGGAATGGCTGGCTGGGTGAGAGAGGGCGAGGAGGAATTGGAGTAAAAAGGCGCGGGTGAAAAGCCACGAGCGCGAGGTCGAGACCGTGTTCGAGGGAAAGGATGGCTTGGTCAGCGTCGTTCGGTGGTCCGTCGTTTTCCTCCGTGTCCCAAATCGGACACTCCCAAGCATCCGGCTCGACGCGCAAACGCCCGATGGGCGCCCCCACATAGACTCGCGACGCTCGTGACGCGCAAACGAGATATCAAGCAGTTTCGACAGGCCTGTAAGGAGGCTGGCCTGACGGTCCAGGAGCGCTACGCGGCCAGTGAGGCGCTTCATGCTGAGAAGGGATCTTCTGGTGTGCAGGCCCACATGAGCTATGGCGAGCTACTCGCGTGGCTGCGACAATGGAAGCGTTAATGGCAACCATCGTGACCCTAGATGCTTCGCCTATAAACGTCCTGCGCTCGATGCGTGGGTCGATTGTCGACGCTCGCACGGCTTATCCGGATGTTCTTCACGTCGAGGTCCGCGACTCTGCCGGGGAGTTATGGCGGCTGGCGACTCAGGACGCCGATTGGTCGCCTACCGATCCTGCCGACCTGGTCGGCAAGTCGATTGAGGACGCTGAAATCGACGAGGAGACCGGCGAGCTGCGCTGTCAACTCTCGGGGGGCTCGTTGCTGGATGTGAAACCTGCAGCTCAACAGGCGAGCGACGATCCGCCGAATTGGGAGTTGATCACCCCGGGCGGGGTCCTGTTGGAGTTCGGCCCTGGAGTGCGCTGGCAGATCAGCAGCGCCACCGATCCGGTCTCCGCTCGGCGTTAGCACGAACGATTCGCCGATCCCTTGCATGAGCGCTGTCTGAGGGCGGACCAATTGGCGCACCACGGATCTAGGGGTCCTGTCAGAGACGTGCAATAACGGAAAAACCCCCGGCTAGCGGGGGCTTTCCGATGCGGCTGAATGGAGTCGAACCATCACGGGTGTTTCCACCCACAAGGCCCTCAAGCTGAGAAGGCACCGCTTGCTAGAGCGGAATCCGCGCTCCAGAGCCAAATCCAACCCGGTTGTCTCCGGCTGTTTCCGGTGGTTTCGGGCCGTCACTGGCGCACGACTGGCGCACCGTCGACCGTGAGCCGAGCGCCCGACCGTTCCCCTCAGGGCGCCTTGCGGATCGCCACCAGCGGCACGACGTTCTCCCCGGTGATCTTCATCCTCCCTCCACCAGCGGCGTCGTAATCCACTGTGCCCCGCTCGGCAGGGTGCAGGTCATCGTCCCGTCTTCCTCGATCATGCAG
>DASSMJ010000052.1:0-17977 GCA_035688955.1 Solirubrobacterales bacterium | reverse complement strand
GCCCCGTGGCGGATGATCCCGGCGTGCTCGACTTTCGAGCCGACCATGAAGCCGGGAACGTCCTGGAGGAAGACGAGCGGGATGTTGAAGGCGTCGCAGAGGTTGATGAAGCGGGCGGCCTTGTCGGCGGAGTCGTTGTCGAGGGTTCCCGCCAGCTGCTTGGGCTGGTTGGCGACGATCCCGGCCGGCTGGCCGCCGAAGCGGGCGAAGCAGGTGATCACGTTCTTGGCGAACTTCGGCTTCAGGTCGAACCAGTCGCCGTCGTCGACGATCTCGCGGATCACGTCGTACATGTCGTAGGGCTGCCGCGGGGACTCGGGGACGATCTCCATCAGCTTCTCCGAGGCTCGCTCGATCGGGTCGGAGACGTCGATCACGGGCGGGCGCTCCTCGCAGTTGCCCGGGAAGTAGGAGAGGTACTTCTTGACCGAGGCGATGCACTCCTCGTCGTCGGCGACCTCGAGGTCCCCCACTCCAGACTTGCGGCAGTGGACCTTGGCACCGCCGAGGTCCTCCATCGAGATCTCCTCGCCGGTCACGGCTTTGGTCAGGTGCGGGCCGGCGAGGGCCATCGCGCCCTGACCGGAGACCATCGGGACGAAGTCCGAGAGCGCCGGGATGTAGGCGGTGCCGGCGGCACAGGGCCCCATCATCGCCGCCACCATCGGGATCACGCCGCTCATTTCGACCTCCTCGCGGAAGAGGTGGCCGGAGCCGGCGAAGAGCGAGCCCGCCGCCTCCTGGATGCGGGCGCCGGCGCTGTCGAGCAGCCAGATGAACGGCATCCGCTTCTGCAGCGCCATCTCCCGCAGACGGGTGACCTTGAGCTCGCCGGTCATCCCCATCGAGCCGGCCATCACCGTGAAGTCGTAGGCGGCGATGCAGGTGGCGCGGCCGTCGACGTCGCCCCAGCCGGTGATGACGCCGTCGGCGGGCGCCTCCACCCCGTCCATCGCCCGCTGGGCGAAGTGCGGGCGGCCGTGGATCCCCATCTCGACGAAGGTGCCCTCGTCGACGAGCAGGTCGATCCGCTCGCGGGCGGTTAGCTTGCCGCGCTCGTGCTGTTTGGCGATCTTCTCTTCGCCGCCACCGAGCTTCGCCTTGGCGCGGCGCTCGTGCAGTTGGGCCGTCAGATCGGCCAGCGGGGCCGTGCCCGGAAGGAGGTTCTTCGCCTGCTCTTCGGTCGCCATCGCTACCGGCCTTTCCACTGCGGGTCGCGTTTCTCAAAGAAGGCGGTGACCCCCTCGACGATGTCCTCGGTGGTGAAGGTGAGCGAGAGCTGCGAGCGCAGGAACTCGAGCGCGTCGTCGAGCGCCATGTCCTGCTGGCGGTACATCGCGTCGTGGCCGAGCCGCATCAGCACCGGGCTCTTCGAGGCAAGCTTGGTCGCCCACTCGGCGACCGCGCCCTGAAACTCATCCGCCGGGACGACCTTGTTCGCCAGCCCGTACTCGACCGCCTGCTCGGCCGAGAGCCGCTCGCCCAGCAGCATCATCTCGTTGACTTTCTTCCGCGGAACGTTGCGGTAGATGATCGACATGATCATGTAGGGGAAGGCGCCGACGTTGATCTCGGGCGTGCCGAACGTGGCGCCCTCCTTGGCGATCACCAGGTCACAGGAGAGGGCCAGGCCCATCCCTCCTGCGAGGACGTGGCCGTTGGCGGCGCAGAGCGAGGGCTTGCCGAGCCGCGGCATCAGCCGGAAGAACTCGAGGAAGAGATCGGAGGCGAAGTGTTTGGCGACCAGCGGCACGTCGGCGGCGAATCCGCCGAGGTCGGCGCCGGCGCAGAAGACCTTCTCGCCCGAGCCGGTGAGGACCACCGCGCGCACCTCCTCGGAGGCTTTTGCCAGCTGCATCGCCTCGACCAGCTCGCTCAGCATCTGGCCGGAGAGCATGTTGCGCTTCTCCGGATCGTTCAGCGTCACCGTGGCGACGCCGTCGGCGACCTCGTAGGCGACCTTTTCGCCGCTCCAACCGTTTGCTCCCTGACTCACCGCCGGGACCATAGCATCGCTGAAAGTGGGAAGTGCTACTGTCCACTTCGCGCGGGGACTGGCTCCCCGGCCAACTACGAGGAGGAGAGAGACAGTGGCGACCGCGACCAGCGACGGCTCCAGCGTCATCAAGCCCGACTTCGAGAGCGGGCGCAAGCACTTCATCTTCAGCCAGGAGCACGAAGACCTGCGCGCTTCGATGCAGTCCTGGGTCGAAAAGGAGCTCTGGCCCCACCGCAACGAGTGGGAGGAGACCTACTGGCCGACCGAGATGATGAAACGGGCGGGCGACCTCGGCTTCCTCGGCCTCTGCTTCCCAGAGGAGTACGGCGGCCAGGGCGGCGACTACTTCTATTCGCTGGTCCGGGCCGAGTGCATGAGCTACTCGGGCTCCGGCGGCACCAATATGGGCTTCGCCGTCCAGACCGACATGGCCCTCCCCCCCGTCCACCTGCTCGGGACCGAGGAGCAGAAGCGCAAGTACCTCGAACCGGGCCTGAAGGGCGAGAAGGTCGCCTGCCTCGGGATCACCGAGCCGGGCGCCGGCTCCGACGTCGCCGGAATTCGCACCTCGGCGATCCGCGACGGCGACGAATACGTGATCAACGGCTCCAAGACCTTCATTACCAACGGGACGCGGGCCGACTTCATCGTCCTCGTCGCCAAGACCGATCCAAGTGAGCGGCATGCGGGCATCACCCTCTTCATCGTCGACCTCAAAGACGAGAACGGCGAGAAGGTCGAGGGCTTCACCGTCTCCAAAGAGCTGGAGAAGATGGGGATGCACGCCTCCGACACCGGCGAACTCGCCTTCGAAGACGTCCGCGTCCCCGCCGACGCCGTACTCGGCGAGGTCGGCAAGGGCTTCTACCACATCGCCTGGGAGCTCCAGGGCGAGCGGCTGGTGGCAGCAGCCGGTTGCCACGCGGGGGCCGAGCGGATGATGGAAAAGACCCTCGAGTACGCGAAGGAGCGCGAAGCTTTCGGTCGACCGATCGGCAAGTTCCAGGCGATCCGCCACAAGTTCGCCGAGATGGCGACGAAGATCGAGGCCGCCAAGCAGTTCACCTACTCGACCGCTTGGCGCTTCGGCAACGGCGAGTACCCGGTGCGCGAGATCACGATGGCCAAGCTCTACGCCTCCCGCATCGCCTGCGAGGTGGCAGACGAGTGCGTCCAGATCCTCGGCGGCTACGGCTACATGAAGGAGTACGAGATCGAGCGCGCCTACCGCGACGTCCGCCTCAACCGCATCGGCGCCGGCACCGACGAGGTAATGCTCGACGTGATCGGGCGCAGCTACGGGCTGTAGGGACTAGCGCGTCGCCAGCAAGGTGGCGATGATCCCGAGTGAGCCGATGATCGTCGAGCCCCAGAGCTGGAGCATGAGCGTCCGCAGGTCGCGGATGTCGCGATCGAGCCGCTCGAAGCCTGCGTCGACTTTCGTCGCCAGGTCGTCTAGTCGCTTGTCAGACCACATCGTTCTCTTCACCCCTTCCACGCTACCGAGAAACATGTCACAAGATACGCATTGTCTGCAAATTCTCAGGGCCAACTTCGTGCCGTGACTGGAACGGAGCGGGTCCGCGCCTACTACGAGGACCTGAACAAGGGCGGTGCCGAAGCGGTCTCGGCCCACTTCACCGAGGACGCCGTCCATTACTACACGCGCCTCGACCCGCACGAGGGCGCGAAGACGATCGGGGGCCTTGCCGCACTCGGAGTGTCCACGATCGACGCCCAGTGGTTCATCGAGAACCTGGTCGAGGAGGGCAATCAGGTGGCGATCGAGTGGACGATGACCTGGCGCGACCCGCAGAGCGGGGCGAAGCGGCTCGATCGCGGCGCCGAGTTCTTCCTTATCCGCGACGGGAAGATTGCGGAGGTCCGCGCCTACCACCATGGCGGAAAGAAGAATCCGCAGGGCGACCTGCTCGGGTTCGATCACGAGGGGCGCGGCTACACGATGCTCGAGGACGCGGGATGAGTGTCGTCAAGGACAGCGGCGCCCGCGCCACGCTGCCGCCGTTCGGCGAGGAGCACGAGGAGCTGCGGCAGACCGTCGCCCTCTTCGTCGCCAAGGAGATCGCGCCGAACGTTGACGAGTGGGAGGCGGCGCGGGAATTCCCGCGGGAGCTGTTCGGCCGCTGCGCCGAACTCGGCTTCCTCGGGCTGAAGTTCCCGGAGGAGCTCGGCGGCCAGGGCGGCACCCACCTCCATGACGCGGTCTGGGTCGAGGAGCTGGCCCGCTCCGGCGGCTCGGGTGGCGTCGCCGCGGGCCTCAATGCCCACACCTCGATCGCGATGCCGCCGATCTTCAAGTTCGGCACCGAGGAGCAGAAACAACGGTGGTTACCCGCTGGGATCGCCGGCGAGAAGATCGGCGCCCTCGGGATCACCGAGCCCGGCGCCGGCTCCGACGTCGCCGCGATCGCCACCACCGCGGTGCGCCACGGCGACACCTACGTTGTCAACGGCGCCAAGACCTTCATCACCAACGGCGTCCGAGCCGACTTCCTCGTCTGCGCCTGCAAGACGAGCGAGGAGGGCGGTCACGGCGGGATCTCCTTCCTCGTCCTCGAGCGCGAGATGCCCGGGTATGAGGTGAGCCGCAAGCTCGAGAAGATGGGCTGGCACTCCTCCGACACGGGCGAAATCTCCTTCAGCGACGTCGAGGTCCCGGCCGAGAACCTGCTCGGCGAGGAGAACGGCGGCTTCAAGCTGATCATGGCCAACTTCGCCTGGGAGCGCCTGCTGATGGCGATCGGCGCCGTAGGCGCCATGCAGCGCCTCATAGAGACGACCGTCGCCTACACCCAAGACCGCGAAGCCTTCGGCCGCCCCATCGGCAAGTTCCAGGCAATCCGCCATCAGGTGGCGGAGATGGCCACCCTCGCCGAAGCCTCCCGCGCCCTCACCTACAACGCCCTCCGCCTCTTCCACGAAGGCCAGAACCCGATTCAAGAGGTCTCGATGGCCAAGCTAGTCACCCAACGCGCCGTCCTCGAAATAGCCGACCAGTCCCTCCAGATCCACGGCGGCTACGGCTACATGCGCGAGTACGGCATAGAGCGAGCCGTCCGCGACGCCCGCCTAGGTCCGATCGGCGGCGGCACCGACGAGGTGATGAAGGAGATCATCGGCAAGACGATGGGGCTGTAGTCCTTCACTCCGCAGGGTTTTCCGCCGCCTAGCACGAAACTCCTGCGATTGACAAGTGGCGCAAGTGGTCCACGGGACAAGGCGGGCACTATTCCCCACATCCGCCCCGCGCAGGCTATCTCACCCTGGACAGAAGCACGGTCGGGGACATCGAACTCATTGATGACGTCGCGTAGACGTTGAGCATCATCGTCGGGTGGCGAGCGAGCTCACCACGCTGCGCGCCCATCGTGGATCAGCAGCCAGACAAAGCCATGCCGGAGGCCGCAAGGGAAGTGCGCCCTCCGTCGAGCGTCAGGGCATCCCGGTACAGGTCTGCAAGGAGGTCCATTTCTGAGACGCCTGAAGCCGTTCGAGAACAACAGCGCGTCGTGCTTGACCGAGCGGGCGCGGAGGACAACTGCTCGGCCTTCCCGTCTCAGGCGAGCCTACGGCTTGCGAAGGCGCAATCCATAGGATTGGCTGCAGCCATAAGGGGCTCGCCAACCTATGGTCATGCGGTCCGTTACGTTCACGCTGCTGTCGTACCGGGGACCTGACCAACCGCCACGGATACAGCTGGACATGGTGCCAATTATGTGGCGGACGTGCAAATGCGCGCGTCCAATTGAAGCGGACCTACCATTACCTTTGGAAGGCTTGTATATTTCAACAGGCCATGCCCAATGCACTTGAACTGCTCTATAAACATGAATACTAGAACTGAGATTGGGCTTCTACTTCTAATCTTCACCGTTGCTTCGATGCTAGCCGGCCAGGATGCCTCGGCTTCCACCGTCATCAAGCCTGCCGGCAGTCTGAAAATGACTAGCAGCAGTGTCGTGTTCAGCTTCGGAAACACGGCGATCAACTGTGAAAGCGGTGAAGTGACCGGGACTCTGGCAAATCCGGTAGCCGTATCGGCCCAATTGAACAATCCGGTATTTCAAAACGTAGGTGGTGGAGAATGCACGACGAGCGGGATGGGAGGACTCAAATTCAAAGTTGTATCCCACAGCGCCACCAATAGTTTTTGGCTGGCGGCTCAGTCTCCAACCTCAGGCCAGCTTCGGCTTCCCTCCGGTGAAGGGATTGAATTTGTTAGTGGCAAATGCAAACTGTGGACCTTCAAAGCCGACTACCTGACGGGCGTGTGGACCAATGGGAAAGACGGCATACCCGCAACGCCCTCGACGTTCGCCCTCTCGAAAGCTCCGGCCTATCTGCACGACCATCTAGCGGAAGAGGAAGCGAATTGCCCGGCCGCCCTTGTTACCGATCTGAAAGAAAATGGGCCAAGTGGGGTCGTGAAACTAACGGCAACGTTTACGGCCACCAACACCTCTGCTCCAAATTTTGCGGTGGCGTTTGAATAGCCCGATCGGGTAGTCGAATGTCGGCCTCGACACGGAATGACGATGACGCCACGCGGCTGTGTTTGCCGCCAATACCGAGGTATATGTCGTCACGCTTTTCCATCAGGTCAAATCTGCACATATGTCAGTCCTCTCACTTGCGATCTCGACCGGTCATCCCGCCGCCATAAAGTGTTGACCTGCGGGAAGTTCTTGCCAGTCGACGATCAGGCGTTCGCCCGTTCCACGCTCGGGGCCCATGAACGAGACCATTGTCAAGACGTTGGCGTGTGGCTCGAGCGCTAGCGACGCGGGCCAGCGTCGCAGGTGTGCGACCTGCCCCAGCCGCGCTGGCCGTTGCAGTAGTCGCGGCCGGGGCCGCCGTAGAGCTGGTCGGGCTGGGCGCCGCCGAAGAGGCGGTCGTTGCCGGGGCCACCGTGACAGCCGTCCTGGCCCGGGCCCATGACGCAGACGTCGTTGCCGGGGCCGCCCCAGCAGCCGTCGCTGCCGGTGCCGTGGTGGCAGTAGTCATCTCCGGGCCCCCCGACGCAGTCGCTGTTGCGCGGGCCGGTGATGCAGACGTCGTTGCCCGGCCCGCCGATGCAGCGGTTGCGGCGGGCGCCGCCGGGAAAGCAGGTGTCGCGCTCGCCGTTGCCGATGAACTTGTCCGAGCCGGCGCCGAGGTAGACGGTGAGCGGCAGCGGCAGGCGCTCGGCAACGCGCACGAGGTCTCCCGACGGGCCCATCTTCACCTCGATCCGGCCGGCGTTGCGAGTCCGGCAGACCGCCACGCGGTGGCCGCGAGTGAAGTGGCAGCCACGTGGCTGATGCCGGGCCATCCGGCCCTTGACCACGACCTTGCTCCCCTTCACGCTGAGAGTCAGCGTCGAGCCGCTACGGGAGCCGAAGATGACGATCTGGCGGGACGACGTGGCAGCGGTGGGCGTCGCCAGCAGGGCGAGCGCCGCAAGCACGCCGACTGCGAGCTTGCGGCCGGGAAGGTGGGGCATCGCGGGCATCCTAAACATGTGCATCGGCTCACAGAACACAAACTTGAGGAAAACATTTGTCCCCCCTGCACAAATCATCGGCAGATTGCGGGGAATGCTTAGAGGTGGCGGGTCAGCGCCTATTGCGCTTGGGCCGCGAAGGCGAGAGAGCCCACGGTTTCGCCGGCCTTGAAGTCCTCTTCGCCTTCGGCGAAGGCTCGGTTGAAGATCCCGGCGATTTCCCCCGGCAGGGTCAGGGGAACGCCGCTCAGGCCGATCGTGCGGGTTGCATCGACCGAGTTGACCGCGCCGACTCCCAACGCGAGAGCCTGGATCTGACCGAGCTTTCCGGGGAAGGTCGGGGCGGGCTCGACGTCCACCTCTGAGAGGCCAACGTCGGTCCCTAGGTCGAACCAGAGTTCGTGCCAGAAGACCTGCCCCGCGCCGAGGCGGAGGAATTCGACATCGCCCCCGGTCCGCAGCGTCCCCTGCGAGGCATCCGGGGCGAGCGTACCGCCGGGGATGATCGGCAGGGTGAAGGTCGGCCCTTGGTGTTCTGCCGGGAAGATCGGATTGATCGAGACGAAGCGCCGGTCAAGCTTGGCGACGAAGGCGCTGTCGAAGACGAGCGTGGCTTTGCCGATGGGGACGATCGCGGTGAGGAGCGGCCGCGTTTCGGTCGCGAGGCTCCCGACCAGCTGCCCGGCACGGAACTCCTGCCGCGGCCGGAGCTTCTTGTTCAGCCGCGTCGCCACCTTTTCGGTCAGCTGCAACTCGACGGCACTGAAGTCGGTGTCAAATCCGTCGCGCTTCGAGTCGATGCGGGCCGAGGTAGCGATTTTCAGCTGGGAGCCGCCGACCTTCCCCACCAATGGGGCGGACGCGGTCTTCACCACCAGTTTGCGGATCAGGACACGGGATCGCGCACTGCGAAAGGTGATGGTGCCTTCGTTCTCCATTTCGCCCTTCCCGGCGGTCGGGTCGAGGATGCCACCGGAGACAGGGAACGTCAGCCTCCTCCCGCGCTCAGTCGCCCCGGCCGTGACGCTGATCTTGACGCCTGCCTTGCCGAGGAACGTGGCGAAGCGCTTGTCGAGGACGAGGCGGGCGGTGCCGCCGGCGATCGGGTCGTATGAGGCCGAGGCCGCAGGCGCCGTTATGAGCAGCGCCAGCAGGGCGAAGGTGAGCGCAGTCGCCCTCACTGCTTCACTCCGCAGGTCTTGCTCACGGTCGCGTCGAGCGGGTCCTTTTCAGCGAACCAGAAGGTGACGTGCGCGAGCGGGAACGAGGCTCGTTTCGCCGGTTTGGGCGCAGGGCAGGCGGCGTTGAAATAGCTCAGCTGCCGGCCCGCGTAGCGGTATTTGCGCCTCAAGGTGAGCTTGATCCTGTCCACGTAACCCCATTCGCCAAGGGCCTCGGGGAAGGCCGCGGAGAGTTCGGTTCCGTACGGACCGCGGGAGATGCGGCGGATCGCGAACTCGATCAGGAAGGAGCTGTCGAACGGGTTGCTGGTGTAGATCTGGGCGAGAAGGACGGGGCGCCCGCTACGTCGGCCGTTGAAGATCAGCAGCCGCCCCTGGGTTGGATAAGGAACCTGGCCGGGAAGGACGATATGGGCCCAAAACTGGCCGGAGCCGACAAGCGCGTCGCCACAGTTCGAGAGGGCGCGCTCGGTGCTGGTGGCCTGGACCTGGTGCGGGTGGCAGACCGGCAGCCCGCGCGAGCGCAGCAGGCCGTGGCGGTTGACCTCGATGTCGAGTCGCTGGAGCTGCGGTGGGATGCTGCCGCCGGGCGTGGCGAGGTGACCGGCGACAAAGACGGCGATCGGTGCCGGATCGGCACGCGGCAGCTTGACGGGCATAATCTGGCTGAGGACGGTGATCCGCACTCCGCCGGCCTGCACCACGACGGCGATCGCGACGCCGGCGGCGGCAAGCGTGACAAGCAGGCCCAGGGCGCCAGCCTTCAGGGCGCGCGTGCCCATGCTCTAGGTGAAGCGAGCCGGGTCGAACCTGCAGTACTCGAATTCGAAAGCGAAGACGGCGTTGTTGGCGCGACTGGCGACGCCTTTGAGACGAACAACCATCCCCGCGGCTGCACCCTTCTTGCCGGCGGCAAGGTAGCGGGAGGTCTTCTTCAGCAGTTCGGCCTCGGCCGAGACAAAGCCGAGCCAGCGCGAGAGGCGCGCCATGTCAGCCGGGGGTCGCTGCAGCGTCTCGAGTTCGCTGACCGTGCCCTGCAGCGCTTTCGATGCGCGACTGAACCGCTTCGCGGCCAAATCGAGCTTGCCCTGCTTTACCTCCCCACGCACTCCGGCAAGGATCCGTTCGTTGGTTTCGGTGTTGGCCTGGCAGATCGGCTCCGCCGCTTCCCGATAAGTGGTGCGGGTGACTTCTTCGGCTCCGGCCGTGGCGCTGCTGAAGCCGATCAAGAGGGCCACGATTGAGATCGTGGCCCCCAGAGCCTTACCGCTTGCGCTTTCCATGCTTCTTCGGGCACTTTGCCTTCAGCGGCGCGCCGAAGTTGTGCAGCTTGCCGTTATGCCCTTTCATCTTCACCGCCGCCCGATGCGTGCCGCGGCAGATGTCGGTGCTGTTCTGCAACAACCCCTTCTTGCCGCCCTGGAAGTTCACAACGACTTTGGTGATCGGGGCGTCGGGGACGAAGTCGAAGGTGTTGCGAATACCGCCGTTCACGGAGTCGATTCGCCCGATCGCGTGGAAGTCGACCAGGCCGTGGAGAGCGAGGACGATGTCCGGCAGCGGATGTTCCGAGGAGCGGAGGAAGATCGGGCCTTCCACCGGATCCTCTAGCAGCGGAGTCCAGGCTCGAGCGTGGCCGTAGATGGCGCCACGTGGGCACTCGGCGCCGTTGCCGGCTCCGGCTTTGAACTGGACTCGGGTGCAGACGGTACGTATGTGACCCTGGTCGAGGAACTCGGAGTGCGGCAGCGCAACGGAGATGCGGGCTGCATTTGCGTCACCCGCGCGCGGCCGCAGCACCGCCCGCAACGCCGGGTTGTCGCCGCGCTTGGTCTTGCCCCTGAGGCTCAGCTGCAACTTCGGCTTGAAGCCGAGGCTCGCGCAGTCGGCGGCTTGGAACGGCGAGGTGACGGTCACGGGCTCGTTGTCAGCGTCGGAGCCGAAGTCCTTACCTGATCCCACCACCGTCGACGCAGTCGACGTGCGTTCGCAGCTGGTCGGGTTGAGCACGAAGTCGGAGCGATCGACATAGACCCGGATGTCGCGAGCGTGGACCGGGATCCCCTGGATGATGTGGGGGATCGGATCCGACCCGGTCGCGTCGACGAACACTTCCGCCGTCTCGGGATTGATCCGCAGCGCCTCCCGCACCACCACGGTGCCGATATCGAACGGCCCGACCTTGGCGGCGGTGATAGCAGCGATCGAGAGCGGCGCGCCATGGTACGGGCCGGCCAGATAGACCTTCCCCGGTACGTAGGTGAGGCTGTTGCCGACTCCGGCGCCCACCAAGGTATGCCCAACTTGCGAGGCGGCTGGACAGGACGGACTGTCGAGCTCTTCCTGTCCACCGTTCGGCCCAGTCCGCGCCTTCGCCGCAGCGATCGCAGCATCGGAGCAGAACGGAATCCCGGCGAGCTTGCCGACGACACCCGGCGGCAGCTTGATCGAGAAGTTAGTGAACTCCTGTTCACCGTCTTTCCTGGTCAACCGCACGTTGAAGGGCGAGTATTTACCGGCGGCGTTGTTGATCGTGCCCGCCAGCAGGCCCGGGTGGAATGGCGGCGTGCCGCCACTGGGGCAAGCGCCGCCGTCCACACCGCGTTCCACCGTGAAGGACGAGGTGCGCGTGACAATTTCGTCTGGCGCGGGATTGTTCGGATCCTGCGCGGACCACGGCGTGAAGCGGGTCACCACGTCGTAGTTGCCACAAGCTGACGGGGTTACCAGCGGCGCACGACCACCGGGACGGAACTGCAGCTTGAAGCTACTAAACGGCAGCTGGGGCAAGTCGTCGGAGATGGCCGTCAGCTGCCCGGTAATCGGATCGGCATTCACCCTCACCGGCTGCTTTATCAGGATCCCTCGCTCCGGGATCTTCGCCACCATGTACAGAGCGATCAGCGAGTCGAACGGATTGTCGTGAGGATTGGCTACAAACAGGTTGCCCCGCGCTTCCTCCTCGAGGAGCGGCGTGGAGATCTGGACCGTCCCGACCTTCGAAGCCTCAGGACATCCCTCACCCGCCTTCGAGTCGACCGTCTCCCGCGCATACTCCTCCGGGCTGCAGCCGACTAGGCCTTCCCCCTCCGACGGATTGATGCTCATCCCCTCGGGCAGGTCGACTTCGATCTTCTTCGCCTGCCCTTCGGCAATCCCTTCCTTGTTCAGGAGGTTCGAGTTGGGCATATCGAGCTGGAATTCCAGGCCGCTCGGGTTTTCAGCCAGCTTGCTGGTCGGCGATGACTGGATCGAGGGGTTGAAGGGCACCTGATTGCAGCCGTTCAGCGGAGCTCCGGTGAACGAAGCATCGGCGACCTGAGTACCGAGCGGCAGGTTCCACGGTTCGAGTTCGAGGTCGAAGTCCAGCGGGTTCGAACACTGGACCGGCATCCGCAGGAAGGCAGCTTCGCCAAGATTCGCCGGGCGTTCGCAAGGTTCCGGCGGAGCCTGATAGACGCAGTTCCAGCCACGCGCGTTGTCATGCCGGGGGTCCCCGGGCGTGCCCCAAAGGGTCGTGGTCGCGGACAGGAACTGAGCGACCTGGCTGGCGTTGCTCACCCGTGCCGTGATCTGGTAACTGTTCTCCGGATCCACCGCGGTGTCGATGACCACAGGGACGCCGGCAACCATGATCCCGAAACGCGCGGGCTCGCCGTGCGCCGGTGGCAGGTTGAAGACGGGGACCGCTATGCGAAGCAGTCCGAAGATCCTACTTTCCACCACCGTCACCGACGATACGCCCACAGCCGTGGTGGGCGGGCATTTGTTAATGAAGGAATCGACTCCTAAGAAGGTGGGCATGTCGCATTGGGGCATCGCGCTGGCGTTGCCGACCAGCCCGTCGGGCAGCGGGAAGCGCAGATTGCGCGGAAGGGCCGGCTGCTCGACAGCGATGTAGCGAGCGCCGGTTACTTTTCTGTCGGGCGTCTGGACTACTCGGCCAGAATTGAGCTGGAGGGTCTCGGTGAACTGGAAAGGGTGGGATCCTGCATGCGCGGCAGGAGCACCGCCCAAGCCGGGTACCGACGGTTCGCCGCCCTCTTCTTCTGCCACGGCGCTGAACTGTTCGACCCCAAACGCGACCGGTTCATTGCTCACATGGATGGCTTGGGCCGCGCCTGCCGATCTCGCGTTACCGCCGGATACCGCCACTTCTCCCGGAGGGCCAGCGGTCGGCGGGCTGCCGGTGAGAGCGGTGAGCACTTCGACTTCAATCGCTTCGTAGGATGGTAGCTGACCTTCGTAGGTGCAGACGACTTCGTCGGCGGCCTCTACCGTGCATTCCACCGGGTGGGGAACTGCCGCATTCCCACCGCGTTTGTCGAAAGGGCCGGCGAAGGCTTCTACCCCGTAAGCTACCGCCCCAAGGGGCAGCTTGTCGACGATCGTCACCGGCCTACCGCTACCGTCAATCGGCGCATCGCCGAGGTTGGTGAGGGTGAGCAGGAGGCGACCGCTGCCTTCGCCGGTGACTTTTGAACCGACCGTTCCTTCTTCTGCGGCGGGAAATGGCCCGAAGTTCGTATTCACCTGGATAGGTAAGAGGGTGATTGGCGGTCCCCAAGGAGATACAACCTCGAAAGAAGCGGTTCCCGCTGGCCCCCCGCTGACGGCGACCGTGCCCGTTCCATAGGGACCTTCGAGCATTTCTTCGAATTTCCCGGCAGTTTCACTGGCGGGGAATCCGGTTGCTTCTTCACATGCCGTGTTAGCGCTCGGCCCGCCTACGAATTCCACGGTTCCACTTCCCAAGCACCCGATTACTTCGCCGGCCACCGTTACCTTCACGGCGAAGATCGCGCCGAAGAGGCTTTTCCCAGTCACTTCCTGAGTCTCGGCGGCATCAACCGCTTTCCACATGTTGGTTGGACGTGAGCCGGTCAGCACCTGCCACCAAGGTTCCGCCGCCGAGGCAGAGGCCATGGGCAGTACGACGAGCAGGGAAAGGGCTGCCACGAGGGTGGCAATGAGAGTGGCGAAACGTCTAGACATCTTTCGGTTCTCCTTCAAAGAATCAAGTACGAGGCGCTGGTTCTTCGTCGGCGCGCTCATCGATGCACTCTCCGGCTCTTACCTCCATCGTGCTTGTGCTTGCGAGCAATACATCGCACCTTGCCCCTGCGGCGTACGTGTCGCTTACCTTTGGCGCAGCGACGGGGGGCCTTTTTGACGTTGCCCGGTCCCTTGAAGGCGGAACTGGCCGGCGTGGGGTCGTTGGGGGCCTGGGCGGCCGGCTGGCAGGCTTCGCCGAGGCATTCGGCGTGGGCTGGCCGCGTTGCGGCTACGCCGCCGACGCGTGCGTCGTAGATGTCGACCTCTTGGTCTTCATCCAGCACGGACAGCTGTGCCGGGCTCCAGAAAAAGACGTTGTCCCCGGTTTCATCGGCGTCGACGAAGGCGGCTTCTTCTTCGGCGGTGCCCGAGGAAATAAGGGAGACGCAGCCCCCTGCTGCGGGAGCGATCGAGGCGGCGCCCGAGGCGGCGCTGCAGTCACCGACTCCCGTGGGCTCGAACTGGTAGACATCCCACTGCCCGTTCGAATCAGCAGGCACCAGGGAGTCTATCGCGTTGAAGAAGACCCTACCGTTGTCGAGGACGGCGCGGGGACGGTAAAACGAGAGGCCGGTAGCTTCCGTCAGCTCGGTTGCCTCGGGAAGCGCCGCCGCGGCCAGACGTTCCTGTTCTTGCCAGAGATTTAGGGGATTGACGAAGGCTGAATGTGCCTTGTCGTTGGGGATTAGGGCGGCGTGTGGCCTCCCCTGGGTCGGATTGCAGGAGACGCACGAAAGGAATTCGGCGACCGCGTCGTAGCGGAAGACCTCCTTCGCTGCTTGACCACCGGACTCGCTTCGGTTGTCGTACCCGGTCAGGCTCCGCTGCGACATGAAGGCGAGGTACCGGCCGCTGGGCGATGCGGTAACGGTCAACCAGGCTCCGTTGAGAGGTTGACTGAAGCCGAGCGTATGGCCCCAGTCGGTGCTGTCTTCATCCGTGAGCGTCGCGATAAAGCGAACGCCCTCTCCCCGCTGCCAAAGATAGAGGTTCGGCTGACCGGAGATGGCGGCGTCGCCAAACTTGTTCGGAGCTTTGTCGAGCACCCCATTGGCAACGAAGTAGATCATCGAGCCGTCTGCGGTGAACGTTGCGGCCACTCCCTGCACTTCGGCGTTTTCGCCTGCTCCCGTTGGGGCGCTGAGGTCGATGAGGCTAACGCAGCCGCCGGCGGCGCTGCCGGCTGGAAGCTCACAGCGGTAGAGGTCGGCGCCCTGAGAACTCGCGTCTTCAGTGAGTTGCTCGGTGTCGGTGAAGAAGACGGCGGTGCCATCCGCGCTGGCCCCCTGAAACAGCGGGCTGGGGGTTCCGACACTCCTGACGCCGGGCCGTTTAACGTCAATCTGCACCGTGCAAGCCTTCTCGGGTTCGGTGCACGTGCCCCCGCTCAGGGCGCTCGCCCCTTGGGTGGCGTTGTAGCGGAGGTAGAGGGCATCACCCGTGCTCCAGAAAGCTCGCGAGCCGTCCATGGAGAGGGCGCCATCCACCGATACGACGGAACCGAAGTTTGCCCGGACTAACGCACCGCTTTCACTACCTTCACTGGGTGGTAACACGCTGATCGGCTGGATCCGACCGCCTGACCACTCATAAAGGGTTTCTTCAACTGCGGGAACGTCTTGGACCAAGGGAACAGTCGAGCGCAGCCCGAAGTGGCGGAAATCTAGGCTGACTGCTGCCAACTGGACTCCACTGACAGATGCCGTGCGATTGCCAAATTCGGTGCCGAGCGGGACGTTAGCATACGGTTCCTTGGTGGTAACGAGCGGGGTGTAGACAGGAGGCTCGGTGTTCTGCCGCAAGTAGGGAGTCTGTTCGGGCGATGCTTCCGAAGAGAGCGGGGTGCCGCTGCGAGGGTCGAGGAGCGCCTCTGAGAGATCAGAGTTGAAGAGCTTGTATTCATTTCCTACGCCGGCCGCAAGCTGCGTTACGACCTGGTTAGGAGAGGTGATGTCCTTCGAGCTCCACGACCCATCCGCCTGACGAAGCGCAAGGTTCATCGACGGCTCGAGGGCGCGGTTGCCATCGGGGTCAGATTCAGTCGAGAGGATGCTCTGAAAGCCAAGGTTGTTGCCGTCGACACTGGCCTGTAGATGTACGCCAGGCCCGGCAAAAAGCCTCGCTCCGTGCTTGTCGGCCGGTGAGACCATCTCCCAGGCCCGCTCGTCGGGGAGCTGGAAGTCGAGGCCGCCCATTTGGGTCGTAAAGATGCGGTCGGGGCCGTGAACCGTATAGACGTTGCCGTCGCGGCTGTCGCGAGCAGCGAAGCGGAAGTGGTAGGTGGTAGCGGCCTGCAGCCCACTGAGCGTGGCCTGACGCAGGACTGACGCAAAGCTTTCGCCGAGATTGGGCAGCGGTAGGACCTGGCCGTAACTCTCGTCAGCTCCGTATTCCAGCCACGCTTCCGCTTCGACGCCGAGTGGGTCCATTTCCGCGTGTACTTGGGCGCTATGCGCGCTGAGGTTGCTAGCCCACTCGGGTTCGATCACGACCGCGGGCCGCGTCATAAAAGTGGTATCGGCACCGCAGACGGTACCGGCCACATTGGTCGCGCAGAGACGGAAATGATAAGTGGTCGACGGGATCAGTTCTTCGAGATTTACTGCGACCTCTTCGGAGTCGAAGTCCTCGCCTGCTGAGTTTCCCTCCGGGACCGGGACGCTGGTGCCATGGCTGGCTTCGTCGTCGCCGTAAGGGTTCGTGTCGTATTCGAAGTGATAGGTAGTTGGGTCTCCCTCAGGGTTGAGTTCAGCCGCCAGAGTTACGGTGGTCGGCAGCAAGTTCACGACGTGCTGGTTTTCTGGCAGTGGTCCTGGTTCGGGAAGGGGGAAGGCTTGGACGATGCTTTCGGACTCGCTTCTAGAGCTTGCGCTGAAGAGCTTGCCGGCGCTTTTTGCAACTGCGATCCCATTAGTGCCAAAGAAGACTCCATCTCCGGGAGCGCCGATCACCTGCCCCGCGCCGAACTGGGCGGTTTGTTCCCCGGCAGGGTTGTACACCTTGAAGCGATAGGGGCTGGTAGCGTCGCCGATGTAGACGTCATCGTTTTCGTCGAGAGCCACGGAGCGAGGCCCTCCTCCCGCGTCAAGCGTTTCCAGCAATGCGGCAGATCCGGCCTGGAGCTTGCGGACGCCAGGCAGGGATTCGCTTCTAACGTAGAAGTTGCCAGATGAGTCGAGCGCCAAGGACTGCGTATCACCAGCTCCGGAAAGCCCAACTTCAGCACTTGGGGAACCAGAGGAATCGAAGGAGCAAAGCCGTTCGAAGTCGCCAACCCAGACGACCCCGGCGGGGTCAACGGCCAACGGCAGGCTGCCGCTGAACTCGTTGGCACCAGTGCCGTTTTCACCTTGACCGCAGATGTCACCACTCGCTGCCGTACAGATATTCTTTTCGGCCTGCGTGGCACCGACTTCGGCGACCTTAGTTTCGTTGACGTTCCTCCCAAGCACGAAGATTAACTGTCCTGAAGAGGTGAACTTCGAGATCCGGTGAGGTTCACTGACGTATACATCACCGTGCGAGGGCCCTGCCGAGTTGTCAACGGCAACCGACCTGGGATTGAGCACAGGGGAACCAAAGTTCGGAGCAAAGCAGTGTTTGCTCGGCGGGCTGGCCTGCGGCCCGCACGTCTGAAGTGCATGGGTAACACCGTCGGCAACGCCGTAGCCGAAGGCGAAGAGGAAGTTGCCTTCTAAATCGAACTTGCTGATGCGAAAGTTGTTTCCCTCGGTGATGTACAGGTCGCCACTGGAACTGTCCACGACGGCACCCAATGGTTTCGACACCTGCCCGGCATCCGTGCCATATTCAGCGACCGTCTCCGGAGCGGCATGTGCCGTGCCCACAACACCCATGAGAAGGATTGGGAGGAGCAAGGTGAAGACACCGGCCTTACGGCCCATTGCTTTGCTGGGCCACACTGCCAACGCCCCCTCATTTCCATCTCCTACAGGTAAATCATGCCCTGGGCAGTCCCCTACCATTCTTCGCTCTCCCTTTCCCCGTGGTACTCCCCCTGGCACAAATGTGCGGTCCTTGCAGAACCGCCCGTGCCCGTATGCCCCAGTAGATACCGATTTGCCAATCGCCGGTCAAGCCCGTCCAATGGGTCCTGAGCATGGAAATCCCCTGCATTTCCTCTGTACGCCACGTTTACGCGTGTGCAATGCTGCGAAGACCTATGCGCCTCCGCCAAGTGCCGGTCGCATGTGGAAGCCACATCAAGAAGCGGGGGCG
>DASSMJ010000051.1:0-11267 GCA_035688955.1 Solirubrobacterales bacterium | reverse complement strand
TGGCGGCGAGGTCGAAGGAGCTGGAGGTGCGGGTGCTCGACTCGTAGAAGAGCGAGACGACGGTGCGGCCGCGCAGGGTCGGCACCTTTTTGATGTCGCGGCGGCCGACCTCGGCGAAGCTCTCGGCGCGGTCGAGGATCGCCTCGATTTCGGGGCGCGAGAGCTGCTCGATCGAGAGCAGGTGCTTCATCGTGGCACCTCCACGGTGGTGGGTTCGGAGATCGTCACTCCGTCTGTTCCGTCGACCTCCTCGAGGCGGACGTTGACGCGCTCGCCGGGGGCGGTCGGCAGGTTTTTGCCGACGTAGTCGGGGCGGATCGGCAGCTCACGGTGGCCGCGGTCGCAGAGGACCGCGAGCTGTACCCGCCGCGGCCGGCCGTAATCGAAGAGGGCGTCGATCGCGGCGCGCACGGTTCGGCCGGTGTAGAGGACGTCGTCGACGAGGACAATCGTGCGCTCGCTGAGATCGAAGTCGATGTGGGAGGAGTGGACGACGGGCTGCGCGGCGGGGGCCTTGGCGCCGACGTCGTCGCGGTAGAAGGAGATGTCGAGGTCGCCGATCGGCAGCTCCGAGCCGGTCAGCTCGCCGAGGAAGACGTGGAGACGGCGGGCCAGGACGGCGCCGCGAGTGTGGATGCCGACAACCGCCAGACGCTCCGAGTCGGGGTTCTTCTCGGCGATCTCGTGGGCGATCCGCCGCAGCGTTCGCCTCAGATCGTCGTGCTCCAGCACGACCTGCTCACTCACTTCGATTGCTTCCTTCCTGGCCTCACGGGACCTGGTTAAAGGACGGCTTCACAGTAGCAGCGGGCTAGGCGGGGATGGGTAGGCCCTCTCCTCGCAATTTGGGGAGGCTCGTCGAGGGCCTACCCATCCCCGCTTCGGACCACGGCTCCGTTCGGGATGAGATGGGGCTCACCTCGCTCGGGGAAGGGGAGCTCGATTTGGTCGAAGTCTTTGGGGGCTACCGTGGGCTCGAAGATCTCTTTGGCCTCCTCGATGACTTTGCCTACGTGGTAGCGGGAGGAGATGTGGACTAGGGCGAGCAGCTTGACGTGGGCCTCGTCGGCTACCGAGGCGGCCTGGCGGACGGTCGAGTGGCCGGTTTCGGCGGCGCGCTGGACCTCCTCCTCGGCGAAGGAGGCGTCGTGGATGAGCAGGTCGGCGTCGGCCGCGGCGGAGACGGTGGCGGGACTGGGAGCGGTGTCGCCGGTAACGACGATCGTGCGGCCGGCGCGGCTCGGTCCCATCACCTGGTCCGGCGTCACCATCCCGGCCGAGCCCTCGACGCTCTCGCCCCGCTGCAGGGCGGCGTAGGCGGGGCCTTCCGGCACGCCGGCGGCTGCGGCCGCGGCGGGGTCGAAGCGCCCAGGGCGCTCCTCCTCGACCAGCGCGTAGCCGAGGGCGCGAGCGTTCCGGTGCGAGGATTCGAAGGGACGAACCTCGTAGCCGTCGCGCTCGACTCCATCGTTGGGCTTCAGCTCGATCAGGTCGAGCGTGAACCCCAGCCGCCCGATCAGCGGTGAGAAGACCTGAAAGAGCTCGGACAACCCAGGAGGCCCGTAGACCTTCAGCGGCACCTGCCGGTCGGTCAGGTCATAGGTCTTCAGCAACCCCGGCAGCCCCAGCACGTGGTCGGCGTGGAAGTGCGTCAGGTAGATCTCGTCCACCTGCACGAGACCCAGCGACCGCTGCATCTGCCGCTGCGTCCCTTCCCCGCAATCGAAGAGCAACCGCTCCCCCCCACGGCTGACCAGCATGGCCGCCGTCGAGCGCCGCGCCGAGGGCACCGAGCCGCCCGTCCCGAGGAAAGTGACCGCCAGATCCATCGGCGGCGAGCCTACGCGAAGTTCAGTTCCGGTTCCGCCGCGCCCTCTGCCTCCCGCTTGACCTGAAGCAAGCGATCCAGAGACCACCGGTCTATCTCGAAATCCGTGGCGAAACGAATCCCCTTCTGCTGGTTGTTTCGCGTGGGCTCCAGCCGCAACCAACCCCTGAAGCCTGCGACTGCGTCAAGCGGGACGAGATAGACAGACCGGGTCGGTGGGAAATAGACCGCAAAGATGTGGGCGAGGCCAAAATAGGGACGTCTGCCCTGTCCATGATCGGTCGATCGGGTGTTGAAGGTGATGCAGCCCTTGACCTGCCAGCCGGTCTTGCACTGAACCTTCAGAACCTCCCAGCCCCCAAGATCGAGCATCAGGTCGTACGGGTGCCCCCCTCCGAAAGGCACGGCAACATCGAAGCCCCGCTCGATGAGCGAAGCAAGGATTGTCGCCTCGGCCTCGTTGCCCTTCGTTGCCGTCCTCACCTTCTGGGAACTTTATGTCTGCGGCCGGATGGATCAACCGCTGCGGCAGGCACCTCTAGCGATGGCTAAGCTGCGGATACGCGCCCGTAGCTCAGCTGGATAGAGCGCCGCCCTCCGGAGGCGGAGGCCACAGGTTCGAATCCTGTCGGGCGCGCTCATAAACCAGACAGCTCGCTGCGTCTTTCGCCGTCCCTACGACTCGCTACGCTTGGTGGCTCCATGGTACGTCGAGTTACTCCCGCCCAGTTTCAAGCCATCGTTCGGCAAGAAGAAACCCGTCGACGACGTGCAATCAACGAGTACAACGCCGCGGCGCGGAAGTACAACTCCGAACTTAAACGGGCCATCGACTCGCGAAACGCTGAAGCTCGCAAAGCGAGACTAGCCATTGACCGCTACAACCGCGAAGCTCGCGCTCATAATGCTCGCGTTCGGGCTGATCAGCAACGCCTTGCCAGGGAAATATCTCGAATTGAAAGGCAAGTGCAGGCCTCACAGACCTCCGCAGTCCAACGCTCAACCCTCTCGCTTCACGATGCGTACAAGCTTGTTGACCTAGACGCGAATGCAGATGACTGGGGCCCGGAGGGAAATCGGTTGGTCGATCTCGCCGAGACCGAGGCAGCAAACAGTGCCGCCGTCACCAACGTTCTAACGGGCGACCGGGTCGCGGGTAGCGAAATCGAGAGCACGGAGTTGACCGACCACCTGAGCATCTCTTCGGAGGACCTGGACAGCCGCTGGCGCGGAGCTCTCTTCTCGCTAAATCCTCAAAATCCCGACGCAGCTAGACACTTCTGCACCAGCGCCAGGGAGATCATCACGCGAATAATCGACATCAGTGCTCCCGATGATCAAGTGAAGGCTGAAATCGCCGAGTGCACTCTTACCGCCACCGGTCGACCAGTTCGTCGCGACAAGATTCGCTTTCTCTTAGAGCGACGCGCCAATGACCATGAAAGCCTCGAACAGTTCGTCGATACTGACATCGACGATGTAGTCGGTCTTTTTCGAGTTTTCAACGATGGTACGCATGGAGATGCTGGCAGATTTGACCTCCCCACCCTTCAAGGTCTCAAGGGTCGCGTGGAGGGAGCCATCCGGTTCTTGTCAACTATCGCTCGCCCTTAGCAGCATTCGCAGAGGGCAGACGCCTCCCTGGCTGCGCTCTCAGTTTTCGGCGGCCTTGAACCTCGCCACCCACTCCTCGCGGTTGAATTCCGCGGGGTCGGTCTCGGCGAGGAAGCGCTCGAGGGCGGCGATGAAGTGGCCGGGGCGCTCGAGCATCGGGACGTGGCCGGTGTCCTCGAAGATCTCGATGTGGCTGCTGGGGAGCTGGGCGTGGGCGTCGCGGGCGTGCTCGACGGGGATGATCGGGTCGTTCTCGCCCCAGATGATCAGCAGCGGCAGGGTTTCCGCGAGGTAGAGGCGGTCGAGGGCGGCGATCCGCTGGCCCTCCATGCCGACGACGGAGCGCAGGGTGGCGAGGAAGGCCTTGCGGCGGTCGGGGTCCGAGAGGGTCGCGTAGCCGCGGGTGACCTCGGCCAGGTCCGGGTTCGGGCGCAGGCCCAGCGCCCCCACCCCGCGGCCGATCGCGCCGCCGACGGCTTTGCCCAGGCCGGCGGTGGCGGAGATGAAGAGGTCGGCGCCAGGCAGCGCCGCCGCCCGCAGAATCGGGCTGACGTCGGGGCCGAGGCCGCCGCTGGAGACGAGCACCAGACGCTCGACCATCTCCGGGAACTGGTAGGTGAACTGCATCGCGACCCCGCCGCCGAGCGAGTGGCCGACGAGCGTCGCCCGCTCGTGCCCGAGCGACAGCATCAGGTCTCGCAGGCTGCTCGCGAGTCCACCGAGGGAGTAGTCGCCGCCGCCGGGCGCGGAGGCGCCGTGACCGGGGAAATCCGGGGCGATCACCGTGTTGTTGATCGCCAGCGGCTCGATCACCGATTCCCAGTTGGCGCAGGTGCCCGCCATGCCGTGGATCAGCAGCAGGACCGGCCCCGAGCCGGCTTCGATGAAGTTCATCGGCCGGCCGTGGACCTCGACGGCCCGCGGCTTCGGCTTCGCCCTGCTCATCGTGCTGGGAGTTGGCGGCACGAGAGGAACCTACCCACGAACCGTGCATAGGTATCGCCTCGGCGGCGAATCCGCTCCCGCTTCCAATACTGTCGCGCCGTGAACGCCGCTCCCCCGCCCCCGGAGAACCAGGACGACAGCTCCCCGCGCGGTGCTCTCGTCGTCGTCGCGATCGGGTTGATCGCTTGTGTCGTCGCTGCCCTCGCCGCCACCGGCAAGGGCGACGGCGAAGCCGCCCACCTCGAATGGGTCCAGGCAGGCACCGCTGCAGATTCCAAGGCCGTTGCCGTTCCCGGTGGCGAGGGCAAGATGCAGCTAACCGAGACGCACATCCGTGCCACCGGCACCAACGTCAGCGGCTACTCGCTCTTCACCGTCGGATCGACCCTCACCGTCTCCGCCGGCGCGCCGATCGGCGGTGGCAACATCGTCTGCGCCGTTCAGTCTTTTCACGGCACCGAAGTCGCACAGAGCTCCGGCGGCCTGCGCGGCACTTACCCCCGCTCCTCCGAAGCGGGCATCTACAACCAGGAAGTGCCGGAAACGGTGCTGATGGACTTCAGCTCCCACAGCAGCGAACTGGCTGTGCTCGAAGTGCTCGACCGCCCGAAGCGGTTCACGTCTGAAAAGGGCGTGAAGCTCGAATGGCCGAAGTACGAAGTCGGCACGGAGCACCTCGACTACTCGATCGCCGGCAAACCCGAGCACGACCTCGAACTGCCGTTCTTCACGATCTGGAAAACGAAGAAATACGCCCCAGCAGCCGCCATCGACTGCACCCTCGAGACGAGCGCCGGCAAGGCAAGCGTCGGCACGCGGGTCGCCCTGAAACACCCCTCGCCGCCGATCGACGAAGAAGCCGAAGAACTCAAAGCCGAAGAAAAAGAAGAACGGGAAGCTGAAGAAGAAGGCGAGTAGGGCGAGCCCGCCCTAGACGTTGAGCTGCTCCTGCGGCGCGACCAGCAGCTCCGGTCCTTCCGCCATTCCTTTGCCCACCTTGTTCAGGGCCGGGTTCGCGGGCGCTCCTTCCATCCGCTGGGGGTCGAGCGGCTCGCACATCGCGACCGCGTCCTCGGCGCTCAGGTCCGGGCGCAGCCAGGCCGCCTCGGCTTCGGGGCTCGACAGGATCGCCGGCATCCGGTTGTGGACCGGAGCCACCACCTTGTTCGGGGTCGTCGTGATCAAGGTGCAGGTGTAGAGGTAGCCGTCGTCATAGCCGCGGTCCTCCGGGTCCTCCCACTCCTTGCGGGTGCAGAGGCCGGCGAAGGCAAACGGCTCGCCGCCGTCGACGGTGAAGCGCCAGGGCTGGCGGGGCTGCTTCGGATCCTCGGCCTTCATCCACTCGTAGAAGCCGTCGGCGACGATCAGGCAGCGGTGGCGGAACTTGTCGACCAACGGCCCGTAGGCGCGGCTTTTCAGCAGGTTCTCACGTTTGGCGTTGATCATCCGGTAGCCGACTTTCAGGTCCTTCGACCAGACCGGCACCAGCCCCCAGCGCATCAGCCTCGCTTCCCGCTCGCCCTTCGCGGCCTCCTCGGCATCGGGCGAGGAGCGGACCACGAGGATCTCCTGCGTCGGCGCGACGTTGAACCGCCCCAGGCCGGGGGGCGATTTCTCCTTCGCCTCTCCCCCGTCCTTGACGCTCTCTTTCGCCGGTGCCCCGGCGCCGCTGCGTTCGAGCGCTTTCTCCAGCTCGACCTGGAAGCGATCGGCGATCTTCTTCGTGTCTTTGGTGGTGACGGTGAAGCGGCCGCACATGGGACTGAGCCTAGCCGGCGCGCTGCGGTGCCCGCGGCCGCAGCTCGGCGTGATCCCGGTACCAGTCCAGGGTCCGGATCAGGCCGTCGCGGAGCTCGACTTCGGGACGCCAGCCGGTGAGCTCCCGCAGCTTGGTCGAGTCGACGTACTGGCGGTCGATCTCGCCGGCGGGGTTGCCGGTGCCGAGGAATTCCGGCTCCAGATCGGTTCCGGAGACCTCGACGATCGTGCGCAGGACATCGGCGACCGAGTAGGGACGCTCGCCGCCGGCGTTGAAGGCCTCCCCCGCGCCTGGCCCGCCGGCACCGACCGCGTGCTCGACCGCCAGGTAGGCGGAGACGGCGTCGCCGACGTAGAGGAAGTCCCGTTCGGGGCTGCCGTCGGAGCGGATCTGCGGTCGCCGTCCGTCGAGAACCGCGGCGATCGCCTCCGGGATCAGGCGCGAGAAGTTGGGGTCGCCGCCGCCGTAGATGTTGGCGAAGCGGGTGACCGCCACCGGCAGGCCGTAGGAGGGCCGGTAGCTGAGGGCGATCGCGTCGGCCGCGGCCTTGCTCGCCTCGTAGGGCGAGGCCGGCTGCAGCCGCATCTCCTCGCGGTAGGGCAGCTCCTCGCTGGGGCCGTAGGCCTTGTCGGAGGAGGCGACGATCACCGCCGGGACCTCGGCCCGGCGGCAGGCCTCGAGCAGGCTCCAGGTGCCCCGCACGTTGACTTCGAAGGTCTGGGTCGGGTCGGCCATCGCCGGACCGACCAGGGTCTGCGCCGCCAGGTGGAAGACGACCTCGAACTCCCCGGAGGAGATCGCGGCCTCGACGGCAGCGGCATCGCGCAGGTCCACTTCCAGCAGCTCGACCTCGGTGTCGATCCCCTGCAGGGCAAGACCCGAGCGCGGCGGCGGCGCCAGGTCGAGGACGCTGACGGTGTCGCCGCGTTCGAGCAGCGCCCGCGCCAGATTGGAGGCAACAAAGCCGTGGCCGCCGGTGACCAGCGATCGCTTCACGACGCGTCCACCGGCGCCGCGTCCCAGACCCGCCAGGCGGCCCGGCCGGCGGTCCAGAGGTCGTTGAGGACGACCGCGTCCTTGTAGGTGTCCATGCAGTCCCAGAAGCCCTCGTGCCGGTAGGCGCGCAGCTGCCCGTCGGCCGCCAGGCGCTCCAGCGGCTCCTGCTCGAGGACGCTGTCTTCCCCCAGGTACTTGAAGACCCCCGCCTCGAAGCAGAAGAAGCCGCCGTTGATCCAGTGCTCGCTGCGCGGCTTCTCGACGAAGCCGGTGACCGCGTCCCCCTTCAGCTCCGCCACGCCCCACTGCAGGTTCGGCTGGACGACGGTGACCGTCGCAACCGCCCCCTGCTCGCGGTGGAACTCGAGCAGGGCGTCGAGGTCGATGTCGGCGACGCCGTCGGCGTAGGTGGCACAGAAGCTCTCCCCCTGCAGCCGCTCAGCCAACGCGGCAACCCGGCCGCCGGTCGGCGTGTCGAGCCCGGTGTCGACGCACTCGACGCGAACCCCGTCGGGCCAGCGCTCGGCAGCGGCGAACTCCGCCACGGCCTCACCCATGTAGCCGGTCGCGAGCAGGAAACGCTCGAACCCCTGCGCGGCGTAGATCTGGATCACGTGCCAGAGGATCGGCCGGCCGCCGATCTCGACCAGCGCCTTCGGCACCGACTCGGTCCGCTCGCGCAGCCGCGTCCCGCGGCCGCCACAGAGAATGACGACGGGTGGCTTCACTGAGTCCGAGATTGTGGCCCCTATAGGGGACCAAAGGTCGGAAGGGCGATCAGCCGCCTGCTACCGCTGGCAGGATCGTCACTTCGTCGCCGTCGTTGATCGACGTCTCCAGACCCTGCTGGAAGCGGATGTCCTCGCCGGAGACGTAGACGTTGACGAAGCGGCGCAGGTCGCCGTCCTGGGTGATGCGGTCGCGGAGGCCGCCGTGGGCGTCGAAGACGGCGTCGAGGACCTCGCCGACGGTTCCTCCCTCGACCTCGAGCTCGGCCTGGCCGCCGGTGGCGGCGCGCAGCTGGGTCGGGATCTTCACGGTGACACTCATCTAGGCGGCTACCTCCTGGCGGAACTCGCTCTCGAAGCTGTCGAGGCTGGGGTCGATCTCGTGCATCTGGAACGTATCGCGCGTCGCGTCGAGCGTCTTCAGCCCCTCGCCGGTGATGTAGACGACGACCCGCTCGCCGTCGGCAAGCTCGCCGCGTTCGGCCAGCTTGCGCAGGACGCCGACGGTTACCCCGCCGGCGGTCTCGGTGAAGATCCCGGTGGTCTCCGCCAGCAGCTTGATCCCGTCGCGGATCTCCTGGTCGGTGACCGAGTCGACGCCGCCGCCCGTCTTGCGGGCGTGCTCGACCGCGTAGGGGCCGTCGGCCGGGTCGCCGATCGCGAGGCTCTTGGCAATCGTCTCCGGGCGCTGCGGCTTGCAGACTTCCCAGCCTTCGGCGAACGCCGTCGCCACCGGGCTGCAGCCCTCCGCCTGGGCGCCGTTGAAGGTCGGCTGCCGGCCGCTGACCAGGCCGAGGTCGAGCCACTCCTGGAAGCCGCGGCCGAGTTTGGTGAAGAGCGATCCCGAGGCGATCGGGCTGACGACCCGGTCGGGCAGCTCCCAGCCGAGCTGCTCGACGGTCTCGTAGGCGAGCGTCTTCGAGCCCTCGGCGTAGTAGGGGCGCAGGTTGACGTTGACGAAGGCCCACGGCCGGGTCTCGGCCAGCTGCGTGCAGAGCCGGTTGACGTCGTCGTAGTTGCCGCGGACGCCGACCAGGTTGGTGCCGTAGACGCCGGTCGCGAGCAGCTTCTGCTCCTCGAGGTTGGCGGGGACGAAGACGTAGGAATCAAGCCCGGCCGCAGCGGCGTGCGCGGCCACCGCATTGGCGAGGTTGCCGGTTGAGGCGCAGGCGACTGTCTCGAACCCGAGCTCCTGCGCTTTGGCGACCGCGACGGCGACGACCCGGTCCTTGAAGGAGTGGGTGGGGTTGGCGGCGTCGTTCTTGATCCAGATCTCCGCCTTCGTCCCCAGCCGCTCAGCCAGGCGATCGGCCTTCAGCAGCGGCGTCAGTCCCGGCTCCAGCGGGTCGCTGGCGCGCCCCTTGAAGGGGAGGAAGTCGCTGTAGCGCCAGATCCCCTGCGAGCCGGCCTGGATCCGCCGCTTCGCCTCGGTCGCGTCCAGCCCGCTGTAGTCGTAGGCGACCTCCAGCGGTCCGAAACAGTTTTCGCAGACGTAGCTGGCGTCCAGCTCGTACGCGGTTCCGCACTCCTTGCACTTCAAGCTCTCGACTGACATCCGATCCTCATTTCCGCACTTATGAACCAGCTCATAAAAAAAGACCTCCGCCATCTGTGGGGCGAGGTCCGGATCGGACATCCCCCACATCTTCCAGATCGTGTGCTTCGCGATCTGCTGGAGTTGGCACCTGTCTCGACCTTGCGGTCGCGATGGTTGCCGGGGCTTCTTCGGGCCAGTCCCTCCACCCCTCTAGATGTGGCGCTTATGTGGGAAGAACCATACCAGCCGCCTCCCGCTCCTTCCAACGGCTGCAAGGCGGCTAACCTAGGCACGACGATGAGCCCGCTGCCCCCTCACGAGACGATCGGCCTGAGCGATGCCGAACCTTCCGAAACCGAGGCTGCGGCGGCCTGGCCGACGCGGCGAGCTCGTCTCTCAGCCGGCCGCGCCTGAGCCCCAGACGCCGAACGTCGAGCAGATCGAGTCGAACGGCCTGCGCTGGGTCAACATCGAGTGGCCCGGCTCGCTGGAGCGCACCTGGCTCGAGGAGCACTTCGATTTCCACGCCCTCGACTTGGAGGACGTGCTCTCCCGCAACCAGCGGCCGAAGATCGACGTCTACGACGACTACCTCTTCATCGTCCTCCACCTGCCGGTCTTCGACCCCAACGCGGGGCGGCTGGGTACGGGCGAGCTCGACCTCTTCGTCGGGCCCGACTACGTGGTGACGATCCCGAACCTGCCGCTGCAGCCGGTCGAGTACCTGTTCGAGCGCTGCCGCGCCAAAGAGGAGCTGCGCGAACAGCTCTTCTCCCGCGGCTCCGGCTACCTGCTCTACCGGCTCGTCGATGACTCCTTCGACTACTGCTTTCCGATGCTGCGCAAGATCGGCAACAAGCTCGACGCGCTCGAGGACGACATCTTCGAAGAGCGGGCCGAGGAGGTTGTGCGCGACATCTCCAACGTCAAGCAGGAGATCATCAACTTCCGCAAAGTCATCCGGCCGCAGCGGCCGGTGCTGCGCGAACTGGAGCGCGTCAAGCAGCGCTACCTCGCCTCCGACCTCGACCTCGAGATCTACTTCGACGACATCGTCGATGCCCACGAGCGGATCTGGGACATGCTCGAGAACTACAAGGAGGTCGCGCAGGCGCTGGAGGAGACGAACGAGGCGCTGATCTCCCACCGCCTCAACGACATCCTCCGGGTGCTGACCGCGATCAGCGTGATCATCCTGCCGCTGACCCTGATCGCCAGCGTGATGGGGATGAACAGCTGGGTGCCGAGCGAACACCACGAGGCCGGGTTCTTCACCGTGCTCGGGCTGATGGCGGTGATCCTGGTCGGGATGGTCGTTTACTTCCGCAGGCGCAAGTGGCTCTGAGCGCTCGCCCGCTTCCATAGGATGGTCCGCCCGTGGCAAATTTCCGCATCTGGGCGCCGTGGCGCCTCGCCTACGTGAAGGACGCGTCCAAGGACATCGAGGAGGAGTGCATCTTCTGCGCCAAGCCGGCCGCGGAGGATGACGAGGCGAACCTGATCGTCCACCGCGGCGAGCGCAGCTTCGTGATCCTCAACCTCTTCCCCTATACGAACGGCCACCTGATGGTGGCGCCCTACGACCACATCGGGCGCCTGCAGGAGATTCCGGCGGAGACGCTGGCGGAGATGATGACCCTGGCGCAGCGGGCGATGGACCGGCTCGAGAGGGTCTACGAGCCGCACGGGTTCAACGTCGGCTTCAACCAGGGCCGGGTTGCCGGCGCCGGGGTCGAGCACCACATCCACATGCACGTCGTCCCCCGCTGGGCGGGCGACAACAACTTCATGCCGGTGATCGCCGACACGAAAGTGATGCCGCAGTCGATCGAGCAGAGCTACGAGGCGCTGAAAGGAGCG
>DASSMJ010000050.1:0-40430 GCA_035688955.1 Solirubrobacterales bacterium | reverse complement strand
GGGCCGCAAGTTGCGGCCCCGCTTCTGTGCATCGCGAAAGGGTTGCCCCCTTCAGGCTATGTGCATTCGAGAAGTACTTCTTTGCCGAAGGCGATGCTGCCTTCCGCAACCTCCGATGCTTTACCCCCGAACGCTTCCAGGGAGTACTCGGTAGGTGTATGACCTTTTACGCCGGTCGTTGTATCAATGGAAGCCACTGTCTTATGTGTCTGCACCGTATTCGACGTCTGGCTGAACTGGATAGTCGACGAGGTCGACGATTTCCCGCATTCCGGTTTGGTGATTGTGCCAACCAGACCGTTGCCGGAGACTGTCGTGCTAATGAACCCACAGGTGAAGTGAGCGAATGCGCCGGATTCGTTCGGTGTGACCAGGATCCCGGGACCTGTTGCACCGGTGCCCGTGTGAACGGCTGTAACGAGGTGGAACGGCAGCACTGTCGTTACGATCGTGCCTGACGCCTGGCCCGGCGAAGTGCAGCTCACGCCGAAACCTTCTTTGCAACCGAGGAACGTTTGCGTGAACGTTCCTGTTGTGGTGCTGGTGAAATTTGCCGTACCGCTTGAACTGGTACAGGTAATGGTCGTGGCACCGTTCAGGGTCGCGCCACCTATGCCGGTAATGGCCAAGTTCGTATTCAGTGGAACCCCGATCGCATGCAGCGATACGTCCTCTTCCGCTCCCATCGCCGTCGCCGGCACGGCAAATGCCGCCACGCTGGCCACTGCAAGTGCGAGCAGGATGATCTTCTTACTCATGTGTGCCTTCTCCTTAAACTCGGCAGGACCTATCGGAATGGGTCCTGGCGCTTTTGATCGGGAACGCCGACTCTCATCAGGCTTCCCGCTTTCGGTCAATGACTAGGGGAAGTAGAGCCCGCCGGTCAAGATGCGCTGTCCTTTAGGGCGCACTTTGGCCGAGGCCCCTGCCCTTTAGACTGAAATTTCGCTGGTAGGCGCACATCGCTCAGGATTAGCGCCTCACAGAGTTGCATCCGCGGGGAGATGTCCTTGCTCGTTCAGCATTCGCGCAGTTTGAGTTCAGCTGCTTCCTGTTTGTAGGCTTGGGTGCTCGGATCGTTCGCCGCCGCCTCACCGTCCTGTGCAATCCGATGACTTGCCTTCACCACCTTCGCAATCAGCGGCTTTACTTCTTCCTCAACCGCTTCTGGACCGACGATCGCTTCAAGTTCTTCCGCCTCGTGTTCGAGCAGCGGGCCAGCCTTGCGGTAGACAACTGAGATGTCTTTCGAGGTTTCGAGTTCAGTCCGAAACTTCTTCTGCACATCGGCACAGATCGCTCTTGCTTCTTTGTAGAACTGGACTTTGCTTACTTGGGCCGTGGCTTCGTCGCTTCCTCCGCCTCCACAACCGATGACAAGCAAGGCGAGGGCAAGAACCCCGAGGGCGGCGGTGATGAGCCTATTCACGATTTTCCTCCATGTTGTTTGATCAAAGCGAGCAGAACGTGACCCAGCGCCCAGGGAAAGTCAATGAAACGCGCACTGTGCGCGCGCGGAGTATTGGCGGAGTGAATAACTAGGCGGCTTTGGGGTCTCTGGGAACTGACTGGCCGATCAACCAGGATGTCCCGATCCCGATAGCCTCCCCGCCGACTTTTCATCGATCGAAGGAGAGACGGAGCAATGGGACTTCTGGATGGGAAAGCGGCGATTGTTACGGGTTCGGCCCGTGGGATCGGGCGCGCTACGGCGGAGCTTTTTGTTAGCGAGGGGGCGAAGGTCCTTATCAATGACCTGGATGCCGATGTTGCTGAGCAGACGGCTAGCGAGATTGATGGCGAGACGGCGGTTTTCGCCGGCGACCTGACTAAGACCGGCGCGGCTGACGACCTCGTCAAGGCCGCCAATGACGCTTTTGGCTCGGTTGATGTCGTCGTCAACAACGCCGGCTACACCTGGGACGGGGTCGCTCACAAGATGAGCGACGAGCAGTTCCAGGCGATGCTGGACATCCACACGATCGTTCCGTTTCGGGTGGCTCGGGCGCTCGCTCCTACGTGGCGCGAGGCGGCAAAGGCTGAGCGCAACGAGGGCAAAGAGGTCTTCCGCAAGATCGTCAACGTCTCCTCGACCTCGGGAATGATGGGCAACGCGGGGCAGGTGAACTATTCGGCCGCGAAGATGGGGGTCGTCGGAGTTACCAAGACGCTGGCCAAGGAGTGGGGTCAGTTCAAGATCAACGTGAACGCGGTCGCGTTCGGCTTCGTCGAAACCCGCCTCACCGGTGCCAAAGAGGCCGGCGAAGAGATGACCGCCCCCGGTGGCGAGAAGATCGAGCTCGGCATTCCCGAGCAGATGCGGGCGATGGCTTCGGCGATCATCCCGATGGGACGGCCGGGCACCCCCGAGGAGGCCTCGGGCCCGATCCTCTTCCTCTCCTCGCCGCTCGCCAACTACGTGCACGGTCAGGTGCTGAACGTGACCGGCGGCATGTTCGGGGGGATGTACACCTGAGCGACACCGGGGCGCGGCGCTCGCCGCGCTACCTCGAGCTGGCCGACCGCACCTGGCCGATCCTGCGCCGTGCGATGGGCGCCCACACGTTCCTCTACAAGAGGACGGGTGGGCGCCTCGGCCACCGCATCCCCGGCCTGCGGGGACGGATGCTGCTGCTCGACCATGTCGGTGCCAAATCCGGCATCCACCGCACCTCGCCGCTGCAGTACGTCGCCGACGGCAGGGACGTCGTCGTCATCGCCTCCAAGGGCGGTTACTCGAAGAACCCGGCCTGGTACTACAACCTGAGGGCGAACCCTGACACCGCCGTCCAGATCGGCTCCGAGCGCCGCGCAGTCCACGCTCGGGAGGCGAAACCGGAGGAGCGCGAGCGCCTCTGGGCGAAGGCGGTCTCTATATACCGCCCTTATGAGGACTACAAGGCTCGCGCCGGTCGCGAGATCCCGCTGGTCATTCTCGAACCGCGCTAGCGGCTACTTCGCGCGCCGCTCCTCCGCCACCGGGTCGCCACTCTCCGTGGCGATCGCCTCCGGCGGCCACGGCCCCGCCCAGTTGTCACGCGCGCCGTCGATCGTGATCGTCGTCCCGGAGTAGAAGTCCCCGGCGGGCGAGGCGAGGTAGGCGACGAGCCAGGCCATCTCCTCGGGGCGGCCCGCGCGGCCGATCGGGATCGAGCGCTCGAGGTTGTCGACGACCACCTGCGGATACTTGGTCAGCAGGGTCTCGGTGGCGAACTGGCCGGCAGCGAGGGCGACGGTCTTGATCCCGAAACGAGCCCACTCCACCGCCAGGGTCCGCATCATGTTCTCGACGGCGGCGCGGGCCGCGCCGGAGTGGACCATCCCCGGCATCCCGTTGTGAGGCGAGAGGGTGACGCTGAGCACCTTGCCCCCGCCCTGCGGGATGAAGGCCTTGGTCGCCGCCGCGTGGGTCATCAGCCAGGTCCCCATCACGTTGAGGTCGATCACCGTCTTGAACCCTTTCGGGCTGATCGCCTCGGCCGGGCTGAGGAACTGGCCGCCGGCGTTGTTGACGAGCACGTCGAGACGGCCGTGGCGCTCCAGCAGCCCCTCGAAGAACCGACCGACCGGCTCCTCCTCGCGGATGTCGAGCGTCTCGTGCTCGTAGGAACCCGGCAGATCCGCCGCCAGCTCCGCCGTCTCCGCCAGCGGCTCCTCGCGCCGCCCGCAGGCGACCACGGTCGCCCCGAGCCGCGCCAGCTCCAGCGCCGTCTCGCGCCCCAGTCCACTTCCCGCGCCGGAGACCGCGCAGACCTGCCCCTCGAGAAGGCCGTCCCTGAAGACCCGCGAACGGTCGCTTTCAGTCATCCGGCGCAACCCTATAGGTGCCCTGACCGGCGTAGATTGGCTCCGCTATGAGCGTTTCCGTCGAACCCCACCCACTGCACGAGCCGCTCGCCGGCGGCACCCGCGGCGCCACCGTCACGGTCGAACCGCTGGTCGCCGGCCATGTCGAATGGCCGCGGGCGATGATGGTCAGCCCCGGCGGCCGGCTGCTGACCGCGAAGCTGCTGCGTGCGCTCCTCACCAACCAGGGCGCCGTCCCGGTCCCCTGTCCCGCCTTCCTGATCCGCCACCCGAGCGCCGGCGCGATCCTCGTCGACACCGGCCTGCATCCCTCGATCGCCTCCGACCCGAGCGAGAACTTCGGCTCCCTCAGCGCCCGCTTCGGCAAGCCGACCCTCGCCCCGGGCGAAGACGTCCCCTCGCAGCTGCGCAAGCGCGGCCTCGAGCCAGGCGAGATCCCGATCGTGGTGATGACCCACCTGCACCTCGACCACACCTCGGCGATCAGCGAGTTCTCCAACTCGACCTTCGTCGTCAGCGAGGCCGAGTGGCAGGCCGCGGCGCACGGACCGAACCCGCTGATGAACGGCTACCGCCGCGCCCACTTCGATTACGCCTTCGAGTACCGCACCGTCGACTTCAACCGGGCGAACATCGACTCCTACGCCAGCTTCGGCCGCACCTTCGACCTCTTCGGCGACGGTTCGATTCACCTCGCCTTCACCCCCGGCCACAGCCCCGGCCACATGTCGGTGATCGCCCGCCTCGGCGAGCGCGACTTCGTGATCGGCGGCGACGCCGTGTACCTGCTCTCCCAGCTCGAGGGCTCCGACGGCCCGCCGCCGCGCCCCCACGACGCACACAACTGGCGCCGCTCGCTGCAGGAGCTCCGCCTCTTCCGCTCTCAGTTCCCCGGTTCGGTGATCACCCCGGGTCACGATCCGGAGTTCTACTCCCGGCTCGAGCAGCGCTACGAGTAGCGAGCCCCTCGTACATCTCCCGCACCCGCCCGAAGACCTCGGTCGCGATCTCGAGCTGGCGCTCGCGGTTCGGGGACGGCTCGACGGGGAACGTCAGCGGCACGCCGAACTGCACCGTGACCTTGGGGAAGCGCAGGCGTGTCCATTGCCGGGCGCGCTCGGAGCCGTGGATGCAGACGGGAACGATGGGGACGCCGGATTCGAGGGCGATGCGGCCGATGCCGGGTTTGGGTTCGCCTAGGGCGCCGGAGCGGGAGCGGCCGCCCTCGGCGTAGACGAGGAGCATTTCGCCCTGGTCGAGGAGGTGGTGGACGGTTTTGAAGGCCTCCTCGTCCTGGTGGCCTCGCCGAATTGGGAAGACTCCGCCGTGTTTGTAGATGTAGGTGAGGACGGGCGGGCCGAAGAGTTGGGATTTGGCCATGAAGCGGATCTTTCGGCGCAGGTAGAGGCCGACGAAGAAGTGGTCCATCTGGCTGAAGTGGTTGGGCGCCAGGACCAAGGGGCCGTGCTTGGGGACGTTCTTGACGCCGATCGCTTTGACGCGCCAGATCAGCAGGGTCGGGATCGTGAGGACGATCCGGGCGAGGGTGTAGGTCCAGCCCACGCCCTTCCGCGCCGCTTCGTGGAACTGCAGGAAGTACTCCGCCGGGCGCGGGTCCTTGTAGACCTGCGGCTTCATTTCGCCCATTCGCGCGACCTCTCCACTGCTCGCTTCCAGTCTGCCAGCAGCGCCTCCCGCTCCGCCTCCCCCATTCGCTGCTCGTAGCGGTCGGCCTCGCGCCACATCTCCCCCACCTGCTCCAGACTCCAGGTGCCGGTGGCGATCCCGGCCAGGTAGGCCGCCCCCAGTGCCGTCGTCTCGGCGATCTTCGGCACTGAGACCGGCGCCCCCAGCACGTCGGCCTGGAACTGCATCAGCCAGCGGTTGACGGTCGCGCCGCCGTCGGCCCGCAGCAGCTCCAGCCGCTCGCCGCAGGCCGCCTCCTGCGCCCGCACCGCGTCGACCGTCTCGTAGGCGATCGCCTCCAGCGCCGCCCGCGCCAGGTGCGCCCGGCCGCTGCCGCGGGTGAGGCCGACGATCGACCCCCGCGCGTAGGGATCCCAATACGGCGAGCCGAGGCCGGTCAAGGCCGGAACGAAGTAGACGCCGTCGTTGGAGGCGAGCGAGGCCGCCAGCGCCTCCGTCTCCCCCGCCTCCTCGATGATCCCGAGGCCGTCCCGCAGCCACTGCACCGCCGCCCCGGTGACGAAGATCGAGGCCTCCAGCGCGTAGGCGACCTCCTCCTCCCGGCCGCTGCAGGCGACCGTCGCCAGCAGGCCATCAGGCACCGCCGGCGGCTCTGACCCGCTGTTCAGCAGGACGAAGCTGCCGGTGCCATAGGTGTTCTTTGCCATTCCGCGCTGGTGGCAGGCCTGGCCGAACAGAGCCGCCTGCTGGTCGCCGGCGACCCCCGCCACTGGCACCTCGCCGCCGAACGCGCTCGTCGTCCCGAAGACAGATGACGAAGGCAGCGGCTCCGGCAGACGCTCCGGGTCCACCCCGAGCAGCCCGCAGAGCTCCTCATCCCAGGCCAGCTCGCGGATGTCGAACAGCATCGTCCGTGAGGCGTTCGTGTAGTCGGTGACGTGCCGCCCGGTCAACTTGAACAGCAGCCATGAGTCGATCGTCCCGAAGACCGCCCCCTCGACCCCCTCGGCATTGCGCAGCAGCCACTCGATCTTCGTCCCGGAGAAGTAGGGATCGATCGTCAGCCCGGTCCGCTCCCGCACCAGCGCCTCGTGCCCCGCCTCCCGCAGCTCCTCGCAGCGCCCGGCCGTGCGCCGGTCCTGCCAGACCAGCGCCCGGTGCACCGGCTCGCCCGTCCGCGGGTCCCAGGCGACAACGGTCTCGCGCTGGTTGGTGATCCCGATCGCCTCGAGCGCCGCGCCCTCCGTACCGGCGTCGGCGATCGCCTCCCCGGCCACCCGTCGCGTCACCTCCCAGATCTCGTTCGCGTCGTGCTCGACCCACCCCGGCCGCGGGAAGAACTGCTCGAACTCCGAGTAGGCCCGGCCGCGCACCCGGCCCTCATGGTCGAAGACGAGGCAGGTGGTGCCAGTCGTCCCCTGGTCGATCGCGAGGATCAACCGGCCGCTTCCTTCACCCGGCAGGTGCGGATCAGGGTCGAGGCCAGTCTGCGCCCGTCAGCGAAGGTCATCCCGACGCGGACGAAGGGGAAGACCCCGAGCGTGAAGTCGCCGGGCGCCCCGCAGGCGGCGCTGAGGTAGCTGTGCCGCTGTCCGCGGTAGAAGAACTCGCGCCGTAGGTTGAGGCTGATCCGCTTCAGGTACCCATGCCGGTTGAGGCGGGCGGGGAGCTGGGCGGTCATCAGAGTCCCGAACGTGCCGCTCGACTTGCGGATGTGGAAGACGAGGATGCGGCTGTTCGGGACCGGGTTGCTGCCGTAGACGTGGGCGAGGATCGCCCGCTGCCCGTCGACGATCGCATTGAAGGCCAGCACCCGGCCCTGCAGGGGGAACGCGTCCTGTTCCGGGAGCCCGAGCGCACCGACGTAGCGCCCTTCCCCGACCAGAGCGTCGCCACACGCCGCCAGCGCCTCCTGGCTGGTCGCCGGCTCGATCTGGCGGCGCCGGCAGCGCGGCAGGCCCTTCGTGTCGATCGACCCGCCGCGGTTGATCGCGATCGTGATGAAGCGCAGGGCCGGCGGCCGTTCGCCGGAGAGGACCCGGATCGTGCCGTCGACGCTGACCGAGATCGGCGCTTTCGCGTGGCGGGGCAGCGCCGTCGGCGCGATCCCGCCCTCGAACTTGACGAAGAGGTTGCCGCGCTCGACCAGCTCGGCGTGGGCAAGGCCGGCGCTGACCAGGCACACGACGAGCGCCGCGAACGCCGCGATCCTCTTCCTTCTCCTCCTCATCGCGCCAGGCTAACGAGACAGGTAGACCCGCGCAAAATCCCGCAACTGGCCGGCCCGGTGGACGAAGCCGCCGAGGCTCCGCCCGGTCGCCCGGTGCTCCAGATCGAGCTCGTACTCGCGCAGGCGATAGCCGGCGCGGACCGCGTCGACCGTCATCCCAATCTCCATCCCGTACCCCTGAGCGAACGGCAACGCCGCCCGCAGCGCCTCGGTCCGCAGCGCCCGCTGGCCGGAGATCGGCGCCTCGGTCTCCAGCCCGCAGCGCCGCCTGATCGCCCAGCGGGCGAAGCCGAGGGCGGCCCCGAAGCCGCCGCCAACTCGCCGGCTGAAGGCCGCGACCGCGAGGTCGCACTCCCCCCCGCGCACCGCCTCGACCAGCGGCGCCAGCCGCGCCGCCGACCCGGCAAGGTCCCCGTCGCAGAGCAGGACGATCCCGGGCGCCGGCTCGACCCCGAGCGCCGCCTCGGCCGCCGCGGTCATGTTCCCGCCCTTGCCGTGCGGCCGCCCGCGCCGCACCACCTCAGCCCCGGCGACCATCGCCGCCTCGGCGGTCCCGTCGCTGGAGGCGTCGTCGGCGACCCAGATCCGCGCCCCCGGAAAAGCCCCGCGCAGGGCCCCCACCGTCTCCCCCACCCGGTCGGCCTCGTTGCGGGCGGCGACGACCACTGCCAGCGTCCCCCCGCGCCCCGCCTCGTCGTTCGCTCCCATCGTCGGGCTATTGTCCCCGGCCATGGCAGACATCGAGGCGCACATCACCGGCAACGTCTGGAAAATCGAGGTCGCGATCGGCGATCAGGTGGCCGACGGCGACACCGTGGTCATCCTCGAGTCGATGAAGATGGAGATCCCGGTCGAGTCCGAAGACGACGGGGTGGTGAAAGAGATCCGCTGCGAGGAGGGTCAGTCGGTGAGCGAAGGCGACGTCCTCGTCGTCTTGGAGTAAGCGGTGGCTGACGAGCTCGCGGGCGGCAAGCTTCTCCTCGACCGGCCGGCCGAGGCGGTCACGCGGCTGACGATCTCCAACCCCGAGCGGCGCAACGCCCTCGACCACGAGATCCTCGACGCCTTCGCCGAGGTGCTGCCGCAGCTCGACCGCGGGATCGAGAACCGCTGCGTCCTCATCACCGGCGCCCCACCGCTCTTCTCCGCCGGCTACGACATCGCCGGCATCCCCGAGGAGACCCTCGAGCGCGACGCCGAGGCGCTCGTCGCCCACCCCTTCCACGCCGCGATGGAGGCGATCGCCCAGCACCCCTGGCCGACGGTCGCCGCGATCAACGGCCACTGCCTCGGCGGCGGTCTGGAGCTGGCGATCACCTGCGACCTGCGGATCTGTGCCGCCGGCGCCAAGCTGGGGATGCCCCCGGCGAAACTCGGCCTGATCTACGGCCACACCGGCCTGCGCAAGTTCCTCGCCACGATCGGGCTGCCGCGGACGAAGGAGCTGTTCCTCACCGGGCGCAACCTCGAGGCCGACCGCGCCGAAGAGATCAACCTCGTGCACGAAGTCTTCGCCGACGAGGAGCTGGAGCGGGAGTCGGTGGCGCTGGCGGCGGCGATCGCTGAAAACGCGCCGCTCTCGATGCGGGGGAACAAGCACGCGATCGACCTGCTCGAGTCCTCGCCGGAACTCACCGAGCAGCAGGAGGCGGGGCTGGTGGCGCTGCGCGAGTCCTGCTTCGCCTCCGAGGACTTCCGCGAGGGCATCCGCGCCTTTGCAGAGAAGCGGCGTCCGCAGTGGGCGGGGCGGTGAGCGCAAAGGCGCGCAAGGCACTTGCCGCCGCGGATCCGACGCTGGGAGCGGTGATCGAGCGAGTGGGGAAGATCGACCTCGCGACCCGGCTGCGGCGCCGCAAAGAGGAGCGTCCCGCCGACGCCTACGGCGCCCTGCTGCGGGCGATCGTCGGCCAGCAGCTCTCGACCAAAGCGGCGCGGACGATCTACCTGCGCGTCCTCGACCTCTTCGGCGGCAGCACCCCCTCACCCGAGCAGCTGCTGGAGGCGAGCGAGGAAGACCTGCGCGCCTGCGGACTCTCCGGCCGCAAGACCGAATACGTGCGCGACCTCGCCCGGCATGTGCTCAGCGGCGAACTCGAGCTCGAGCGGCTGGAGGAGCTCGACGACGAGGCGGTGATCGAGGAGATCGTCGCCGTCCGCGGGCTCGGCCGCTGGACCGCCGAGATGTTCCTGCTCTTCCACCTGCAGCGCCCGGATGTCCTCTCCGGCGGCGACCTCGGGATCCGCAAGGCGATCCAGATCGAGTACGGGCTCGAGCAGATGCCTCCCCCCTCGCGGGTGCTGGAGATCGGCGAGCCCTGGCGGCCGCACCGCAGCCTCGCCAGCCTCTACCTCTGGGAGTCGCTCGCGGCGGTGCCCTCATGAGGACGCGCTTCTGGCTCGGGATCGCCGCCGTCACCCTGGTGGCGCTCGGCTCCGTCGCCGCGGCGGTGCTGGTCTACGCCAACGACCGCGGCGACTTCCACGACATGCAGCACGAGGAGGCGACGCGGGCGGCCCACCAGATGGAAGCGGTCGCCTCCCTCTCGGTCGACCAGCTGGTCAGCGCCGCCGCCTTCTTCAAAGCCGAGGACGACCTCAGCCGCCACGAGTTCGCGGTCTACGGCCGCTCGCTGATCAGCCAGGGGGCTCTGGCCGGGACGGTTTACATCTCGCGGGTGCCGGCGGCCAAGCGGGCGCGGTTCGAACGAGCCCACGGGGTGCCGATCCTGGAAAGGACGGGGCCGCTCAGCTTCCGTCCCTCGCAACCGCGGCCGGAGTATTTCCCGATCACCTACGTCGCCTCACGGACCGAACAGCGGCGGCGAGCGCTCGGCTACGACCTCAGCCAGGACTCGGCCCGGGCCGAGTTCCTGCAGCGTGCCGGGAGCAGCGGAGGCACGGTTTCCAGCCCGGTCATCCCGCTGCTGATCGGCGGTCGCGGGATCAACGTCTTCCAGGCCGTCTACCGCGACCGAGCACCGATCGCAACCGTTGCCCAGCGCCGCCGCGCCCTGATCGGCTTCGCCGCCGGCAGTTTCCGCATCAGCGACCTCGCCGGCGCCGCGACCGAAGCGGTGACCCCGGGGGCCGACGTGCAGCTGCGGGTCGACGGCGACGCCGTCTTCGGGCCCGACTCCCTCGACGACGCCTCCACGGTGACGCTGCGGATCGCCGATCGCACCTGGCTGCTGGCGCTCGACGACCCCGGCGGCCCGACCCTGAGCCTGCCGCTGGCACTGGCCCTGATGGGGATCTCCCTCGCCGCCCTGCTCGCGGCGCTGATCTTCGCCTGGAGTCGCAGCGAACGGATGGAGGAGCTGGAGCGGCAGGCGAGCCAGGACGTGCTCACCGGCCTCGCCAACCGCCGACGCTTCGAGGAAGACCTGGCGGCGGCGATGGCCCGCAGCCGCCGCGACCGCTCGACAGGGGCGCTGCTGATGCTCGACCTCGACCGCTTCAAGGAGGTCAACGACTCCCACGGGCACCCGGCCGGCGACCGGGTGATCAAGGAGGTGGCCGAGGCGCTGCGCCGGCGCACCCGGGCAAGCGACCACCTGGCGCGGCTCGGCGGCGACGAGTTCGCCGTGATCCTGCCGCGCTGCAGCCGCGAGGAGGCGCGCCTCGCGGCCGACGCGATCGCCGCCGAAATTCGCGAGCAGCACCCGCCCGACGGGGTCGAGCCGGTCACCGTGAGCATCGGCGTGGCGATGTTCGGCGACGACCCCCGCACCAGCGTCGCCACCGTCGTCTCCGAAGCCGACGCGGCGATGTACACGGCCAAGGACGAGGGGCGCGACGGGGTCCGGGTCTTCGACCCGCTGGCGGTTCGCGAGGACGTGACGGGCGAGCGTTAGCGCGGCAGTTCGGCGCGGAGGTCGAGCACCCGTTCGACGGCTTCCTCGAACGGCGGCCGCTTGAGCGCTCCCACCTTCAGCTTCGCCAGCAGCGCCCGGTAGGCGGCTTCGGCCGGGCCGAGACGGGCGAACAGCAGCAGGTCGTCGCCGGCCCGCGCTCCGGCCACGGCGGCCTCGCCCGAGCTGCCGAAGTGGTCGACCGCCGGCGTTTCCAGGGCGTCGGTGATCGTCACTCCCTCGAAGCCGAAGCGCTCGCGCAGCTCGCCGGTCGCGATCGCACGGGTGAAGGCGGCGGGACGGCTGGAGTAGGCCGGGTAGATCGCGGTGCTGAGCATCACCAGCTTGCCACCGGCGGCGACGAAGGCGGCGTAGGGCTGCTCGTCTACCGCGCGCAGCTCCCGCTTGGAGAGGTCGATCCGTTCGACCGAGAAGTCGGTGTTTTCGCGGGCGGCGCCGAAGCCGGGGAAGTGCTTGCCGGTGGCGGCGATGCCGCCGGCTTCGAGCGCTTCGGCGAAGGGGATCGCGGTGGCGCTGACCCGGGCGGCGGTGGCGCCGAAGCCGCGTTCGGTCTCGGCGATGACGCCGCCGGGCCGGGCGACGTCGAGGACCGGGGCGAGGTCGACGTTGACGCCGACGTCGCGCAGGTCGGCGGCGGTGCGGCGGCCCTGGCGGGCACTGAAGGCGGCGCCGCGGGCGCCCATCTCCGCCGCGGAGGCCGACGGGGCACCGCTCAGCCGCTTCACCTGGCCGCCCTCCTGGTCGACCATGACCAGCAGCGGGTCGTTGAGCTTGCGCGGGCGCGGGATCGCCTGCAGCTGCGAGATCAGCCGGGCACCGGCAGCGCGGCTGGGGAAGTTCTCGGCGAAGAGGACGACGCCGGCGACCCGGCCCTTGCGGATCGCGGCGTTCAGCCGGGAGTTCGGCGACGTTCCACTGACGCCGACGACGACCCGCTGCCCGGCGAGCTGATTCGGCGACAACGTCTCGGCCCGGCCGGGCCGCTCGGCCTTCGAGCTGCTCCCGTTCCCACACGAGGCGCCGAGCGCGAAAGCCGCCAGCGCCAGGCCGAGCAGGGCGACCGCAGCCACCCCCCGCCGCCGCGCCACGGTCCGCTCCATGCGCCGATGCTAGTCCGCCGGACTTTGGCCCCGTATAGCGGTGCCAAAGTCCGGCGGACTTGCGTCCGGGCCGGTTCTTAGGGTGCGTCCCGATGCCGCCCCTGATCAGCGTCGACGAGGCCCTCGCCTACGGCCGCCTGCGCGAGCACGAGGAGATCGAAGCCCTCGTCGAACGCGCCTGGGAGGTCCGCCAGGAGAATTTCGGCAACTCGACCGACATGTGCTCGCTGGTCAACGCCAAGTCGGGCGGCTGCGCCGAGGACTGCGGCTTCTGCGCCCAGTCGCGCTACGCCGAGGCCGACACGCCGATGCACGCGATGATGGAGCCCGAGCAGATCCTTGAACACGCGAAAGCCGCCGAGGCGGCCGGCGCCCATCGCTTCTGCATGGTCACCCAGGGACAGGGGCTGTCGAAGCGGGACTTCCAGAAGATCCTCGAGGGCACGCGGCTGGTCGCCGAGAAGACCAACCTCAAGCGCTGCGCCTCGATCGGCCACATGTCGGCCGAGCGCGCGAAAGCGCTGAAGGAGGCCGGCGTCCAGCGGGTCCACCACAACGTCGAGTCCGCCCGCTCCTACTACCCCGAGGTCTCCACCACGGTCCGCTACGAGGGCCGGCTGCGGACGATCAAGGCGGTCAAGGAGGCGGGCCTGGAGACCTGCGTCGGCGGCATCCTCAACCTCGGCGAGAGCGAGGAACAGCGGGTCGAGATGGCCTTCGAGCTCTCCGAGATCAACCCCACCTCGGTCCCGATCAACCTCCTGATCCCGAAGGAGGGGACGAAATTCGGCGACCGTGAGGTGATGGACCCGTGGGAGGTCGTGAAGTGGATCGCGATCTTCCGCCTGATCATCCCCGGCGCCCTCTTCCGCCTCTGCGGCGGCCGGGTCGAGAACCTCGGCTCGATGCACAAGCTTGCGGTCAAGGCCGGGCTGAACGGGGTGATGATGGGGAACTTTCTCACCACCCTCGGCGCCGAGCCGGCTGAGGACCGGGCGATGTTCGAAGAGCTCGGCCTCAACACCGCCCGCCAGCCCGACAACGGCGCCAACCCCCGGCCCGACAACCGCTCCGGCTGGCTCGAGGGCGAGGCGCCGGAGACGCCGATCGACGAGCTGATCGACAGCCAGGCCGAGGCGAACTTCTGGGACCCCTCCACGCAGCTGCGGGTCGTCAAGAAGAAGGGGAAGACGCCCTCTTACCCACAGGCGGCGTGACCGACGTCGCCGAGCGGCTCGAGGAGCTCCGTGAGCGGGGGCTCTACCGGCGGTTGCGACTGATCGAGGGACCACAGGGGCCGAGCGTCACGCTCGACGGCCGGCCGGTCCTGCTGCTCTGCTCGAACAACTACCTCGGACTGGCCGACCGGACCGAGGTGCGGGAGGCCGCCGCCGAGGCGGCGCTGCGCTGGGGGGCGAGCGCGGGGGCCTCGCGGCTGATCTCCGGGACGATGGAGCCGCACCGCCAGCTGGAGGAGCGTCTGGCGGCCTTCAAGGGCTACGGGGCGGCGCTGCTGTTCGGCTCCGGCTATCTCGCCAACACCGGGGTCGTGGCCGCGCTGGCCGGAAAGGGCGAGGTCGTCTTCTCCGACGAGCTCAACCACGCCAGCATCGTCGACGGCTGCCGCCTCTCGCGAGCCGAGACCTTCGTCTACCGCCACGGCGACCTCGAGCACCTCGAGTGGGGCCTCTACCACGTGCGCGGCAAGCCGTCACTGATCGTCACCGACGGGGTCTTCTCGATGGACGGGGACGTGGCACCGCTGCCGGAGCTGCTCGAGCTGGCGCGCCGCCATGGAGCGAAGCTGATGGTCGACGAGGCGCACGCGACCGGGACGCTCGGTCCCGGCGGTCGCGGTTCGGTTGCCGCCGCCGGTCTCAGCGGCGAGGTCGACGTCGTCGTCGGCACCCTCGGCAAGGCCCTCGGCTCCTACGGCGCCTACGCCTGTGCGAACGCCGAGACGATCGACTTCCTCGTCAACACCGCGCGCCCCTTCATCTTCTCCACCGCGCCGCCGCCACCGGCCGCCGGCGCCGCCTTGGAAGCGCTGCGGCTGCTGGAAGGAGAGCCGGAGCTGGTCGAGCGCCTGCAGGAGAACGCCGCGACCCTGCGGGGAGCGCTTGCCGCCGAAGGCCTGGAGGCCGGCGGCGCCGGCAGCCAGATCGTGCCGATCCAGGTCGGCGAGGCGGAGGCGACGATGGCGCTCTGCGAGGGAACGCTGCGGCGCGGGGTCTTTGCCCAGGGCATTCGCCCGCCGACCGTCCCCGAGGGTTCCTGTCGGCTGCGTTGCACGGTGATGGCAGCGCACCAGAGAGGCGACCTGCTCTCGGCGGCGCGGCAGATCGGGGCCGCCGCCCGCGAGATCGGCCTCCTCGACGCCCAGCCGCTTGCGGCCTGAGCGGACGCCATGGCAACCTCCGGCGTCTTCGTCACCGGCACCGGCACCGAAGTCGGCAAGACCGTCGTCGCCGCCGTCATCGCCCGAACGCTTGCAGCGGAAGGCCGGCGCGTCGCCGTCTTCAAGCCGGCCGTCACCGGCCTCGAAGAGGAGGGTGAGACCGACCACGCGCTGCTGCGCCGCGCCTCCGGCTCACAGCAGAGCGACGAGGAGATCGCCCCCTACCGCTACGACCCCCCGGCCTCCCCGCACCTGGCGGCGGCGCTGGCAGGCGAGGAGATCAGGCCCGAGCGCCTGCGCGAGGCAGCCCTAGCTGTGGCCGCAAGCGCCGAGGCGATCGTCTGCGAGGGCGTCGGCGGCCTTCTCGTCCCCCTCTCCCCCGACTACCTGGTCCGGGACCTGGCCGCCGACCTCGGCTATCCGCTCGTGATCGTCGCCGCCCCCGGCCTGGGGACGATCAACCACACCATGCTGACCGTCGAGGCAGCAAGAAGCGCCGGCCTAGAAGTCGCCGCGATTGTCCTCAACCCCTGGCCCGAGCAGCCGACCGAGATCGAGGCCTCGAACCGCGAGACCATCGCCGACCTCTCCGGCCTCCCGGTCCTCACCCTCCCCCGCCTCGACCTCGGCCAGCCCGAGACTTGGCCGGCCCTGCGGATCTAGACGATCACGTCGAGGCTGCCGTCTCTCAGCTCGACGGCGAAGCCGGCCTTCTCGGCAATCGCGGCAGCGCCCTTAGGATCACTAGGCGCCTTCTTTGCCCTCAGCAGGGCCTTCGTCACGTCACCCCGAACCGCCTTTGCCATGTGCGAGACGGCCTTGCGCTCGCCGTCCACCTCGGTGAAGGCGCGCACCGGCAACAGCGTCGCCCGCTGCGGTTTCCACATCGTCGCGTAGGCGCCGGAGCGCATGTCGACGATCAGGTCTCCCTCCTCGTCCGGCAGCGCCGCGGCCAGGGCCGGGCGCCAGAACTTCGCCAGCGGGCCGATCCCCTTGGGTTTCTCCTTCGGCGGCAGCTTGTAATACGGGATCCGGTCGTCCGGCCGCACCACCCCCCACAGCGCGCTCGCGATCAGCACCTTGCGCCGAGCGGCCACCGACAGCTGGGGTAGCTCGAGCCGCCCGAAGAGGACGCCGGTGTAGACCTCGGCCGCCGGCGCCGCAGGCGCCTCGAGTAGGCCCGGGTCCAGCGCCGCGATCAGCTGCTCCCGCCGCTCGCCCAACTCCTCCGCCAAGGCCAAGGCGGCGAGGTCGACCGGCTTACCGACCTCCGGGTGCGCCTTGCCTTCAGATGGCGGGAGAAGGATCAGCATCGGGCGGCAGCCTATGCCGCCCGATGCGCGGGCGACTAGGCCGCCGCAACCTCCTCGGCGGCGATCGCCTCGCCGCCGGGATTGGCCTCGGCGGTCGCCGCCTCGATGCTGGTGGGACCTTTCGCTTTCGCCCGGATCGCAAACGCTCCGATCGCGGCGCCGACGAGAGCGACGAAGCCGGAGACCGTCATCGCGTGGCTGAGCGCGTAGACAAAGGCTTCGCTGCCGGCGTTCGCCACCTCTTTAGCCTGCGCCGCCGACAACCCCGGCACCTTCTCCACCGAGCCGCCGCCAAGCTGTTCGGAGACCGCGTCGCGCTGGGCCGCCGTGACGCCGCTCCCGCTCAGAAGCGAGCCGAGCTTCGAGGTCACGAGCCCCTGGAAGATCGCCCCGGTGACGGCGACGCCGAGGCTGCCGCCGACCATCCGGAACATCGAGAGCACGCCGGAGGCAATCCCGGCTTTCTGCACCGGCACCGCGTTCATCGCCGCGCTCGTCATCGGCGACATCGTCATCGCGATCCCGATGCCGAGCAGCATGAACCCGGGCAGCAGGTCGAGGTAGGTCGAGTCGACCGCGATGCGGCTGAAGCTGAACAGCGAGGCGGCGACGATCGTCAGCCCGATCGCGATCAGCCAGCGCGGCCCATAGCGGTCCGAGAGGCGACCGGCCACCGGCGCGACGCCGACGATCATCAAGGTCGAGGGCAGGAACCGCACCCCGGCCTCCAGCGGGCTGTAGTGGAGGATGTCCTGCATGTAGAGGGCGAGGAAGAAGAAGACGCCCAGCATCCCGAAGCTGATGATCATCGCCACGCAGACCGCGGCCAGGAAGTCGCGGTCGCTGAGCAGGTCGAACTGGACCATCGGCGCCTTCACCCGGTTCTCGACGAAGACGAAGGCGGGCAGCGCCAGCGCGGCCAGGGCCAGCAGGCCGATGACTTCGGCCGAGCCCCATCCCCAGCTGTTGCCCTCGACCAGGGCAAGGACCAGCGCGGTCAGGCCGACGGTGAGGACGGCGACGCCGGCGTAGTCGACCTCGCGGCCGACCGAGGTGTCGCGCGACTCGCGCACCGCGAACAGGGTCGCCAGCACGGCGCCGACGGCGACCGGGATGTTGACGTAGAAGATCGCCCGCCAGGAGACGTGCTCGGTGAGGAAGCCGCCGAGCACCGGCCCGACCGCCAGCGCCAGAGCCGAGACACCGGCCCAGGTACCCATCGCCTTGCCGCGCTCGTGGGCGGGGAAGGCGTCGGTGATGATCGAGAGCGTGCCGGGCATCATCAGCGCCGCGCCGACGCCCTGGACCACGCGGCTGATGACCAGCGCGGTCTCGTCAGGGGCGAAGCCTGCGGTCGCCGAGGACAGCGCGAAGATGACGACGCCGATCAGGAACATCAGCCGCCGGCCGAAGATGTCGCCCAGCCGGCCGCCGGTCGCCAGCAGCACCGCGAAGGAGAGCGTGTAGCCGTTGATCGTCCACTCCAGCCCGCTGATCGAGGCCCCCAGGTCCTTCTGGATCGAGGGCAGGGCGACGTTCACGATCGTGTTGTCGAGCATGATCATGAACAGCGCGAAGCACATCGCGCCGAGGGTCCACCACTTGCGGTTCTCGTCGGTGATCAGGTGGCTGTATCGCGTCGTCAAGAGCGATCACTTCCCTTCAGGTGCTCGTAGGTCTGGGCGAGGTCTTCGCGATCCAGCAGCGACTCGACGGCGGCGTCGAGCTTGCGGCGCTGCGCGGCGCTGAGGGTCGCGACAAAGGATTCGATGCCGGTGAGGCGGACGGTGACGAGGGTGGCAACCAACTTGGTGCCCTTGGCGGTGATCTTCACCCGGCGCACGCGGCGGTCCTCCGGGTCCTCGACCCGGGTCGCCAGCTTCGCCTTCACCAACGCGTCGACGGCCCGGCTCATCGAGGGAACCGAGACGCCGAACAGCTCAGCGAGGTCGCTGACCTGCCAAGCGTGAGCGTCGTGGCCGAGGCCGCCGAGCTCGAGCAGCACCTTGCACTGCGTCATCGACAGCCCCGACTCCTCGATCACCCGCAGCTGGTTGCCGCGGTCGTAGAGGAACATGTGGTGCATCAGCGCCGCCAACCGGGCGGCGGTGTCGGTGGTCGTGGTCGCGGTCGTGGTCGTCATCCCGACAATAGTTGCACGAACGCAACCTTTTCAAAAGGGCAATGGTTGTTCGTGTGATCGATATCACTCGCCGTCGAAGTAGTCCACCTTGCTCTCACGGCGGACGAGAACGTCGGTCTCGGGATCGCCGGTCCAGATCCCGACCTTGTCGCTGTCCGGGTAGACCGTGGCGGTGGGGACGACGACCGTCGAGAACATGAGGACTCGGGCGGGCTGCTCGGTCTCGTTGCGGATGCCGTGGGCGCCCGCCGGGCCCTTCTCGAAGAAGACGACGTCGAAGGGGTCGAGCTCTTCGGATCCCTCGGGGTGGCGCAGCGTCGGGGTTCCCTCCAAGACCAGCAGCCACTCCTCCTCCCCCACCTCGTAGTGGTAGGGGCAGACCGCCTGGCCGGGCGGCAGCTCGTAGACGGTGATGCCGGACTCCTCGGCGCCGACGAGGAGCTTGCCGAGGCGGGCCATGCCGCTGCGGAAGCCCTCCGGGTCGTCGCTGTCGTACTCGAACTCGGGCGCCGCGATGTTGATCCGCTTCATCGGGCGAAGCTAGCAACGCGCTAACTCGGCGCTTTTGAGCGGGCCGCTCCCGCCGACCCCCGCTCTAACGTGGCTCCACGATGCAGCCGGACTACGCACAGCTCGATCGGGAACACGTCTGGCACCCCTTCACCCAGCAGCAGGGGTGGAGTGAGGAAGAGCCGCTGATGATCGAGCGCGGCGAGGGCTCCTACCTCTTCGACACCGACGGCCGGCGCTACCTGGACGGGACCGCGGCGCTCTGGTGCAACGTCCACGGGCACCGGCACCCGACGATCGACCGGGCGGTGCGCGAGCAGCTCGATCGGGTCGCCCACACGACGATGCTCGGCCTCAGCCATCCCGGCGCGACCGAGCTGGCGGCGCGGCTGGTCGAGATCGCGCCGGCCGGTCTCTCCCGCGTCTTCTACTCCGATTCCGGCTCCACCGCGGCCGAGATCGCCCTGAAGATCGCCTTCCAGTACCAGCAGCAGCGTGGCGGTGAGTCGGCGCGGCGGACCAAGTTCGTGCGCCTGCGCGAGGCGTATCACGGGGACACGATCGGTTCGGTGTCGGTGGGAGGAATCGACCTCTTCCACTCGACCTACCGGCCGCTGCTGTTCGAGACCCACGTCGCCGAGCCGGGCGACGCCGCCGACCTCGAGCGGGTGCTGGCGGCGCACGGCGACGAGGTCGCCGCCGTGGTGGTCGAGCCGCTGGTCCAGGGCGCGGCCGGGATCCTGATCCAGCCCGAGGGCTACCTACGGGCCGCGCGGCAGCTCTGCGACCGCTTCGGCGCGCTGCTGATCTGCGACGAGGTCGCGACCGGGTTCGGCCGCACCGGGACGATGTTCGCTTGCGAGCAGGAAGGCGTCTCCCCCGACCTGATGTGTCTGGCGAAGGGCATCACCGGCGGCTACCTGCCCTTGGCGGCGACCCTGACGACGGAGGAGATCTACGACGGCTTCCTCGGCTCCTACGAGGAGTTCAAGACCTTCTTCCACGGCCACACCTACACCGGCAACCCGCTCGCCTGCGCCGCCGCGCTTGCCAACCTCGACGTCTTCGAGCAGGAGCGCACGATCGAGCGCCTGCAGCCGAAGATCAGGCTGCTCGAAGAGCTGCTGGCGGAGGTCGCGGGGATGCCCGAGGTCGCCGAGGCGCGCCAGAAGGGCTTCATGGTCGGGATCGACCTCGGCGACCACGACGCCTCGCTGCGAATGGGTCACCGGGTCACGGTCGAGGCCCGCAAGCGGGGCGCCTTCATCCGCCCGCTCGGCAACACGATCGTCCTCATGCCCCCGCTCTCGATCTCCGAGGACGAGCTGCGTGAGCTGGTCGCCATCGCCACGGAGTCGATCCGGGTCGCGGTTGGCGAGTCGATACTCCCTGTGTGACGGATCGGAAAGTCGCCCGTAGTACGGGCATGGAGCAGACGCTGGTCGCCGAAGCCAAGGACGCGCCGCGCGAGGCGGACCTCGCCTTCGACCGCCTCTACCGCTCCAGCCGCGACGACGTATACGCCTACGTCGCCGGCCTCCTGCGCGACTCGGCCGCGGCCGAAGAAGTCACCGCCGCCGCCTTCGAGCGGGCCTACCGCAAGCGCAAGCGCTTCGACCCCAAGCGCGGGGAGCCACGCGCCTGGCTCTTCGGGATCGCCCGCAACGCCGCGCTGGACGAGCTGCGCCGCCGCGGCCGCCAGGCCGAGCTGACCGCCGAGCCCGCCGACCTCGGAGAGGCCAGCACTCCGGTGGGTGCCGAACACGACGAGCGCCGCCTCGCCGTTTCTGCCGCCCTCGGCCATCTCACCACCGCCGAGCGCGAGCTGGTCGCGCTCAAGTTCTTCGCCGGCCTCGCCAACGCCGAGATCGCCCAGGTCCTGCGGATCAGCGAGTCGAATGCCGGCACCAAGCTGCACCGAGCCATGAACAAGTTGAGGGAGGCCTGCGATGGAGCCGCATAGAGACGAGCAGCTGGCCGCCGATCTGCGGGCCCTGCGCCCCACCCCCCACCCCGAGTTCGCCGCCGAGCTCGACCGCCGTGCCGCTGCGGGCTTCCCGCGGCGCTCGCGCCTGCCCCGGCCTTCCTTTGCCCTCCCGTGGCGGCCGTCGCGGCGCCTGCTGCTGCCGGCAGGAGGATTCGCGGTGGTCGCGATTGCCATCGCCGGCGTCCTCATCGCCACCCACGAGAGCGAGCAGGAACCCACCGGCGGCAGCGTCCTCGGCTTCCTCAACGCGGAAACTCCCGCCGAGGACACTCCGGCACCGACGGCGGCGGAGGAAGCTACTGGGCCGGTCGAAAGCTCCGGAGAAGCAGCGGGAAGCGACGGCGCCGGCGTGATGTTCGCCCCGGAATCGGCGATCGCCAAGGGGTCCGCGCGCCATCGCGCCGTCGAACGGTCCGCCGAAATGACCCTCGGCGCCGACCCCGAGGACGTCGCCGACGACGCCGCCAAGGTCTTTGCCGCAGTCCACGCCAACCGCGGCATCGTCTTGCAGTCCTCGGTCGAAGAAGGCAGCGCCGGCGAAGCAGGCGCGAACTTCGAGCTGCTGATCCCGAGCCGCAAGCTCGGCGACGCGCTGGCCGACTTCTCGGCGATCGGCGAGGTGCGCTCGCGCCAGGAGACGACCGCGGACATCACCGCCCCCACCGTCACCACCACCGAGCTGCTGCGGGAATCGGGAGCGCGGATCGACAGCCTGCTCGGGCAGCTCGAGGAGGCGGAAACCGAAAGCGAGCGCGAAGCCGTGGAAGCGGAGCTGCGCCAGGAGCGCCGCCACCGCACCCGCCTGCGCAGCGACCTCCACAACCTCCACCAGCGGGCCAACATGTCCGGCGTCTCCCTGCGGATCGAGACCGGCGCCTCCGAAGACTCCTCCGGCGGCGGCGCCTGGGGCATCGACGACGCTCTCGGCGACGCCGGCCATGTCCTTGCCGTCGCCGCCGCCGTCGCGGTCATCTCCCTGGCGATCCTCGCGCCGATCGCGCTGGTCGGCCTGCTCGCCTGGCTCACCCACCGCGCCTGGGTCCGTCGCCAGCGCCGCCGCGTCCTCGGCTGACGCCCCGCCACCCCATAGGCTGGGCCGCATGGAGGAGCGGCGACGGGGACCAGCCGAGATGCCCAACTTCGGGCCGCCGTCGACGCCGCGGTCGGCGGCATCGATCGTGCTGCTGCGGCGCGGCGGCAAGCACTCGCAGCGCGCCCTGGAGGTCCTCTTGCTGCGGCGCAGCGAGGAGGCGAAGTTCATGCCCGGGGTCTGGGTCTTCCCCGGCGGCTCGCTGGACCCGGCCGACGGTGCCGAGGAGGCCGGCCTGCGGGCCTGCGCGATGCGCGAGCTCGCCGAGGAGGCTGGGATCGAGCTTCCGGCCGGCGAGGAGCTGGTCCCCTTCACCCGCTGGATCACCCCCGAGGTGATCGCCACCCGGTTCGACGCCTGGTTCTTCCTCGCCCTCGCGCCCGCCCACACACCGCCGCGGCCGGACGGGGTCGAGACGACCGAGGCGTGCTGGTTCCAGCCCGCCGCCGCGCTCGAGGCCCAGGATGCCGGCGAGGTCGTCCTCTCCTTCCCGACCCGCACCCAGCTGCAGTGGCTGGCCGAGTTCCGCACCTCCGACGAGGCCCTGGCGGCCTACCGCGAGCGCACCCTCGAGCCGATCCTGCCGAAGGTGATCGACTCCGGCGAAGCCGAACCCCGCGTCGTCCTTCCCGGCGACCCGGACTACCCGGCCTGAGGCTGCTGGTCCGGGAACGGCTCCAGGCCCGCGTGCCAGGGCCCGGGCCGGTAGGTGTTGATGCCGCTCTCCTCCATCTCCGTCTGCAAGCGGCGGAACAGCTGCCCCGCGTTCTTCAGCGCGGCCTTCAGTTCCGCCTCGCTGCGCTCGCGCAGGTGCCAGAGGAACCAGAGCTGGCGGTCGTTGATGCCGAAGTCGATCTCGCCGTCGAGCGAGGTCACCCAGGCGAGAAACCCCGGCCCGAACAGCTCCCGCAGCGCCACCGGGTCGTACTCCTTCGGCACCGTCGCCAGGAAGCGCTTGTTGAAGTCGATCGACTCGAACTCGACCTTGCGCTGGAACCGCTGCGTCACCACCTCGTGCCCCTCGATCGACTCGACGTTGAAGGCCGGGACCACCTGCGCCAGGTCCGGCATATGGGCCTTGGCGAGCACCGCCGTCGGCACCACCGCCTTGCTGAAGAAGCCACCGACCTCCCTTTCGTCGGCGTCACAGGAGGCTCCCCAGAATTCCTCGCTCAGCTGCCCGGTCAAGCGGTTGACGCCGCCGACGCAGAGCGCCACCGGCCCGTCCTTGGGATTGATCCCACCAACCGGCTCATACCGAAGCCCGCTGCGCTCGCCGTAGCGGCGCACCGTCTCAGCCCAATCCTGCGCTTCCTGCTTCGCACCCACGCCGCGATCCTACGGCTCCGGCGACGGTAGGATGCCCTCAACCCCGGTCCGACTACAGGAGCCCCAATGACCATCGTCATCATCGTCGTCGTCGCGATTCTCATCCTCGCGGTCCTCTACTACATCGGGAAGCGCAACTCGATCATCGCCTCGCGTAACCGGGTCGACGAGTCCTGGAGCGGGATCGACGTGCAGCTCAAACGGCGCCACGACCTCGTCCCCAACTTGGTGGAGACGGTCAAAGGCTACGCCGAGCACGAGAGCGCGACGTTCGAGAAAACGACCCAGGCGCGGGCCGAGGCGATGCAGGCACAGGGCGTCGAGGAAACCGCCAAAGCCGAGCAGAAATTGACCCAAGCTCTGGCCGACGTCAAAGCGGTCGCCGAGAACTACCCGACCCTGCGGGCGACCGAGAACTTCCAGCAGCTGAGCCGCAACCTCTCCGAGCTCGAGGACGAGATCCAGGCCTCGCGCCGGATCTACAACTCCAACGTCCAGTCCTACAACACGGACATCCAGCAGTTCCCCGGCTCGGTCATCGCCAACCAGGGCGGCTTCACCGCGCGCGAGTACTTCGAGATCGAGGACGCCTCCGAGCGCAACGCGCCGCAGGTCAGCTTCGGCAAATAGCCCCTGGCCACCCGGCCAGGATCTCTAAGATGCATCGCGATGACGACTGAGACCAAAGACGCGACCCTCTGGATCTGCGACAGCTGCGGATTCATTTACGACCCGGCGATCGGCGACCCCGACGGCGGCATTCCGCCCGGCACCGCCTTCGAGGACATCCCCAAGGACTGGTTCTGCCCGGTCTGCGGCGCCCGCACCACCGACTTCCGCCCGCTCGAGCCCGGCGAAGCCTAGGAACCACTCCCAGGGACCCGCGCGATGAGCCGCTACGACTACGACTGGGTTGTCGTCGGCTCCGGGTTCGGGGGGTCGGTCTCGGCTCTGCGCCTGGCCGAAAAGGGCTACAAGGTCGGCGTCCTGGAGTGCGGCAAGCGCTTCCGTGACAAGGACTTCCCGAAGTCCACCTGGGACATCCGCCGCTACTTCTGGGCACCGCGCCTGGGCCTGCGCGGCATCTTCCGCCTCTCCACCTTCAAAGACGTCACCGTCGTCAGCGGCAGCGGCGTCGGCGGCGGCAGCCTCGGCTACGCGAACACGCTCTACGTCCCCCCCTCGAAGTTCTTCAAGGACCCGCAGTGGGGCGACCTCGCCGACTGGGAGAGCGAGCTGGCGCCGCACTACACCGAAGCGCAGCGGATGCTCGGGGTGGCGAACGTCGAGACCGACGACGCCTCCGACGACCTCCTGCGCGAGTACGGCGAACACATCGGCGTCGGCGACACCTACCGCAAGACCCCGGTCGGGGTCTACTTCGGCGAGCCAGGCAAGACCGTCTCCGATCCCTACTTCGGCGGCGAGGGACCCGACCGCACCGGCTGCAACTTCTGCGGCCGCTGCATGGTCGGCTGCCCCAACAACGCCAAGAACACCCTGGTCAAGAACTACCTCTACCTGGCCGAAGGGCGCGGCGTCGAGGTGACGCCGGACCGCACGGTCACCGAGATCCGCCCGCTCGGCGCCGAGGACGGCAGCGACGGCTACTCGATCACCAGCGAGCGCTCCGGGATGATCCCCGGCCGCGACCGCCGCACGATCACCGCTGGCGGCGTCGTCGTCGCCGCCGGCGCGCTCGGCACCAACAAGCTGCTGCAGCGCTGCCGCCTCGGCGGCGCCCTGCCGCGAATCTCCTCCCGCCTCGGCGAGCTGGTCCGCACCAACAGCGAGATGATCCTCGCCGTCACCGTGCCGGAGGACTACCCGGACGACCTGACCAAGCGGGTCGCGATCAGCGGCAGCATCTACCCCGATCCCGACACCCACATCGAGACGGTCAGCTACGGCAAGGCCGGCGACTCGATGGGGCTTCTCTACACCCTGCTGGTCGGCGACGGCACCCGCGTCACCCGCCCGCTGAAGCTGCTCGGCCAGATCGCCCGCCACCCGGTCCGCTTCGCCCAGGTGCTGTGGCCGAAGGGCTGGTCCCGGCGCACGATCATCCTCCTGGTGATGCAGACGCTCGACAACGCGATCGCCTTGCGGCCGAAACAGAAACGGTCGGGCAACGTCTGGCTGCAGACCGAACAGGACCCGGAGAAGCCGAACCCGACCTTCATCCCCGGCGCCAACGAGGCGGCGGAATGGCTCGCCGAGCGGACCGGCGGCGTCGCCCAGAGCTCGATGACCGAGGCGCTGTTGAACGTGCCGACCACCGCCCACATCCTCGGCGGCGCGGTGATCGGGCACGGACCCGAGGACGGCGTCGTCGACGCCCGCCAGCGGGTCTTCGGCTACGAGAACCTGCTCGTCTGCGACGGCTCAGCCGTGCCGGCGAACGTCGGCGTCAACCCCAGCCTGACGATCACCGCACTGGCCGAGCACGCGATGGAGCAGATCCCCGCAGCCTCGGACGAGCGAACCTACGAGGCGAACCTCTCCGCCACGTAGTCCCAGTTGACGACGTTCCAGAAGGCGTCGATGTAGTCCGGCCGTTTGTTCTGGTACTTCAGGTAGTAGGCGTGCTCCCAGACGTCGCAGCCGAGCAGCGGCGTGGTGCCGTCGGAGATCGGCGAGTCCTGGTTCGGGGTCGAGATCACCGCCAGGCCGGAGGAGTCCTTGACCAGCCAGGCCCAGCCGGAGCCGAAGCGGGCGATGCCGGCGTTTTTGAACTCCTCCTTGAAGGAGTCGAAGGAGCCGAAGGTGTCGCTGATCGCCGAACCCAGCTCGCCGCCCGGCTCACCGCCGCCGTCGGGGCTCAGCATCTGCCAGAAGAGGGTGTGGTTGTAGTGGCCACCGGCGTTGTTGCGGACCGCGGCCTGCTTGTCGCCCGGAAGGGCGGAGAGGTTGCGGAGGACGTCCTCGACGTCGCGATCGGCCCACTCGGTGCCCTCGAGGGCGGCGTTGGCTTTGTCGACGTACGCCTGGTGGTGTTTGTCGTGGTGGACCCGCATCGTCGCCTCGTCGATGTGGGGCTCGAGCGCCTCGTAGGGGTACGGCAGGTCGGGTACGGAGAAAGCCATCTCACTGCTCCTTTTCGGTTTGAAGTCCGAGTCGGAGCCTAGATGATCGTTTCCTGATTCGGGTGCCACTGGGGGCGTGCCCAGCCGAGCAGATCAAGGACGCAGGCCGCCGCCTTTGCCGGTTGGCAAAGGCAAGGCCGAGGACGCAGAGATGCGAAGTGCTGGGCGCGTCATCCAGGGGTGCCCCAATCAGGAAACGATCATCTCGCTATTCCGGCGCGACTTCTTCGCCCTGCTTGGACTCATCCTCGCCCACCCGAGGCACCGCGTCGGCGTCGCCGCCGGTCCATTCGTTGAAGCGGTACCAGGCGGGCTTCGCTTCCCGTTTGTCGTTCAGGAGGCCGGCGGAATGACAGAAGACGCAGCTGCCGCCTTCGTCGGACCAGGTGAACCACCAGACGCCGCCGACTCCCCAGCGCAGGCGGTTGGCGGAGAGCATCGAGAAGGCCTTGGAGAGCTGGAAGGCCTGGCCGAATAGGCCGCGCTGCCAGCGGGTCGGGCCACTCTCCGAGCCCCAGCCCAGCTCGGTCACGTAAAGCGGCGTGCCGAAGTCGCCGTGCCGGCGCATGATCCGCCGCAGGTTCGCCAGCTGCGCCCCCATCGCCGTCGCGTCGGCAACATAGGGATGCAGGCCGACCCCGTCGAAGTACTTCTTGACGTTGCGGGCGCGGTAGACGCGCGAGAGGTAGTCGCCGGAGGCGACGTTCGGTGGGATCTGCAGCGGTCGGCCGAAGAGGCCGCCGAGGATCACATCGGAGCCCGGCGCCTGGCGGTGGATGATGCGGCCGGCGATGCGGATCAGGGTCGCGAACTCCTTCGGTTCCGGTCGAGTCGCGAAGCTGACGATGTTCTCCTCGTTCCAGATCTCCCACTGGTGGATCGGCAAGTAGGGAAGTTCCTCTTCTTCGCGCCAGAAGGAGCCACCCGGGCCGTAGCGCGTGACCGCCGCGCGCACGAACGAGCCCCAGGCGCGCCGCTGCCGCGGCGTCGCCACCGGCAGGTCCATCTGCAGCGGCGTCACCCATTTCGGCGAGAGGGTGATGAAGGGGAAGACTTCGAGCCCGGCCTCGGCCGCCAGCCGGACTTCGTGGTCGAAGCCGCCCCAGTTGCGTTCGGTGAAGGCCGGGTTTTCGGGCTCGATCCCAGCCCAGAAGAGCGGCAGGCGGACGTTGTAGATGCCCGCTTCCTGCATCAGCTTGTAGTCCTTCGCGGTTCCCGGGTTCTGCGGTGAGACCCCGATAAAGCCCGGCGGCAGGTACGCCTCGGCGCTCGGCGCGGTCAGCGCCGCCAGCACCAGCACGATGATCGAGATCTGTCTTCCCATCAGCAATTGAGTGGACCCGCGCCCCCGCCCAAAGTAGCGGTGAGCGCCCCGCCTCGCGCCGAGCCTCCGCCTCTGGGATAATCCCCCTCTCTCGGGGCGTGGCGCAGCCTGGTAGCGCGCACCGTTCGGGTCGGTGAGGTCCCCGGTTCAAATCCGGGCGCCCCGATGTAGACAACAGCATCCGGCCCTTCTGCCATCATGTGGAGATGGCAGATACGGCAGAGGGTCAGGTTGTCGCGCCGCTGGCGATCGAGCAGCGCATCTTCGTGATCCGCGACCGCCAGGTGATGCTTGATGAGGACCTGGCAGATCTCTACGGAGTAGAGACCAGAGCCTTGGTCCAGCAGGTCAAGCGCAATTTGACGCGTTTCCCCCCGGACTTCATGTTCCAGCTGACCAAGGCCGAGGGAGAGGCTTTGAGATCACAAATTGTGACCTCAAAGAAAGAGCGCGGCGGGCGCCGCTACGCCCCTTATGTCTTCACCGAGCAGGGCGTCGCGATGCTTTCCGGTGTGCTCCGGAGCGACCGGGCTGTCGCTGTCAACATCGAGATCATGCGCACCTTCGTCGAGCTGCGGCGTGTCGCCATCTCCTTCAGGGAGATCCAGGAGCAGGTGGGGAGGCTTGAACGAGAGACGGCCGAGCGGCTCGACAACACGACGAACAGCTTCAGCAGATCTTCGATGCCCTTCACCGGTTGATCTCGCCGCCGGCGCGGGAGAAGAGGCCGATTGGCTTCCGCGTCCGGGAGAACGACCAGTAGTAGTCCCACCTGTCTAAACGGCCCGAAACGGGCGCTAGGGTCTTCTCGATGGACGCCTCCACCCCGTTCGAGGTTCATGAGGCAATTCTGCATGGCCACCGGGCGGTCTACCGGGTCGCCGGCAGCGGGCCGAACATCGTCCTGATCCACGGGATGATCAACTCCTCCCGCCATTGGGAGGCGGTGGCGCAGCGGCTGGCTCGCTCCTATCGGGTGATCGCGCCGGATTTGATCGGGCACGGGGACGCGGCGACTCCGCGTGGCGATTATTCGCTGGGCGCCCACGCGGCGAGCATCAGGGACCTTTTGACGACGATCGGGGTCGAGCGGGCGACGATCGTCGGGCACTCGCTCGGCGGCGGCGTCGCGATGCAGTTCTTCTATCAATTCCCCCAGCGCACCGAGCGGCTGGTGCTGATCTCCAGCGGCGGCCTCGGCGACGACGTCAGCCCGCTGCTGCGCGGGGCGGCGCTGCCCGGTTCGGCGGCGCTGCTGCGCCTGGCGACGCGGCCGCAGGTGGTCGGCGGCTTGGCCGCGGCGGGGGCCAAGCTGCGCGCCCGCGGCAACTCCACCGGGGTCTACCTGCAGGCGGTGGCGCGGGCGCTGGGGCCGCTGCAGGAGCCCGGCTCGCGCCGCGCCTTCCTGCAGACGCTGCGCTCGGTGATCGACGTCCAGGGCCAGCGGGTCAGCGCCCGCGACCGCCTCTACCTGCTCGGGGAGATGCCGACGCTGATCGTCTGGGGCGAGCGCGACCGCACGATCCCGCTCTCCCACGGCCTCGAGGCGCAGCAATCGATCCCCAACTGCCGCTTCGAGACCCTCCCGCGCGCAGCCCACTTCCCCAACCTCGAAGACCCGGAGGGCCTGGCGTCAATCCTCGACGACTTCATGGCGACCACGGCGCCCGGGCGGATCGTCGACTCCGAGTGGCGCGACGTGATCGCCCAGCGCGCCCGGCTGCGCCGCGTCGCCTAGCCGATTCTCGACACACCCCGCTGTGTCGAAAGTCGGCTGCGCCTATTCGACTTCGGCGATCGCCTGCTTGACTTCGGCCAGGGACGGGCCTTCCTGCAGCGTCTTCGTCCCATTCGGCCCGGTGACGACCATTCCCTGGCCGGTGCGGATCTTCAACTCCCTCGCCAGCTTCTCCTCGCCTTCCAGCCGCTTGGCGATCGGCCCGCCCGAGAGGCCGTTGTCTTCGAGGTCCTGCTCCCATTCTTCGAGTTCGAGTTCCTCGGTCCCGCCGGCAACCGAGGCCAGGTACTCCTGGTCGACGCCAAAGCGCTCGGCTTCGTCCTGGTTGCGGAAGAAGAGGTAGATGTACTGCCAGCCGTAGTTCTGGTCGGCCGCCGCCTCGGCGCCGTAGAAACCAAGCTGCTCGGTGTTGATGCTGTTCGAGTAGTGGCGGTAGAGCAGCTGCACGTCGCCCGGCCGCGCGTACTCTTCGGTCAGCGCCGGGATCGTCGAGAGGAAGTCGTCACGGCAGTCGCTGCACTGCAGGTCGTTGAAGACCTGGATCGTCACCGGCGCGTCGGAGCTGCCGAGCCGCTCGCCTTCCTGCGGGATCCCGCCGAAGATCCGCTGCGCGTCGCTGATCCCCTCGAGGTGGACGACCGGGTCGCCGGCCTTCTGGGTCGAGAGGGTGACGATCGTGTAGCCGAGCCCGGCGATAGCGAGGGCGAGCAGGGCAAGGACCCACAACCTGCCCCGCTGCGGCAGCGGTTTGGCGGCGACTTCAGAGGACATCCAGCTCCATTATCGCGACCCGCGGCCGCGGCCGATCCCGCACCGTCCGCCCCGCCTCAATTTGGCGGTTGACAACCCGGGGGTGACGGGACGAACATGAGCCCTACCCACTTTTCAACGACCGGGAGGTCATCGATGGCCCATCACCTCACCCCCGCCGAGCTCGCCGACCAGCTGCAGATGGAGCGAGGGGAAGTGATCGGCAAATGCGTCGAGATGGGGGTGCCGATCTACCACGGCCGGATCGATCGAACGCTGTTCGAAACGTCGATGCGCAGCCTCCTCGGGGGCAAGGGCACGAAGGCGTCGCCCCAGCGCCGACACTGAACTAGACTCCCCCGGCAGATGTCGGGGAGAGGGACCCACTCGAAGACGATCGCCGACCTGCTGCCGCGGGCGGCGGAGATCTACGGCGACCGGACCGCGATCCGGTTCAAGGAAGGCGACCGCTGGCTCAGCCGCAGCTTCAGCGAGGTCACCGACGTCGTCCGCCCCCTTGCCTTCGGCCTCGTCACCCTCGGGGTCGAGAAAGGCGACCGGGTGGCGATCCTCGGCAACACCCGCCCCGAGTGGACCTACTTCGACTTCGCCGCACTCTCGATCGGCGCCACGGTGGTGCCGATCTACCAGACCAACTCGCCGGAGGAGTGCCGCTACGTGCTCGAGAACTCCGACTCGAAGGTGGTCGTGGTCGAGGACGCCGAACAGCTGGAGAAGGTGCGCCAGGTGCGCGACCAGCTGCCGCAACTCGAGCACATCGTCCTGATGACCGGCAGCGCCGAGGACGCGATCTCGCTCGAGGACCTGGCCGCCAAAGGTGGCGGCGGGGACGACGCCACCTGGCGGACCCTGTACGACGCGGTCACGCCCGAGGACATCTGCACCTTCATCTACACGTCCGGCACCACCGGCCCGCCGAAGGGCTGCATCATCAGCCACGGCAACTACCGGGCGATGCTGGACATGGTCAACGGGGTCAGCGTGATCGAGGACGAAGACCTCGCCTACCTCTACCTGCCCCTCGCCCACTCCTTCGCCCTGCTGATCCAGTTCGGCACCTTCGACCTCGGCACGACCCTCGCCTACTGGGAGCGCGACCCGCTGAAGATCCTGCCGAATCTGGCGGAACTGAAACCGACCTACTTCCCCTCGGTGCCGCGGATCTTCGAGAAGATCTACACCGCCGCGACCAGCGCGATCGAGAAAGAGGGCGGGCTCAAAAAGTCGATCTTCAACTGGGCGATCAAGGTCGGCGCGAAGATGCGCGAGGCTGAACGCAGCGGTCGCCAGCCCGGCTTTCTCCTGCAGCGTCAGTACGCCTTCGCTGACAAGAAAGTCTTGTCGAAAATCCGCGGCCTCTTCGGTGGCCGGATCCGGCTCGCCGTCTCCGGCGCCGCTCCGATCAACCCGGAGATCCTCCGCTTCTTCGACGCCGCCGGCGTGCTGGTGCTCGAGGGCTGGGGGATGACCGAGACCTCAACCGCGGCGACGATCTCGACCCCCGAGGACTTCAAGGTCGGGACGATCGGCAAGCCGTTCCCCGGCTGCGAGGTGAAAATCGCCGAGGATGGCGAGATCCTCGTCAAGGGACCGAACGTCTTCCAGGGCTACCACAAGAACCCCGAGGCGACGGCCGAGACGATCGTCGACGGCTGGCTCCACACCGGCGACATCGGTGAGATCGAGCCGGACGGCTTCATCAAGATCACCGGCCGCAAAAAGGACATCATCATCACCGCGGGCGGCAAGAACATCACCCCCGCCAACCTCGAGGCGGAAATCAAGCAGCAGCCGCTGGTCTCCCAGTGCGTCGTCGTCGGCGACCGCCGCCCCTACCTGGTGGCGCTGGTCACCCTCGACCCCGAAGAGGCGGTCAAATACGCCCAGGAGCACAACCTGCCCGAGGATCCCGCCCAGCTCGCCCAGAACCCCGACGTCAAGGCCGCGATCGAGGCCCACGTCGAGAAGATCAACCAGAACTTCGCCCGGGTCGAGCAGGTCAAGAAGATCGCGATCCTCCCCCACGACCTCTCACAGGAGTCTGGCGAGCTGACCCCGACCCTGAAGGTCAAGCGCGCCGTCGTCGCCCAGAAGCACGAAGGCGCGATCGAGCAGCTCTACGCGGCTTAGGAAGCCTCGCCGCTCTGCCGCAGCAGGACCGAGGTGGTCTGCTCCAGCACGCGCCGCCAGGTCGACAGCTCCTCTGGCTCTTCGTCTGTCACCTTTTCGACCACCCGGCGGACGCGGCGCTCGGAGATTTCGAGGCCATGGCGCTCGGCGATCTCCTTGTAGCGGTCGTAGTCCTTGGCGAGGGTGGCGGTGACGGACTCGAAGCCGTGTTTGGCAATCCGCAGTCGCCGCGAGTAATCCATGATCGGCGTGCCGAACATCAGCTCGTCGTTGGCCTCGGGCTCGAGCAGGATGATGTCGACGCCGGGATACTTCTCCTGCCACTGCTCGACCGCCTGGTGCAGGCGGGCGTGGGCGATCAGACGGAAGGTCTGGTTGGCGATCGCCGGCAGCCCCATGTCGGAGACGCGGCGGACCCGACGGCCGAAGACGGTCGGGATCGTCTTCTCGAAGTCGTTGACATAGGGGACGAGCGGGTTGACGACGACGATGAATTTGGCGCCCTTCTCGACCGCGATGTCGACGTTGGTGGTCGAGCGGATGCCGCCGTCGACGAACTGGCGCCCCTTCAGGTCGACCGGCTTATAGACGATTGGCAGGCAGGTCGAGCACTCGACCGCTTTGGAGATCGGCACGTCCGACCAACCGTCCTCGCCGAAGACGATCCGCTCGCAAGTGTCGAGGTCGGTGGCGGTGAGGTAGAGCTCTGGGTCGAGGAGGCGGAAATCGTTGACCCTGCCGGCTTCGCCAAGCGCATCTTCGACGTAGTCGGAGAGGCCGGAACCCGAATAGAGCCCGGTGGGCAGCGCCTCGGCGAGCCCGACGCCGATGTCCATCGCCGAGAACTCGCCGATCCGGACCAGCGAGCGCAGGAGCTCGAGCGTGCGGAGCGGCAGGGCCACCCCCTTGGAGAGGAAGCCGAGGTAGTTGGGCTTGAGGACCTTGTCCAGATCGAGGTCTTCCAAGCCCATGCTGTCGTCGGAATTGATCACCTGCATCATTTCCTCGGGGGTCACCCCGTTCGCCAGCATCGAGGCGACGAAGGAGCCGGCGCTGGTGCCGACGTAGACGTCGAAGTTATTGACCGTGCTGTTCACCGCCAGCAGGTCGAGCGCTCGCAGCGCCCCGATCTCGTAGACGCCGCCGGTAAAGCCGCCCCCGCCCAGGACCAGCGCCGTCTTCGACGGCTTTTTGCGCCGGCCTTTGCGCTTGCGGGGTTTGGACTCGATGTCTACGACTTCACCCATACGTGCAGTATTCCAGGGCAGGAGGTCATCCTCGACCGCTACCTTCCTCATCTCGCGTGTTGGAAAACCCGGTGAAACGCATCCTGCTCCTCGTTTTGGTGGCCTCAGCAGGCCTTTTGCTGCTCGCGGGCGGCGCTGCGCAGGCGAGCTCCAGCTGCAACCAGATGCGCTCCTGGCTGCGCCAGGGCAGCGGCAGCGCCGCCGGACTGCTCGTCGTCGAGGCCGAAAGCGGCAAGGTCGTCTGTGCCAGCGTCCCGGGCCGTCCTCGCCCGCTCGCCTCAAACATGAAGCTGTTCACGACCTCGACCGTGCTCTCCCAACTGGGGCCGGACACCCGCGTCCCGACCAAGGTCTTCCATGACGGCAAGGTCACCGCCGACGGCGTCCTCCATGGCAACCTTTACCTCCAGGGCGGCGGCGACCCGGCGCTGGGGACGCCGGGCTTCTACGACAGCTACCTGGCCGGCCTCGGCACCAACCTCTTCGCGCTGACGCCGCAGATCAAGGCGGCGGGAATCGAATCGGTGACCGGCCGCCTCTTCGCCGACGACACGGTCTTCGACCGCCTGCGCGGCGTCGCCGACTCCGGCTACGCCACCAGCTCCTACATCGGCCCCCTCTCGGGGCTCGCCTTCAACTCTGGCTTCAGCGGCTCGACCAGCTCCAGCGGCTTCTCCGCCGACCCGGCGAAGCTGGCGGCGAGCAAGCTAGCCCGCTCGCTGCAGGCGGCGGGTGTCGACGTGCCGACCCAGGTGGCCCTCGCCCCGACCCCGCCCAATGCCGAACGGGTAGCGCTCGTCAGCTCCCCGACCCTCAACCGCATAGTTGACACCACCAACGTCTGGTCGGACAACTTCTTCGCCGAGATGCTGATCAAGCTGCTCGGGGCACGGCTCGGGGGCGCAGGCACCACGGCAGCGGGAGCAGCCGTGGTCGAGTCCTTCGCCCGCGCCCACGGCTCCGGCCTGCAGGCAGTCGACGGCTCCGGCCTGACCCGCTCCAACCGCGCCAGCCCGCGGCAGGTGGTCAACCTGCTGCTGGCGATGCGCAACGACCCCGCCGGCGACGACTTCATCCAGGACCTGGCGCTGACCGGCCACGAGGGTACCGTCGCCGACCGCATGCACGGCACCGCCGCCTACGGCCGCTGCCGCACCAAGACCGGCACCCTCACCGGCGTCAGCAACCTCTCCGGCTACTGCTTCAACAAGAGCGGCCGGGTAATGGCCTTCTCGATCCTGATGTCCGGCGTAGGCAACCTCAGCCTCGCTCACCTAGACCAAGACCGAATCGCCGGCCTAGTCGCCGGCTACTAGCCGGCGGACCTGCCGACGAGCGCCCGCAGGCCCTCTTCGTCGAGGATCTCGGTGCCGAATTTCTCGGCTTTGGCGAGCTTCGAGCCGGGGTTCTCGCCGGCGACGACGTAGTCGGTTTTTTTCGATACCGAGCTGGTCACCTTGCCGCCCGCAGACTTGACCAGCGCCGCCGCCTCGTCGCGGGTCAGCTCCGGCAGGGTGCCGGTGAGGACCACCGTTTTGCCTTCCAGCGGCCCTCCCTCCTGCCGCCGTTCGGAGGCATCCGCCTCCAGCCGCAACCCCTTCTCCTTCAGCTTCCCGACCAGCTCCCAGGTGGCGTCGTCGGTAATCGACTCGGAGATCTGCACGGCCATGATCGGCCCCACCCCCTCGACCTCCTCGATCGCCTCGGGGTCGGCCTCGTGGAGGGCGTCGATCGAGCCGAAGTGATCGGCCAGGGCCTCGGCGGTGACGTAGCCGACGCCCGGCAGCCCGAGCGCGTAGAGGACGCGTTTGAAGGGCCGCTGCCGGGAAGAATCGATCGAAGCGATTAGGTTCTTCGCCGAGGTCTCGCCGAAGCGGTCGAGGGAGACCAGTTGCTCCTCGGTGAGGTCGTAGATGTCGGCGACGTCGGCGATCAGCCCTTCGCCCAGGAACCGGGAGGCCTGCTTTTCGCCGAAGCCGTCGATGTCCATCGCCCCCTTGCTGACGAAGTGTTTGACGGCCTGGAAGGACTGGCCGGGGCAGCCGCGGCGGTTGGGGCAGATCGTGAAGACGCTGCCCTCGGGTTTCACCGTCTCCGTGCCGCAGGCCGGGCACTTCTTCGGCGGCTTCGGTTTCCGCGCCCCCTTCTGCTTTCGCGGCAGCTTCGGCGAGACCACCTGCGGGATCACGTCGCCGGCCCTCATCACCACCACCTCATCGCCCTCGCGCACGTCCTTGCGGGCGAGGTCCTCCTCGTTGTGGAGGGTGGCCGTGGTGACGGTGACGCCGCCGACGTGGACCGGCTCCAGCATCGCGAAGGGGACGAGGTGGCCAGTGCGGCCCACATTCCAGACGACCTTCTTCAGCTTCGTAGTCGCCGTGGTCGGCGGGAACTTCCAGGCGATCGCCCAGCGCGGCTCGCGCCCGACCACGCCGAGCTCGCGCCAGAGCGCCTTCTCGTCGACCTTGACGACGACGCCGTCGATCTCGTAGTCGAGCTCGTCGCGCCGCTCCTCCCACCAGTGGCAACGCTTGACCACCCCCTCCACCCCCTGGTGGTGGTCGGTGTCGGGGTTGACCTTGAAACCCCGATCCTGGAGCCATTCGACCTCGGCCATGTGCGTCGGCAGGTCGAGGCCCTGGACGGCGCCGATCCCGTAGAACCAAGTCGAGAGCGGCCGTTCCGCCGCCAGGGCCGGGTCCAACTGCCGGATCGAACCGGCGGCGGAGTTGCGCGGGTTGGCGAAGGTCGGCTCGCCTGCCTCGGCACGGCGCTCGTTCAGCGCTTTGAACGCCGCGATCGGCAGGTAGGCCTCGCCGCGGACTTCGATCAGGGCCGGGGCCTTGCCCTTCATCCGCAGCGGCACAGAGCCGATCGTGCGCAGGTTCTGGGTCACGTCCTCCCCCACGCGACCGTCGCCGCGGGTGGCGCCGCGGACCAGCACTCCGTCCTCATAGGTGAGGGTGACCGCCAGCCCATCGATCTTGGGCTCGGTCGTGTAGCTGAACTGCGAGGCGGTGATGTCGAGCCGCTTCAGGTAGTTGGCGAGCCGGTTCTCCCAGGCCCGCAGCTCCTCCTCGTTGCGGGCGTTGCCGAGCGAGAGCATCCCCTCCAGGTGCTCGACCGGTTCGAAGTGCGAGAGCGGCGGCGCCCCGACCCGCTGGGTCGGCGAGTCGGGGGTGCGCAGCTGCGGGTGCGCCTCCTCCAGCTCGCGCAGCTCGTTCAGCAGCGCGTCGTAGTCGTCGTCGCCGATCTCGGGGTCGTCGAGGACGTAGTAGAGGTGGTTGTGGTGGGCGAGGAGCCCGCGCAGCTCCTCGGCACGCTGCTCGGGCGCGGGGCTCACGCGGGCGCGTTGCCGGCGGTCATCATCTCCTCGAAGCCCCAGCCGCGCAGGCGCTCGAGGCCGCCGTGGTCGGTGAGGTCGAAGTGGATCGGGGTGACCGCGATGCGGCCGTTGGCGACCGCGTTCAGGTCGGTCCCCTCGATCTCCTCGTAACCGGGCTGCCAGCCATAGATCTCGTAGTGGCGGCGGCCTCCCTTCTCCTCGACCAGCTTCAGCTCGTCGTTGTAGATCCGTTTGCCGAGCTTCGTCACCTCGACCCCGACCGGCTCGCGGTTGGGGCAGTTGACGTTGATCAGCGTCGCCTCCGGCATCGACTCCTGGCGCAGCCGCGAGACCAGCCGCGCGGTGAAGGGGGCAGCAAAGCTGAAGTCGAAGCGGCCGCTGACGTAGCCGAGCCCGCCGGCCGAGGACTGCTGCGAGACGGCAACCGCCGGGATGCCGAGGACGATCCCCTCCAGCGCCGCGGCGACGGTGCCCGAGTAGGTGATGTCGTCGCCGAGATTGGCGCCGTGGTTGATCCCCGAGACGATCAGGTCGGGGCGGCCACCGACCAGCCCCAGCTCGGCGAAGCGGACGCAGTCGACGGGGGTGCCGTCGGTGGCGTAGCCGAGGCGGCCGTCATCGAAGGTGACCTCCTCGACGGTCAGCGGCGAACGCGTGGTGATGCCGCGGCCGATCGCGCTGCGGTTGGAGTCGGGGGCGATGACGTCGACCTCTACCCCCTCGAGCTCGACCAGCGCCCGCCGGGCGGCCTGCAGTCCCGGCGCCGAGATGCCATCGTCGTTGGTAAGGAGGATCCGCACCCGTCCGATTCTAGGTGGGGGCCGTGACGCGCCGGCTCCTCCCGGCGTCCGAGATACTGGCGCCGTGCCCACCGTGCGGCTGAACATCGAATACGACGGCTCCGGTTTCCGCGGCTGGGCGCGGCAGCCCGGCCAGCGGACGGTCCAAGGGGAGCTGGAGACGGCGCTGGCGACGGTGCTGCGAGAGCCGGTCGAGCTGACCGTCGCCGGCCGCACCGACACCGGCGTCCACGCCCTCGGGCAGGTGGCGAGCTTCGAGACCGCCGCCGAGGTGCCGGAGGACCTCGCACGGCGGCTCAACGGCCTCGGTCCCGACGACATCGCCGTCACCGCCGCGAGCGTAGTCGCCGACGGCTTCGACGCCCGCCGCGACGCCAAAGCCCGCAGCTACCGCTACCGGCTCCTGGCCCGCTCGGCCCCCAGCCCCTTCGAGCTGGGTAAGGCGCTCTGGTGGCCCCACCGCGTCGACCGCGAGGCTCTCGACGCCTGCGCCGCCACTCTCACCGGCAACCACGACTTCACCGCCTTCACCCCCACCCAGACCGACCACGTCCGCTTCGAGCGCGATGTCCTCACCGCCTCCTGGGAGACCGATGGCGACATCCTCGCCTTCCGCATCACCGCCGATGCCTTCATGCGCAACATGGTGAGAGTCCTCGTCGGCACCCAGCTGGAAGTAGCCAGCGGCCGCCGCACCGTCGGGGGCTTCGAAGAGCTCTTACAGGGCGCCCCCCGCACTGCAGCAGGCGACACCGCCCCACCGCACGGCCTCTACCTCGAGTCCGTCAGCTACTAGACGAGCTCGAGGAAGACCATCTCGGTCGAGTCGGACTTCCTCGGACCGAGCTTGACGATGCGGGTGTAGCCACCCGGGCGGGCCGCGTAGCGCGGCGCCACCTCGTCGAACAGCTTGTGGACGATGAACTTGTCGTTGTGGAGGGTCGCCAGCGCCTGGCGGCGGGCGTGCAGGTCACCGCGTTTGGCAAGCGTGATCAGTTTCTCCACCTCGGGCTTGACCGCCTTGGCCTTGGCCTGGCTGGTCTGGATCCGCTCGTGCTCGATCAGCTGCTTCGAGAGGTTCGAGAGCAGGGCTGAGCGATGGGCCTTGTCGCGGCTCAACTTGTTCCGCTTCTTTTTGTGGCGCATCGCTCTGCTCCGTCCCTCTCCCGTTGCTCCCTAGTCTGCCTGAAGATCCAGGCCGCGGGAGTGCAGGGTCTCGATTACTTCCTCGATCGACTTCTGACCGAAGTTGGGGATCGCGTTCAGTTCCGCGCGTGACTTGCGCACGAGGTCGCCGACGGTCTGGACGCCGGCGCGCTTGAGGCAGTTGTAGGAGCGGACGCCGAGTTCGAGCTCCTCGATCAGGATCTCGTCGAGGCCGTTGGCGGCCGCACCCCCGTTTTCGGGGCTGGAGGAGAAACCGTCGCTGGCAACGGCCTGCACCGGCTCACGCGCGGTCAGTTCTTCGACCCGGTCGGCGTCGGTGAAGATCGCCAGGCTCTTGATCAGGATCTCGGAGGCTTCGCGCAGCGCTGCCCCGGGCTCGATCGAGCCGTCGGTTTCGAGGTCGAGGGTGAGTTTGTCGAAGTCGGTCCGCTGGCCGACACGGGCGGCGGCGACCGCGTAGGAGGCACGCCGGATGGGCGAGAAGATCGAGTCGATAGGGATCACGCCGATCGGCTGCTCGTCTGACTGGTTCTCTTCGGCGGGCGAGTAGCCGCGGCCGCGGCCGATCGTCAGGTAGACCTCGAGTTTGGTTTTTTTCTCGAGCGTCGCGATCGGTGCCTCGGGGTTGAGGATCTCGACGCCGGAAGGAAGATCGATGTCCTTCGCCTTCACCTCGCCGGGGCCGGTCGCAACCAGCGGCGCCTCGACCTCGTCGGCGTCGGTGTGCATGCGGACGACGAGGTCCTTGAGGTTGAGGACGATGTCGGTGACGTCCTCTTTGACGCCGGGCACGGTCGAGAACTCGTGCGCAACCCCCTCGATGCGGACGCTGGTGATGGCAGCGCCGCCGAGCGAAGAGAGCAGAACGCGGCGAAGACTGTTGCCGAACGTGTAGCCGAAGCCCTTGTCGAGCGGCTCGATGGTGAAGGTGCCGCGGCGGTCATCGATTTTTTCGGCGGTGATGCGGGGGACCTGGAAATCAGTGGTCATGAGTTCCTTGCGTTGCGTGTTCTGAGGTTGGGGTCCGGACTACTTGGAGTACAGCTCGACGATCAGCTGCTCCTGAACCGGCGCCGAGATCTCGGAGCGCTCGGGGAGGCGCAAGACCTTGGCGGTGAGGGCATCGTGATCGGCCTGCAGCCAGGCCGGAACCGTGGAGACGAGTTCGGTGGCCCGGCGGATCGTGTCGGTGGCATTGGATCCGGCCTTGATCGAGATGATGTCCTCGGGACGTACCTGGTACGAAGGGATGTTGACCCGGCGGCCGTTGATCTGCCAGTGGCCGTGGGTGATCAGCTGCCGCGCCTGGCGCCGCGAGGCGGCGAAGCCGAGGCGGACGAGCACGTTGTCGAAGCGGGACTCGAGCAGCCGCAGCAGGTTCTCGCCGGTGACGCC
>DASSMJ010000049.1:0-20684 GCA_035688955.1 Solirubrobacterales bacterium | reverse complement strand
ACACGAGCTCAGCCCATCCGACTTTCGACACAGCAGGCTGTGCCGGAAATCGGATGCGGTCTTGTCCTCCGCGTCTGCCGCTGCCCTGTCGAGAGAGGGTGTCCATGCCCCTCCGGAGGAATGTTCGGCGATATGCAATCTGACATTTGCGCGGCGGAGCCGCGCACCATGTTCTCCCCGAAGCGCAGCGAGGGGAGGTCAATTCCGGAGGAGGGGCATGGACACCCTCTCCCAGAACGCCCCGTCTACGCCTTTGCCGGCTCCGGCTCCTCGGACCCGCTCTCGAAGCTCAAGTCGGGGAGCGCGCGGTCAAGCCAGCTCGGCATCCACCAGTTCCAGCGGCCCATCAGCTTCATCGCCGCAGGCACGAGGATGAGGCGGACGAGGGTGGCGTCGAGGGCGATCGCGACCGCGCAGCCGAGGCCGAGCTCCTTGATCGAAGGCACCCCGGTGAGGACGAAGACGGCGAACACCGCCGACATGATCAGCGCCGCCGAGGAGATCGTGCGGGCGCTGGAGGAAAGGCCCTCGGCCACCGCCCGTTCGTTGTCGCCGTGGAGCATGTAGCGCTCACGGATGCGGGACATCAGGAAGACCTCGTAGTCCATCGAGAGGCCGAAGACGACGGCGAAGATCAGCGGAATGTTGATCGTGTCCAGAGCGCCCTGGCTTTCGAAGCCGAGGAAGCCGTCGAGCCAGCCCCACTGGAAGATCGCCACCAGCACCCCGAAGGCCGCCCCGATCGAGAGCAGGTTCATCAGCACCGCCTTCAGCGGCAACAGCAGCGAGCGCAGCATCACCATCAGGACGACGAAGCTGAGCGAGAGGACGAAGAGGATGATCTTCCACATCGAGCCGCCGATCTGGTCGCGGACGTCGTGGCTGCGTGCGGTCTCGCCGCCGACGTTGACTTCCGCCTGCTTCGCCAGGGCCGAGCCCGGCACGACGGTGTCGCGCAGGCGGTCGACCAGGGCCGTCGCCGCGTCGGACTCACTCGGCGCTTTCGGCGTCGCCTGGATCAGGACGCCGTCGGCCGCGTAGACCGGCGGCGCCACTGCGGCGACGCCGCGCGTGGCCTGCAGTTCGCGGGCGAAGCCGGCGACCGCGACCCGGCCCTCTGCCCCAGGGCGGCCCTCGAAGCTGGCGACGACCTGGATCGGGTCGGTGCCGCCGCCGAGCTGCTCGGAGGCGAGTTCGTTGCCGACGCGGACGTCACTGTCCTTCGGGAACTGACTCAGGGCCTCGGTCCCGGTATCCAGCGAGAGCAGCGGACTGGCGAGGAAGAGGAGCACGGCGGAGACGCCGATCACCGCCGTCCACGGCCGCGCCATCACCCGCTGGGTCCAGGCGCGCCAGAAGCGGTTCTGCTCGGCCGTCGCCTGCTCCGCCGTCCGCCGCCGGTAGAAGCGGCGGCGGAAGAAGGACTCGACCCGGCCGACGACCCCGCCCGGCAGAACGCGGTCTCCCAATGCCGCGATCAGCGCCGGCAGCAGCGTCGTCGCGGTGAGGATCGAGACGGCGACGACGGTCATCGCCCCCAGCGCCATCGAACGCAGCGCCTGGTTGTCGACCATCCAGAGGCCGGCGAGGGAGATGATCACCGCCAGACCGGAGAAGGTGACGGCGAGCCCCGAGGTCGAGAGCGAGCGCGCCCGCGCCTCGGCCGGCTCCTGGCCCGCTTCACGCTCCTCGCGATAGCGAGCGAGGATGAAGAGCGAGTAGTCGACGGCGACGCCGATCCCGATCATCGAGGCCATGTTGGTGACGAAGACCGAGGTTTCCATCTGCAGCGAGAGGAAGTAGATAAGCGCCCCGGTGACCAGCACGCTGACGAAGCCCAGGGCCAGCGGCAGCGCCGCCGCCGCGAGCGAGCCGAAGACGACGAGGAGGATGATCGCGACGATCGGGAAGCCGGTTCCCTCCGCCTTCGAGAGGTCTTCCTTGGAGATTTCCTGCATCCCCGCCCAGATCGTCGGCTGGCCGACGAGGTAGGGAGTGACCCCGGCCGAGGCATCCCCCGGGCTGAGGTCTTCGCGCAGGGTCGCCGCCGGGTCGATCAGCTGATCCGAAGAGAGGTCGCTGCGCAGCGGCAGCAGGACGACGTCCGACTCCTGTAGCTGCCGGCGGGCTTGCACCACCGTGGCCGGCGGCAGGGTGACGTCGTCGAGGCCCGCCACTTCCTTCCGCACCCGAGCGACCGCGGCATCGCGCTCGGCGACCGTTGCCCCGGGCGACGCCTGCAGGACCACGGCGATCCCGTCCGCCTGCGAGCCGAACTCGTCCTGGAGCGATTCGCTCACCTTCATCGACTGGCTGCCGGGGACGTCGAAGCCGCCCCCGGTCAGATGATCGGTCTGTTTCGCCGCGAACGGCAGCGCCAGCAGCACGATCAGGACCCACGCCGCGATGACCAAGCGCCGCCGCCTCCCCAGGAACTGCGCAAGTCGGTTCATCGCGTCTCTCATGCCGGGCCTCCTCATCAACTGCGGATCAGTGGAAGAACCCTCCCCCGCCGACACGAACCGGTCTGTGAGGCCGGTCACTTCGTGCGGGCCATCACGCCGCCGGCGCCGCCCCCGCCGCAGCCATACTTCCGGGCATGATCGTCGACTGCGCCGCCTACGAGGCGGGGAGGCGCCGGGAGGGGGAGCTCTCGCTGGAGCGGGCCGGAGAAGCCGCGGCTGAACCCGGCACCTTCGTCTGGCTCGGCGTGGTCGAACCGAGTCCCGCCGAGTTCGACGAGGTCGCGGCCGAGTTCGGGCTGCACGAGCTGGCGGTCGAGGACGCGGTGCGCGCCCATCAGCGGCCGAAGGTCGAGGAGTACGGCGACACCCTGCACGTGGTGGTGAAGACCGCCCGCTACGTCGACCCGGAGGAGGTGATCGAGATCGGCGAGATCTCGATCTTCGTCGCCCCCGACTTCGTCATCACCGTGCGCCACGGCGAGGCCGACCTGACGCCGGTGCGTAAACGGCTCGGGGAACGGCCGGACCTGCTGGCGAACGGTCCCGGCGCCGTCCTCTACGGGATCGTCGACCACGTCGTCGACCGCTACATGGAGGCCGCCCACGGCTTCGACACCGACGTCCGCGAAGTCGAGCTGCAGGTCTTCGGCGAGGGCCGCAACCCGACCGAGCGGATCTACAAGCTCGAGCGCGAGGTGCTCGAGTTCCAGGCCGCGACCGCCCCGCTCGGCGAAGCCCTGGAAGAACTCTGCGCCCGCAACTACGCGGTGGTCCCGGAAGCGCTGCACGAGTACTTCCGCGATGTCGAAGACCATCTGCGGCGGGTCACCACCCGGATCGAGAACTTCCGCGAGCTGCTCGACAGCGCCCTGGAAGCGAACCTGACCCAGGTCTCGATGCGCCAGAACGAAGACATGCGCAAGATCTCCGCCTGGGTGGCGATCGCCGCGGTGCCGACGATGGTCGCCGGGATCTACGGGATGAACTTCGAGAACATGCCCGAGCTCGAGTGGAGCTTCGGCTACCCGACGGTGCTCGGGATCACCCTGGCGATCTGCCTCTACCTCTACTGGCGCTTCAAGCGCGCCGGCTGGCTCTGAGCCCGCCGGCTACTCGGAGACGAGCAGGAAGCGAGCGGAGGCGACGCCGACGGCAAAGGCGCCGCTGCTGTCGCGCGTCTTGTCCGACAGCACCTGCAGGGCAAAGCCGTCGCCCAGCGCGAACAGGTAGGAGACGACGTCCTCGGCCGGGAAGCGCAAGTTCAGGACCCCCTCTTCCTCCTTGCTGTGAAGAACCTCGGCCACATGGGACCGGGTCTTCTCGAAGAGCTGGCCGACCTCTTTCTGGATGTCGGGGTTGCGGCGCCCGGCGCTGAACAGCTCGAAGAGGAGGAAGAAGAAGCCGGGTTCGTTGTCGATCATGTCGGTGAGGCTCGAGACCAGTGCCTCGATCACGTCGTCGACCGACTTCGCCGGCGCCAACCGCTCGTCCAGCCGTTCCACCCGCAGCTCGGTGTCGCGGCGAACTACCTCGACCAGCAGCCGCTCCTTCGTGCCGAAGTAGTAGTGGAGGAGGCCGCGGCTGACCCCGGCCTCACGGGCGACGTGCTCGAAGGTCGAACCGGCGGCGCCGCGGCGCGCGACCGAGTCGCGCATCGCGTCGACGATCCGCTGCGCCTTGTCGCCGCTGAGCTCGCGCCCGCTCGCCTTCGTCGCCGCCTCCATCAACGGGTCTTTCTCAGGACCCGTTGATGCTGGTGGTGGAGGTGTACTCGAACTCCTCTTCGGCGCCGAACAGAGCGTCGAGCACCGCCTTGCGGGCACCCTCGCTGACGGCGAGCGCGATTACCGCGCCGACGATCGCGATCAGCAGCAGGCGACCGATGCCGCCCTTGCGCTTCTGCGGCTCGCGCAGCTTCTCCGAGGCTTCCTGCAGGTTCTCGGCGGCCTTGCGCAGGTCCTTCTGCACCTTCTTGTCGCTGGTCACGGCCTTGACCGTGCCCTTGCCGTTGCCGGTCGCGCGGCCGTAGGCACGCTTGGAGGCTTCGAAGGCGTCCTTGAGGCTTTCGCGCAGGTCTTCATCTTCGATCAAACGCTGCACGTAGGGGTTCTCGCGGGCCGTCTCATAAAGATCACCGGCGCGCGCCGCCTTGGTCTTGCTCATACCTTCTCCTCGCTGGATTCCGGGGCCAACTCAGGATAACCCTACCCCGGCTGCGCGCGAGCAAGCAGTTCAGTCCGGTCCCACTCCGTCCAGCAGCACCCCGTTGTTGCGCCAGTTGAGCTGGGCTTTGCGCAGCTCGCGCAGGCGCAGCGGCGCCAGGCCGGGGCGGTCGAGCCGGTAGCGGCGGACGAAGAGACGACCGAGGTCTTCCTGGCCGACTTCGCGGAACCCCGGCCCGAGCAGGCGGCGCGGTGGTGGCGGCGCCGGCCCTTCGGAGACGAAGTCGATCTCCCGCACCAGCCAGTCGTAGCCTTCGACCGCTTTCAGCTGGATCGCGCCGGTCGAGAGGTAGAAGCGCAGCGGCGCCTCGCCGAGGACCCAGGTGACCGTCGCCCGCGGTGCTTCCGGCTCGCCGAGGTGAGCGGCGACCGCATGCCAGTCGGGCCGCTGCAGGTCTTCGTCGAAGTTGACCCAGACAGAGAAGGCGAGCGAGTAGACAACCAGGAGACCGGCGACGGCGTTGCCCAGTCGGCGCGTCCGCTCACCCGTCAGCGCGATCGCGACGGCCACGAGCAGCGGCACCAGCGCCGGCAACAGGTTGCGAGCGAGGACGAAGTCCTTGCTGACCGAGGCGACCGCCAGCAGCAGCGGAATCCCGAGGGCGGTAGCGCCAACGGCAAAAGGGACGAGAGCCGCTCGCCGCTCTTCCTTGGTCCCGCGCAGGAGCAGCAGGCCGATCGCGACCGCGACCAGGTACAGGGGGAACAGCGCCGGCCCGACCTGCTCGCTGCGACCGATGATGTCGCCGGTCTCACCGAGGGTGAAGGTGATCGCCGTTTCGCCGATCCGGTGGCCGAGGCTGAATTTGCCGATCCATTCGGCGTGACCGTAGGACATCTGATGGATCGCCAGTGGCGCCAGCAGGAGCAGCGCCGCGCCGACGATCCAGAAGCCCGGTAGCGCGGCGCGCCCCCGCCGCCGCAGCAGCAGCACCGCCTCCGCCAGCAGCGGGAAGGCAGCGAAGTAATGGGTGGCGAGGGCCAGCGCCGAGACGATCCCCCAGCCGACGAAGCTGCGGCGCTCGGCGTCCCGCAGCGCCCGCACGCAGTAATAAAGGGAGAGGGCGCAGAAGAACGCGAGCAAGGCATAGGCCCGCGCCTCCTGCGAGTACCAGATCAGCATCGGGTTGACAGCGACGAGGGCGGCGCTCACCACCCCGGCGCGGCTGCCCCGCAGCTCTCGGCCGATCAGGTAGGCGACCGGGATCGTCGCCACCCCGGCGAAGGCCGAGAGCGAGCGCAGGCCCCACTCGCCGTTGCCGGCGAACTGGGTCCAGACCCAGGCCAGGGCGTAGTAGAGCGGCGGCGCCGACTCGCTGAACCCGACCGCGTCCATCGCGTGCCCGAAGCCGACCCGCAGGACCCGGCTGGCGGTGACGATCTCGTCGTGGTGGTAGCTCTGCAGCCCCAAGGTCGCGAAGCGCAGCGCCGCCCCGAGGGCGGTCAGCCCGGCAACGACCCAGAAGACGCGCGAGCGCGCCCGCACCACCGCCGCGAGCCGGCGGCCGAGCGATCCTCGCTGCCGCCGTGGGAGGCTCGCCGCCTCCATCTAGGAGAGAGCCGCGTCGAGCGCCTGCGAGACCTCGTCGACGTAGACGAACTCGAGGCTGCCGAGCTCGTGCTCGGGAATCTCGGCGACGTCACCCTCGTTGCGGCTGGGGACGATCACCTTCTTGATCCCGGCCCGCTGCGCCGCCAGCGACTTCTCCTTGAGACCGCCGATCGGCAGCACCTGCCCGGTCAGCGTCACCTCGCCGGTCATCGCCACGTCGTTGCGGACCGGGCGGCCGCTGATCAGCGAGGAGAGGGCGACGGTCATTGCAACGCCGGCCGAAGGGCCGTCCTTCGGGACCGCCCCGGCGGGGACGTGGACGTGGACGTCGTGCTTGGCGAACCAGTCGCCTTCGACCTTTGGCGCGACCTCGTCGCAGTGGCCGCGCACGTAGGAGAGCGCCGCCTGCGCCGACTCTTTCATCACGTCGCCGAGCTGGCCGGTGATGGTCAGCTTGCCCGAGCCCGGCATCGCCGTCGCCTCGATGAAGAGGACGTCGCCGCCGGTCGGGGTCCAGGCGAGGCCGGTGGCGACGCCCGGGACTTTGGTCCGCCGCCGCTGCTCGGCGAAGACGCGGCGGCGCCCCAGCAGCTCGCGCGCTTTTTTGCCGGAGATCCGGACCTTGCCCTTCACCTTGCCCTCGGCTACCTGGCGGGCGACTTTGCGGCAGACGGTGCCGATCTGGCGCTCGAGGTTGCGGACGCCGGCCTCGCGCGTGTACTCCTCGATGATCGCGGTCAGGGCCGCGTCGGTGATCTCGATCTGCGAGGGCTTCAGCCCGTTGGCTTTGATCTGGCGGCCGACCAGGTAGCTGCGGGCGATGTGGCGCTTCTCCTCCGTCGTGTAGCCGGCCAGTTCGATCGTCTCCATGCGGTCGAGCAGCGGCCCCGGGATCGTGTCGAGCACGTTCGCGGTGGCGATGAAGACGACGTCGGAGAGGTCGAACTCGAGGTCGAGGTAGTGGTCCCGGAAGCTGTCGTTCTGGGCCGGGTCGAGGACCTCCAGCATCGCCGAGGCGGGGTCGCCGCGGAAGTCGGCGCCCATCTTGTCGATCTCGTCGATCATGAAGACGGGGTTGCGGGAGCCGGCGTCGCGCAGGGCGCGGACGATCGTCCCCGGCATCGCGCCGATGTAGGTGCGGCGGTGGCCGCGGATCTCCGCCTCGTCGCGGACGCCGCCGACCGAGATCCGCTCGAACTCGCGCCCCAGCGCCCTGGCGATCGATTTGCCGAGGCTGGTCTTGCCGACCCCGGGCGGGCCGACGAAGCAGAGGATCGGGCCCGGCGATTCGGGGTTGAGCTTGCGCACCGCCAGGTACTCGAGGATCCGGTCCTTGATCCGTTCCAGGTCGTAGTGGTCGGCGTCGAGCACCTCGCGCGCGTGGGCGAGGTCGAGGTTGTCCTCGGTCTCCTTCGACCAGGGCAGCTCCGTCAGCCACTCGAGGTAGGTGCGGATGACACCGTGCTCGGCCGCTGCCGGCGGCAGTTTCTCCAGGCGGCCGAGCTCGCGATCGGCCGCTTTCAGCGCGTGCTCCGGCAGTCCGGCGGCCTCGATTTTCTCCCGCAGTTCGTTCGCTTCGGCCTGCTGCTCGTCCTCTTCGCCGAGCTCCTCCTGGATCGCTTTCATCTGCTGGCGGAGGAAGAACTCGCGCTGACCTTTGTCGACTTCCGACTGGACCTGCGTCTGGATCTGGGTGCCCAGCTGCACCACTTCGAGCTCGCGGGCGAGGATCCGCGAGAGGTGCCTCAGGCGCTTGGCGACGTCGACCTCTTCCAGCAGTTTCTGCTTCTCCTCGACGCCGATACGCAGCGCCCCGGCGATCAGGTGGCCGAGCATGCCGGGGTCGTCGATGTTGGCGACGGCCATCTGCATCTCCTCGGGCAGGTAGGGGATCTGCTCGACGATTTCCGAGAAGGTGCGCTGGACGTTGCGGCTCAGCGCCTCGAGCTCGGCGCTCGGCTCGCTGACGTCGGGCATCTCGCCGACGCGGGCGACCATGTAGGGCTCCTCGGCGACGAAGCTGCCGAGCTTCACGCGCTGCAGCCCCTGGACGAGGATGCGGAGGGTGCCGTCGGGAACCTTGACCATGCGGGCGACAGCGCCGGCGACGCCGACGTCGTAGAGCTCGTCGGGTCCGGGGACCTCGTTCTCCGGGTCCTTCGAGGCGACCATCACCAGCATCCGGTTGGTGCCGAGGACGTCGTTGATCAGGTGGATCGAGCGCTCCTGCCCGACTGCCAGCGGCGCCAGCGTCTCGGGGAAGGTGACGGTGTCGCGCAGCGGCAGGACCGGCAGCGCGTCCGGCAGCGGCGCGCCGGCGCGGAACGCGTCCTCCGCCTCCAGCGGGGCGTCGACCACCTCCAGGACGGGGGCGCCCTCCATCACTTGCGGCCGATCGGGACGGTGCGGGTGGTCTCGTTGGGATCGCGCAGCGGCAGGTCGATCCGCAGGATGCCGTCTTCGTAGGTGGCGCTGGCGCCCTCGGCGTCGACCTCGACCTGCAGCTCGACCACGCGGCGGAACTGGCCGGAGGGGATCTCGATCTGCTGGTAGACGCGGCCCTCGGTCTCCTGCACGTGCCGCTCCCCGCTCACGGCGAGGTGGCGGCCGCTGACCTCGATACCGACTTCGTTCAGCTTGATCCCGGCGAGGTCGACCTTGACGATCGCCCGCTGCGGATGGCCGCAGTAGTAGACGTCGATGTTCGGGGAGAAGCCGCTGGAGCGCCGGGTGACGTAGCGGGTGCGGCTCCAGTCGACGTAGAGATCGCGTTGGGGCATGGGGCAAAAAATAACCCGCTGCGGCGAGCGGGTCGGGTGAGGGGTGATCAGGCGGGGCGCGAGGCCCAGCGGGGGGCGCGCATGAGGAGGACCGGCTGACGTGGTGGGACGAGGCCCTCTGGTCGGTTCGGGCGGAAGGTGGTGCAGGCCTCGTTCAGCTCCAGCGCGCAGAGCAGATTCTTGCGGAAATAGCAGTCATCGCAGGTGGGGGGCTTCGGCTTGCGCGGCACGGGCGGCATGTTTGCATCGTCTGTGGGTAGCCGCGGGGGCCGTTTCCGCAAATCGCCACGACTTTGAAACAGCTTCGTCACAGCTTCCTCGCGCTTTGCGGGAGCACCGGCGGCCGACGCTAACATGCGTCCGGATGGAGGGCCATTCCCGGAGCGAGAAGCTGTCCGCTTCTCCGCCACTGTTCAAAAGCGAGTTCCTCAACTTCTTCTCCCGGGTTCATCCCGCGATCCCGGCTGCCATCTTCCTGCCGGTCATCGTCCTGATGGAGTGGCTCGGGGCCGATCGCGGCTACGCCGCCTGGCAGCTGGCGCTGCTGACCCTGGCCGGGGTGGCGGTCTGGACGCTGACCGAGTACTGGCTGCACCGGCTGGTCTTCCACTGGGAGCCCGACAACGCCTTCGGCCGCCGCATGCACTTCATCATCCACGGCGTCCACCACGACCATCCCAACGACAAGATGCGGCTGGTGATGCCGCCCTCGGTCTCGATCCCGCTGGCGGCCCTCTTCTTCCTCGGCTTCTGGGCGATCCTCGGCGACGCCGCCTATCCCCTCTTCGCCGGCTTCATCCTCGGCTACCTCTTCTACGACTACACCCACTACTACGTCCATCACTTCGTTCCCAAGACCGAGTTCACGAAGCGCCTGCGCGAACACCACATGCGCCACCACTTCCAGGACCACAGCTACGGCTACGGCGTCTCCTCCCCGCTCTGGGACCACGTCTTCCGGACGTATCCCAAGAAGCGCAGCAAGTACCGGGGCTGAGGGACGAAGCGTCCCCGGTAGAGGGTGCCGACATCCTCTTCCGGAATTGACCTCCCCTCCGCTTCGCTGCGGGGAGAACCTGCCCCGCGACTTCGTCGCGTAAGAACCCGATTGCATATCGCCGAACATTCCTCCAGAGGACGTCGGCACCCTCTCTCCACAGAGCTCCGGTTGACGCCGAACCACGCCATCTAAGTCGTGGTTCCTTTGTCCGCCTATACAGGACAAAGGAACCACGCAACTGCTGGATCTCGGGAGCTGCCAGTTCCGTGGTTCTTTAGTCCGGATACAGAGGACAAAGGAACCACGGAACGTGTAGCCAGGGTCCGGTCGTCCTCCGCGGGAATGTGCGCGAAGCGGCGATATGCAATCTGGTTCTATGCCCGCCATAGGCGGGCAGCATGTTGGGGGAGCTAGGCCCGATAGGGCCGCGACTGATTCACGCGGAGGACGACCGGAGCCCTTGCCGGCGCGGCTTGAACCCCCGTGTCACAAAGCGCCATGCTGTTCCGTCTAGAGGGCATGGACACTTCAAAGAAGGCGATTGTTATTGGTGGCGGGCCGGCTGGGCTGGTGGCTGCGGCTCGGTTGGCTGAGGGTGGAGCTGCGACTACGTTGCTCGAGGCCGGGAGCGGGCTCGGGGGGCGGGCTGCTTCCGAGGTGCGCGAGGGATTCTTTCTCAATCAGGGGCCGCATGCGCTCTATGTGGGTGGGCCGGCGATGCGGGAACTGAGGGCGCTGGGGGTTGAGCTCGACTGGTGGAACCCGGCCTCGGTCAACTCCGTATTCGTGCGGGACGGCAAGCCCCGGCGCTCGCTGGGCGGCACGGTCGGCTTGATGCGGTTGCTGCGGCCGCTGCTGCGGGACGAGCCGGAGGAGCTTCGGAATGTCTCCACCAGCGAGTGGCTGCGGCGTCACCTGTCCTCCGAGAAGAGCCGGACGGCCGCGGCTGCCCTGGTGCGGGTCGCCACCTTCGTCGCCGACCAGGAGAGCCTCAGCGCCGACGTCGCCGCCACCCAGCTGCGGATCGCGCTCGCTCCCGGGGTTCGCTACCTGCGTGGGGGCTGGCAGTCGCTGGTCGACGCGCTGGCCGCCCGGGCGGAGCGGGCCGGCGCAACCTTGCGCACGCGGGCGGCGGTGCGCCTCCTGCACGAGGAGGCGGGTGGCTGGACGGTCGCCCTCGACGAAGAGACCCTGCACGCCGACGTCCTCGTCGTCGCCGCCTGCGATCCCGATGCCGCGGCGAAGCTGCTGGGCGAGAAGGCCCCGGCCGCCCCCGGACCCGCCGCCGAGCTCAGCGTGCTCGATCTGGGCCTGAAGAACCTGCCGCGGCGGACCCGCCGCTTCGCCCTGGGCATCGACCAGCCCACCTATCTCTCTCGTCACTCTCCCCCGGACCAGCGGGATGGTGTCCTGCTCAGTCTCGCCAGCTATGCGCGGGAACCGCGGGCCGCGCTTGAGACAATGGCCGACGTGGTGCAGCCCGGCTGGCGCAAGGCGGTGACCTTCGAACGCTTCCTTCCCCGCATGGTCCCGATCTCGGCGATCGCCACCGCTGCCGGAGGCGGCCTCCCGGGCCGTCCCGCCGTGGACCGCGGCGACGGCCTATACCTGGCCGGTGACTGGATCGGCCCAGAGGGATGGCTGGTCGACGCCGCGATCGCCAGCGGGGCCGCGGCGGCGAGCGCGGCGCTGCGCAGGCCGGTTGCGGCGGTGGCATGACCGGCGACGCCTTCGAGGCCTGCCGGCCGCGGCTGCTCGGCATCGCCTACGGGATGCTCGGTGAGCTGACCGAAGCCGAGGACGTCGTCCAGGACGCGTGGCTGCGCTGGGAGCGAGCCGAGCGGGAGGCGGTCCGTAATCCCGAAACCTTTCTGGTGACGGTGACGAGCCGGCTCGCGCTCGACCGCCTGCGCTCGGCGCGGGCGCGGAGGGAGGTCTACGTCGGTCCCTGGCTGCCGGAGCCGCTGCTCACCGACCCCGAGACGCCCGAGGTCAAAGCGATCGAGGCCGAGCGGCTGAGCCTGGCGCTGCTTGGGGCGCTGGAGCGACTCAACCCGGTCGAGCGCGCGGCGCTCGTCCTCCGCGACGTCTTCGACCTCGAGTACGCCGAGATCGCCGACGTGCTCGAGAAGACGCCGGCCAACGTTCGCCAGATCACCAAGCGCGCTCGCGAGCACGCCGGCGACCCAAGCCGCCGGCAGCCGGTCAGCGAGGAGGAGCGGCAGCGGCTTACCGTCGCCTTCCTCACCGCGGCGGCGTCCGGTGAGGTCGAGCAGATCCGCGACCTGCTCGCCGCCGACGCGATCATGTACACCGACGGCGGTGGGGTGGTGACCGCGGCACGCAAGCCGATCTACGGCGCCGACAAGATCGCCCGCTTCATGGTCGGGGTGCAGCGCAAGTCAGCTTTTCCCGACGACCCGGTGTACACGCCGGTGCTGGTCAACGGCGACCCCGGGCTGCGGATGGACAGCGCCTCGGAGGGCTTCCTCAGCATCATCGCTGTCGAGGTGGCTGATGGCACCGTCCAGGGCGTGCGCTTCTTCAATAACCCGGAGCGGTTCCCGGTCGAGTTCCCGGCACGCCGCTAGCACTGTCAGCACTCGGCGTGCTGCTGTGACACTGATGACCAATCCGTATCTGTGTTCTGGCCGGGTATCTGAAATATCCCGTTGACATGCTGGTTTTCAATGTCACAGTGAGTATGTCTCTGCCACACTCCTGGGAATTCGAACGTTGATGGAAAGGAATTAGATGCCCCCCAGCACGAACGTACTTGACGAGGCGCGCCAGCTCGTAGAGCGCCGCCTTGCCGATCTCGACGAGGAGCGCAAGCGCCTCGAGCGCGCCCTTGCGGAGCTCGGCGGCAAAGCCACCCGCCGCGGCCCCGGTCGCCCGCGCGGCAGCGCCAGCAAAGGAACCAGCAGCAGCGCCACCAGCAGCAGCAGCAAAGGCAGCACCGCCCCCCGGCGCCGCCGCAAACGCCGCGGCGGCACGCGCGCCGATCAGGCGGTGAAACTGATCGAGGGTTCGCCCGGCATCAGCGCCTCTGACGTGGCCAAGAACATGAAAATCAAGCCGAACTACCTGTACCGGGTGCTCGGCGACCTCGAGAAAGAGGGACGGGTCAAAAAGGACGGGCGGCAGTACTACCCGGCCGGTGGCTGATCGGTACTGACTGTTACTGGAGAGGTTTCCAGCAAAAAAAGAGGCCGGCATATGCCGGCCTCTTTTTGTAGGTGAGGAGGTTCCTCAGACCAGGCCGAGCTGGCTGACGGCGTCACGCTCCTCCTGCAGCTCCATCACGCTGCGGTCGATCCGCTCGCGAGAGAAGTCCGGAACGTCGAGACCCTGGACGATGCTCCACTCGCCGCCGCTGCAGGTGCAGGGCATGCCGCAGACGATCCCCTCGCCGATGCCGTAGGAGCCGTCGGCCGGGACCGCCATCGAGACCCAGTCGCCGTCGGGGGTGCCGAGCACCCAGTCGTGGACGTGGTCGATCGCCGCGTTGGCGGCCGAGGCGGCGCTCGAAGCACCGCGGGCGTCGATGATCTCGGCGCCGCGCTTGGCGACGCGGGGGATGAACTCGTCGGCGATCCAGGCCTCGTCGTCGACCGCGTCCCAAGCGCTGCCGCCCTCGACCTTGGCGTTCACCAGGTCTGGGTACTGGGTCGGCGAGTGGTTCCCCCAGGCGGTCATGTTGGTGACCGCGGAGACAGGCTTGCCGAGCTTGTTCGCCAGCTGGGAGATCGCCCGGTTGTGGTCCAACCGCATCATCGCGGTGAAGCGCTCGCGGGGCACGTCGGGGGCGCTCGACATCGCGATCAGGCAGTTGGTGTTCGCCGGGTTGCCGACGACCAGGACCTTGATGTCGTCGGCGGCGCCGGCGTTGATCGCTTCACCCTGCGGCTTGAAGATGCCGCCGTTGGCCTCGAGCAGGTCGGACCGCTCCATGCCCGGGCCGCGTGGCCGCGCGCCGACGAGCAGCCCGATGTTGCAGCCGTCGAAGGCCTGCTTGGGGTCATCGGTGATGTCGATCCTGCTCAGCAGCGGGAAGGCGCAGTCGTCGAGCTCCATCGCCGTCCCCTCGGCGGCTTCGATCGCCTGCGGAATCTCCAGCAGGCTCAGCTCGACCGGCGTGTCGGGGCCGAGCATCTGGCCGCTGGCGATGCGAAACAGAAGTGCGTAACCGATCTGACCGGCGGCGCCGGTAACGGTGACCTTGACGGGAGTGCTCACTAAATCTCTCCTCGGAGTTAGGGGTTTGAAGGCCGTTAAGCCATCGCGCGCTGGAGGTTCTCGTCGATCGAGGCGAGGAACTCCTGCGTGGTCTGGTACTCCTGGCCGCCGCCCACCAGCAGCGCCAGGTCTTTGGTCATCTTGCCGCTTTCAACCGTCTCGACGCATACCCGCTCGAGCGTCTCGGCAAAGCGCGAGACCTCGGGCGTGCCGTCCATCCGGCCGCGGGCGGCGAGTCCGCGGGTCCAGGCGAAGATCGAGGCGATCGGGTTGGTCGAAGTCGGTTTGCCCTGCTGATGCTGCCGGTAGTGGCGGGTGACGGTGCCGTGGGCGGCCTCCGCCTCGACCGTCTTGCCATCGGCGCTCATCAACACACTCGTCATCAGCCCGAGGGAGCCGAAGCCCTGGGCGACGGTGTCGGACTGGACGTCGCCGTCGTAGTTTTTGCAGGCCCACACGTACCCGCCCTCCCACTTCATGGCGGCGGCGACCATGTCGTCGATCAGGCGGTGTTCGTAGGTGAGACCTGCGGCCTCGAAGTCAGCTTTGAACTCGGCCTCGTAGACCTCGGCGAAAAGGTCCTTGAAGCGACCGTCGTAGCGCTTGAGGATCGTGTTCTTGGTCGACATATAGACGGGGAAGCCGCGGTCGAGGCCGTAACGCATCGAGGCGCGGGCGAACTCCCGGATCGAGTCGTCGAGGTTGTACATCGCCATCGCGATCCCGCCGCCGGGAAAGTCGTAGACGTCGAGCTCGACTGGCTCGGAGCCGTCCTTCGGCGTGTAGGTTAGGGTCAGCGTCCCCTCGCCCGGCACCACTAGGTCGGTGGCGCGGTATTGGTCGCCGAAGGCGTGGCGACCGATCACGATCGGCTTGGTCCAGCCCGGCACCAGGCGCGGGATGTTTGAGATCACGATCGGCTCGCGGAAGATGACGCCGCCGAGGATGTTGCGGATCGTCCCGTTCGGCGAGCGGTACATACCCTTAAGGCCGAACTCCTCGACCCGCGCCTCGTCGGGGGTGATCGTCGCGCACTTGACGCCGACCCCGTGGCGCTTGATCGCTTCCGCCGCGTCAACGGTGATCTGATCTTCGGTCGCGTCGCGGCTCTCGATCCCGAGGTCGTAGTACTCGAGCTCGACGTCGAGGTAGGGGAGGATCAGCTGCTCTTTGATGAACGACCAGATGATCCGGGTCATCTCGTCGCCGTCGAGCTCGACGACCGGGTTCTCGACCTTGATCTTGGCCACGAGGGGCGATGCTATCTAGCTCACCCCGTTGCCCGTGCCCTGGCTAGGCGGCCAGGGGCGTGCCAGAATCAAGCCCGATGGCAACGGTCGAACGCCCCAGCTTCGGTACCCACGCGGTGGCCAACCAGCCGCCGCCGCTGGTCGACTGCAACCTCTTCAGCGCCGACCGGGTGCTGGGCGAGGCGGTACGCCGCGAGGGCGCCGAGTGGGCCGAGGCGCGCATCTCCGCGATCGGCGAGCTGGCCGGCAGCGAGCGGCTGCAGGCGCTCGGCGCGCAGGCGAACGAGAACCCGCCGAAGCTGAAGACCCACGACCGCTACGGCAACCGCGTCGACACGGTCGAGTTCCACCCCGCCTGGCACGAGCTGATGGAGCTCGCGGTCGAGCACGAACTGCACTGCTCCCCCTGGAAGGACCCGCGGCCCGGCGCCCACGTCGCTCGCGGCGCCGCCTTCATGTGCTTCTCGCAGGCCGAGGCCGGGGTCGGCTGCCCGACCTCGATGACCTACTCGGTGATCCCGGCGCTGCGCACGCAGCCAGAGCTGGCGGCCGAGTGGGAGCCGCGCTTCCTCTCCTCCAGCTACGACCCGAGCAACGCCCCGGCGCCGCAGAAGGCGGGCGCCCTGGCCGGGATGGGGATGACCGAGAAGCAGGGCGGAACCGACGTCCGCGCCAACACCACCGTGGCGCGGCCGGTGAACGGCGGCGGTCCCGGCGCCGAGTACGAGCTGACCGGTCACAAGTGGTTCATGTCGGCACCGCAGTGCGACGCCTTCCTCGTCCTCGCCCAGGCCGACGGCGGCATCTCCTGCTTCCTCTTCCCGCGCTGGACGCCTGACGGCGAGCGCAACCGCTTCCGCCTGCAGCGCCTCAAGGACAAGCTAGGCAACCGCTCCAACGCCTCCAGCGAGATCGAGTTCGACGCCGCCTCGGCCTGGCTGGTCGGCGAGGAGGGCGCCGGGGTGCGGACGATCATCGAGATGGTCAACCACACCCGCCTCGACTGCGTCCTCGGCGGCGCCACCGGGATGCGGGCGGGAGTCGCCCAGGCAATCCACCACGCCGAGCACCGCTCCGTCTTCGGCCGCGAGCTGGTCGAGCAGCCGCTGATGCGCAACGTCCTCGCCGACCTCGCGATCGAGTCCGAGGCGGCGACGATCGGGGCGTTGCGCCTGGCCCGCGCCTACGACGAAGCGATCGCCGGCGACGAGGATGCCCAGAACTTCAAGCGGATCGCCAACGCGGTCCTCAAGTACTGGATCTGCAAGCGCGCGGTGGTCCACGCGGGCGAGGCGCTCGAGTGCCTCGGCGGCAACGGCTACGTCGAGGAGTCGGGGATGCCCCGCCTCTTCCGCGAGAGCCCGCTGAACTCGATCTGGGAGGGCTCGGGCAACGTCCAGTGCCTCGACGTCCTGCGGGCGATGGTGAAGAGCCCCGCCGCGCTCGAGGCCTTCTTCGCCGAGGTCGCCGACGGCGCCGCCGCCGAGCCCCGCCTCGCCGCCTTCGCCGAGTCCCTGCGAGCCGAGCTTCCCGGCGACCTGGAGACGATCGAGTCCCGCGCCCGCCGCGTCGTCGAGCGGATGGCCCTCGCCCTGCAAGCGTCCCTCCTGGTCCGCTACGGCGACGAGGCGGTGGCGGACGCCTTCTGCGCCTCTCGCCTCTCCGGCGACTGGGGCCAGGCCTTCGGCACCCTCCCCGCCGGCACCGACTTCGGCCGCATCATCGAGCGCCACCGAGCGGCCGTCTAGGAGCCTCACCATCCACTCGCTTCGAGCTGGCGGCGGCGCTGCTCGAGCAGCTGGCCGATCCTCGCCACCACCTGGCACGGTTCCCGTTCTAACCGACGGCCGGTCACGCGGACGAGCTCGATGCCGGCGAGCTTCAGGTCCTCGTCGCGAACACGGTCCGTCTCGAACGATTCGTGGGAGCCGTGCGTCGCATAGACGTCAAGTTCGATCGCGAAGCGCAGCTCGGGCCAGTAGATGTCGAGCTCATAGCCGGCATCGACGAAGGCGGTGCTGGGCCGCGGCAGGCCGTTTGCTTCGAGCGCCGCCACAACTTCGCGCTCGAGCTCCGAACGCGTGAGGCGCGGCGGCTCGTAGATCGCCAGCGCCCGCTCGAGCTTCGTCGCCCCCTTGTGGCCACGGTTGCGGTCGAGCACCGAGCGGAAGTCGCCAAGGTCGAAGGTCCGCAGATCCTCGGCCTGCCGCAGCATCCGCCGCAGGCTCCGGAAGCGCACGAGCGGGGCGAGGTCAAGGGAGGTCCGGGCTACGGAGGTGACCGGAATCCCTTGCTTCAACGCCCGATCTGCATCAACCAGCGTTCGCGAGCGATGAAGTCGAAGCGACCCACGCCCTTTCCGCGACACCGGCGTCGTCACGTGCACTGGGATCGGTTCAGTGGCAAGTAAGTCCAGCAGCCATGCAGCGGAGAAGTGGCTCAGCAGCGCCTGCGGGCCGGAGGCCAACACTCCCGCTAGGCACCGACCCTGCCTGGAGAGTCTCGTATGCCCCACCGCGAATACGCCCTGGTGGAGTCGATGCAGTCGCCCGGCGGCCACCGCTCTCCGCACGGACGAGTGCGAGTAACCGAGCTTCCGAAGCTGCCGAATCGAGATGACACCATGCTGCCGGGCCGCGAGAGCCGCCAGCTCATGCCCCCGCGGCAGAGGTTTTGTACCCATAGCGGCAATAAGCTGGGCCGCGATCTGTCTCTCCCCCCTGTTGGAGGGTTTCGCTCAGCCCGGAGCCGTGGAATCCCGCAAAGCGCGGCCTACCTGCTCGATCGTCACCACTCCCGAGAGGCGGCCTTCGGCGTCTACGGCCATCAGGGCACCGAGGCGGCGGAGGTTCTGGTTGGCGAGGAGGGAGTCGAGCGGAGTGTCGTCGCGGACGTAGAGGCCGATGTCGTGGTCGACGAAGTCGGCGACGTGGGAGCTGGCGCGGGAGGGCTCGGGGACTTCGTCGGCGCTGTCGCGCTTGATCAGGCCGAGGAAGCGGCGGCCGGCGTCGACGACGGGGAACCAGGGCCAGCGGTAGCGGAGGAAGTATTCGTCCAGCGCCTGCTCGACGCTGAGGTCGCCGGGGATCGTCACCGGCTCGCGGTCCATCACGTCGGCGACGCGGACGTCGCCGATCCGACGGGTGATCGCCGTCTGCATCGCGGCGCCGCGGGCGGAGCCGTTGATCACCATCCCGATCAGCGCCAACCAGACGCCGTCGAAGGCCTGGCCGAAGGCGATCAGGATGAGGCCGCCGGCGATGAAGAGGTAGCCGAAGAAGCGACCGAGGTTGGCGGCGAAGCGCGTCGCCGAGTGGCGGTCCCCGCTGCGCCACCAGGCGAGCGCGCGGGCGACGCGGCCGCCGTCCATCGGATAGGCCGGGAGCAGGTTGAAGACGAGGATCAGCAGGTTGATCGTCGCCAGCCAGGCGATCAGAGCCATCAGCCCGTTGACGCCGGAGCCCGCTTCAAGCAGCGCCGCGTCGCGGAAACCGGTCCAACCCTCGGCAGCGATGCCGAGGATGACCATGACGACGACGATCGCCGCCGTCACCGCCGGCCCTCCCAGCGCCACCTTCAGTTCGGTGCCGGGCGTGTCGGCCTCGCGGTCCATCCGCGCCATCCCGCCGAAGACCCAGAGCTGGATCCCGGAGATGCCGATCCCGTTGCGCATCGCCACCACGGCGTGCCCGAACTCGTGGAGCAGGATCGAGCCGAAAAACCCAACTGCGGAAAGCAGAGCGAGCAGGAATGGGGTCGTGCCGCCTTCGCCGAGGATCGTTTCGAACCTGTTGGTCATCCAGATGATGACCAGGAAGAGGACGATGAACCAGGACCAGTCGACGCTCACCCTGATCCCGCGGAAGTGGAAGAGGGTGATCGACCTTCCCCCGAGCATGCCACCGAGCATGGGTCAATGGTAAGCGGCTAGCGTCCTTGGGCGATGCCGAACGAAGCTGATTGGCTGCGGGAGCGGCTCGAGGAACTTGAGCGGATCGACCGTCCGTCTGCCTCCGAGGGGGAGCGGCAGGCGGCCGAGTGGCTGGTCGAGCGGTTCTCCGAGCTGGGTGCGGAGGCGCGAATCGAGGCCGAGCCGGCCCATGGCACCTTCTGGTGGCCGCTCGGGATCGGCACCGCCCTCGGCGCCCTCGGCGCTGTCCTCGCGCTGCGCGGGCGCCGCTTGCTCGGCGCGCTGACGGCGGCGATCGGTGCCGCCGGGATCTTCGACGACTTCCCGCCCCGCAAACGCCGGCTGCGGCGCTTCCTCCCCAAGCACACCACCTACAACGTCGTCTGCGAGCTCGGCGACCGCGACGCCGAGCGCACGCTCGTCTTCATCTCCCACCACGACGCCCCCCACTCCGGGCTCGTCTTCCACCCCGGCCCGGCGAAGCTCGCCGACCGCCTCGGGCTGATCGAGCGCACCGACACCAGCCCGCCGCTGATGGCACCGGTGATCGGCGGTCCGCTGCTGGCGGCGGTGGGAGCACTCACCGGCCGCCGCCCCCTGACCAGGCTCGGCCTGCTCCTCGGCCTTGGCTCGACCGCGGCGATGGGGGACATCGGCCTGCGCAAGACCGTCCCCGGCGCCAACGACAACGGCGCCGCCTGCGTCGCCCTGCTGGCGCTGGCGAAGCGCTTCGCCGAGGTGCCGCCCCAAAACCTCCGCGTCGTCCTCCTCTCGACCGGCTCGGAGGAGTCGTTCAGCGAGGGAATGAAGGCCTGGGGGGAGCGGCACTTTCCGCAGCTGCCGCAGGAGGGAACGCTCTTCCTCTGCCTGGAGGCCCTCGGCTCCGAGCACCTGCTCGCCCTCCGCGGCGAGGGCTTCATGAAGATGTACGAGTACTCCCCCCGCGCCCTCGCCCTAATCGAGCGCCTCGCCGCCGAACAAGGCACCTGGCTCTACCCCAACCTGAGAACCCGCAGCGGCACCGACGGCCTCGAGCCCCTGGCCGCCGGCTACGAAACCGCGGTCCTAGCCAGCTGCAACGACCTGAAGCAAGCCAGCAACTACCACTGGCCCACGGACGTAGCAGCCAACATCAACTACGCCACCGTAGAACGAGCTGTTGATCTCTGCTCCGCGGCGATTCGCCTCCTAGAGCAGCACCGGCTGTAGAGGAGGCGGGGGTGCCCCCTCGCCGGACCCTCCCCGCTGTTGTCCGGCGAGGGGGCA
>DASSMJ010000048.1:0-71579 GCA_035688955.1 Solirubrobacterales bacterium | reverse complement strand
AGGTGTCCATGAAGCGGAAGCACGAGCACTGGGACTTTTGGCTGTATGTCAGCCATATCTCCCACTGCTTGCCGCTCGACCGTGTCGACGGGGAGCTGTAGCGAGGAGTAGTTCAGCTTCATCACGTGGGCTTCTCCCTCTCCCCCGCCTTCCAGGCCGCGGGTGAGGTTGACGTGGACCACATCGAAGCCGCCCGAGCCGAGGGCTAGATCGAGGGCGGCGGTGTTGACGACGACCTCGTCGCCCTCGCGCATCTCACCGAGGAGGACCTCGTCGGCCCAGGCGCGGCGGCGCTCTCCTTCGATCTCTATTTCGAGCGGCTGCGCCGAGGCGACGACGCCGCGGCGCAGCTTCAGGCGCCCTGCCACTTATTCGCTCGCCGCGGGCTCCGCCGCCGCAGCGACGATCCGCTCGCAGACCTCGAGCATCTTGTCGAGGGACCGGGCCGGCACCCGCTCCTCGGAAGTGTGGACGTCGGAGGTGCCGTTGGAGAGGAGGACGCAGTCGAAACCGTCGCGGCGGAAGACGTTGGCGTCGCTGCCGCCGCCGATCGCCACCCGCTGCGGCTCCAGGCCGGCACCGCGGAGGCCCGACTCCGCAAGCTCCAGCGCCGCCGAGTCTTTGGGGACCTGGTAGCCGCGGAACAGCTCTTCGATCCGCACGTCGACGTCGCAGCCGTGCTCGCTCGCGCCCCACGCGCAGGCGTCGGCGATCCTGCCGGCGACCTCGGCCGCCCGCTCGGTATCTAGGCTGCGCGCCTCGGCGTGGATCGCGCAATGACCGGGGACGACGTTGCCCGAGGTGCCGCCCGAGATCAGGCCGACGTTGGCGGTCGTCTCCTCGTCGAGGCGACCGAGCTCCATCCGCGCGATCGCCGCCGACGCGGCCGCGATCGCGCTGCTGCCGTCCTCGGGCCTGATCCCGGCGTGGGCCTCGACGCCGATGAAGTCGGCGAGGATCTTCTGCTGGGTCGGCGTCGTCACGATCACCTCGCCGACGGCTCCCGCATGGTCGAGAACGAAACCGGCGCGCGAGCGCAGCTGCGAAGCGTCGAACGCTTTGGCTCCCCGCAGGCCCTGCTCCTCGGCGACGGTGAGGACGATCTCGATCCCGACCGGGCCCGGGTTTTCGGCGTGGCTCGCGATCAGCTCCATGAAGACGGCGACCGCCGCCTTGTTGTCGGCTCCGAGGATGGTGTCGCCGCGGCTGCGGAAGACGCCACCGTCGTCGACCACCTCGACCCGGCCCTTGTGGGGGACGGTGTCCATATGGGCGCAGAACATCAGCCACTCGTCTCCGGTTCCCGCCGAGCGGGCGATCAGGTTGCCGGACCCCGCCTGCGCCGCCTGGGCGGCATCGTCCTCGACCACCTCGAGCCCCATCCCGCGCAGCTCGGCGGCGAGCGTGTCGGCGACCTCCCGCTCCTCGCCGGTCGGACTGCGGACCTCGCAGTAGCGGATGAACCTCTCGTGCAGCCGCGCGCTCACGGCTCTAAAGCTATCCCGAGCGGACTTCGGACTGCTCGACCCGGATCTCCTCGATCTCGCCGCCGTCGGCGGGACGTTCCCCGGCCTGGCGGGCGGCGGCGCCGACGAACTCGCGGAACAGCGGCTCGGGCCGGTTCGGGCGGGAGTTGAACTCCGGGTGGTACTGGGAGGCGACGAAGAAGGGGTGGTCGGGCAGCTCGACCATCTCGACCAGGCGCTCGTCGGGCGAGGTGCCGCCGCAGACGAGCCCCTCGTCTTCGAGCCGGCGGCGCAGCTGGTTGTTGACCTCGTAGCGGTGGCGGTGGCGCTTGTAGATCACGGCCTCGTCGAAGATCTCTCGCGCCCGCGTGCCCTCGTGCAGTTTCACCGGGTCGGCGCCGAGCCGCATCGTCCCGCCCATGTCGGAGACCTCCTTCTGCTCCGGCAGCAGGTCGACGACCGGGAAGGGCGTCTCGGGATCGAACTCGGCCGAGTTGGCGCCGTCCATGCCGGCGACGTGGCGGGCGAACTCGACGACGGCGATCTGCATCCCGAGGCAGATCCCCAGGTAGGGGATCGATTTCTCGCGGGCGATCCGCGCGGCCTCGATCTTGCCCTCGATCCCGCGCTCGCCGAAGCCGCCCGGGATCAGGATCCCGTCGCAGCCCTCGAGCTTCTCGGGGTCGAAGTTCTCGGAGTCGACCAGCTCGACCTTGACGTTGACCCCGTGGTGGAAGCCGCCGTGCTCGAGCGCCTCGATCACCGACTTGTAAGCGTCGGCGAGCTGGACGTACTTGCCGACGACGGCGATCCGCACCTCGCCGGTCGCCTCCTCGGCGCGCCGCACCATCTCTTCCCATTCGGCCATGTCGGGCGAGGGGGCCTCCATCCCGAAGTGGTCGAGGACGAGGTCGTCGACGCCCTCGGCGCGGAAGACGAGCGGCACCTTGTAGATGTTGTCGACGTCGTGGGCGGAGATCACCGCGTCGACCGGAAGGCTGGCGAAGAGGGCGATCTTGCCGCGGATCTCGCGGTCGAGGCGCCCCTCGGAGCGGCAGACCAGCGCGTGCGGCTGGATCCCGATCCGGCGCAGCTCGTTGACCGAGTGCTGGGTCGGCTTCGTCTTCAGTTCGCCAGCGTGGCCGACGTACGGGACCAGCGTCAGGTGGACGAACATCGCCCGCTTCGGCCCGAGGTCGGTGTAGAGCTGGCGAATCGACTCGAGGAAGGGCAGCGACTCGATGTCGCCGACGGTGCCGCCGATCTCGGTGATCACGAAGTCGACTGCCTGCGACTCGGCGACGATGAGGATTTTCTGCTTGATCTCGTTGGTGATGTGCGGGATCACCTGCACGGTGGCGCCGAGGTAGTCGCCGCGGCGCTCGCGCTTGATCACCGAGTTGTAGACCGCGCCGGCGGTGACGTTGGAGGCGCGGGTCGCGTTCTCGTCGGTGAAGCGCTCGTAGTGGCCGAGGTCGAGGTCGGTCTCCGCCCCGTCCTCGGTCACGAACACCTCCCCGTGCTGGAACGGGCTCATCGTCCCCGGATCGACGTTGATGTAGGGGTCGAACTTCTGCAGCTGGACCCGGTAGCCGCGGGAGACGAGGAGGCGCCCGATCGCCGCGGCGGTTATCCCCTTGCCGAGGGCCGAGACGACGCCGCCAGTGACGAAAATGAACTTGGTGTCGCCTTTGCTCCCTGGACTCATGCTCTGCCGAGCGAGTCTAGCCAGCGCAGGGGCGGAACCGAGTCGATCGTCGCCGAAATAGACCGCAACTCCCCGTAAATGGTCAAAGCGAGCACGGCCGCCAGCGCGATCAGGCGGCCGTCGGGTCCCAGGACGGTCAGCAACCAGACCCCGGCGATCGCCCCGATCAGGTTGGACCCGGTGTCCCCGAGCATCGCCCGCTCGCCCAGCGTCAGCCAGGCCCCGACCAGCACCGGCCCGACGAAGACACCCAGCAGTTCCAGCGGCTCGAGCGTCCAGGCGCCGAGGCAGAGCCCGGCGCCCAGCAGCGCGAGTCCCTTCTCCGCCCGGCCCGGCCGCAGATCGAGCAGGTTGCCCAGGTTCGTGGCGAGGATCAGCAGCGCCACGTCGGCGATGTAGCGCCAGGATTCGAGGCCGCGGCCGGAGACGACGTAGGCGGCCAGCGCCAGGGCCCCCACCGCCTTGATCGCCCCGGTCGAGAGCGAGCCCGCCCGCAGCGCGGTCCAGTGCCCGCGCCAGCCCCGGGGCGACGCCGCCGCTTCGCCCTGGCCGAGGGCGTCGTCGAGGAAGCCGAGGAAGGCGATCCCCAGCAGGTACGGCAGCCACTGCCGCAGCCCCGGCTCCAGCAGGTCGAGGTCGGCGCGGTCGTTGAGGAAGGCGAGCGGCGCCAGCGCCACCAGTGCCGCCGTCGCCAAAACCGCCCCGAGGGGGAAAGCGAGCAGCGCACCCCGGTAGTTCTCCCGCACCAGGCCGGCGTCACGCAGCCCCCGCGCCCCCGCCGGGACGAGGAACAGCGAGATCGCGAGCGCCAGCGGCAACCCCACCCAGTACACCCGGCTATTCCCCCTCGATCAGCAGGTCCGGCAGGAGGCGGTCGGCGCTGCTCTTGACCCCGAAGCTGCCCTCCGCGCCGAGCAGGGCGAAGACCATTGCCAGCTGCCCGGCCGTGAGGTCGACGTCGTCGACGCTGGCCAGATCGCTGGTCTGGAAGAACGAGATCGAGGTCGGTTCGGTGCCGGTGGCCTCGACCCCGACGGCCGGAGTGCGGGTGGCGGTGACGCCGCTGAGCAGCGCCGACTCCAGCTGGATCGCTTTCGAGCGCTGGACCGGGCCCATGTCCTGCGGCTGGTTGCGGACGACGATCACCCCGTCGAGCCCGGCGAAGCTGCCGCTGGCGCGCGAGAAGAGCTGACCCCGCACGACTTCCGGCAGCGTTCCCCCGATCACCAGCTGCCGCCCCAGCCCGCTCCCCAGTTCGCTCAGCGCGTCGGGGTTCGACCGCAGGTCGGCGAAGCGCGTTTTCGCCAGATCGTCCGCGAGCCCGTTGACGTCTACCGGCTCACGCACGACCCCGATCCCGACCAGCCGCGCCCCCGTTGGGTCAAGCCCGTCTTCGACCGCGGCGGCAAGGTCGCTGGGCAGGCCGCCAAGGGCGACGATCGCGATCCGCTTCCCGTCGAGACGATCGCGGGTCAGCGCCGGATAGACGCGGTCGCCGAATTCGTCGGCACGGTTGAGGTCGGCGTTCAGTTCGTCGGCGCGCGAGCGGGCGTCCTGGAGGTTGCCGACGAGGCTGCGCTCGAGGTCGCGGCGGGTGCCGGTGAGGGCGTCGCCGCCGAACTCGGCGCCGACCAGGATCCCGACGGCGAGGGCGAGAAAGACAGCGATCAGCGAGGCGGCGTGGTAGCGGGCGGAGTACCCCATGGGGAGCCGAAGGCTAGTGGGCTAGATGCCGAGCCAGATCCGGATCTTCAGCCAGACCAGTTCCCAGACGTCGTTCAGCGCCGGCGAAGTAATGACAAGGATCGTCAGCAGGATCAGGAAGGTGACGCCGAAGAGAGCCAGTGGCGCCAGCGCCGAGCTCGGGTTGTAGAGCCGGCTCACTCCCTTGGCGTCGACTAGGCGCTCGCCGATCCGCAGGCGGGTGAGGAAGGTCGAGGACATGCCGCCGCGCTTGCGATCGAGGAACTCGATCAAGTTGAAGTGCGCCCCCACGCTGACGATCAGCGTCGCCCCCTTCTCGAAGGCCATCAGCATTGCCACGTCCTCGCTGGTGCCGGCCGCCGGAACGACCTGGTGGTCGAGGCCGGCGTCGAGCAGCCGCTCGCGGCCGGGCGCCCGGCCGTCGGGATAGGCGTGGACGATCAGCTCGGCGCCGCAGCGCAGCGCCGCGTCGCTGGCGGAGTCCATGTCGCCGAGGATCACGTCCGGCTTCAGCCCCGCCTCGATGATGCCGTCGGCACCGCCGTCGACGGCGACGATCAGCGGCCGCACGTCGCGGATGTAGGCGCGCAGCGCCTTCAGGTCGCGGCGGTGGCGCTCGCCGCGGACGACGATCAGCACGTGCCGGTCGCGGAAACTGGCCCGGGTCGAGGGAAAGGCGATGTTGCCGGTGAGGAGGTCGGTCTCTTCGCGGACGTGGGTGACGGTGTTCTCGGCGAATTCGCCCAGCGCCTCGTCGATCCGTTCGCGGTGCTCCTGCATCTGCCGCTCGAGCTCGGCGACGTGGAGGACGTGGCCCCGCGCAACCTCTTCCTCGCCGAGGAAGATCGCGTCGCCGACGATCCGCAGGCGGTCGCCGTCTTTGATTGCCTCGAAGAGCCCCGCGTCGGGCGCGTCGATCAGCCGGATTCCCGCCCGGGCCAGCATCAGCGGCCCTGCGTTCGGATAGCGGCCGGAGGAAGAAGGAGCGGCGTTGAGGACTGCCGCCACCTGGGCTTCGATCAGCTCCTCGGCGGCGATGCGGTCGATGTCGACGTGGTCGATGACGGCGATCTCGCCGGCGTGCAGCCGCTTGACCAGGTGCTTGGTGCGCTCGCCGACGCGCGCGGTTCCCTCCAGCGGCAGATCGGCCCGCGCGCCGTTCCTGCGCCCGAGCAGGGCGGGAAGGCGGCGACGGGAAGCGGTGGCCACGCCCTCAGGTTAGGTGAAGGGGCGGGGGTGCGACAAGGCCGAAGGGTCAGGCGGCCTTTAAAAGCTCGCGGGCATGCTCAGTGGCGGTCTGGTCCTCGCCCGACCCCCCGAGCATGCGGCGGATCTCGGCGACGACCCCCTCGCCCTCGAGCCGCTCGACCGAGGCCACCGCCTGCTCACCGGCGACGTTCTTTTCGAGCCGGAAGTGGACGTCGGCGAGCGAGGCGACCTGCGGCAGGTGAGTGATGCCGAGGACCTGCCGGTCGCGGCCGAGCGCCCGCAGCCGCTCACCGACCACGCGGGCGGTGTTGCCGCCGACGCCGGCGTCGATCTCGTCGAAGACCATCGTTCCCGCCCCGGCCGCCTGGCCGAGGCCGCTCAGGGCCAGCATCACCCGCGAGAGCTCGCCGCCCGAGGCAGCCTCCCGCAGGGGCGCCGGCTCGATTCCAGGGTTGGGCGCGACCCGCAGCTCGACCGTCTCGCGGCCGGCGGCGCCGAATCCCTCCGGGTGGGGTTCCAGCACGACCTCGAGCCTGGCGCCGGCCATCGCCAGCTGCTCGAGCTCGGCGGCGACGCGTTCCTGCAGCGACTCGACCGCGCCTTTCCGCCCGGCGCTCAGCCGCTCGCCAACCTCCGCCCGGCGCGCTTCGGCCTCGGTCAGGAACTTTTCGGCCTCGGTCGTGCGCTGCTCAGCCCCCTCCAGGCGGCCGATCTCCTCGCGGCAGCGCGCGGCGTGGGCGAGGACCGATTCGACGCTGCCGCCGTGCTTGCGCTCCAGCCGATCGATCGCCTCCAGTCTTTCCTCGAGTTCGAGCAGCCCGGCGGGATCCGCGGCGACGCCCTCGGCGTAGTCGCGCAGCTCAGCGGCGACGTCGCCGAGCTCCACCACCAGCGCTCCCACCCGCTCGGCGATCGCGTCGAGGGCGGGGTCCAGACCCGCCGCGGCCTGCAGGGCGGCTTCGGCCTGGGCCAGGGAAGCGGTCGCGCCGCCACCGTCCTCTTCAGCTCCCGACAGGCCGGTATGAGCGGCGCCTGCGGCTTCGCGCAAGCCCTCCGCGTGGCGCAGCCGCTCGCGCTCGGAGGCCAGCTGATCGCGCTCCTCGGGAACCGGCGCGACCGCCTCGATCTCGGATAGCTCGTAGCGGTAGAGGTCGAGATCGCGCTCCCGCGAGCCCTCGCGCTCGCGCAGCTCTACCAGCTCGGCGGCAAGCCGGCCCACCTCGCGGTGCGCCTCGGCGTATTGCTGCCGCAGCGCTAGATGGTCCTCGCCGACGAAGCCGTCGAGGATCTCCATCTGCGCGGAGGAGATCGTCAGCTTGCGGTGCTCGTGCTGGCCGAAGAAGGCGATCAGCCGACTGCCGAGCAATTTCAGGTCGGCCGCGCTCGCCGCCCGGCCGGCGACGAAGGCGCTGGTCCGCCCCCCGGCCGAGACCCGGCGCCCCAGCACCACCTCGTCGGCCCCCTCCGGGAGCCGCTCGGCCAACTCGGCGAACTCCGGCTCCTCCAGCAGCCCCGCCGGGAGGTCGAAGACGCCCTCGACCCAGGCCTCCGAAGCGCCGCGGCGGACGATCTGCGAGCGCGCCTTGCCGCCCATCAGCAGGTCCAGCGAGTGCGCGAGCACCGTCTTCCCCGCCCCGGTCTCACCGGTGATCGCGTTCAGCCCCTCGCCGAAGCGGAGTTCGGCGCGCTCGATCAGCAGCAGGTTCTCGATCCGGAGCTCGCGCAGCATCGGTGACGTGTATAGCGGGTGGCGCGGCGGGTCCTGCCGCGAGGAGAGCTAGCCGGCGACAGGTTGCACGAAGTCCTCGGATCTCACTAGGAGGAGGCCTAGCGCGGCGCCGATGAAGCAGATGATTGCGCCGATGATGAGGATCTCGTTGAAGCCGCTGACGAAGGCGGCGTCGGCGGCCTGGGTGGCTTTGGCGTGGATCGCCGGGGGCAGCGGCAGTTCGGCGACGGCGCGGGAGCCACCGGAGGCGACGACTTCGCCGAGGCCGTCGGGGGCGTTCGGCAACAAAGTGTGGAGCTTCGAGTCCACCTGCGCCTGGAAGACCGCGCCCAGGCCGGCCACGCCAGTGGCGATGCCGACCTGGCGGAAGGTCGTGTTGATCCCGGATCCCATCCCCGATTTCTCCACCGGCACCACGGCGATTGCCGCCTGGCCGATCCCCGGGTTGGTCGTCCCGATGCCGATGCCGGCGAGGACGAAGCCGACGAGCAGCGCCGTCCACCCGGAGTCGACGTCGACGCCGTGCATCAGCAGCAGGCCGATGCCGACCAGCGTCAAACCGGAGCCGAGCAGGATCCGGATCGGCACCCGGTGGGAGAGCGATCCCGAGATCGGGGCGACGACGAAGCCGAGGACGGTCAGCGGCAGGAAGCGCAGGCCGGCCTCCAGCGGCGAGAAGTCGAGCACGCCCTGCATGTAGATCGTCAGGTAGAGGAACATCGCGAACATCCCGGCGGAGAGGGCAAATGCCACCGCCGATACCCCGTTGAAGGCCCGCTTGCGGAAGAGCTTGAGGTCGAGCATCGGGTGCGCGGAGCGGAGCTCGATCGCGACGAAGGCCGCCAGCAGCACCGCGGCTCCGACCAGGCAGCCGACGATCACCCCGCTGCCCCATCCCTCCGGGTTGCCGCGGATCAGGCCGAAGATCAAGAGGAAGAGGGCGCTCGAGAAGGTCACCAGGCCGGGAAGGTCGATCGGCTCGGGATCTTTGGCGAAGACGTTGACGATCTTGCGCTCGGTCAGGACCATCGCCGCGATCCCGATCGGGACGTTGACGAAGAAGATCCACTCCCAGCCGAAGTTCTCGGTGATGACGCCGCCGACCAGTGGCCCGACCGCCACCGCGCCGCCGACGGTCGCGCCCCACACCCCGAAGGCGGTGGCGCGGTCTTTGCCGTGGAACTCCTGGCCGATCAGGGCGAGCGAGGTGGCGAACATGCCGGCGCCGCCGATGCCCTGCAGGCCGCGCGCCAGGTTCAGCAGCGTCGGATCCTGGGCGATGCCGCAGAGGAACGAGGCGAAGGTGAAGATGCCGAAGCCGATCGTGAAGACCCGTCGGCGGCCGAGCCGGTCACCGAGCGAGCCGGCGGTTAGCAGGAAGGCGGCGAGCATCAGCGAGTAGGCGTCGACCACCCACTGCAGGCTCGAGAGACTCGCGTTCAGTTCCCGCTGGATATCGGGCAGGGCGACGTTGACGACGGTGACGTCGAGCAGCAGCATGAACGTCGCGATCGAGACCAGCAGCAGGGTCCACCACTTGCGCTCCATGGCGAGGCACCCTAGACAACCCACCTCGTCGGCTTTCGCAGACCGCGCTAGACAGCCAGATGGCCGAACTTTGCGCGGATGCGCTCGTAGAAACTCGTGCCGGGGAGCTGGGCCAGGCGGCTGACGGAATCGAGGAAGCGGACCTGCAGGTCGGCGCCCGGGGGCAGGTCGGCGATCGTGCGGCCGTCGACCGCGACGTCGACCGGCTCGCGCCCGGTCGCGTTCTCGACGTGGAGGACGTCGGAAGGCGCGACGACCAGCGCCCGCGCGGTCAGCGAGTGCGGCGAGATGTAGCTGACGACGTAGCCCTTCACCCCCCAGGCGAGGATCGGGCCCTGGTTGGCGAGGTTGTAGCCGGTCGAGCCGGCGGGGGTAGCGGCGACGAGGCCGTCGCAGCGGACGTGCCCCACCTCCTCGCCGGCGATCCGGTAGCTGAGCTCGGCGACGCGGTCGTGGGGGCGGCGGGCGAGGGTGATGTCGTTGAGCCCGACCACGGTCTGGCCGTCGACCTTCACCTCGAGCCCCGGCAGCTGGATCGTCTCGATCTCGCCTTCGAGCGCCCGCCGGATGCCGTCGCGCGCCTCGCTGCGCTCGACCGCGGCGAGAAAGCCGACGGTGCCGAAGTTGACGCCGAAGACGGGTACCTCGGTGCCGGCGTAGCGGCGAAGGGCGTGCAGGATCGAGCCGTCGCCGCCGAGCACCAGGCAGATGTCCGGCACGGTGTGTTCGGCGGTGACGTCGACGCCCTCCCCGGCGGCGCCGTGCTTGGCCAGCTCGTCCTCGCTGGCGGCGAGGCGCCAGCCCAGCTCGTGCGCGACCTCGGCGGCGACGGTCACCGCTTCGGAGGCGGCAGGCGGATGCGAGTGGGTGATCAGCGCCGCGGTCTTCATTCGTCTTCCTCCACCGTGGCGGCGACCGCGGCTTCCAGATCGTCGAGTTCGCGACCCGAACCACCGCACCAGACAAAGGTCTCGCGGTTGCCCTTGGGACCGGGAAGCCCAGAGGAAGCGACGCCGCGCACCGGCAGCCCCAGCTCCCGCGCGGCGTCTGCCACGGCGAGGATCGCCTCGCGGCGGTCGCCGGCGTCCCGCACCACCCCCCGCCCCACCCGGCTCTTGCCGAGCTCGAACTGCGGCTTCACCATCGCCAGGACCTCACCGCCGGGCTCGAGGCAGCGGGCGACCGCCGGCAGCACCTTGACCAGCGAGATGAAGGAGACGTCGACCGTCGCCAGGGAAGGCGCGAACGGCAGGTCAACCGGGGTCATCTCTCGAGCGTTGAGGCGCTCGATCACGTGGACGCGCGGGTCTTCGCGCAGGCGCACGTCGATCTGGCCGTAAGCGACGTCGGCGGCAATCACCCGCTCCGCGCCTCGCTGCAGCAGACAGTCGGTGAAGCCGCCGGTCGAGGCGCCGACGTCGAGGCAGTCGCGACCGTCGACGTCGATCCCCAGCCGCTCGAGCGCGTTCTCGAGCTTGATCCCACCGCGGGAGACGAAGCGGCGCCCGCTGGCGACGATCAGCTCGGCGTCAGGGGCCACCAGCTGGCTCGGGCGCAGGGCGACGGGACCGTCCTGCCCCACCCGCACTTCGCCCGCCCGCACCGCTCCCGCCGCGGCGGAGCGCGAGGGAAAGAGGCCGCGATCGGCCAAAACCGCGTCTATCCGGCCCTTCTTCACCGGCCCAAAGCTACAGCGCGACCTCGCAACGAGCGGCATTTAGACCCCGCTGAATACGTGAGATGCAGGGTCTCTGTGACCCCACTCACACACAAGTCGCACATACGTTCGTACGCTGTTCAAGGATTCGCAAGAGGAAACCGATAGAGGAGCACTCACAAGACTTTTTGGCTGAACCCCGCGTCGACAATCGCCTCGCTGCTTCCCACAGCGACGCTCTCGACACTAAACGGGCTCAACCTACCTCCCACGGATCCACACATATATAGAGATACATATCTCTCCTCCCTGTAGTAACCCCAGAAGCGCCCCGCCTCCCCGGCGGGGCGTTTTCTGTTGTGCGGGGCTTTAGCAAGCCATATGCGGGCCGTGCCCGGTTCGCGCAGGCCCCACGCCTCGACTCCACTGAGAGCCCCGTGTCACAGTCCGCGGCGGCACGAGGGCTATGTGCCGTGGCAGACCTTGAATTTCTTGCCGCTTTCGCAAGGGCACGGAGCGTTGCGGCGAACGCCAGCTCTCTCGGCCTTCGAAAGTTCCGCAGCAGCCTGCAACGGGCCTCCGAGGATGAAGTTCGGAAGCTCGCGATGCAGCGTGTCTAGAAGCTCGAACGCGATTTGCCGCGTGGTCGCCATCACGATTCCGGGGATATCCGACGACGAGCCGTCGTCCGATGCGACTTGAAACGGAAGCGCGTAGCCAGTGAGGAGCCGATGAAAAGCCTTTGGAAGTGCCTTGTCGACGTGAGCGCCTCCATCCTTGTCCGCAACATGAAGGACCACCGAGGAACGAGAAATGGACTCCCCGTTTAGGTCTTTGAGAAAGGGAGTTCGCCACCAATGCTCGAATCCCACCGGCGGATTCATTCGGTCCTTGCTCTCAGGGGCCAAGACGGGGGCATAGGTCCAGGTGCCGCTGTCGGTTGATTGCCAGCAGACCAAACCGGCGTGCTGCGTGCCCGTGGCGACATACCGATTCCCGCCCAGGTGCTTCGTTTCAGGCTGCGTGTAGATCGCCGTATCGGTGAACCGCAGAGCGCCCTTGACCCCTAGCTGTCCTAGAAGGGAGTGCGGGTTGCGGGCGTCGTGAAGGAGAACTCGGGCGCGCGTGGCCAGTTGCTCTCCCTCGTCCTTATGCCCTGCATCGAAATGGGCCGCGGATCGTTCGAGGAAGCCCACCTGACTTCGCAGCTTCGTCAGAAGCTCGGGGTAGGTCCGCTTCACCTCCGCACCCCGCCCCTCTTCAGCCATGACCAAAGTCTCCCAGTCATACCGGCGGCGTCCCTAGATGCGGGAAGCGACCTAATCCTCGACTACGTCTCGCTGCCGGTTTCGGAAGAAAAGTCGATACCAGGCTTACCAGTGCCGCGGCGGCATCGTGCTTCTAAGAAGCGGTCAGCGGCTGAGAACGCCAGCTGGCAGCAGAGACTCGAAGGTCTCGTTCGTCTCGAAATAGCTGGAGTGGGTGCGCCTGACGGTCTCCAGGGAGTCGGCGCCGACGAGAACGATGTCGAGGTCGTCGCGCCCCCGCATCTCCCCCTCGATCTCGGCATAGGCCTCCATCGCAGCGTCGTAGTCCGTTCCGAAGTCGCGCACGTTGGCCTTCCCGGTCGGGATATCGAAGACGATTAGGAAGTGCCGGATATCAGCGTCGGTCATCTCAGCGGTCCCCTCTTGGCGGCCTGCGTTGGAGCGTCTCGGCCACGTTCGCGTAGTTCTCATTGATAGCAGCGACCAAGTCCGGGCTCAATTCTTCATCGCGATCTAGCGCCGCGAAAGCCTCAGACACGATTCGGTAGTAGTCGTGCACGTCCTCCCCACCTCTGCCGAACTTGTAGCCGGTCGCCAGCCGGCGACTGTCCTCCTCGACCTGATTGGCCCAGGCATCCTGCAGGACGGTTCGGAGTTGAACCTCGATCAGACGACCGTCGCGCCGGACGATGTGATGGATCGCGCGGTAACCGGAGGAGCGGGGTTTTTTGATGTAGTCCTTCGTCCGCACGATCGTCCAGGTCTTCCGCAATCGCCGGCTGACCGCTTGGACGTGCCGGAGTGACGGTAGGCGGGCGCGGACTCCACCGATGTCCCACATTTGGGTCAACTGCATGGTCGGCTCGCGCTCGAGCTTGTTGATGATCGTCGGCCGTCTCTTAAGACGCTGGGTGACGTCAATTCGATTCTCGACTGCGGCCTCCTCGGCTGCAGCGTGGTAGCGCAGGTTCGCCGCAACGCGCGACAGCGGTCGCGCGTGCAGACTTCGCCACCAGGTCACGGCAATCATCGCGTCCACCAGTTCATCAAGGGTCACATCGAGGTCGGTAGCGGTCTGGCCTGGGGTCCGCATGTACCACCGGCGTAGGAGCTGACCCGCGCGATTGACCTCGCCGTTCGTGTAGACGGCCCCGGGGTCGGGCTTGAATGGATCAGGGCGACGGGGCATCGTTGGGCATCGTACGGCGGCCCCCCTCAGAGTCGCCAGCCGCAACATTCTGAGTCGGACTGCTGACGCTCGATCCCTACGATGCTGCCACGGATCGCATGTGGCGTGAGTGGGGATTTGAGCCAACGGATACCCCATCCTCCACCGACGAGAGTCTCAAACGGCTCTACATCCCACTTCCCTAGTAGTTAGAGATCAGCGAGAGTGATCGCGCCCAGCGGCCGCATGCTGGCACCGTATGCCCGCGCCTTCTCCCAGAAGGAGATGACTGCTGGCTTCTTGGCCGCGGCAACGACAGCAGGACCGCTAACGACGGTCTTCTGAGCACTGCCTTTGATCTCCTCCACGGTGGCCATGTGAATACCAACGGAGTCGGACAGAAATCGCCACTACCCAACGTCACGCGGCGGTCATGGGTTCGACGTCGCTGCGGTTCAGGACCGCTACCCCTTCTGGGGTGCCGGTCAGATCGAGCACCCGCCGCACCTGACCGCGAGGGTCGAGCATGGTGAGGATCGTGTCTCGGCGTCGGGCTTCGGCCGCGGCATCGAAGACGACGGAGAGCGAGGCGCAGTCGATCAGCGTCAACGCCCTCAGATCGATGATGACGCGGCTCACGTCGGCTTGGGCGTCCTTCATGGCCTGCTCGAAATGCGCCCGGGAGCTGAGGTCCAGCTCGCCGGCGAGGATGAGCCGGATCGAATCCCGACCCTCGGCCCTGCGCGTGCAGGAGAAGAGCGGCGGCGCCCCGAGACAGGGGTCGGAGGAAGGGGGTGAAGCGAAGGGAAGGGACATTTCGGACTCCTTGGCTCGACAGCTGGGTCCGGAAGTCACTTGGTGTTGCCGGCGAGATGCGCCGACCGCAGTGATGCCCTCCTCTCATCCAGAGTAGCGCGCCCCGACCCCGGCGTCGAGGCCCAGCTAGGCGGGTATCGAGTCGCGGAATATGAACAGCTCGATCTCCATATCGGGACCGACGTGGGAGTTGGAGATGAAGGCCATCACCTCACGTCCCGAGAGTCGCTGCACCTCGTCGATGAACCGCTGCTGCATTGCCTGTTGGAAGGCGCTGCGCGTTTCCTGCACCAAGGTGCCGCGCTGCAGCTCGATCATCGTCTTCTCGACCTCGGTGTAGACACCGCCCATCACGCAGGCGAGGAGATCTTCGCCCAGCATCTGGGTCTTGGCGCTCACCGGAGCACGGTGGTAGTAGCGCTCATGCAGGGCGACCATCGAATCGGTCACCGCCGTGAGCAGCTCGTCGCCCTCGAAGGGCGGGTCCGGGGCCGGCATATCGGGCCTTCTTTCTCGTCCTCTGGCAGGAAGCGCGCGCGAGGCAGAGGGTGGAAGAACCCAACGAACGGTTAGACCAGCGTAGCGCGCTGGTCTACCATCGTCCGATCTCTCGACCTGATCTCGATTCCGCGCAGAGCCGAATCGCCCCGGACGCGAAGCGCCGCCACGGCGAGGAGCTGACCGCGATCTCCGACGGACTGGTCGCGCTGCTGAAGGAGTTCTACGGCCGCGGTCCCACCCAGGCGAAGTCCTATTACCAGGACGATCTGGTCGTCTGCGTCCTGCGCGGTGGCTTCACCCAGGTCGAGCAGACCCTCCTCAACGGCGGCCGCGGTTCGGCTGTGATCGAGCAGCGAATGGCGTTTCAGGAGCTGATGCGCGGCCGCTTCGAGGAAGTTGTCGAAAAGGCGACCGGCCGCAAGGTGATCGGATTCATGAGCGGCAACCAGCAGGAGCCCGACCTGATGTGCGAGGTATTCGTGTTGGACCCGTCCGACCTTCTCTGAGCCCCCTCGGGGCGGATAACCTCGGTGCCATCGTTTCCCCTTCAGGGGGCGGGGTAGCTGACTCCTTCCCGACGATGTCAGGAAGGGGCCCGCGCGATGCCGGCTGCCGCATTGAGTATCCGAGTTCCGGCTGAAGCCGAGCAATTGGCGCGGGTACGCGCCGACCTCGCCGAATACGCCCGCGGGGCCGGGATGGCGGAGTCGGGCATCGAGGCCGCCCTGACGATCGTCACCGAGGCGTGCGGCAATTCGATCAAGCACGCCTACGGGCCCGCTGCGGATGGATTCATCGAGGTCAATGCGACAGTCGAGGATGGGGAGATGTGCCTCGTCGTCCGAGACTTCGGCTCCGGTATCGGTCCCCGTACCGAGACCGTCTCACCCGGCCTGCACGCCGGCCTCTCGATAATCGGCGCGCTCAGCAGGAGCTTCCGGCTCTCCAGCCGCCGCAGCGTCGGCACCGAGCTCGAAGCAAGGCTGTCTCTCGCCCCAGCTTAGGCGTGTCAAACGAGGTTTACCGGGGTAGATGACGATGCGGAGGGCATAGCCCCGAGGTCCCGTCCGAGCACCGCGACGGGGCAGCGCTGCGCGTGACTTCCTTGTGGAGAACAGCCATCAAGGAGGAACGATGCGTGCCCTTCCCGGGGGTCTCAGGTGACCGAGAGCAACGGAGTGCCGCCGGCAGGGCCGGCGTTGACCGATGCGATCTCAGCGGCGCTGGTCGCGCTCTACGCCGAGTTCTACGAGCACGGGCGCACCACCGCCACCACCTACATCAACGACAACGTCGTCGTCTGCGTCCTCGAGGACATCCTCAGCAGCAGCGAGTCGCGCCAGGTCGCAGACGGCGCCGGCGAGGACGTGATCGACGGGCGGATTGCCTTCCAGGAAGGTGCCCAGGATGAGTTCACGAGGGCGATCGAGTGTCTCACCGGCCGCAGAGTTACGGCCTTCCTCAGCGCCAATCAGACGAGCCCCGGAGTTGCCTGTGAGCTGTTTTTCCTCGAGGCCCCTCCGGCGGCCGCGGCCTAGGCCATGTCGCCCTCAGGCAACGGTTCGGCGCCCAACGACGAGGCGCTCATGGCTCGCGTTCAGCAGGGGGATGCCGATGCGTTCGGCGAGCTCTACGACCGCTATGCCGCCCCGGCCTTCCGGGTCGCTCAGGTGATCTGCCGCGACGCCGGCCGCGCTGAGGACGCTCTCAAGGACGCCTTTAAGGCGATCTGGACGGAGCGGGCGCAGTTCGATCCGACCAACGGTTCGTTCAAGGCCTGGTTGATGGGCATCGTCAAGAACCAGGTGATCGCCCCCTCTCGACCCGGAACACAGTCTGAGGTGATCGCCCTGGCGTTCTTCGGCGGGCTGAGCCACTCCGAGATCGCAGCGCTGCTCGACCTTCCTTCCGGCACCGTGAAGGGCCGGATGCGGCTGGGACTGGAGGAACTGCGCAAGCAGGCGGGGGTCCCGACTTGACCGCCGGGGAAGGGAGCCAGCGCTCCCATCACCTCGATGCCATCCGTGTCTCGGCGATCCTCCTCCTGATCCCCTACCACGCCGCCCGCTACATCCAGAAGGGCGACGGGGATCCACGGATCGTCGACGCCGTCGTCTGGTTCGTCCACACCTGGCACATGCCCCTCTTCTTCGCCATCTCCGGCTTCCTGGCCGCGAGCGCGTTGAGGCGATCGACCGCTGCCCGGCAGCTGCGCGCCCGCTTCCGCCGGCTCGGGCTGCCCCTGGTCGTCGGGATGCTGACCGTCGTGCCGCTCGCCAACCTCTTCGTCATCGGTGCGGCGGCGCTGTGGCCGCGGAAAGGCGAGCTGCCCCCGAAACGAGAACTGGACCTCGGCAACGTCTTCAGCCTCACTCCCCGGCACCTCTGGTTCATCGCCTACCTGCTGCTGATCTCCCTGGTCGCGATCGGAATCTGGTTGGCAATCCAGCGGGCGCCGAAGCTGGGGGCGGCCATAAAACGCAGCTTCGACCACCTGATGAGATCGTGGTGGGGCGTTCCAGTCCTGGCCGCGATCAGCGCCGCGATCCTGATCACCAAGACCGGCTGGGTGGCGGGGGGCTCGGCCTCGAACTCGCTGATCCCCGCCCCCACCCTGTTCGCCTACTTCAGCTTCTTCTTTCTCTTCGGCTGGCTGCTCAGCGGACAGGGCGACCTGATCGAGCAGCTGAAACGGGGGGCCTGGCTGCGACTCGCGGCCGGGGCGCTGATTGCCGTGCCCGCCTTCCTCCTCTTCTACGACAACGGCGACTTCACCGGCAACGTCGGCACGCCCGGGGTGCTGGCCGAAATCGACACGCTGCGGCTCTACGGGCTGTTCACCGTCGGCATCGTCTGCTGGCTCACCCTCTTCGGCATCTGGGGGGTCCTGGCGCGATATGTCCGTAAGGAATCGCGGGTGCTGCGCTATTTCGCCGACGCGAGCTTCTGGATCTACCTGGTCCACATCCCGTTCCTCGTCGCCCTGCAGAGCTCGCTCTCCACCACCGATCTGGGGATCCCCGTCCGCTGGGGGCTGACGGTGCTGGGGACCCTTGCCCTGGCCGTCGGCTCATATGCCCTGATACGCGGCAGTCGCAATCTGGCGGTGAAGGCGATCAAGCACACGTAGCGCCCCGAGGTTCCGGAGGGCATATCCATACCGGAGGCCGGCCGGCCGAAGGTCGATCGCCGTGCAGGGAGGGCAAAGAGCGCTCGGATGGACACCGTCCTCGCCAAGACCCTGACGGGGAACGCCGGGCTCGGCCATCTGCCGCCAGAAATTCCACAGCGGCAGCGCCCGGTTCTCGGCGAGGGCGGCAATTTCGGCGTTGAAGCGCCCCACCCGCTCCGAGAACGGCCGCTGCAGGCGGGGCGGGATGGTGCTGAGCACCGGAATCGTCCCGGCGCTGGACACGAGCCGGGCCACGCGCGCGAGATCGCGGCGAAACTGGACCGCGGTGAAGTCCTCCATGTCGTTGGTCCCGAACATGATCAAGGCAACCGACGGGTGAAGCAGCTGCAGCTCGCAGCTGACGGGGGGCAGCCCCGGGCATTCGGGAAGCGATTCGCGCGGGGAGAGAGCATCGACCGCCCTCCACCCCCTCACCGCGGCGACGCCGAGGCGCGAAAAGCTGTTGCTGGCCTCGCACCCGGCTTCCTCGAAACCCCGCGGCACAGCCGTCTCGCCGAAGAACTCCAGCGTCCCGCGTAGGCTGCTCCAAGCTCCCAGGCGCGGCGCCCGGCAGGCCAGCGCCTGCAGGAACGACGGCGACGCGGTGATGCTGTCGCCGATCTTGGCGAAGACCCCTGGGCGGTTGCCCAAGCGCTCCCCGCGGCCGGCGACCTTCTCCAGGTGGCCGAGGACAGGCGGCTCGAGGAGCGGCACAGCCGGCAGCTCTTCCCATTCGGCCCCCGAGGATGAGTGGCTGAAGATGAGGCCGAGTGCGACCAGGACCAAGGAGGCGCAAGCGCCCCTGAGGACGATTCTCCCTGGGTGAGGACGGGTCATTCCGATCCGCCCACCTTACGGTTGGAGCGTCCTTGGTAGCGAACATCACCCACGGGACTTTCCGCGAATCGATTGCCATTGTTTTGAACGGCGACCGCGGTGGTCAGGGTCCCAGCGTCGTGGATGGTTTGCGCTTCGAGAAACGGCTGGCGCCGTTGATGCCAAATCGAAAAAATCGACAGGTCAGCCCCGCGAAGCCGACCGCAGCGCTGCCGATGGTCGCCATTCGGCAGTCGCTATCGCAAGTGGAGGGTTCATATGAGGGACAACCGCGCGCGTTAATTTGCGCGAGCGCATTCGCTGTGATAAAGACTCCTTTCGCATTCGGAACATCCGTTCCATCTGCCCATCAGGGAACACGGGCAGACAACAAGGAGAAAGGAAACCAGTCATGAGAAGACTTCTTCTCGCCGGCTTCATGCTTGCAGCGATGCTGCTGCCTGCTTCATCGGCATCGGCAGCTCTCACGGGGGAATTCGCACGATTCTCGAAATGCCCGCTCACCAACACCGAACTCGAGCTCTGTCTCTACTCGGAAACCACGTCGGGATCGATCACCCTCGGTAAAAAAGCCGTGCCGGTGAAAAACCCGGTGATCCTGCAGGGCGGCATCGATGCGCCGGAAGGCTTCTTCGGGCCTTTCACGCTCTACCCCCCGACTGATGGCGTCACCCTGTCGAAAACTCCGCAGCCGGTGCCCGGAGGCCTTCTCGGCGTCACGGCCCCCACCTGGTGGCCGCAGATCCTGCGGGACCTCTTCAACGAAACCATCAACAACGGCTTTACCGGGGTAACCGCAACGATGGAACTGGCGGGCCCGGCTTCCTCGGTGAAATTGAGCACCATTGCGACCGCCACCGGACAGGGAACCGCCCTGGCAATGCCGGTGAAAGTCAAGCTCAGTAACCCGTTCCTGGGAAGCAACTGCTACATCGGCTCGAACTCGAACCCGATCAAACTGGCGCTGACGACCGGAACGACCGCGCCGCCGCCCCCCAATCAGCCCATCACGGGCAATCCTGGGGAAATTGTCGTCGTCTCCGAAGGCGCGATCTTGGCGGACAAAAACGCCCGATTTGTCGACAACTCGTTCGCGGCACCCGGTGCCAACGGGTGCGGCGGGATTCTGTTCTCCTGGGCTGTCGACCCCTTCGTCGACTCGATCGTGGGAACGCCGTCTGCGGCCGGCACCAACACGGCGATCCTCGAAGGTTCAACCTACTTCGGGGTACGCTCGAAAGTGGTTGAAAGCCAGGGCTGATCACCTCTAACGATTGAAAAAGCGCCCGCCTTCGGCGGGCGCTTTTTTTGTCCAGACAATGCGCGCGCCTCGCGCCCCGGCCGGTTGGCGGGCGCGAGAGATCCGATTCCCCAAGCGGATCCACACATATAGAGATGGCGCGCCTCTCCTCCCCTTGGTGCTTTCCCCCAGAAGCGCCGGCTATTGCCTGCTTCGTGTCACCGGAGAGACTGGCGCAGGCTAATCGATTGCGCTGATTGAATCAATCCCTAAAATTGATTAGGTCAGAGCCGGCTGCGCACTGGGAAGGGAGCTGAGCACCCGGTCCGCCACGGACTCCCCCGTGAGGCCGACCTCGGCCCGCAGCAGGGCCGGCTTGCCGTGGGTCACGTAGGAGTCGGGGATGCCTACCCGCAGGACCCGCGCGCGGTCGCCGGGGGCTTCGGCGAAGGCGTCCTCGATGTGCTCCAGCACGGCCGCGCCGAAGCCCCCTGGCAGGGCGTTCTCCTCGATCGTCACCAGCAGCTCGTGCTCGCGGGCGAGGCTCTCGACCAGCTCGCCGTCGATCGGCTTGGCGAAGCGGCCGTCGGCGACGGTGGCCTTCAGCCCGTGCCTCGCCAGCAGCTCGGCAGCTTCCTTCGCCACGGTGACCCCGTAGCCGTAGCCCAGCAGGACGACGCGCTCGCCCTCGGCCAGCACCTCTCCCTTGCCGATCGGGATCAGGGCCGGGGCCGCCGGCAGGTCGACTCCCTCGGCCGCCCCGCGTGGGTAGCGCAGCGCCGCCGGCCCGTTGTGGGCGATCGCGGTGTGGAGCATGTGGACCAGCATCGCCTCGTCGCGCGGGGCCATCACCACCACGTTCGGAATCGGACGGAAATAGGAGATGTCGTAGGCGCCGTGGTGGGTCGGGCCGTCGTCGCCGACCAGGCCGGCGCGGTCCATCGCGAAGGTGACGTCGAGGTTCTGCAGGCAGACGTCGTGGACGATCTGGTCGAAGGCCCGCTGCAGGAAGGTCGAGTAGATCGCGCAGACCGGCTTCGCCCCCTGCAGCGCCAGCCCGGAGGCGAGCAGGACCGCGTTCTGCTCGGCGATCCCGACGTCGTAGTACTGCTCGGGAACCTCGTCGCAGAGCTCCTGCAGGCCGGTCCCCCCCGCCATCGCCGCGGTGATCCCGATCACCCGCTCGTCCGCCTCGGCCTCAGCCACCATCGCGTCGGCGAAGACCTTCGTGTACTGCGGCGGTGAGCCGGCGGCCGGCGGCTTCTCCAGCACCTCGATCCCCTCGGGGGAGTCGGTTTCGGTGACCGGAACCGGCTTGGGCTCCTTGGCGGCGGGTCGCCCTTCGACGATCGACTTCGGCTTCGCCGCGTGCCACTCCTCCATCGACTCCAGCCCACCTTCTTCGGCCGGCGCGAAGCCCTTGCCCTTGACCGTGTGGATGTGGACGACGACCGGGCGGTCGGCGGCGAAAGCCTCCTCCAGCGCCTCCCGCAGAGCATGCACGTCGTGGCCGTCGATCACGCCCATGTAGGCGAGGTCGAGCTCCTCGAAGAAGAGCCCGGGCGCCCAGTAGGCCTTGATCGCCGACTTGATCTCCGGGCCGAGGCGCTCGATCCGTTTGCCGAGGCCGAGTGGGAGCTTCGTCAGCCGGCCCTCGACCTCCTCGCGGGCGTGCCAGAGGCGCGGGTTGAGGCGGATTCGGTTGAAGTAGCGGGAAAGCGCGCCGACGTTCGGCGAGATCGACATCCCGTTGTCGTTGAGGACGATCACGACCGGCGTCTGCAGCCCGCCGGCGGCGTGCAGGGCCTCGTAAGCGACGCCGCCGGTGAGGGCGCCGTCGCCGATCACCGCGGCGACCTTGCCGTCGGTGCCGATCCCCTTGCGCATCGCCTCCTTCAGCCCGACCGCGTAGCCGATCGAGGTCGAGGCGTGGCCGGCGCCCATGATGTCGTGCTCGGACTCGGCGATCGAGCAGAACGGCGCCAGGCCGTCGTACTGGCGGATCGTCGGCAGCCGGTCGCGGCGGCCGGTGAGGATCTTGTGCGGGTAGGCCTGGTGGCCGACGTCCCAGAGGACCTTGTCGCGCGGCGAGTCGAGCAGGCTGTGAAGGGCGACGGCGAGCTCGCAGGTGCCGAGGTTGGCGCCGAAGTGGCCGCCGATCTCACCGATCGTGTCGATGATGTAGGTGCGCATCTCCTGCGCGACCCGCTGCAGCTGCTCGTCGTCGAGATCGTGCAGGTCCGCCGGCCCGTCGATGCCCGGCAGCAGCGGCTCCTGGATCTGTTGTTTGTCGTCCTCGGTGCCCTGGGTGGGGGGCTGTTCGCTCATTCGTTCCTCGTGAAGATGTAGTCGGCCACGCGCTTCAGGTCCTCGGTTTCGCCACCGGCCTCGGCCAGCGCCGCTGTCGCTTTGGCGTGAGACTGAGCGGCCAGCTCGCGCGCCCGCTCCAGCCCGAAAAGGCTGACGTAGGTGAGTTTGCCATGTCTCTCGTCGCTTCCATGGGGCTTGCCGAGCTGCTCGTCTGACTCGGTCACGTCGAGAATGTCGTCGACGATCTGGAACAGCACGCCCAGCTCGTCGGCAAAACGTCGGTAGGGCATTCTCTCAGGTTCGGGCAGTCCCTCGAGCAAGAGCACGACATTGACGCTGGCGGCGATCAGGCGGCCGGTCTTCAGCGCGTGCAGGGCGCGCAGGCTCTCGGCGTCCGTGCCCCCTCCCACGACGTCGACGTACTGGCCGCCGACCATGCCGTCGACCCCGGTCGCGGCGGCCAGCTCGCGCAGCGCCGCCAGCACCCGCGCCGGCTCTCCCGGCTGCTCGCAGAACAGGCGCATCGCCTCGGCGAAGAGGCCGTCGCCGGCGAGGATCGCCACGTCCTCGCCGAATTTCACATGTGAGGTCGGCAACCCGCGGCGCAGCTCGTCGTCGTCCATCGCCGGCAGGTCGTCGTGGATCAGCGAATAGGTATGGATCAGCTCGATCGAGCTGGCGACCGGGAGGAAGCGCTCGGGCTCGGCCCCGAGAGCACGCGCGGTGGCGAGGGCGAGGACGGGACGAACCCGCTTGCCCCCCGCGAGCAGCGAATAGCGCATCGCCTCCTCGAGGCCAGCGGTGGGAGGAGCGCTGGAGAAGGTCAGCTCGGCGAGCGCGCCGTCGACCAGCGCGCGTAAGTCCTCGGGATAGCTCAACTACCGCTCGACGCCTGCTGGCGCGCCTCGCGGTTGGCCTCCTCGACCGCCTCGGCCGAGAGATCGGCGGCCTCGGCGGCAAGCTGGGCGGCGCGCTCGTCGGCGACCTCCTCGCTCTCCAGCTCGGCCGTGATCTGGCGCAGGCGCTCGCTGATTTCGCGCAGGCGGACGTTCACGCCGCCGCCCCCCGCTCCCGCACGATCGCGCCGAGGATGCCGTTGATGAACTTCGGGGCCTCAGCCCCGCAGTACTCCTTGGCCAGCTCGACCGCCTCGTTGATCGCCACCTCCGGCGGCGTCTCGGCGAACTCCATCTCGTAGAGCGCGACCCGCATCACGTTCATGTCCAGCGGCGCGATCCGGTCGACGGTCCATCCCCTCGCATGGGCGGCGATGATGTCATCGAGCTCTTCGCGATGCTCGTCGACCCCCTCGGCCAGCTCCCGCGTCAGCGGCCGCGCCTCCCCCAGCAGCTCCTCCAGCGAACGCCCGGTGACGTCACGCTGGTAGTTGGCGAAAACGGCGTCCCGCCGCTGGTCGGATCTGCGCATCAGCTCATTCTTTCAGCGCAGCATCAGCGAGGCGCTTTTCCCAACCCCTTGTGGGGGAAAAGCGCCTGAAGCCCAATGGATGAGACCGAAAGCCGCCCAACAAAATTCCGAGTAGCTGCCAAAAGCGCGTGGAGGGGCGGGGTGGAATTCGCGTGCGTGGCTGGCGAGCGCCGGACCAAGTGAGGCAAGGACGCAGGGAGCCCGAATAGCAGCGCTATTCGGGCGACCGAGGACGCCGCCTCGCGCAGCGTCCGCCGCCGCCAGACGCGTGCGGGAATTCCACCCCGCCCCTCCTAAGCGCGCGAGATGTACTCGCCGTTGCGGGTGTCGACCCGCACCGTTTCGCCCTCCTCGATGAAGAGGGGGACCTGGACGACCACGCCGGACTCGAGGGTCGCCGGCTTGTTGCCGCCGCCGGAGGCGGTGTCGCCTTTGAGGCCCGGGTCGGTCTGGGTGACCTTCATCTCGATCGCGCTCGGGACCTGGACGTCGCTGGGTTTCTCGTCGACGAAGAGGACGTCGACCTCGTCGTTGGCCAGCACCCACTGCATCGAGTCGCCGAGTGCGTCTTTGGGGATTTCGATCTGGTCGTAGTCGCTCGTGTCCATGAAGACCGCGGACTCGCCCGAGTCGTAGAGGTACTGCATCTTTTTCGATTCGGTCCGGACCGGGCGGAACTTCTCCCCCGCCCTGAAGGTTTTGTCGATCACCGAGCCGTCCTCGATCCGCCGCAGCTTCGTCCGCACGAAGGCGCCGCCCTTGCCCGGCTTGACGTGCTGGAACTCGATGATCTTCCAGATCTTCCCGTCGATCTCGATATGGGTCCCGTTCTTGAATTGGTTCGTACTGATCGTCATCGGCGGGGAATCCTAGATGGTGCTCTCAGCCCGCGGCGGCGAGGCGCTGGACGGCCTCCTCGGGGTCCGGGAAAACCTCGCCGCGGACGACGACGCCGTCGCGCAGATCCCAGATCCAGGCGACCGGGACGTCGCGGATGCCGAGGGCGCGGCTGCGCGCGTAGACCCGTCCCCGCACCAGCAGCGAGCCGCCGCGGCGCTCGGTCACCTTCGGCGTTATCAGCAGCTCGTCCCAGGCTTTTTCGATGTCGAGCAGGTACTCCTGCAGGCCGGCCGGGCCGACGTAAGGGCCGCTGCGGCCCACCGCCTCGGCGGTCCCGATCGGGAAGAACTCCATCGCTTCGTCGCAGAGCTCGGTGATCTCCGCCGGATCCCGCCGGTTGAAGGCGGCGTAGAGGCGCTCGACCAGCTCCTGCTCCTCGGCCGGAGCCGGCTCGACGTCGGCCGTGGCGGGAGCGATCGCGACGATCGCCGCGTCATCCTCCAGCCGACCGCCGGTGAACTCGTGCAGGGCGCCCTCGATCCGCTGTGCCACCCGCGCCGGGCTGGAGATTCCGGCGACCACTTCGCGCAGTCGCCTCTCGCCGAAGCGCTCGGCGGCGCCCTGCGCCTCGGTGACGCCGTCGGTGACCACGACCAGCTGCTGGCCCGGCAGCACCGCCGTCCCCTCGACCGTCCAGGTGTCGTCGGGAAAGGCGCCGAGGACCGGTGCCGGCTCGCTCGCCTCGCTGACCGACTCGCCCTCGATCAGCAGCGGCGGTGGATGACCGGCGACCGCCAGCTGCACCGGCTTACTGGGGTCGTCGGAGACAGCCATCGCGGCGACGCTGCAGAGGGCGGTGCCGCTGCGGGCCAAGAGCTCGCGGTTCAGGGTCCGCAGCGCGACCACGGGATCGCCGGTGAGCGCTGCGGCGGTCCGCAGCGTGTAGCGGGCGTGGGCAGTGACGGCGGCGGCGTGGGCGCCGCGGCCGGTGACGTCGCCGATCACCACCATCCAGCCCCCGGCGATGCGGAAGGCGTCGTAGAAGTCGCCGCCGATCTCGTTCTCGGCGCCCGCGGGCCGGTAGGTCGCCGCTACCGACCAACCCGGGATGTGGGGCAGCGGCGGCGGCAAGAGGCCGCGCTGCAGGGTCTCGGCGATCTCGGCCCGTTCGCGCTCGCTGCGCTCGAGCTCGGAGAAGAGGCCGGCGTTGTCCAGCGCCAGCGCCACCCGGCCGGCGAGCACGCCGGCGAAGCTGACGTCGTCGCGGCGCAGGTGGCGGCCTGAATGACTGACCCCGTAGGTGAGCAGCCCCGTCGGCCGCCCGCGCGCCCGCAGCTCCACGGTCACCCCGGAGCGGACTCGCAGGCTGCGCAGGAACTCGAAGTCCTCCTCGTCGGCGGCGACGTCGCGCAGATCCTGCTCGCTGACGTATTCGAAGAAGGCGGGCTCCTGGCGCTCGTGGGCGCCGGCGCTTGCCATCCGCTCTTGCAGGGCCGGCGTCCGTGCCGCCAGCCGCGGCTCGATCTCCTCGGCGTCCGGACCGCTGACCCGGGTCGCGGCGCGGCGCACGCGGCCTTCCTCGATCACGTCGATCGTGCAGAAGTCGGCGACCGCGGGGACGATCACCGCGGTGATCGCGTCGAGCGTCACCTCTAACGACTCGCCGACCTCGGCGACGCGGGCGATCTCGTCGAGCACCCGGAAGCGCCGATTGACCCGGCGGACCTGGATCGCCGCCAGGGAGCTGATCACCCCGGCGACCACCACGGCGACCAGGCCGAGCGCCGCGAAGGAGATCATTCGCCGCCCGTGCTGGTGGTCAGGCTCGAGGCCGAACCGCCGCTGAGGACCCGGCGGACGAGGGAGGGCGCGACGATGCGAACGACCGCGGCGAGGGCGTAGGGGCGCGGGACGTAGCGCTCCGCCTTGCCGCCGGGCCCGCACTCGTAGATCGCCTCGGCGACCTTCTCGGGCTCGGAGACGATCCAGCGGGTGAGCGCTTTCTCGCGCAGCTCCGTCGCCGGAAATCCCTCCGTGCGGATGAAGCCCGGCAGGACCATCCCGACATGCACGCCGTGCGGCTTCTCCTCGGCATAGAGGGAGTCGGTCCAGCCGGCGAGGGCGAACTTGCTGGCGCTGTAGGCGCCGGTCCGGGCGCGGGCGACGCGGCCGGCGGTGCTGGCGACGTTGACGATCGCGCTGGGGGCCGAGGCGCGCAGCAACGGAAGCAGCGCCTCGGTGAGGCGGACCACCGCGTCGAAGTTGAGCTCCATGTGGCGACGCACGTTCTCGTAGCCGCCCTCGGCGAAGTTCGCCCGCCAGGCGGCGCCGGCGTTGTTGACGAGCAGGTCCAGGCGGCCGCCGTGCTCGGTCTCGAGGTGCCGCCTGATCCGCTCCGGCGCCTCGGCGTCGGTGAGATCGACCGCCACGTAGGTCGCGCGGCAGGGCAGCGAGTCGGCGAGCTCGCGCAGCAGCTCCTCGCGCCGCGCGACCAAGACCAGCTCCGTGCCGGGATCGCGGGCGAGCCGGATCGCGGTCGCCTCGCCGATTCCCGTCGACGCTCCCGTTACCAATGCGACGCTCATCGCCGCCACGCTAGCCGATGATCCGCCGGGTGCAAGGATGGCGAGGTGGAGTCCTCGTCGGCAGAGCGCCACTCTCGGTTCAGCACCGCGCGCCGCGAAGGCGAGCGGGTGACGCCGCTGGAGCTCTTCTTCGACCTCGTCTTCGTCCTCGCGATCACCCAGTGCACGGCGCTGATGTCACACGACCAGAGCTGGTCGGGGCTGGCGCAGGGGCTGCTCATCCTCGGCGTGCTCTGGTGGGCATGGGTCGGCTACTCCTGGCTGACCAGCGTGATCGACCCCGAGGCCGAGGCGGTTCGCTTCGTGATCTTCATCGCGATGGCGGCGCTGCTGATCGTCTCTCTCTGCGTCCAGGAGGCCTTCGACAACCTCGCCCTCACCTTCGCCCTGGGGATCGGCGTCTTCCGCACCGCCCACATCGCCCTCTTCATGCTCGCCGGCGCCGACGACGAGGACCTGCGGCGCTCGGTGATCGGGCTGGCGGTGAGCACCGCGGTCGCCGTCGGCATCCTCGTCCTCGCCTCCTTCTTCGACGGCCTCGCCCAGGGGGCGCTCTGGGCGCTGGCGATCTTCCTCGACATGGCCGGCCCCTACTTCTTCGGCTCCGAGGGCTGGAAGCTCGTCCCCGGCCACTTCGCCGAGCGTCACGGGCTGATCTTGATCATCGCCCTCGGCGAGTCGATCGTCGCGATCGGCGTCGGCGCCTCGGGGGCGCTCGACCTCGGGATCGGGACCGCCGCCGTCCTCGGCGTCTTCCTCGCCGCCGCCCTCTGGTGGACCTACTTCGACGTCGTCGCCCTGATCTCGGCCCGGCGGCTAGGCGAAGCGGAAGTCGGCCGGGTGCAGAACGAACTGGCGCGCGACTCCTACTCCTACATCCACCTGCTGCTGGTGGCCGGGGTCGTGCTGACGGCGTTCGGGATGAAGGTGACGATCGGCCACCACTCCGAGCACCTCCATGACGTTCCGGCCTTCGGCCTGCTCGGCGGGCTGGCGATCTTCCTGCTCGGGCTGGTCGCCTTCCGCTACCGGCACGTCCGTTCGATCAACCGCGAGCGGCTGGGCCTGGCGATCGTCCTCCTGATCCTGGTCCCGGTCGCGACCGCGGTACCGGCGCTGATCTCCTTGGCGGTGGCTGTCGTACTGATCTGGGCGATGATTGCCTACGAGCACCAGGGGTACGGACCGGGGCGAGAGCAGCTGCGGCGCGAAGCGAGCGCGGCTCACGCCCCCTGAAGGGCCACGGACATTCGTCCAGCCTGCGCATTAGGCATACTGCTGCAACCTTTTGACCACTCCTGACCTTCTAAACGAGCTGCTCCGCACCGGCGCCCCCTCGGGCTACGAGGCTCCGGCCGCCGACGTCTGGCGCAGAGCGGCGTCGTTTGCCGAGGTCAGCTCCGACGGAATCGGCTCCTCGATCGCCCGCGTCGGCGAGGCCTCGCCGCTGCTGGCCGTCGTCGGCCACATCGACGAGATCGGCCTGGTCATCACCCACATCGACGAGAAGGGCTTCCTCTGGTTCGCCCCGATCGGCGGCTGGGACCCGCAGATCCTCGTCGGCCAACGGGTCGAGATCCGCAGCAAGGACGGCCTCGTCCCCGGCGTCGTCGGCCGCAAGCCGATCCACCTGCTCGAAGCCGACCAGCGCAAGAAGGTCGTCGAACTGAAAGGCCTCCACATCGACATCGGCGCCGACGGGCGCGAGGAGGCCGAGGGGCTGGTGCGAGTGGGCGACCCGGTCGTGATCCTCACCGAGCCGATGCCGGTCGCCGGCGAGCGCCTCGTCTCGCGCTCGATGGACAACCGCCTCGGCGCCTACGTCGCGCTCGAGAGCCTGCGCCGCTGCGCCGAGGGCGACGGCCCCGGCGGCTCGTTCGCCGCCGTCGCCGCCGTGCAGGAGGAGATCGGCCTCTTCGGCGCCCGCACCGCCTCCTTCCAGCTGCGGCCCGACATCGCCGTCGCCGTCGACGTCACCCACGCGACCGACGCCCCAGGAGTCGACGAGAAGGAGATCGGCAGCCACCCCTTCGGCTCCGGCCCGGCGATCGGCCGTGGCTCGACCCTCTCACCGAAGGTCTTCGAGCTGCTGGTCGAGACCGCCGAGGCCGAGGGCATCGACTACAGCGTCAGCGCCAGCGGGCGCGGGACCAGCACTGACGCCGACGTCCTGCAGATCTCCCGCGCCGGCATTCCGACCGGGGTCGTCTCGATCCCCCTGCGCTACATGCACTCCCCGGTCGAGATGGTCGACCTACGAGACGTGGAGGCGACGGTCCAGCTGCTCGCCGCCTTCGGCTCCCGGCTCAGCGCCGACATCGATCTCAGTCGCTGAGTCGGCGTAGAAGCAGTTGCGGCCTTCGCGCTTGGCGGCGTAGAGAGCGGCATCGGCCCGGGCCAGAAGATCCTCGGTGTCGACGAAGCCGGGCTCGGCGACCGCGACGCCGATGCTGACCGAGACCTGGACCCCGACCGGGCGGCGCTCCCGCACCGCCACGCAGAGCCGTTCGGCGATCTCGATCGCCCCCTCGTGGCCGGCACCGGGCAGGACCACCAGGATCTCCTCGCCGCCGACCCGGAAGATCGAGTCGCCCGCCCGCAGGGTCGCCCGCATCGTGTAGGCAACGTCCTGCAGGACGGCATCGCCGGCGGCGTGGCCGAACTGGTCGTTGACCCGCTTGAAGTGATCGAGGTCGCAGAGCAGGAAGGCGTGCGAGAGGCCCTCGCGCGGGTCGCAGGGTTGGCCCTCGAGCTCGGACAGGCGCTGCTCGAGCGCGTTGCGGTTGAAGAGGCCGGTGAGCGGGTCAAGGGTCGAGCGGCGGCGGTGGGCGCGGTCGGATTCGACCAGGGCGCCGGTGAGGATCACGGTGCTGATGATCAGAGCGGCGACGGCGATCAGCAGCTGCCGTCCCTCCCAGGCGGCGGCCGGGTCCGGGATCACGGCCGAGGCAAGGAACATGGCCAGCACGTAGGTCGTACCGACGACCATCCCGCGGGGCTCGAAGCGGAAGCCGAGGGTCACCGCCGGCAGCGCGAACCAGACGAGCGCGGGGCTGGTGGCGCCGCCGGTGACGAGCACCGAGGCCGCCAGCAGGAGCGGCAGCAGCGCCCAGGCAGCCGCGATCCAGACCGTCGGGCGGGTGCTCTTGCGCATGAAGCGGTCGGCGACGGAGAAGCCGGCAAGGCCGGCGCCGAGCAGCGGCACCCACCAGAACCCGATCGAGCTGCCGCCGCCTACGGCCAGCGCCAGAGCGAGGATGCCGAAGCAGGCGAGCCGGTAGCGCCCGACGCGCTCCTCCATGTCGAGCAGGCGTTCGCGCCGCGCTTCCTCGTGGATCGATACGAGGGTCTCTCCGCTCACTGCCATGAGCGAGCATCGACGGCGGCAAAACTCAACTTGAATTTGACCGCTGCAGACCCGCGCGGCCCCCGGTCGGGCCTAGTCGACTATCTGCAGCTCTTTGGGGAGGGAGCTGAGGTTGCGCAAGCCGTCCTCGGTGACCACCACCAGGTCCTCGATCCTCACCCCGAGCTTGCCCGGCAGGTAGATCCCGGGCTCGACGGTGACGACTTCGCCCGGGGCGAGGACGTCGTCGGAGCGCAGCGAGAGGCGCGGCCCCTCGTGGACCTCAAGCCCGACGCCGTGCCCGAGGCCGTGGCCGAAGCGATCGCCGTGGCCGGCGGCGTCGATCACCGCGCGCGCGACCTGGTCGACGTCTTCGCCCTTCACCCCGGCCTTGATCGCCTGCAGCGAGGCTTCCTGGGCCTCCCGCACGACTTCGTAGACACCGCGGCCCTCCTCGCCGGGATCACCGGTGGCGAAGGTCCTGGTGCCGTCGGAGCAGTAGCCGTCCAGCTGCGCTCCCATGTCGAAGACGACGAGCTCGCCGCGCCCGATCTCGCGCTCGCCCGGCTCGGCGTGCGGGAGCGCACCGTCGGGGCCGGCGGCGACGATCGTCGGGAACGAGGGGTCGGCGCCGAGCTCGCGCATCCGCGCCTCGGCGGCCCCGGCCACCTCGCGCTCGGTCCGCCCGGCAAGCCCCCGCTCGACGCTCCAGCGCCAGACCTCGTCGGCGAGCTTCGCCGCCTCCTCGATCCTTGCCAGCTCCTCGTCGTCCTTGACCCGGCGCAGCTCCTCGACGCGGCCGCCCGCCGGGACCATCTCCACGCCGTCGGGCAGTTTCTCCTTCAGTTTCGCCAGCAGGCGGACGGAGACGTGATCGTCCTCGAACCCCACCCGCCCTTTTAGGCGCTCGGCGATACCGCCGAGCCAGTCGTTGGCGAGGGTGATGATCTCCCAGCCCTCGGTTTCGGCTTCGGCCCGCTCGGTGTAGCGGAAGTCGGTGAAGAAGAGGCGCAGGCCGGGCCCGCAGACACAGGCGCCGTTGGTGCCGGTGAAGCCGGTCAGGTAGCGGACGTTTACGAGCTCCGTGACGAGCATTTGGTCGAGCTCACGCTCGGCCAGCTGCGCCTCGAGGCGGTCGCCGCGGCCGCGCATCAGCCCTCGACCTGCAGCTCGTCGGCGAGCCGCTGGAGTGCGTCGCGATAGCCGTCGGGGCCCTTGCCGGAGATCTTGGCGAGGACGAGGCCGTCGAAGACGCTGAGCTTGCGCCAGTCGTCGCGCGCCTCGACGTCGGAGAGGTGAACCTCGACCGCGGGCAGGCGGGTCAGCTCCAGCGCGTCGGCGATCGCCCGGCTGTAGTGGGTCCAGGCACCGGCGTTGACGATCGCCGCGTCGGCGAGGTCAGCCGAGCGGTGCAGGTATTCGCAGAACTCTCCCTCGGAGTTGGTCTGGAAGAAGATCGGTTCGAGGTTCAGCTCGTGCGCCCAATCGGAAATCCGGGCCTCCAGCTGCGAGAGCGAGATGCCGCCGTAGATATTCGGGTCGCGCCGCTCGAGCACGTCGAAGTTGACACCGTGCAGGACGGCGACGCGGTTGCTGACGCTCGGCACTAGTAGAGCTCCTCCACGGCCTTGCGGACCTTACCCGGGTCGACCAGCTGCCCGGTCCGGGGCTCCCCCGGCTCTGAGAGCAGGACAAAGCCGACGCCGGCGGCGGTGCGCTTCTTGTCGCGCTGCAGGGCGGCGAGCACGTCCTCGATCGCGATCTCGCGGTCAAGGCGGGTCGGCAGGCCGTGGCGACTGAGGATCTGCTCGCACTCGTCCCGCAGCTGCGGCGCCTCGGAGAGGCGCAGCGCCGCCAGCAGTCCGATCGAGATCGCCTCGCCGTGGCGGTAGCGGGAGTAGTTGCTCGCTGCCTCGATCGCGTGGCCGACCGTATGGCCGAGATTGAGAACGTTGCGCAGGCCGCCGTCGCGCTCGTCGGCGGCGACGATCGCGCACTTGTAGCGAGCGCAGGCGAAGACGACGTCGGTGAGCTGGTCGGGGTCGATCGTCTCGATCGCCCGCACCCGATCCCAGAGATCTCCGCCGGCGAGCAGTCCCGTCTTCAGCGCCTCGACGAAACCGGCGGCAAGCTCCTCCCGCGGCAGCGTCCGCAGGGTCGAGACGTCAGCGAGCACCGCGGCGGGCAGTTGGTAGGCGCCTGCGTAGTTCTTGCCCTCGGGCAGGTCGACGCCGGTCTTGCCGCCGTAGGCGGAGTCGACTTGGGCGACGAGCGTGGTCGGTACCTGCACCACCGGCACGCCGCGCTGGTAGAGGTGGGCACAGAAGCCCGCGAGGTCGCCGACGACGCCGCCACCGAGGGCGACGACGTGGTCTTCGCGGGTCATCTCTTCCTCGGCGAGCTGGCGCAGGACCTGCTCGACCCAGCCGAGGGTCTTGGCCTCCTCCCCGGGCTCGATCTCGACCGTTGCCGCGAGGGGTTGCAGATCGTCGGCGAAGAGCGGTCCGACGGATCGGTCGGTGACGCAGAAGCGGCGGCTCTCCAGCGGCCACCAGTCGGCCTTGAGGATGCCGGAGCCGACGACGATCGGGTAGTCGCCGGACTGACTCGAGGCCCACAAAAGCTTCGTCCCCTCGGGCATCTGCCCCAGGGCCTGAATCGAGGGCAGCGCCCGGGTGACAGCGTCGAGGTCAGCCATCGGCACAATCGCGTCGGCCAGCTGCTCGTAGAGCGGCAGGCGCTCGGCCAACAGGCGGGCGACGTCCTCTTCACTCGTCGCCAGCGGACGGTCGCTGCCCTTGATCCGCCGCCAGGCCTCAGCCGCGTCGATCTCCAGCAGGACGACGACGTGGCGATCGAGGGCGGCGCGGATCCGCTCGGAGAGGACACTGCCGCCGCCGAGGGCGATCGCGCCGCCGTCGGCGTTCTCCAGGAGCGAGCCGACCGCCTCCGCCTCGCGGGCGCGGAACGCCTCCTCCCCGCCCTCCTCGAACGCCTGCCGGATCGGCTTGCCGAGCTCGGCTTCCATCAGCTCGTCGATCTCGGTCGCCTTCAGCCCCGCCTTGCGAGCGGCGGCGAGCGCGGTCGACTTCCCCGCCCCCATGAAGCCGATGAAGACGATCGCCGGCTTCACCGGCCTACCCTTTGAAATCGATGCGGCGCTTGTAGGCGTCGATGGCGGCGAGCACGTCGTCGATGTGGTCGCCGCCGAACTTCTCGCGGTAGCAGCGGGCGAGGGTCAGCGCGACCATCGCCTCGGCGACGACGGCGGCCGCCGGGACCACGGTCGAGTCGGTGCGCTCGCGCAGTGCCTGCGCCGGCTGCTTGGTCTCGGTGTCGACCGAGCGCAGCGGCTTGGTCAGGGTCGAGATCGGCTTGATCGCCGCCCGGACCGAGAGCGGCAGGCCGTTGGTCATCCCGCCCTCGAGGCCGCCGGCGTGGTTGGTCTCGCGGTAGTAGCCGCACTCCTCCGACCAGAAGATCTCGTCGTGGGCCTCGGAGCCGGGCCTACCGGCGACGTCCCAGGCTTCGCCGATCGCCACCCCCTTGATCGACTGGATCGAGGCGACAGCGCCGGCGAGGCGCCCGTCGAGCCGGTCTTCCCAGGAGATGTGGGAGCCGAGGCCGGGGACGAGCCCGAAGGTGAGCACCTCGAAGCTGCCGCCGAGGCTCTCGTTGGCCTTGCGGAGGCGGTTGATCTCCTCGACCATCGCCTTGCTCGCCTCGGGGTCGAGACAGCGGACCGGGTCCTCGTCGACGTTGGCGAAGTCCTCCGGCGTCAGGTCGGGCCGCTCGGCTGCCCGCACCGAGGCAATCTGCAGCACGTGGCTGTGGATCTCGACCCCGAGCCGGGCGAGGAAAGCGCGGGCGATCGTGCCGGCCGCGACGCGGGCGGCGGTCTCGCGGGCGCTGGCGCGCTCGAGGATGTTGCGGATGTCGGAGTGGCCGTATTTCTGGGCGCCGACGAGGTCGGCGTGGCCCGGCCGCGGCAGGTGGACCTCGTCGGGGCTGAAGCCCTCGACCGGCCAGGGGTTCATCCGCTCCTCCCAGTTGGCGTAGTCGCGGTTGGCGACCAGCAGGGCGATCGGACCGCCGAGGGTGCGGCCGTGGCGGACGCCGGAGCGGACCTCGACGGTGTCGGTCTCGATCTTCATCCGGCCGCCGCGGCCGTGGCCGAGCTGGCGCCGGGCCATGTCACGGTCGAGCGCCTCACGGTCGAGCTCCAAGCCCGCCGGCAGGCCCTCGACGATCGCCACGAGCCCCGGCCCGTGCGACTCCCCCGCGGTGGTGAAACGGAACGTCGTCATCGCGCCAAGGCTATCGGCGGAGCGATTGGTGAGTTTTGGTCCCTATAGGGGCCACAACTCACCAATCGCGAGCGGCCTTCCGCATGACGGTGAGGTCGGGCTCCTCGCCGGTCCAGATTTCGAGCGAGCGGGCGCCCTGCTGGACGAGGATCTCGAGGCCGTCGACGGTGTCGGCGCCGGCCTTCTCCGCCGCCTCGAGCAGGAGGCTGCGACGCTCCCCGTAGACCATGTCGACCACCGTCTGGCTCTCGGCGAAGAGGTCGGGCTCCAGCGGCAGGTGCTCGAAGGGGTCCTCGCCGCGCAGGCCCGCGGCGCTGGTGTTGACGATCACCTCGAACCCGTCCTGGCTGACGTCGGTCACCGCCGCCCCGCCGAGCTCGGCGCAGAGTGCCGCGGCTTTCTCCGCCGTGCGGTTCCAGACCTCGACCTCCGCCCCTTCCCAGAGCAGCGCCCAGATCGCCGCCCGAGCAGCGCCGCCGGCGCCCAGCACCAGCACCCGCCGCCCCCGCGGCGAGTTCGGCAGCGAGGCCAGCAGGCCGTCGGCGTCGGTGTTGTGGGCCTCGATCTTCTTGCCGTCGAAGACGAGCGTGTTGGCGGCGCCGATCTGCTGCGAGGCTTCGCTCGCCTCGTCGGCCAGGGCCAGCGCCGCCTCCTTGTGGGGGACGGTGACGTTGACCCCGGCGTAGCCGACTTCGGCCAGCTCGCGGACGGTCATCTCGAAGGCGTCCGGAGCAGCGTCGATCGCCCTGTAGCTCCAGTCCTCGAGCCCCAGCGCCCCCAGCGCCGCGTTCTGCATCGCCGGCGAGCGCGAGTGCGAGACCGGGTGGCCGAGCACCGCCAGGCGCGACATCGCTATTCCCCGCAGCTGTCCGGCGAGTTGCCGCCGGCGGCTTCCCGCGCCGAGTTGTACTTGTTCACGGCCGCTTCGAATTCGGCTTCGGTCTTGGCGAAGGTGAGCTTGCCGCAGGCGCCCGGCGTGGTCACGTAGAAGAGGTAGTCGGTCTTCGGCGGGTGCGCGGCGGCCTTGATCGAGGCGAGGCCGGGATTGCTGATCGGGCCCGGCGGCAGGCCGGCGTTGGTGCGGCTGTTGTAGGGCGAGTCGACCGCCAGTTCGGATTCGGTCAGCGGCTTGGTGTAGTTGCCGGTGGCGAAGCGGATCGTCGCGTCGATGCCCAGCGGCATCCCTTCGTGCAGGCGGTTGTAGATCACCGAGGCGACGAGGCCGCGCTGGCTGTCCACCCCGGCCTCGTCCTCGACCATCGAGGCGATCGTGACCACGTCGAAGACCGTCAGGTTCTTCGACTTCGCGTACTTCATGTCCACGCCTTTGATCCGCCGCTTGAAGTCCTGCAGCTGCAGCTGGACCAGATCCTCGACCGGAGCCTTCGGCTTCAGTTCGAAGGTGTCGGGAAAGAGGAAGCCTTCAAGGCTCTTCGCACCCTTGCCGCCGTACTGCGCCGGGTTGAGGTACTTCGACTTGACGGTGGCCTTGGTGTAGTCGCCGGGGATGCCGACTTCCTCGACCAGCTGGGCCGCCTGCGAGCGGGTGTAGCCCTCCGGGATCGTGACGCTGACCGTGCGTTTGACCGGCGGCGTCGAGAGGGCGTCGATCGCGGCGCCGTAGCTCATGTTATGAGCGAGGGTGAAGTTGCCGGAGTAGATCTCCGAGCGCTTGCCGGCGAGGGTGACGCGGACCTGGAACAGGGTCGAGTTGTCGATCACGTCCTTCTTCGCGAGCAGGTCGCCGACTTCGCTCACGCTCGAGCCCTTGGGAACGGTCACCTGGACCTTGCCGCTGCCGTCGCCGTGGAACGGCTGGAAGAGCGAGCCCAGGAACCAGAGGATGAACAGCGCGGCGATCGCCGCGAAGAGACGGAAGGGATGGCGGCCGATCGAGGCCAGGAACCCGCTCCCGCTGCGTCGAGCCGGAGGCTTGCCATTGGTGGACACCTCGGGCCGCCCCTCGAAAGGAGGAGGCGGCGGCGTGGCCGGCTCCGGGTCCTCGTCCCAGAACTCCTGCTCCGGTTGACGGGGCGCCGGGGGCTCCTCCACCGGCGGCGGAGGAACGGGAGCTGGGGCCTTCTGCTTCTTCGCAGCCTGCTTCTCTTCCCGCTGCTGGCGCTTCTCTTCCCGCTCGCGGCGGCGCTGCTCGCGCTCCCGCGCGGCCGGGTCGTCGGGGTTGGCGAAGGGGTCGTCGGTGAGCCAGTCGTCGCTCATCCTTGGCTCTCCAGGTAGGACTCGAGCAGGTGGGCGGCGGCCAGGGAGTCGCGGGCGGCGCTGGCGCCACCGCGGCGGCTGGCGTCGGCCATGCGGCTGGTCAGGCGCTCGTCGTAGGTCTCGACCGGGATGGAGAGCATCGCCTCCAGTTCCCCGCAGAAGCTGCGGGCGAGCCCCGCCTGGCTGCCCTCCTCCCCACTTAGGTGCAGGGGCAGGCCTACGACCACCCTCTCCACCCCGTGCTCGGCGACCAGCTCGGCGACGGCGCGCGCCTCCGGCGGTTCGATCACCGGCAGCGGCGTCGCCAGGGTGCCGCTCGGGTCTGAGAGCGCGCAGCCGATGCGCACGGTCCCGTGGTCAAGAGCCAGCACCCGCATGTGCCTCTTACGAGAGCTCCCGCTGGATCGCCGCCCGCGCGGCAACCAGCGCCTCGTCGAGCTTCGAGGGGTCCTTGCCGCCGGCCTGGGCCATGTCATCGCGGCCGCCGCCGCCACCACCGACCAGCGGTGCGATCTCGCGGATGATCGAGCCGGCGGAGACGCCGCGCTCGACGTTCTCCTTGGAGACCAGAGCGACCAGGCCGGCTTTGGAGCCGAAGGCGCCACCGAGGACCACAACCGAGGAGCCGCCGAGCTTCGACTGCACCCGGTTGGCGAGGTCGAGCAGCTGCTTCGGGTTGGCCTGCAGGCTCTCCTCGACCACCGCCGCGACGAGCCGTCCGCCTCCGGGAAGATCCTCGGCGCGGCCAGCGAGCGTGTCCGCCGCGCCGCCGAGCTGCTCGCGCTGCGCCTTCTCGGCCCCGGCGCTCGCCTCCTTCAGCTGCTCCGCCGCCCGTCGCGCCGCTGCCAGCGGATCCTGGGCGTTGCCCAGCACTTCGCCTGCCTCGCGCAGCTGCGCCTCGCGCTCACGGAAATAGTCAATGGCGGAGGGACCCGTGATCGCCTCGACCCGGCGCACGTTGGCGGCGCTCGAGCCCTCGGAGACGAGCTTGAAGATCCCGACCTCTGCGGTGTTGGCGACGTGGGTGCCGCCACACAGCTCGCGCGACACGCTGTCCACCTCGACGACCCGCACCCACTCTCCGTATTTCTCGCCGAACAGGGCCATCGCTCCGAGCCGTTCGGCCTCCTCGCGGTTCATGTTCATCCAGCGCACCGGCCGGCTCGCCTTGATCCACTCGTTGACCCGGTCCTCGACCGCCTGCAGGTCGGCGGCGGCGAGCGCCTGGCCGTGGGTGAAGTCGAAGCGCAGCTTGTCTGGCCGCACGGCCGAGCCGGCCTGACGGACGTGGGTGCCGAGGCGCTCGCGCAGGGCGGCGTGCAGGAGGTGGGTGGCGGTGTGGTTGCGCATCGTCGCGTGGCGGGTGCCGGCCTCGACCTCGGCCTCGACCGCGACGCCCGCTTCGATGCCGTCTCCCGGCTCGATCTCCAACGCCTGGTCCTCGCCGACTCTGTACACGTCGACCACCCGCGCCTCGGAGCCGTTCCAGCGCAAGACCCCGGAGTCGGCGACCTGTCCCCCGCCCTCGGCGTAGAACGGGCTCTCCTCGAGCTTCACCAGCGCCTTGTCGCCGAGCGGCTCGACCGCGGCGAGGCCGGTGGTCGAGCGCAGCGTCTCGTAGCCGACGAAGCGGGTCGGGGCCGCGGCGGCGGCGAAAGCGGCGACGCGCTCGTGGGTGTTCTCGGAACCGTGGGCGGTGGCGGCGCCCATCCGCGCCCGCTGCCGCTGTTCCTCCATCAGCTCCTGGAAGCCCTGGTCGTCGACCGCGAGCCCGCGTTCGGCCAGCAGCTCCTTGGTCAGGTCGTAGGGGAAGCCGTAGGTGTCGTGCAGCTTGAAGGCATCGGCGGCGTCGATCCAGGAGGTGCCCGCCGCTTCGGCGTCGGCGACCAGCCGCTCCAGCAGTTCGCTGCCGCGCTCGAGGGTGCGGCCGAAGCTCTCCTCCTCGTCGCCGACCCAACGGCGGATCGTCTCCCGCTCGGCCACCAGCTCCGGGTAGTCGTCACCCATCAGCTCGATCGTGCGCTCGGCGAACTGGCCGAGCCAAGGCGACTCGAGGCCCAGCGTCCTGCCCTGCTGGATCGCCCGGCGCATGATCCGCCGCAGGATGTAACCGCGGTCTTCGTTCGAGGGGACGACGCCGTCGGCGATCAGGAAGGCGGCACCGCGACTGTGGTCGGCGACGATCCGCATCGCCCGGGTGACCGCCCCGCCCTCGGCGTAGCGGCGGCCGGAGAGCTCTTCGACCAGCTCGACCAGCGGGCGGACGTGGTCGGTCTCGAAGACCGAGGGGACGTCCTGCAGGACAGCGGCCATCCGGTCGAGGCCCATGCCGGTGTCGATGTTCTTCATCGGCAGCTCGGTGAGCGTCCCGTCCTCGGCCAGGTCGTAGCTCATGAAGACGTGGTTCCAGAACTCGAGGAAGCGATCGGTGTCGTCGCCGGGGCGCTCGCCCTCGGCCCCGAACTCGGGACCGCGGTCGAGGTAGAGCTCCGAGCAGGGACCGCAGGGGCCGGTCGGGCCGGCCTGCCAGAAGTTGTCCTCGCGGCCGAGGCGGACGATCCGCTCCTCCGGCACGCCGGTGGCGCGCCAGATCTCGATCGCCTCCTCGTCGGGCCCGAGCCCGAGCTCCTCGTCGCCGCCGAAGACGGTTACCCAGATCCGCTCCGGGTCCATGCCGAAGCCCTGGGTCGAAAGCTCCCAGCCCCAGGGGATCGACTCCGCCTTGAAGTAGTCCCCGAAGCTCCAGTTGCCGAGCATCTCGAAGAAGGTCATATGGCGGGCGGTGTTGCCGACCTCCTCGATATCGGTGGTGCGGAAGCATTTCTGCACGTCGGCGAGGCGCGGCGCCGGCGGCTTTTCGCGGCCGAGGAAGTAGGGCTTGAAGGGCTGCATCCCGGCGGTCGTCAGCAGCACCGAGGGATCGTGGACGGACGGCACCAGCGAGGCGGAGGGCACGATCTTGTGCCCCCGCTCGGCGAAGAACGCCAAGTAGGTCTCCCGAATCTCCTTCGCCCTCATGTTAGGAAGCCTAAATATTCGCCGGATCGGACACCTGTCCGCCTAGGCGCGGATTTCGTCATACGCGAGAAAGTTTGGCCTTATGGGCACCGGGCACCCGCGTTCCAGGAGGGACTTCAAAGTTCGTTCGACCCTGTCGAAGGAGGCAGAAATGAAGCTGCAGATGAAGCTCGTGCTGGGACTGGCCATGCTCTCGCTGGGCCTTTTGCCGGCGATGGCCGGCGCCGTCACCTACCACCCCGAATACCACCCGGACACGCCGAAAGGGCCGAAGACGGCGCCGAAGGGGAAAGCCTATGGCTACTGGTGCCGGGGCGAAAGCAAGAAACACGTGAAAGGCGAGCAGGGGACCGCGTTCAGCCGCTGCGTGCGCGCCCACAAACGGGCGGCCAACCAGGCTGACAAAAATGCCCGCGAGGTCTGCAAGGACCTGAAGCCGAAGCACGACCGCAGCGGCCGCCACGAGCCGCACGGCGAGAAGGGGACCGCCTTCAGCCGTTGCATCAAGACCGTGGCGCAGCAGCGCAAGGAAGAACGGAAAGCCCAGACCGTCGCGATGAGCGCGGCCGTCTAAGGGAGCGGACTAGCTAAGCGGCGATGGTGCCGTGGCCGACGATCGTCCCGCCGGCCATCAGCACCGCCGTCTGGCCGGGGGCCACGCCAGGGAAGGCCTCCCCCAGCTCCACCTCTAGTTCGGGATGCCGACCCCTCCCCGCCGCGGCGATCGTGGCGGGGAGGGCCTTTGAGCGGTAGCGCAGCTTCACCGCGTCGACGGCGGCCGGGTCGCGGTGCAGGACGGCGTCGCGGACGCGGACGCTGCGCTTCTCCAGCTCGGCCCGGGTGCCGACGGTGACGGTGTTGGTGCCGGCGTCGGTGGCGAGCACGTAGAGCGCCTCGGGGGCCGAGACGCCGATGCCGCGGCGCTGGCCGACGGTGAAGTCGTGGTGGCCACGGTGGCGGCCGAGGGTGCGGCCGGCGGAGTCGACGATCGCGCCGTCGCGCTCGCGCAGGCCTCCGTGTCGGCGGAGGAAGCCGCGCTTGCCCTGGCCGGCGAGGAAGCAGAGGTCCTGGCTCTCGGCCTTGCGGGCCACGGCGAGGCCGTGACGGGCGGCGATCTCCCGCACCTCCGGCTTGGTCAGCTCGGTGAGCGGGAAGCCGAGCCGCCCGAGCAGCTCCGGCGGCAGCGCGGCGAGCATGTAGCTCTGGTCCTTGGCCCGGTCGGCGGCGGCCGCGAGCAGCGGCCCGTCGGCATCGCCGACGATGCGGGCGTAGTGGCCGGTGAGCAGGCGCTCGGCACCGACCCGCTCGGCGAGGTCGATCATCGCCCCCAGCCGCACCTCGCCGTTGCAGAGGATGCAGGGGTTCGGCGTGCTCCCCTCGGCGTAGCCGCCGATGAAGCGATCGACGACCCGGCGGCGAAAGTCCTCCTCGAGGTCGAGGGTGAAGTGCGGGATGCCGAGCTGGTGCGCCAGGGCGCGGGCGCCGAGCACCGCCTCCGGCGAGCAGCACGCCTTGGCTCCGTCGGTCGCCGGATCAGCCCAGAGCTTGACCGTGATGCCGACCACCTCGGCTCCTTCCTCGCGGGCAAGCAGCGCGGCGACGGCGCTGTCGACGCCGCCGGACATGGCGACCGCGAGGCGGCGTTGCGAGGGGCGGGAGACCCCCCTCCGTCGCGAATTAGGTGGAGGCTCCTCCGGGGGGTCTCCCGCCCCTGACTCGGGCGGAATCGCCAGAACCAACGGCGACGAAGCGGCGCCTTGGAGGGCTCGATGGAGGGCGTCGGTGGCAAGTTGGGCGGCGTGGCGCTTGGCAGGCGTGAGACCGCCAATTGCCTTGTCGACGGTGTCGATGTCGATCAGAGCCGCCTTGAGAACGGGAGAGCCGTCGATCATTTCCGCCACAGCAGCCGTGGCAGCGCGGGTGGCGCCGCATCCCTCAGCGTCGAAGGTGACGGACTCGATCTCCCCGCCGGCGACGACGAATGAAATCCGGGAGAGATCCCCGCAGGCAGCCCCACCCGCAGCACCCGTGAAGGCACCGTCGACCGCCGGCCCAAGCCGCGAGTCATCCGTGAGGTAGTGCTCGAAAAGCTCCCGCTCCATCCGTCCAAGAGTAGAGCGCCCCGACCAGCCGGTCCCCACGCACACCTACCTTGCTATGTGGGTGTGCGGGGGGACCGGCTGCTCCAGCGCCTTCTGAAGATCAGAAACGATCTCCGACGGTTCGTCCCGCAACTGCCGCCAGGTGACGCGAAACGTCCGGTACCCCTCCGCCTGGAGGATGCGGTCGCGCTGGCGATCGGACTCGAAGCGCTTGCGGGTCCCGTGGACGCCGCGGCTATCGAGCTCCACCGCCACCCGCTGCGCCTCCCAAAGAGCGTCGATCTCGAAGAAGCGCCCGCGAACGGCGAGATCGGCGTTCATCCGCGGTCGTGGCAGGTCGTACTCGACGACAAGCACCCGGAACGCCTCCTCGAAGTCGTTGCGGGTGATCCCGATCGGCTCCCTCGCTTCCAGCAGCGCCCTCACCTTCCGCGTCCCCCGCCGTCCCGGGTACCGCTCCAGCAGCATCGGCAGCGACACCCGGTCCCGCACTTCCGCCACTTCCGCCTCGTGAAAAGCCCGCTCCAGCTCCCGCATCTCCACTACCGCCGCCAGGTCGAAGATGGTCCGACAGGGCGACGTCACCGGAATCCCGTCCTCGACCAGCCACTCGTCGGCCCGCAGCACTGCGCGGTGGCTGATGATGCCCTTCCGCCGGCTGCGGACCTGAGTCGTAGACGTCACTTCCACCGATTCCGCTGCCTGCGGCATGAGCTTCCACAGCCGAGCCGCAGAACGGTGGCTTAGAACGGCGCCTTGCCCAGCTGCGAGAACCGCTGCCATCCACCTTCCTCGCCTAGTGATCCGCCGCGAGCCAAATACATAGACGCCGAGGTGCACGACGTGAAGGAGGCCTCGTTCGACCCGCAGATCGATTGCGCCCTCCCCTAGCCCCAGGGCCCGCAACTGACGCCGCGCGACGACCCCATGCTGGCGCCTAGCAAGAGCCTCCACTCGCCGGTCTCTATCGCGAGTGGTCGATCCACCCTCTATGTGGGGGTCGATTGACCTTTCGCTTTCCATGGCGACCAGGCAAACGAAAAAGGACGCACGTATGGCGCGCAAATCGTGCCGATTTCGTCAACGGGGGCACGAAAAAGGCCCCAACCCGCCGTTGCCGCCTCTGGCTTTGATCCCTTCAGTTGAAGGTGGGTGCCTGCTCCGCATCCCAAGAGATGAGGAGACTTGTCAGCTCCCGCGCCGTTTGTGTTGGGTCAAACGGTGAGACGGCTCTCGTACGGGCTCGAGCCTGGTTCCAAAGTTACCACTGCCGAGCCGCGCTCAAACCAACTCGTCGTCGAGGTTGGAGAGGTGCCACTCGGCCTCGCTCCAGCGCTCGGCGGGAACGCGCAGGGAGATGTCGCCGCGGCCGAAGCGGTCTAACGGCCAGTCGGCGGTCAGGACCGCTTCGATCTCGGCCTCGATCAGCGACTGGTGCCAGGCGCGGGCGGTTCTGACGTCGCTGAAATCCCGCACCACCTCCCAGCCGTCATAGCTGGGGTCGCCGACGTGGATCGGCGTCTGCCCGGGCCCGGGGTCCGGCCGCCACCTGCGGGGGAGCCAGTCCCGCAGGCCCATCTTTAATGACCTGCCAGTTTGGGTTTGTGGATGACGACGCCGAGCTCTCTCAGCTGCAGGTCGTCGACCGGGGCCGGGGCGCCGGTCAGCAGGTCGAAGCCCGATGCGGTCTTGGGGAAGGCGATGACGTCGCGGATCGTCTCGGCGCCGGAGAGGCGCTGGACGATGCGGTCGACGCCGTAGGCGATGCCGCCGTGGGGCGGGGCGCCGTAGCGCAGCGCCTCGAGCAGGAAGCCGAAGCGCGCCTCGGCCGTCTCGCGGTCGATCCCGAGCGCTCCGAAGACCGCCTGCTGGGTCTCGGCGTTGTGGATACGGATCGAGCCGCCGCCCAGCTCCTGCCCGTTCCAGACCACGTCGTAGGCCTGAGCCCGGGCGGCGCCGGGGTTGTCGGGGTCGAAATCGCCGCTCGGCGCCGTGAACGGATGGTGCAGCGGGTCCCAACGCTTCCCCTCCTCGTTCCACTCCATCAGCGGCCAGTCGACGATCCAGACCAGGCGATGCTCGTTCTCGTCGATCAGGCCGAACTTCTCGCCGAGGTCGAGGCGCATCTGCCCGAGCACGGCGTCGGTGACCGGGCGCTTGTCGGCGACCAGCAGCAGCAGATCCCCCTCCTCGGCGCCAAGGCGCTGGTTGAGGTCCGACAGCTCCGCCTCGCTGAGGAACTTTGCCGTCGGCGAGCGCCAGCCGTCGCCCTCGCGGAAGGCCCAGACCAGGCCCTTCGCCCCCAGCTCCTGGGCACGCGAGATGAGGCCGTCGAGCTCGGAGCGCGGCATCTCCCGCCGGCCGGCGTTGAGGCCCCGGATCGAGCCGCCGCTCTCCAGCACGGAGCGGAAGACCTTGAACTCGGTCTCGCGCAGGGCGTCGCCGAGGTCGACCAGCTCCAGCCCGAAGCGCAGGTCGGGCCTGTCGGTCCCGAACCGGCCCATCGCCTCGTCGTAACACATGCGCTGCATCGGGACCTCGATCTCGGGTCCGCCGACGCGCTCGAAGACGTGGGCCAGCAGCCGTTCGTTGACCTCGATCACGTCCTCGCCGTCAACAAAGGACATCTCGACGTCGAGCTGGGTGAACTCGGCCTGACGGTCGGCCCGCGTCGCCTCGTCGCGGAAGCAGCGCGCCACCTGGTAGTAGCGCTCGAAGCCGGAGACCATCAGCAGCTGCTTGAACAGCTGGGGCGACTGCGGCAGCGCGTAGAAGGAGCCCTGCTGCTGGCGGCTGGGGACGAGGAAGTCGCGGGCGCCCTCGGGCGTCGAGCGGGTCAGTACCGGCGTCTCCAGGTCGAGGAACCCGTCGCCGTCGAGGAACTCGCGCATCGCGGCGACGACCCGGTGGCGCAGCGTCAGCGCGCTCTGCATCTGCTCGCGGCGCAGGTCGAGGTAGCGGTAGCGCAGGCGCGTGTCCTCGCCGACCTCACCGGAGAAGCCCTCGATCTGGAAGGGCGGGGTCTCCGCGTTCGCCAGCAGCTCGCCCTCGGTGACCAGGAGCTCGACCTCGCCGGTGGCAAGTTCGGGATTGACGGTCTCGGCGGAGCGCCGCACCACCTTGCCGCTCACGCTCAAGACGTCCTCGGCGCGCAGCTTGTGGGCGAGCTCGAAGGAGGCGCCGGAGCTGTCGGGGTTGAAGACCAGCTGGACGATTCCGGTGCGGTCGCGCAGGTCGATGAAGATCAGCCCGCCGTGGTCGCGGCGCCGGTTGACCCAGCCCGCCACCCGCAGCTCGGAGTCGACCCGCTCGGGCAGCACCTGGCCGCACCAGGTGTCGCGGTATCCGTTGGCTCGCAGCCGCGGCGCCGCCGTCTCGCTCACGCTTCTCCTTCCGTCATCTCGCCGACAAGGTTGCCGGGATCGACCGCGCGCTGCTCGCCGGTGTCCATCTCACGCAGCTGGGCGTTGCCGTCGGCCTCGAGGATGAGGACGCGGCGGGCGCCGATCCGGTTGGCGTGCTTCAGCTGGCCCTTGAGGTTGCGGCCTGCAAGGTCGAGCTCGGCGGAGACGCCGGCGTGGCGCAGCTGGACCGCGAGCGCCATCGCCCGCTGCCGCTGGCCCTCGTCAGCGATCGCGAGGAAGATGTCGCGTCCCGGCGCCGGCAGCTCTTCGTCGAGCGCGAGGAGGATCCGCTCGATCCCCGCGGCGAAACCCACGGCCGGCGTCGGCGAGCCGCCGAGCTGCTCGATCAACCCGTCGTAGCGGCCGCCGCCGCCGATCTCCGACTGCGCCCCGAGCTGGTCGCAGACGAAGGAGAAGATCGTCCGGGTGTAGTAGTCCAGGCCGCGGACGAGGGTCGGGTCGACGGCGTAGGAGATGCCGGCGGCGTCGAGCAGCGCCCGCACCTCGGCGAAGTGCTCGGCGTCCTCCCCCTCCAGCCGCTCGACGATCGTCGGCGCGCTCGCCATCACCCCGCGGGTTCCCTCGTCATCGGAGTCGAAGGCGCGCAGCGGGTTGATGTCGATCCGCTCGCGGACGTCCTTGGAGAGATCGCCCTCGTGCGCGTGCAGGTGCGCCTTCAGGTCCTCGAGGTAGGCGCGCCGTGCCTTGAAGGATCCGAGGCTGCCCAGTCGCAGCTTCACCCCCGGCACCCCCAGCTCCTCCAGCAGGTCGGAGAGAAGCATGATCACCTCGGCGTCGGCGAGCGGCGAGTCGCTGCCGATGCACTCGGCGCCGAGCTGGTGGAACTGGCGGTAGCGGCCGGCCTGCGGGCGCTCGTGGCGGAAGAAGGGGCCGAGGTAGGAAAGCTTCACCGGCTGCGCAAGTTTCTGCATCCCGTGCTCGAGGTAGGCGCGGCAGATCGAGGCGGTCCCCTCCGGGCGCAGGGTGAGGCTGCGGCCGCCCTTGTCCTCGAAGGTGAACATCTCCTTGCGGACGATGTCGGTCGACCGGCCGACCCCCCGCTCGAAGAGGTCGGTGTCCTCGAAGACCGGCGTCGCGATCGTCTCGTAGCCGGCGCGGGCGAAGATCTCAGCGGCGGCGGCTTCGAGCCGTCGGCGCCCGCGCGCCGCCTCGGGCAGGACGTCGAAGGTGCCCCGCGGTGCCTTGAACTTGCTCGCCATCGTGCGGTGGCCTAGCGCGCCAGCGAGCCGAGGAACGGGTTGGTCGCCCGCTCGGCGCCGAGGGTGGTGATGCCCATGTGACCCGGATGGACGACGGTCTCGTCGGGGTAGGCGTCGAGCAGCTTGCCGATCGAGGCGAGCAGGGTCGGGCCGTCGCCGCCGGGCAGGTCGACCCGGCCGACCGATCCCTGGAAGAGGACGTCGCCGGAGAAGAGGGCGTCCTCCCCCCGCACCGCGTAGGTGACGTGGCCGGGGCTGTGGCCGGGGGTGAAGATGACGTCGAGCTCGAGCCCGGCCAGCTCCAGGGTCTCGCCGCCGCCGACGGTCTCGTCCGCCTCGTAGCTCTCGTACGGACCGAACCCGGCCCAGGGGACGAAGGCCATGATGTCGGCCAGCACCGGCACCTCGATCTCAGGGCAGTAGACCGGCGCCCCGGTCGCCCGCGCCACCGGCGCCACGGCGCCGATGTGATCGAAGTGACAGTGGGTGAGGAGGATCGCCTCGAGCTTCGCGCCGGTCGCCTCGATCGCCGCGAGGATTCGCTCCTCTTCCTCGCCGGGGTCGACGACCAGCAGCCGGTCGGAGCCCTCGCGCCGCAGCAGGAAGCAGTTCTCCTCGATCTGCCCGACCGTCAGCATCTCGACGTCGAGCGCCACTAGCCCTCCCGGGATCGGATCCGCGCCCGTTCGCGCCGCCGCCACAGCACCATGTCGATGTAGTAGCCGGTGGGAACGTAGAAGGCGAGCATGAAGGCGCCGAAGGCCAGGGCGACGCCGAGTGGGCGGCCGAAGATCAGCACGAGGAGGGCGGCGAAGATCACCGCGGCGAAGAGACCGCGGATCAGCGAGTTGCGCCAGGTCGGCGGCATGTCCTCTTTAACGGCGGGGCGGCGGCGGGCGCGGGCCTGCGCTTTCGCCTCCTCGCGGCTGCGGGGACGGCTGCGGCGCGGGCTGGTGTCGACGCGGCCGCCCTGGGTGCCGCGGCGCTTGCGGCGCCGCTTCTTGTTCGTCTGAGCCATAGGAGGAATCTAGTCGCTGAGCCGCGCGAGCCGCGCCTCGATCACGTGGCGGTCGGGGTCGAAGCCGCGCATCGGCACGTCCTCCGGGTAGCCGGCGAGCGCCGCCCGCGGGATCAGCCCCACCAGCTCGGCTTCGAGCGGCCGCGCGCCCAGGGGTGCCGCCAGCGCGCGCACCCGCGCGACGATCTCACCCAGCGGCACCGCCAGCGGGTCGTGGACGTTGGTCGAGACCTGGGCGCGGCCGCTGGAGAGGAGCAGGCCGATCGCCCGGACCCCGGGTGGTCCCCCGCCCGCCTCGCGCAGCCCGGCGGCGACGGAGCGGGCGATCTCGACATCGTCGGTGTCCAGCTCGAGGTTGAAGGCGGCGAGCGGCGGCCGCGCCGTCACCAGGGTCGCGCCGGCGGTGCGGTGCGGCAGGTCGGGGCCGAAGTCGGGCTGCAGCTCCCCCGACTCCATCCGCAGCCAGAGCTCGGCCAGGCCGCCGTTGCGGAAGTAGGCGCGCTCCGCCCGCGCCGGGCTCCGTGCCAGCTCGCCATAGAGGAAGACCGGGAGGCCGAGGCCGCCGATCTGCTCGGCCACCGCGATCGCCTCGGCGCGGGCGGCGTCGCGGTCGCCGACCTGGAACCAGACCAGGGGGCAGACGTCGAGGGCGCCGATCGCCGGGTGGACACCGGCGTAGCCGCGCATGTCGATCGTCTCGATCGCCACCTCGGCACCGGCGGCGAGCGCCTCGGTCAGCGGGCCCGGCTGACCGGCGAGGGTGAAGACGCTGCGCTCGTGATCGGCGTCGGAGTGGCGGTCGAGCAATGCCGGGCCGCGGGTGAAGGCACGTTGCAGGCGCGCCAACCGCTCCTCGTCGACCCCCTCGGAGACGTTCGGCACCGCGAGGAGGGGCGGCATCCTCTCCAGTCCTCAGACCAGCAGTTCGCCGCCGCTGAGGATCCTCTCGCCGTCGATTTCCACCGTCGGTTCGAGCACCACGCAGTCGAGGTGGACGGGGACCTGGATCGCTCCCCCGATAGCCGCCGAGGCGCCGAAGGCGACGTGGCAGGTGCCGAGGATCTTCTCGTCCTCGAGGATGTTGCCGCTCAGGATCGCCTCTTCGTTGGTGCCGATCCCGAGCTCGGCGACATTCGTCGCCTCTTCCCCGTGCTCGACCAGCATCTCCAGCAGCTGCGCGCCGTCGGGGCCGGTGGTCTCGACCAGGTGGCCTTCGCGCAGGGTCAGCGCGGTCGGGGTGTCGAGCAGGCCGACGTCGGCGATCGAGCCGTCGACGACCAGGATCCCCTCCGCCGTGCCCTCGAGCGGCGCGATGAAGCCCTCGCCGCAGGGCAGGTTGCCGAAGGCGCCGCGGTTGCCGAGTTCGCCGGCATCGACGATGCCCATCCGGCCGTCGAGGCCGAGCCGCAGGTCGCTGCCGTGCGGGCAGGTGATCCGCACCTCCGAGCCGCGGTTGAGCGCGGTGACGACGGCCCAGCTGCGGCGGCGGATCTCCTCCAGGTCGCTTGTCATCAGCCGGCCCAGCATCTCCTCGGTGACGCCGGGGAGACTGCCGACCCGGACGCCGGCCTCGCTCGCGACTTTGCGCGCGTGGGTGTGAGAGAGCGACTGGATCGTCGGCGCCAGGACCACGTCGGCAGCGGCCATCGCCGCGGCCACCGGGGCGGGCGGCTCGGCGGCGGCCGATTCGCGCTCGGAGATCACCGCCAGGGTCGCGTCGGCGCCGTCGCCCTGGGCCTCGATCCGCATCAGGGCGCCGATCTCTTCGGTGACCGGGTTGCAGACGACCAGCACCTCCTCGCCCGGCTGGATACCCATGCACTGCCGGACCACCGTCTTCACCGCTCTGTCGAGGTCCGCCGTCACGCGCCTCACCCTACTCGTCATCGGCTTCTATTGCAGCTAAATCCCTGCATCCGACGCATTTGCAGCCGCTTTACAGGAATTCCCTGCAGTAAACCGCAAGTTCTCGGTCATTCGTCGTCATGCCGATGCAGGATCGCCCAAGCCTCGAACCAGATCAACCCGACCAGCACCGAGCCGAAGGCGACGAACGGCGCCACCCACCCCGCGGGCCGCACAATCACCAGCGCTCCCACCGCAAAAGCGTCCGCCACCAGGAGAAAAGCAACCAGCACCGGCCGAATCGCCGACCACCCAGTCCCCTCAGATCCACCCGACGGCACCACCGCTACCATCCCCCTCCCCGCCGGAGTAGCTCAGCTGGTTAGAGCAGCGGAATCATAATCCGCGTGTCGGGGGTTCGAGTCCCTCCTCCGGCATCGCAGCGCATGGGAATGCGCCGCTTACCGCAGTCAGGAGGTCTGATCTGGCAGGGGACAGCAAGGGAAGTGGCAAGGGTCCAGCCCTGAAAAGCCCGTGGAGGCGGCGGGTATCATCGACTGCGTGAAACCCACCCGCACCGACTTCAAAGGCTACGAGGGCAAGTACGTGGCGACCGACACCCGCACGGGCCAGGTCGTGATCGCTGACGAGGACCTGAAAGTGGTGCTGGAGAAAGCCCGCCAGTTGGACCACGTCGTCGTCGGCGGGCGGGTTCCCTACGCAGACGAGCCGATCTACGTCGGCCTTGGCTGAACCGAAGACCCCCTGGCTCTATCCCTATCGGGAGGATCCCCAGCAGACGCGCCTGGGCCAGCCGGTGTTTCGGCCCTTCGTGCCTGTCTCTCTTGCTATTGAGGGTGCATCGACGCCGGAGCTCGAGGGATTGGTCGACACCGGGGCCGACGCGATCCTCACGAGTGACTTGCTGGCGGACGAGCTTGGCCTGGACCTGGCCGACAACGAGGGCGAGGAACTGCACGCCGTCGGTGGGCGCACCGTCATCGCCCGCTACAAGACCGTCTCCCTCCGCCTGCACCACCACGGCGATCCCAGCATTCGCTGCGAGTGGGAAGCCCCGGTGGGATTCGTAGATGGCTGGCACAGCTTCGGCTTGGTCCTGCTCGGCAACGTCGGCTTCCTCGATCAATTCACCGTCACGGCAAGCCGCTTCTCCCAGGCGGTCGCAGTCGAGGATCGCAACAGCCTTGACGATCGCTTCGGCGTCGTCATGGCTTAGCGAGATTCGCAGTATCGATCGGGCCTACGTGACGCTGGCCCCGTTCCTCGTTACAAAGAGCTAGCTGAGGCCCGAAAGGCTGTGGACGCGCATCGCCCACCCTGCGGCGGGGCCGCTGGCTCTCAGGACTAGATCGGCGATCGGGCGGTTTTGGCCTTCCCAGACGGACGGGGCTGCCAGGTAGTGGCCGACCATGCCGGCGAAGATTGCCTCGTGCATGTGGGGCTGAGGAAGCCGGGACAGTTCGGCCCGTGCCCGCAGGGCGATCGAGGCCAAGGCACCAGTCGCCTCCCTCCGCGACCGGTAGTGGGCGAACTGGTTGAAGTTGCCGGCCTCGAGATCGTCCACCTCGTCGGCCAGGGAGTGGAGCAGGATGTGGAGCGACGCCACCCAGGGGAAGTAGGCGGAGAACCATTCGTTCACCTCGGCTTCCGAGGAACCGGGGTGAGCCGCTAACGCCATCAATGCCAAAAGCGGGATGGAGGTGTTGCAGGCGGCAAGCACCTCATCCCGGCTGAGTTCCGAATTCTTGGCGGCCGCCGCGTCGATGCGGGTGGTCGGGCCGATACTTCCCCGACCGGTGTGCTCGACATGGCAGATCGCCTGAGCTTCGGCGTACAGCGCGGCGAGATGCTCGGCACGCCCGCCGACCAGGCGGAAGGAGGGCAAGCTCGTGAGGATCGTCCTGACCGTCGCCACCTGTTCGGAGAGGAAGCCGTTGTCGTTTCGATGTGAATGGAACAGGTAGTAGTCCCGCTCCCGCGGCGCCGCTGGAGCGACCGCATCCTGCGCCGCCCGGTGCAGTTGCAGGGTGTTGGCCCAGGGATCGGACACCGGCCACTCTGAGATGGTGTCGAGGTAATCGATCATCAACTCGTAAGCGATCGCCATCTGGACGAATGCCGGACGGACCTTCTTCGGCAGCAGAACGGCGAACGCCGCAGCGCCCTCGCTGTGGCTCCACTTGCGCTCGATCGTCAGCAGGGCAGCCTGCCTCAGCTCGTTGTCGGGAATCGAGAGCGCCCGCTTTCGGCAACGCTCTCGCTGCCGACGCACCTCGGGGAAAACCCCGACCCAGTAGCGACGCGCCGCGACTGCGAAGGCGAGCCCTTCCCGCCATCGCATCGGGCCCTCAGACAGGAGCACCAGCAGATCAGTCCAACTTAAGGCGACTCATTGGATTGCCAACGTACTGGTCCTCCCGGTTCGGGAAAATCATTGAGTTCAAAGTCGTGAAAAAAGGTCCGGAGCGCTCTCCAAAAAAACCATTGGCGTTCGAAAGCAGCCGAGCCACGCTGAGCGCTGGAAGGCGTTGAACCGCTATCCCACGCTTGCCATTTCTCTGGGATGTCGATATACATGCCTCTCGCCGGGGATAGAAACTCACGTTTACCCAAGTTTTGCCAGTGGGATCAGCACAAAGACCATCGTTGTTCATAATCAGCAGGGGGATATAGGGAATGCAGCACTCTTCGGAGGCCTCGGCCGCTACCGGAGCTGCAGGATGGCTGGAAGTTATCGCCGACCCGATTCGGCTCAGCATCCTGCGGTCACTCAGTCAGGTCAGCGAGGCCACGACGTCGGATCTAGCGACACGGGGGCAGGCCAGCAGCCAGACCCTGCGCCGCCACCTTGACGCACTCGTCACGCTCGGGGTGATCCGCGAACACCCCGCCCAGAGCGACGGCGAAACCCCGGGCCGCCCCGCCGCCCGCTACAGCCTGCCGGGAGAAATCCGCCGCAGCGTCCGCGCCGTCTTCGCTTCGACAAAGTCCAGCGCCGCCTCCGCGCCGATGAACGGGGCCAGGGCGACGTAGGCGGTGAGGGGCAGGATTTCCAGCATCCGTTCGGTGCGACCTTCGCTCACGTGCCAGCGCATCAGGCCGACGATGGCGTCGCCGATCGACTCCGAGCAGAGGCGCGGCAGCCGTTCCGCCTCCGGCCGCTGCTTGTAGCCGTCTTCGAAGAAGAGGCTGTAGGCCATGCGGTTGTCGAACGAGCGCCGCAGCGCCGCAGCGCCGGCGGCGTAGCTCTCGATCACGTCGAGGTAGACGGCGGCAGGGTCGGTCGAGAAATAGCCGAGCAGCGCCTCGAGCCCGCCCCAAACCCGATCCGGCCAGGTCTCGCCGGCGAAGAAGGCGGCTCCGGTGACCGGAATGCTCTTTTCGAGCTCCGCGGACTGGGCGGCAAGGAAGGCGTCTTCCTTGTTGCGGAACAACCCGTAGAAGACCTCGCGGGTGACCGGCGCCGCCTTGACGATGTCGGCCACGGTAGTCGCCAGGTAGCCGTGGGTGCGCGCCAGCCGCCCGACCGCGGCGAGGATCCGCTGCCGCTGCGCCGCCGTCACCTCCTCCGGGCTGGCGGCGCTGCGGCCCCGCGGCAGCTTCTGCACCGGGGCATCGGCGGCGAACCCCGCGCCGGTCTCCCCCACCAGCGGCGCCCCCATCGCCCGCCACTCCTCCGGGCTCAGGCGCGGCCGGTCCTCGTGATCGGCATAGGAGTAGAGCCAGGCGAGGAGGTCGTGGCGGAGGTTGGGGACGCTGGCGGTTTCGCCGCGGAAGCAGCGGATCAGCAGAATCCCCCCGATCCCCTCCGAGACGGCCCGGCCCGGCACGGTGAGGCGATAACCATGCTCGCCGGGGCCGGCCAGCCAGCGCTCGAAGGTGTCCTCGATGCCGAAGATGAAGCGTTCGTGCGCCTGTCGCACCTTTGGGCCCCCGGCCAGCGCCTCGACCAGGAGGATGCGGGCAGCGGCGGGGACGCGGACGATGTTGCCGAGCAGGTCGTCGAGCATCTCTCCCGCGCGGTTGGCCGGAGAGAAGTCGGCTTCGATCCGCGGCAGCCCCGCGACGAAGCGGGCGGCCGCGACTTCAAAGGCGACAAGGAAGCATGCTTCCTTGTCGGCAAAATGTTCGTAGAAGGTCGCGCGGGAGACGCCGGCCTGTTCGACCACGCGGGCGACACTGGCGTCGCGGTAGCCGTGGCGGGCGGCGACCTGGGTCATCGCCTCGATCAGGCGGTCACGCTGCCCCCCCTTCGCGCCGGCGCGAGGGTGCCGGTTGCGGGCCTTGGACGCCACGGCCTAACCCATTGTGGCCTTGGCAGTGAAAGACACTGCGGCGATCATACGGAGCCCGCTCGCCCCGTGGCGCAACATAGTCACGAATCCATGTCGAATAGCCGCGGGCGGCTCATCGGGGTGCGTCGGTGATGGCGACGCTGCTGGCGATCAGCGACCTCCACGTCAACCACGCCCGCAACCGCGAGTTCGTCGAGACGCTGCGCCCGCGCTCGGCCGGGGACTGGTTGATCGTGGCCGGCGACGTCGGCGACTCGATCGCCGACGTCGAGTGGGCGATCGGGCTGCTGGCGCGGCGCTTCGAGAAGGTGATCTGGGTGCCCGGAAACCACGAGCTCCTGACCCCGCGCCGGGTCGAGGGCAGAACGGACCCCGCAGGCGAGGAGTTGCGCGGCGAGGCCCGCTACCGGCGCCTGGTCGAAGTCTGCCGCGAGCGCGGCGCGGTGACGCCGGAGGACTCCTACCCCCTCTGGGAGGGCGCCGGCGGCCCGGCCCTGGTCGCGCCGCTGTTCCTCCTCTACGACTACTCCTTCGGCCGCGCCCGTTTCGCCGACAAGGAGGCGGCGCTGCGCCGCGCCTATGAGACCGGGGTCGTCTGCGTCGACGAGTTCCTGCTCCAGCCCGATCCCCACCCGAGCCGGGAGGCCTGGTGCGCGGCCCGCGTGGCGGCGACGGAAGCGCGCCTGCAGGCCTGCCCGGCGGACCTGCCGAAGGTCCTCGTCAACCACTTCCCGCTGCTGGAGTCGCCGACCCGGGTCCTCCGCCACCCGGAGTTCGCGCAGTGGTGCGGGACGGCCCGGACCGCCGATTGGCACCGGCGCTTCGGCGCCACCGCGGTCGTCTACGGCCACCTCCACATCCCGGTCACGACCTGGCACGACGGCGTCCGCTTCGAGGAGGTCTCGCTCGGCTACCCGCGCGAGTGGGCGGGGCGACGCTGGAAACGGCCCGGGCTGCGGCCGGTGCTGACGGCGCAGGTGCCGGCGTGATCGCGGCGATCCTGCCAGAGGCGGTCGCCGTCGCCGAGTCGCGCGAGGACGGGCCGGCGGAGTTCCGTTACCCCGAGGAGGCGGCGCTCGCCGCGCGCGCGGTGGAGAAACGGCGGCGCGAGCTGGCGGGCGGCCGCGAGTGCGCGCACCGGGCGCTGGCGACTCTGGGGGTGGAGCCGGGACCGATCCTCGCCGGGCCCAAGGGCGAGCCCCTGTGGCCGGCCGGGACGGTCGGCGCGATCACCCACACCGATGGTTACCGCGCCGCTGCCGTCGCTCGGGCGGAGGAGCTGGCGGCGCTGGCGATCGACGCCGAGGCAAACGCGCCGCTGCCGACGGGACTGCTGCCCGACGTCGCCCGGCCGGAGGAGCGGCCGCGGCTGGCCGAGCTGGCTCGGGCCGAGCCCGGGGTCCACTGGGACCGGCTCCTGTTCAGCGCCAAGGAGTCCGTATACAAGGCCTGGTTCCCGCTGACCGGGCGCTGGCTCGGCTTCGAGGACGCGAGCCTCGAGCTCGACCCCGCGGCGCGCCGCTTCCGGGCCCGGCTCATGGTCCCCGGACCGAGCCTGGACGGGGCCGAGCTGCGCGGCTTCGAGGGGCGCTGGCTGCTCGCCGACGGGCTGCTGCTGACGGCGATCGCGCTGCCGCGATAGACCGTCCGCCGCTAGACGTCGAGGAACTTCGCGACGGCGGCCAGGGTCTCGACCGGCGCTTCCCAGAGCAGGTTGTGGCCGTGGGGGACGGCGACCAGCGTCAGCAGCGGGCCGAGCTCGGCCCGGTAGCGCGAGTCCTGCGCCCGGTTGGGGAGGACCGAGGCCACCGGCCGCACCACCAGGGTCGGCAGCTGCGCGACCGGGGGCGGCGGCAGCGTCGACTCGCTCCAGGCGACGACCGCGGCGCTGGGGCTGTGGCGGAAGCGGAAGCGCCCGTCGGCGCCGCGCACGACGTCCCCCTCCACATACGCGGCGACCGCCTCCTGCGGGGCGGCGACGACCAGGTCGGAGCTGAGCAGGGCGTTGACGGCGCCGCCGGGGGTGGCGAAGCTCCAGTCGAGTCGGTCCATTTCGGCCGACTTGAGCGCGTGCGCGGGCGGGACTTCGAGCCCGGGGTCGAGCAGGACCAGGCGCTCGGCACGCTGCGGCGCCCGGTCGGCGAGGGCGGCGAGGAGGCGGCCGCCGAAGCTGTGGCCGATCCAGGTCGCCCGCTGGATCCCCAGGGCGTCGGCGGTCTCGAGCAGGTCGGCGACGTGGGTGCCGGCGTCCCAGGGCGGCTGGCGCTCGGACTCGCCGTGACCGCGCAGGTCGAGGGCGACGACGCGGAACCCGTCCCGTGCCAGGCGTTCGGCGAGCTCGGCGAAGATGCCGCCGTGCTGGCCGATGCCGTGGACGCAGACGACCGCCGGCCCGTCCACCGGCCCCCAGCTCTTCGCGTGCAGGCGCGCCATCAGGCCCCCGCCCCCTCGGCGGCGAGGGCGGTCGGCAGCGCCCCCAGCCAGGCCTCGATCGCGGCGGCGCTGAGCGGGGCGGCGTCGGCGACGGTCCCGAAGTGGTCGCTGGCCACCTCGACCGTCTCCGTGGTCGACCAGGCGGCACGGTCCCCCTCGGAGCCGGGTTCGCCCAGGGCCTCGGCGGCGCGCAGCATCAGGCTCGGGGCGGCGAGCTCGCCCGGACGCCAGCCGCGGAAGAGGCGGATGTAGGCGGCCATCGCCAGCAGGTTGTCGTCGTCGATCGCGATCGCCTCGTGGTCGCGATCGAGCATCTGCGCCAGCACCGTCGCGAAGCCCTCGGTCACGGCGTCGTCGGGCAGCAGGTAGGAGTCGATCAGGACCACGGCGGCCGGCCCGGCGCCTTCCGCCTCGAGCCGCTCGGCGACCGCATGGGCGAGGCCGCCGCCGCTGGAGAAGCCGGCCAGCACGAACGGGTCTCCGGCCGCGGCCTCGGTGGCGGCCCCGGCGAGAGCCTCGATCGCGGCGTCCCAGCTGGCCGGGAACCGCTCCCCCGGGCGGAAGCCGGGCAGGGCGAGGGCGGTGAGCGGGTGGCGCCCGTCGAGCGCGCGGGCGAGGCGGGCGAACTGGTGCGGGCCGGAGCCGACCACGAACGAGGGCAGGCAGATCAGCCGCGGCCCGGCGCCCTCGGCGGCGATCGTCACCGCCTCGGGCGGCTGCCCGAGCTCGGCGGCGGTGGCGAAGGAGGGGTGGAACTTCGACATCTCGATCAGCGAGGCGGCCACCTCGGCGGTGCGGCCCTCGGCGTGGGCGCTGTCGACCAGGGCGCGCAGGGTGCTGCCCTCGGCGGCGGGAGCGGCGGGCCCGCCCGGTGCCGACTCCTCGAAGCGGGCGAGGAGGTGGGCCGCGAGGGCCCTCGGGGTCGGGTGCTCGAGGGCGACCGTCGCGGGCAGCTGGGTGCCGGCGAGGTTGGAGAGGCGGTTGCGCAGCTCGACCGCGCCGAGCGAGTCGAAACCGAGCTCGAGCAGGTTGCGGTCGGGGTCGATGGCGGCGGCCCCGGAGTGGCCGAGCACGGCGGCGATCTGCTCGGAGACCAGCGCCAGGACGGTGGCCTCCCGCCCCTCGGCGGGAACGCCAGCGAGGGGCTCGGCGAGGGCGGCGCCGCCGGCCCGGGCGCGACGGGCGGGCAGCCGCACCAGCTCCGAGAGCAGTGGCGGCAGCAGCCCGGCCCGGGCGGCGGTGCGGACGACGCGCGCGTCGAAGGGGACCGCGGCGACGGCGGGGTCGGGCAGGGCCCGGGCGCGTTCGAGCAGGGCGAAGCCCCGGGCGGGCTCGATCGGGATCAGGCCGACGCCGGTGGCGCGACCGCGCTGGGCGTCGCTGAGGCCGGCGGCCATCCCCTCCTCCCACATCCCCCAGGCGATCGCCGTGGCCGGCAGCCCCTCCGCCCGGCGCCGGGCGGCGAGCGCGTCGAGGAAGGAGTTGGCGGCGGCGTAGTTGCCCTGGCCCGGCGCGCCGAAGGTGGCGGCGGAGGAGGAGTAGAGGACGAAGGCGGCGAGGTCCATCCCCCGCGTGGCCTCGTGCAGGTGCCAGGCGGCGTCGGCCTTGGGGGCGAGGACGGCGTCGAGGCGGGGGGCGTCGAGGGAATCGATGACGCCGTCGTCGATGACACCGGCGGAGTGGATGACCGCGGTGAGCGGGTGCTGTTTCGGGACGCTGGCGATGAGCGCCTCGACCTCGGCCCTGTCGGAGACGTCGCAGGCGACCGCCTCGGCTACGCAGTCGAGCGCGGCTAGCTCGGCGATCAGGTCCTGTGCGCCGGGGGCGTCGGGGCCGCGGCGACTGCTGAGGAGCAGGTGCTTTGCACCCTGTTCGGCCAGGTGCTTGGCGGTGAGGGCGCCGAGCCCCGAGAGACCGCCGGTGAGGAGCACGGTGCCGTCTGGGTCGAGCTCGTCCGCGGGGGCCTCCCCGCTGCCGCGGTCCGCCGTCTCGGCCCGGGCCAGCCGCGGCACCCATGCCGTTCCCTCGCGCAGCGCCAGCTGCGGCTCCTCGGTCTGGGCCAGCGCCATCGCCAGCGCCTGCTCCGAAGCATCGCTGCCGTCGCTGTCGATCAGCAGGAAGCGCCCCGGGTGCTCGGACTGCGCCGAGCGCACCAGGCCCCAAACCGCTGCGAGCGCCGGGTCGGGGGACTCGCCGGGGTCAAGGGCCACTGCGCCCTCGGTGAGGAAGGCGAGCCGGGTCGGCTCCTCTCCGGCGATCGCTTGCTGCAAGCGCTCCAGAACCTCGGCGCAGAGGGCGTGGCTCGCCGCGGCGGGGTCGAGATCGGGGTCGGCAACGCAGCGGAAGATCTCGGCCTCTCCCCCAGCAAAGTCCGCCGGACCTTTGTTCCGCATAGGGGACAAAAGGTCCGGCGGACTTTTTAGCGGGCCCGCCGGCTCCAGCTCGCGCCAGCGAGTCGCGAAGAGTGCATCGCCCTGGGTCGCGGCGCCGATCGTCGCGATGTCGACCTCGCCCAGCCCGGCATCCAGCGCCGCCACCGGGTTGCCCTCGGCATCCGCCGCTTCGAGGCGGACCGTCTCGCTCGTGCCGGAGAGGCGAATCCGCAGGGCACTTGGCCCCTTGGCGATGTGCACGGAGACACCGCTAAAGGTGGAGGGCTGCCGCGCCGTGTCGGCGGCATCGGGATCGAGGCCGGCCGCGTGCAGCGCCGCGTCGAGCAGCGCCGGGTGCACCCCGAAGCTGCCGGCTTCAGTGCTTTGCTCCTCGGCCAGCGAGATCTCCGCGTAAATCTCCTCGCCCAGGCGCCAGGCGGCCTCGAGCCCCTGGAAGGCGGGGCCGTATTCGAGGCCCATGTCGGCGACGCGCTCGTAGAGGTCGGCGGTGTCGAGCGGCTCCGCACCGGCGGGAGGCCAAGCGATGGCGTCGAAGTCGAGCGGGGCTGGTGGTTCGTCGCTGAGGGTGGCGGTGGCGTGGCGGGCCCATGGGGTCTCCTCCTCATCACCGGTTGGTTCCTGGCGAGCGTGGACCGTGAGCTCATGCTCGCCGGAGACAGTGACCTGCAACTGCACCGCACCCTCCTCGGAGATCGGCAGCGGCGCCTCCAAGATCAGCTCCTGGAGATGAGTGGTGCCGACCTCCTGACCAGCGCGCAGCGCCAGCTCGACGAAGGCGCTGCCGGGGAGGATCGCGGTACCGGCGACGGCGTGCTCGGCCAGCCAGGGGTGAGTCTTCTGGGAGATGCGTCCGGTGAGCAGGTGCGAGCCATCGGCGAGGGAGACCGCGGCGCCGAGCAATGGGTGCTCGGTGGAGGACTGACCGGCGGCGGAGAGGTCGCCGGTGCTCCTGGTCGCCTCGACCCAATAGCGCTCGCGCTGGAAGGGGTAGGTCGGGAGCTTGGTGGTACGGGCGCCGGTGCCTTTGAACAACTGCTCGAAGTCGACCCGCTGCCCGGCGGCGTGCATGTTGCCGAGGGCGAGGAGAAGGGAGCGGGCATCGTCTCGCTTGTGGCGCAGGGCGGTGGCGGTCGCGGTGGCCGGGCTCTCCTGGGCGGCGAGGGCGCTGAGGACCGCCGCCGGTCCGAGCTCCAGGTAGGCGGCGGTGCCCTGGTCCTGCAGGTAGGCGAGCCCGTCGGCGAAGCGCACCTCGCCGCGCACCTGGCCGGCCCAATAGGCGGGGTCGGCGGCCTGCTCGGGGGTCAGGGGCTCTCCCGTGCGGTTGGAGATCACCGGCAGCTTCGGAGCAGACGTCGAGAGCGTGGCGGCGACTTCTTCGAACTCCTCAAGCATCAGCTCCATGCGGTGGGAGTGGAAGGCGTGGGAGACCCGCAGGCGCTTGGCCTCCTTGCCGGTCTTTCCCAGCTCTGCTTCCCACTCGGCGAGTGCGTCCTCATCGCCGGAGACCGTGATCTGGGTCGGGGAGTTGACGGCGGCGATCGTCAGGCGGCCCTCGTAGGAGGCGAGGCCGGCTTCGACCTCTGCCTCGGTGGCAGTAATGAAGGCCATCGCCCCGCCCTCGGGCAGGGCCGCCATCAATCGGCCCCGGGCGGCGATCAGCCTGGCGGCGTCCTGAAGAGAGAAGACCCCCGCCAGGTGGGCGGCGGTGATCTCGCCCACCGAGTGGCCGAGTAGGTAGTCGGGTGAGAGGCCGAAGGAGCCGACGAGGGCAAAGAGGGAGACCTGCAGGGCGAAGAGCGAGGCCTGGGTTAGGTCGGTGCGCTCCAGGCTTTCGGAGAGCTCGGTTCCGGCCTGCGCCCAGATCGCCTCTTTGACCTCGATCCCCTCGCTTGCCAGGGCATCGCAGGCGGAGTCGAAGGCCTCGGCGTAGACGGGAAAGGCCTCGTAGAGGCCCTTGCCCATCTGGGCTCGCTGGGAGCCCTGGCCGCTGAGCAGGAAGGCGACGGGTCCCTGGGCCTTCTTGGCCTGGACAAGGCTTTCGGCGCTCTTGCCACGGGCGAGGGCATCGAGCCCTAGCAAGAGCTCGGCTTGGTCAGCGGCGACGATCACCGCCCGCTGCTCGAGCTGAGCCCTTGCATTGATCAGGGTGTGGGCGACGTCGAGGGGGTCGGGACCCTCGGCCTCGAGGTGGGCCGCGAGTTTTCCGGCCGCGTCGCTCAGTGCCTCGGGGGTCTTGGCCGAGAGCGCGAAGGGCAAAAGCGGCGGTGCCTCTTTCGTCTTCCCAGGGGCCGGCTGCTCGGGTGCCTCCTCGATGATCAGGTGGGCATTGGTGCCGGAGATGCCGAAGGAGGAGATGCCGGCTCTGCGGGGTCGCCCGCCTTTGGGCCACTCGCGCTGCTCGGTCAGCAGCTCGATCTCCCCCGCGCTCCAGTCCACGTGTGGGGTTGGCTCGCTGACGTGGAGCGTCTTGGGCAGCGCTTCTTCTCTCAGCGCCATCACCATCTTGATCACGCCCCCGGCTCCCGCCGCCGCCTGGGTGTGGCCGATGTTGGACTTCAGGGAGCCCAGTTGAAGAGGGGTCTCTCGATCTTGGCCATAGGTGGCTAGGAGTGCCCCGGCCTCGATCGGATCTCCGAGCGTGGTGCCGGTGCCGTGGGCCTCGACCGCGTCTACCTCGCTTGGCTTCAGTCCCGCGTTGGCCAGCGCCTGGCGGATCACCCGCTCCTGCGAAGGACCGTTCGGGGCGGTTAGCCCGTTGCTCGCCCCGTCCTGGTTGGTCGCCGAACCTTTGATCACGGCGAGGATGCGCCTGCCGTTGCGCTTCGCGTCGGAGAGGCGCTCCAGCAGCAGGAGGCCGGAGCCCTCGCCGACGCCGATCCCGTCGGCGCCGCCGTCAAACGACTTGCAGCGGCCGTCGGGGGCCAGCACCCGCTGGCGGCTCATCCCGGCCAGGATCGCCGGGTCCCCGATCACGGTGGCGCCGCCGGCCAGGGCCAGCTCGCACTCTCCCCCCTGCAACGCCTGCGCCGCCAGGTGCAGCGCCACCAGCGAGGAGGAGCAGGCGGTGTCGACGGTCAGGGCCGGACCCTCGAGGCCGAGGGTGTAGGCGAGGCGGCCGGAGGCGACGCTGGGCGAGAGGCCGGTGATCAGGTACCCCTCCAGGTCGCCCGCGTCCTCGGCCCCGGCGCCGACGAGGTAGCTGGCGGCGGTCATGCCGACGAAGACGCCGGTGCTGGAGCCGCGCAGGGAGAGGGGGTCGATGCCGGCGTCCTCCAGCACCTGCCAGGAGTCCTCCAGCAGCAGCCGCTGCTGCGGGTCCATCGCCAGCGCCTCGCGCGGGGAGATGCCGAAGAAGGCGGGGTCGAACTCGCCCGCCCCGGCGAGGAAGCCGCCGCCGCGGGCGTAGGTCTTGCCGGGCCGCTCGGGGTCGGGGTCGTAAAAGCGCTCGATTTCCCAGCCGCGGTCCCCGGGGAAGGTCGAGATCGCGTCCTCGCCGGCGCCGAGCAGGCGCCATAGCCCCTCGGGCGAGGCGACGCCGCCGGGGAAGCGGCAGCTCATACCGACGATCGCGACCGGCTCGGCGCTGCCGCGGGCGGCGTGGACGACGACGCCGCCACCGACCTTGCCTTCGACCTGCTCCAGCAGGTAGGCGGCAATCGCTTCCGGCGTCGGCCGGTCGAAGACGACGGTGGCGTCGAGCTGGACCCCGGTCGCCTGGGCGAGCCGGTTGCGCATCTCGACCGCGCCGAGCGAGTCGAATCCCAGATCCTTGAAGTTGGCGCCGGGGTCGATCGCCTTCGGCGAGCCGTGGCCGAGGATCGCCGCCGCGTGCTCGCGCACGACGGTGAGGACGATCTCCCCGCGCTCGCCCTTCGGCACCGTCGCCAGCCGCCGCGCCAGCGAACCCGACGCCGCCCGGGCGCGGCGGCGGTTGACCGTGAAGAGGCCGGTCAGCAGCGACGGCAGCATCCCGGCGCCGGCCGCGGCCCGCATCGTCGCCGCCTGCAGCGGTGCCGCGACCGCGAACGGCTCCGCCCGCAGGCGCGCCCGGTCGAGCAGCTCGACACCCTCGGCGGCCTCGATCGGGACGAGGCCGAAGCCGGCGAGGCGGTCGCGGTCGGCGGTCTCGTCGAGGCTGCTGGTCTGCGCCCAGAGCCCCCAGGCGACGGCGGTGGCGGGGCGGCCTTCGGCGTGCCGGCGCTGTGCCAGCGCGTCGAGGAAGGCGTTGGCGGCGGCGTAGTTGCCCTGACCGGGGGAGCCGAAGCTGCCGGCGATCGAGGAGTAGAGGGCGAAGTCCGAGAGCTCCATCTCCGCGGTCGCCTCGTGCAGGTGCCAGGCGGCGTCGGCCTTGGCGGCGAGCACGGCGTCGAGGCGCTCGCGGTCGAGCGTTTCGATCGTGCCGTCGGCGAGAACCGCGGCCGAGTGGTAGACGGCGCTGAGCGGATGCTCGGCCGGGACCGAGTCGAGGAGCGTCTCGACCTGAGAGCGGTCGGAGACGTCGCAGGCGACAGCCTCGGCCTCGCAGCCGAGCTCGGCCAGCTCGGCGAGCAGCTCGTCGGCGCCGGGCGCGTCGGGGCCGCGGCGGCTGACCAGCAGCAGGCGGGTGACCCCGCGCCGGGCCAGGTGCCGGGCGGTCAGCGCGCCGACGCCGGAGAGGCCGCCGGTGACGAGCGCCGTCCCCGCCGCGCTCGACGGCTGGGGGATCCGCAGCACCACCTTGCCGACGTGGCGGGCGCCGCTGAGGTGGCGGAAGGCACGCTTCGCCTCGCGCACGTCCCAGCTGGCGATCGGGGAGCGGCGGAGCTCGCCCTGGGCGAAGAGGTCGAGCAGCTCGCCGAGGATCGCCTGCACCCGCTCCGGCCCGGCCTCGCCGAGGTCGAAGGCGCGGTACTCGACGCCGGGGTGGTCGGCGGCAACCTGATCGGGGTCGCGGACGTCGGTCTTGCCCATCTCGAGGAAGCGGCCGCCGCGGGGCAGCAGCCGCAGCGAGGCGTCGACGAACTCGCGCACGAGCGCGTCGAGAACGACGTCGACGCCCTCGCCGCCGGTCGTCGCCAGGAACTTCTCCTCGAACCCGAGGTCGCGCGAGGAGGCGATGTGGTCGTCGTCGAGGCCGAGGTCGCGGAGGGCGCCCCACTTCGAGGGGCTGGCGGTGGCGAAGACCTCGGCGCCGAGGTGCTGGGCCAGCTGGATCGCCGCCATGCCGACGCCGCCGGCCCCGGCGTGGATTAGGACCCTCTCCCCCGCCTTCAGCTCGGCGAGGTCGACCAGCCCGTAGTAGGCGGTGGCGAAGACGGTCGTGACCGACGCCCCCTGCTCGAAGGACCACTCGCGGGGCATCGGCGCCAGCAGGCTGCGGTCGCTGATCGCGACCGGGCCGAAGGCGTCCGGGACCAGCCCGAAGACGCGGTCGCCGGGGCGCAGGTCGGCGACCTCGGGACCGACCTCGAGCACGACACCGGCACCCTCGCCGCCGCTCGCCGCCGCCACCCCGGGGTACATCCCGAGCGCCAGCAGCACGTCGCGGAAGTTGACCCCGGCGGCGTGGACGGCGAGGCGGACGTCGCTGCCCTGCAGCGGCCGCTGCGCCTGCGGGGCCGGGACCAGGCGCAGATCCTCGAGCACGCCCCCCTCGCCCTTTTCGAGGTGCCAGGGACCGGGCTCGGCGGGCGGGGCCAGCTCCTCGCTCTCCGCCGCCCGGACCAGGCGCGGGACCATGGCCGCCCCCTCGCGCAAGGCGAGCTGGGGCTCCTCGGTCACCCCCAGCGCCGCCGGCAGCGCCGCGCGCGACGCCTCGCTGCCGTCCGTGTCGACGAGGACGAAACGTCCAGGATGCTCTGACTCCGCCGAGCGGACGAGGCCCCAGACCGCGCCGGCGGCGGGGTCGGGGGACTCGCCGTCGGCCGCGGCGACGGCGCCGGCGGTGACGAACGCGAGCCGCTCCTCCGGCGCGGCGTCGGCGAGGAACGCCTGCAGCCGCTCCAGCACCTCGGCGCAGAGGGCATGGGTCGCCGCGACCGCGCCCGCGGCGGGATCCGGGACGCACTCGAAGACCGCGACCGCAGGCGCGTCGGCGGGCGCCTCGGGCAGCTCCAGCTCGCTCCAGCGCAGGCTCAGCAGCGCGTCCTCGGCCGGCGGCGCGCCGAACTGGGCGGGATCGACCGGGCGGGCGGCGACCGAGCGGATCGAGGCGACCGGGTTGCCCTCGCCGTCGGCCGCGTCGAGGTGAATCTTCTCCCCCTCGACGCTGACCCGGACCCGCAGCGAGGCGGCGCCGCGGGCCCCGTACAGGGAGACGCCGTTGAAGGCAAAGGGCAGCATCGCGCCGCCGCCGGCGTCCGCGTCGATGCAGAAGAAGGCGGCGTGGAGGGCGGCGTCGAGCAGGGCCGGGTGGACGCCGAAGCGCTCGGCTTCCTTCTCCTGCTCGGGTGCCAGCGCGATCTCCGCGTAGGCGTGGTCGCCGAGCTTCCAGGCCGCTTCCAGTCCCTGGAAGGCGGGTCCGTACTCGAAGCCGGCGGCGGCGATCGTGTCGTAAAAGGCCTCGGTCTCGATCGGCTCGGCACCGGGGGGCGGCCAGGCGAGCGCATCGAGGTCCTGGGCAGGGGGCAGCTCGGCGGCGAGGGTGCCGGAGGCGTGGCGGGTCCAGGGGGCCGCGCCGGGATCCTCCCCCTCGGCCGCGCCCTCCGGCTCGGGGCGGGCGTGGACGGCGACGCCGTAGACGCCCTCCTCCTCGCGCGGCGTCAGGCTCACCTGCAGCTGCAGCGCCCCCTCGGCGGGAATCGGCAACGGCGCTTCGAGGACCAGCTCGCGCAGCTGCTCGGCGCCGACCTCGCGGCCCGCTCGGAGCGCCAGCTCGACGAACCCGGTGCCGGGGAGGATCGGGGTGTCGGCGATCCCGTGGTCGGCCAGCCAGGGGTGGGTGCGCAGGGAGACGCGGCCGGTGAGCAGGTGCCCGTCCTCGCCGGCGACGGCGATCGCGGCGCCCAGCAGCGGGTGCGCGGCGGCCCTCTGGCCGAGCGAGGGGACGTTGCCGGCGCCGGCCGCGCGGTCGACCCAGAGGCGCCGGCGCTGGAACGGGTAGGTCGGCAGCTCGGTCAGGGTCGCGCCGCTCCCCCCCAGCAGCGGCGAGAAGTCGACCGCGACCCCGTGTACGTGGGCGTCGGCGAGCGAGGTCAGCATCCGCCGCATCCCCCCTTCGTCGCGGCGCAGGCTGTGGAGGACGGCGACCGAGCCGCGGTCCTCCGCCTCGGCCGTCTCCTGCAGCGCCATCGCCAGCACCGGGTGCGAGCTGGTTTCGATCAGGGCGCTGTAGCCGTCGCGCAGTAGCGCCTGGACCGCTTCGTGGAAGCGGACCGGCCGGCGCATGTTGCCGAACCAGTACTCGGCGTCGAGCCGCTCGGTGGGGATCGGCTCGGCGCTGACGGTCGAGTAGAAGGAGGCCGCGGTCTGGCGCGGGGTCACCGGCGCGAAGAGCCGCAGCGACTCCTCCCGCAGGACCTCGATGTGGGGCGAGTGAGCGGCGACCGTGGTCGCCACGACCTTGCGGCGGGCCCCGGCGGCCTCGAGCTCGGCGAGCAGCTCGTCGACGTGGTGGTACGGCGTCGCCAGCAGGACCGCGGTCGGGCCGTTGATCGCCGCCACCGTGACCTCGCCCTCGAAGCGCTCGATCAGCGCCGCCGCCTGCGCGGCCGGTATGCCGGCCGCGACCAGCGACCCGGTGCCGGTCAGCTTCGGCAGCATGACGCTGCGCTGGGCGGTGATCAGGGCGCCGTCCTCGAGGCTGATCGCGCCGGCGACGACAGCCGCCGCGACCTCCCCCTGCGAGTGGCCGACGAAGGCCCCCGGCTGCACGCCGTAGGCCTGCCAGAGCTCGGCCAGCGCGACCATCACCGAGAAGGTGACCGGCTGCAGCAGCGGCGTCTCCTCGAGCCAGGCAGGGTCATCGCGGCGGATCAGCTCGGCGATGCCGACCTCGCGGTAGGGGGCGAAGGCGCGGTCGCAGCGCTCGATCGAGGCGGCGAATTGGGGTGACTCGTCGAGCAGGTCGCGGGCCATCCCCAGCCACTGGTTGCCGTGACCGGGGAAGACGAAGGCGACCTTGGAGCGCGAGCCGGCGCGGGCGCTGACCAGGTTCGGCGCCGGCCGCCCCTGCGCCAGCGCGGCCAGGCCCGCCAGCAGCTCGGCCCGGTCGGCGCCGACGACGACGGCGCGGTGCTCGAGCCGGGCGCGGGCGTGCAGCAGCGTGTGGGCGACGTCGGCGAGGTCGGGGTCCTCGGCCTCGACGTGGGCGGCGAGGCGGGCGGCGGCGGCGGCGAGCGCCTCCGGACTCTTGGCCGAGAGCACCCAGGGCAGCAGCGGGGGGCGGGCGGCGGTGGCGCGATCGGGGGCCGGCGCGGCGGGCGGCTCCTCGATGATGACGTGGGCGTTGGTGCCGGAGACGCCGAAGGAGGAGACGCCGGCGCGGCGCGGTCGCTCGCCCCGGGACCAGGGGCGGGCCTCGGTCAGCAGCTCGATCTCCCCCGCGCTCCAATCGACGTGGGGGCTCGGCTCCTCGGCGTGGAGCGTCTTCGGCAGCGCTTCTTCGCGCAGCGCCATCACCATCTTGATCACGCCGCCGACCCCGGCCGCCGCCTGGGTGTGGCCGAGGTTCGACTTCAGCGAGCCGAGCGCCAGCGGGGCCGGGCGCTCCCGGCCGTAGGTGGCGAGCAGCGCTTGGCCCTCGATCGGATCGCCGAGCGCGGTGCCGGTGCCGTGCGCCTCGACCGCGTCGACCTCGCTCGGCTCGATCCCGGCGTTGGCGAGGGCGGCGCGGATCACCCGTTCCTGCGAGGGGCCGTTGGGGGCGGTGAGACCGTTGGAGGCGCCGTCCTGGTTGGTGGCGGAGCCGCGGACGACGGCGAGGATGCGGCGGCCGTTGCGCTTCGCGTCGGAGAGGCGCTCCAGGAGCAGCAGGCCGACGCCCTCGGAGAAGCCGGCGCCGTCGGCGGTCGCGGAGAAGGACTTGCACTGCCCGTCGGGGGCGAGCCCGCCCTGGTTGAAGAACTCGACGAACAGCTCCGGGTTGGCGATGCCGGCGACGCCGCCGGCGAGGGCGAGCGCGCACTCGCCGCCGCGCAGGGCCTGGGCCGCGAGGTGGATCGCCACCAGCGAGGAGGAGCAGGCGGTGTCGATCGAGACCGCCGGGCCCTCGAGGCCGAGCGTGTAGGCAACGCGGCCGGAGGCGACGCTGGGCGAGAAGCCGGTGCCGACGTGCCCCTTCAGCTCGACGATGGCGGGGTCCTCGCGGCTGCCCCCGAGCAGGTAGCTGTTGGGGCTGATTCCGGCGAAGACGCCGGTGTCAGTGCCGCGCAGCGCGGTCGGGTCGATCCCCGCGTCCTCCAGCGCCTCCCAGGCCCCTTCCAGCAGCAGCCGCTGCTGCGGGTCCATCGCCAGCGCCTCGCGCGGGGAGATGCCGAAGAAGGCGGGGTCGAACTCGATCCCCTCGTCGAGGAAGCCGCCGCGGTAGGCGAAGCCCGCCTCGGCCTGCTCGGGGCTGAGGTCGTAGAGGCCCTCCAGCTCCCAGCCGCGGTCGTCGGGGAAATCGCCGATCGCGCTGCCGCCGGCGGCGAGCAGCTCCCAGAGGCCCTGCGGCGAGCCGGCCCCGCCCGGGTAGCGGCAGCTCATGCCGACGATCGCGATCGGCTCGCTCTGGCGGCCGAGCAGCTGCTGGTTCTGCTGGCGCAGGCGTTCGGCCTCCTTCAGCGAGGTCCGCAGGGCCTTTTCGATCTGCTCGGACGAAACCGCCATTCCCTAGCCCTCCGCTGTCTCCGGCTCGAGCGTCTGGCGCACGAGCTGGTCGATGTCCATTTCGTCGATGCTCTCCAGCGCATCCCCCTCGCTGCCCTCGGCGTCCGGGCCGGCGGCCTGGTTCGCCTCCAGCGCGCGCAGCGTGTCCAGCACCCCGGCCTCGCGCAGCCGCGCCACCGGGATCGCGGTGAGCAGCCGGCGGAGCTCGGCCTCGGCCGGATCGACGGCGGGGCCGGCGCCCGGGGTCACCTGCTCGAGCAGGTACGCGGCGATCGCCTCCGGGGTCGGGCGGTCGAAGACGAGCGTCGCTTCGAGGCGGGCGCCGGTCGCGCCGACGAGGCGGTTGCGCAGCTCGACCGCGCCGAGCGAGTCGAAGCCGAGGTCCTTGAAGTTGGCGGCGGGGTCGACGTCGTCCGGAGAGGCGTGGCCGAGGACCGCGGCGGCGTGCTCGCGGACGATTGCCAGGGCGAACGCCTCGCGCTCGGCCTCCGGCACCGCCGCCAGCCTGCGGGCGAAGGAGGCGGCGCTCTGGGAGCGGCGGCGGCGCACCTGGACCAGGCCGGAGAAGAGCGGCGGCAGCATGCCGGCGGTGGCGGCGGCGCGCAGGGCGGAGATCCGCAGCGGCGCCGCGATGACCAGCGGCCGCGTCCGCCGGCGGGCCCAGTCGAGCATCTCCAGGCCCTGCTCGACAGCGATCGGCGCCATCCCCAGCCGGCCGAGCCGCTCGCGGTCGGCGCCGGCGACGAGGTCGCTCTCCTGCTCCCACATCCCCCAGGCGACGGAGGTCGCGGCGAGCCCCTCGGCGCGGCGGGCGATGGCGAGCGCGTCGAGGAAGGAGTTGGCGGCGGCGTAGTTGCCCTGGCCGGGGGAGCCGAAGCTGGCGGCGGCGGAGGAGAAGAGGACGAAGGCGGCGAGGTCCATCTCCGCGGTCGCCTCGTGCAGGTGCCAGGCGGCGTCGGCCTTGGGCGCGAGGACGGCGTCGAGTCGGGAGGGGTCCAGGGACTCGATGACGCCGTCGTCGAGCGCTCCGGCGGAGTGGATGAGGGCGGTTAGCGGATGGTCCTCTGCGATGCCCGCGACGAGCTTCTCGACCTGCTCCTTGTCGGAGACGTCGCAGGCGATGGCCTCCGCCTCGCAGCCGAGCGCTGTCAGCTCGGCGATCAGCTCGGTGGCGCCCGGGGCCTCGGGGCCGCGGCGGCTGCTGAGGAGCAGGTGCTTTGAACCCTGTTCAGCCAGGTGCCTGGCCGTGAGGGCGCCAAGGCCGGAGAGGCCGCCGGTGATGAGGACCGTGCCCTCGGGGTCGAGGGACGGGGCCTGCTCTTCGGAGTCGGGCGCGCGCTGGAGGCGGGGGACGCGGGCGACGCCGTCGCGCAGGGCGAGCTGCGGCTCCTCGGCCTGGGCCAGCGCTGCGGCAAGTGCCCGCTCGGAGACGTCGCTGCCGTCGGTGTCGATCAGCAGGAAACGCCCCGGGTGCTCGGACTGGGCCGAGCGGACCAGGCCCCAGATCGCTGCGAGGGCCGGAGCGGGAGACTCGGATGGGTCGAGTGCCACCGCGCCCGTAGTGACGAAGGCGAGACGCGAGGTGCCCTCGTCGGCGATCGCTTCCTGCAGGCGGTTCAGGACCTCGGCAGTGAGGGTGTGGGCGGCTGCGGCGGGGTCGAGGCTGGGGTCAACGGCGAGTCGATGGACGTGCACCTCCTCGCCCTCCTCTCCGCCCTCCGGCAGCTTCAGCTCGTTCCACTTGATCTCGAAGAGGTCATCGCCCTGGCCCTGCGCCTGGTTCGAGCCGAGCTGCGCCGGATCAATCTCGCGGGTGGCGAGCGCGGCAATCGAGACAACCGGGTTGCCTGCGGCGTCGGCGGCCTCGAGGCGGAGCTTCTCCCCCTCTGCCGTGACTTTGACCCGCAGGGCACTTGCTCCCTCGCCCTCGTGCAGCGATACCCCGGCGAAGCTGAACGGCAGGCGCACGCTCTGAGATGGATCGGCGTCGAGGAAGGCGGGGTGCAGCGCCGCGTCGAGCAGCGCCGGGTGGATGCCGTAGCGGGCGGCCTCGCCCTCCTGCTCGGAGGCCAGCGAGACCTCCGCGTAGGTCTCCCCGCCCAGCTTCCAGGCAGCTTCCAATCCCTGGAAGGCGGGGCCGTATTCGAGGCCTGTGTCGGCCACGCGCTCGTAGAGGTCCTCGGTGGCGATCGGCTCGGCACCGGCCGGGGGCCAGGCGCCGGCGTCGAATCCGAGGGGTGCGGGCGCCTCGTCAGAGAGGGTGGCGGAGGCGTGGCGGGCCCAGAGGGTCTCCTCGTCCTGATCGGCCGTGGGCTCGGGCCGGGCGTGGATCTCGACCCGGTGCTCCTCCCCGTCCTCGGAGACGGTGACCTGCAAATGCACCGCCCCCTCGCCGGGGATCGGCAGTGGCGCCTCAAGGATCAGCTCCTGGAGATGGGTCGCCCCCACCTCGACCCCGGCCCGGAGCGCCAGCTCGACGAAGGCGGTGCCGGGCAGGATCGCTGTGCCGGCGACGGCGTGCTCGGCAAGCCAGGGGTGGGTGGCCTGGGAGATGCGGCCGGTGAGGAGCTGCGAGCCGTCGGCGAGGGCGACCGAGGCTCCGAGCAACGGGTGCTCGGTCGATGACTGCCCGAGCGAAGAAGCGTCGCCGGATCCCCGTGAGGCCTCCAGCCAGTAGCGGCGGCGCTGGAAGGGGTAGGTAGGCAGCTCGGTAAGGGTCGCGCCGGTGCCTTCGAAGAGCGGATCGAAGTCGACGCCGATGCCGTGGGCGTGGGCGGCGGCGAGCGAGGTCAGCATCCGGCGGGAGCCGCCCTCCTCGCGGCGCAGGGTGTGGAGGATCGCGGTGGCGTCTTTGCCCTGGGCTTCGGCGGTTTCGCTCAGGGCCAGAGCGAGGACTGGATGGGCGCTTACCTCCACGAAGGCGCTGTGGCCGTCCTGCAGGAGGCGCTCGGTCGCTTGGCGGAAGCAGACCGGCTCGCGGAGGTTGCG